>CAWKCH010000001.1:0-281884 GCA_963848105.1 Candidatus Bathyarchaeota archaeon
CGCACCAATGACTGACACTTACGTCATAGGAACCGGTATTGCAGTGATTGCAGCTATTGCAGTTGCAGTATTGCTGATTCTTCGCAAAAAATAAACACAAACAACAAAACAAAATCTAATATTCCCCCACTTTTTCTTGGAAAAAAATATAACTTTTAGAAACTTGCAACTCCTTTTTTCTCTGATGAACCATACCACCTATACAATTCCCTAATCGTTTCATCAGAGTAACCTTGCCTTTTTAGTTTGATTAGTAAAGTATCAGGAATTACTTTCTTACCCATTGACTATTACCTCAAAGCAGAAACTTAATTCTGCAAAACTGAAATTAATAAACTGTAAAATAAAAAACATGGGGAGTTTGAATTTACTTACGCTTGCTAAATACTATTATCCCAACTGCAACAACAGCAACTAATACTACTCCAACGCCACCGTAAACCAAAGTCATATCTGCAACATCTTCTGTTTGGTCTGTTGTATTTGCAATTTCTCCAACCGTCCAAACTGAAAAGTGATCAGTATTACACACCAAATATCCATCCGGGTCGACAAAACTGGGAACTTTAACCCACTCATTTTGAGTACCATTCCAATACATCCAAGACAACTTTTCAGGACTTACATCCCAATCCAATTCTTGATTGAGTTCTGTTTGATTGATGTAAAGTCTTAGTTGTGCAGTTAATTCTACTGTTGCGTTAGGTTCGATACTTGCGTAGAAGTTTAGGTTTTTGTCTCTATCTTGTTGGCTTTGAAGTGGTTCGCTGCCCAAATTCATGGTTAATGTCATAGTTTGGTTTGGATCCATAGATAGCCCAAATATTTTCTGGTTAGCAGTAGCTTCAGCAGTAATAACCAAATCACAATTCATAGTAGAATTAAAGAGCATTGTAGTATTTTGGTAAGCAAAGAGTGCTGGTTCATTACTCTTCACTTTTTCTGCTTGAGAAACTGGAGCTACATCAGTTTTATTATATTGAACAACATTTTCGGGCAGCCCAGGAACCTCAGGCATATTACCAACTCCTTGAGGTTCATTTGCTGAGTCATTTTCTGCAAAAGCCATGGCTATTGAAGCAATATTTATTGTAAGCATAAGTGTCAATAGAAGAACACTAAATTTTTTTATCCTTAATCTTTTAACGATCATCTTAAATCATCATACACAATACACGTAGAACTGATACATAAGGGACACTTTGGAACGAGCGTTTCACAATGTCCCTTTAATATAATCTTGATGTTTCTTTCCAACAAGTTAAGGAGTGATAAAAGAGTATGAACAAAATAGTTAGTATTTCATTGGTTCTCTTGGTTTGCGCAAGCATGTTTTGTGCAGTTGCATTAAATACTGTTTCAGCTGACGAAAACTACGAAGACCACAGCGAAGAATACGGTGATGAAAATAATCCTTGGGATATAGAAGAAGGCATTGTTCCCAACGACTACTACCGTGATGAAGATCGCACAAGAAACAAAGACGCATAAATTTTTTTAAACTTATGCAATAACTTCTCTCCTTTTTTATAATCAGAACTTATCAAATAATTTGATTTTATTTTAAAATGAAGTATTTCTGAAAAAGAGAAAAAAGAATGGGCAATAAGATTTAGCTACGTTTGCTACATACGGCTATTCCAATTGCCAAAACAACTGCTATTCCTACCCCAATAGCACCATAGATAAGTGCCATATCTATAATAGCTTGAGTTTTTTCAGCAAGATCTTCTTCACCTACTGTCCAAAGTGAAAAATGATCAGTGTCACACACCAAATATCCATCCTGATCAATAGTACTTGGAACTTGTGTCCACTCATTTTGAGTACCATTCCAATACATCCAGGTTAGCTTGGAAGCATTAACTTCCCAATTTAATTCTTGATCAAGCTCAGTTTGATTTATGAAAAGTTTTAGTTGGGCAGATAGTTGAATAGTTGCGTTCGGTTCAATATTTGCGTAAAAATTCAAGTTCTTTTCCCTTGCTAATTCGTTTTGAAGTGGAGAACTACTAAAGTTCATGGTTAATGTCATAGTTTGGTTTGGATCCATAGATAGCCCAAATATTTTCTGGTTAGCAGTAGCTTCAGCAGTAATAACCAAATCACAATTCATAGTAGAATTAAAGAGCATTGTAGTATTTTGATAAGCAAAAAGAACAGGTTCACCAGCCAGCACTTGCTCTTTTTGAGCAATAGGAGAGATATTTGTTTTATTGTATTGAACTGCATTATCAGGAAGACCTGGAATCTCTGGTATGTTTCCCACTCCTGCGGATTCGTTTTCCTTGCCGGGTTGGATTCCAGCATAAACTAAAGTTGGCAGAACCAAAATTCCTGTTAGAAAGAAAAGACTAAATAATTTTATATGATTTTTTTCTATCTCGTGTTTACTCATCGTAAATCACCATACACAATATACTCACCGTGTGGTTTAAGGGACATTATGAAACAAGCGTTCCAAAAATGGGAACATACCATCAAGTAATAATAGCAAAAAAGAAAAATATCCAGACCTAATCAAAACAGGTCATTGGATGCTTATAAAAAGACTATAAAACACGAAAAAATCGAAAACTAATAAAATAGATTTAAAATAAAGTAAAATTTAAAAAAAAGAAAAAATAAGGGTTTTAAGGGCTACCGCCGTTTTGTCCACCAGAACTACCAGCACCATTATCTCCAGAACCATGACGATGTTGATTTATTTGCTCAGTTAAAGAACCATCCATTTGTCGAAACATATTACCAATAGCATCTAAATCTTCCAAAGATTCCCTAAAGTTCTCCGAGTTACTTTTAGCCTTTTGAATCAAACTCTCAAGTGCTTCCATAAATTGATTCTCGTTTTGGTAACCCAAAGATTCTAACAAAGAATCCATGTTTATTCCTTGATCTCTTCCACCACGGAATCGCTCTCTGGTTCTTTCCCTGACTTGGTCACAGTAATCAAAGATTCTCCACTCATTAGAACGACCAGCTTCCTCTTTCAGGATTGTATGTACTTGTGATATTAGCTGATTTGCTTCTCTAAGATAATAAGTAGCTTCGGATAAATCATCTTCATATACTTCTTCTGCCTTTACAAGAAATTCCTCAGCTTCAACTAACAAATCTTCTACATCGGCATCGTCTTCAAATATTACCCGCAAATAGGCAATTCTTGCTCTTGCACGTACTATTGCTTCCAAGAATCCTTGTGTATCAACTACTTCTTTTCTGTTAATTCCTGCTTCTTCAAGAGAAGCGTATACAGATCTTAAAACTTCTCTGAAAACTCTTAGAGCTTCAATTGCGTTTTCAACAGCACTTTCAAAATCTTCCGCTTCAAATGCAACCTGAGCATCATTCAAGAACGTTTCTCCATCCACAAATAAATCTTTGTACATCACCATATCGTCTTGAAGTTCGACGTCCTCAATTTGTTGAGCGTCAACCCACTCAAAGAGAGATTCGACTTTTTGTTGAGCTTTTTCAGCCATGTCTAAAAGATCTTGTTGATGTGTTGGTTGAACTTGACCTTGTGCAAGAAACATAGTAGGAGTAGCAACGATCATAACTGCCAATAACAGTACAAAACCAATTCTTAGATTTTTTACTAACATTTTTGAAACCTACTTTAGCTAATGCTTTTTCCTTAACTTAAGGGACACTTTGGAACAAGCGTTTCAAAATGTCCCTTTTAGGTAACGCTGACAATTATGTTCATCAATCTAATGGAGGGATAAAAAGCATGAATAAGATTGTCAGTATATCGTTAGTTCTTTTGGTTTTTGCCAGCGTGGTTTGCGGGATTGTTGCAGCTGAAGTTAGTCCAGGACCAGCCCCAGATTCTGGTGACGGAATTCCATCAGGTAATCAGTATATTCAACCTGATAATTCTGGTATTGGACCAGCTCCCAATTCTGGCGACGGAATTCCCGATGGCAGTGGGTTTTAAATTAACAACTCACTCGCCCTATTTTTTTTTCAATAATAAAACATAGTTTCAATTAACAAGATTCTTTTCAAGATAACAATCGAGCTTATTCCACAAAAATAACCCGAAAATTGATTTTGCTTGAAAAAATAACCTTAAAATGGACATTTAATTAATCCTGATTAATCTAAAATAAAGTCTGAAAGGAATATGTATACAAAAGCATCTCCAAAACACGGTTTTCAATAACTACTTTAAGTTAGATCAACCAACAAGACCTGTTTTTGTTCGCACACCGGTCCATTTCAGATAGAGGATAGATTTGAACCCTGTACCAAGTGGAGATATCACCCGCGACCACCCCACTTTTTTACTAAAGGGTAAATATTAAAAATAACAAAAAAATCACTCATTAAATTAAAAAAAATTAATCCGAGATAAAAACATCAATTGCTTGCAAGTATTATCTTTTGGGCTTTCTTAGAAGTTATAACTCCAGATCGTTGAGTTTTACTCCAATTTGAAGGACGCCTAAAAATTATAAGAAAAATTGCGTTAAGCGCAATAAAACTCTGTAAACCCCAATACAAATAGATAAATGGAAGCCACAAAAGGTTAGCAAGTTTTAACGGTTTTGAAACAATCACTAAAGAAAAACCCGCTAAAGCTAAAGTTGAAAAAGTAACAACCGTTGTTATTCGCATAATCCAGACCAAAAATTGGTCAGGAGGAAGAGAAAAAGTCCAAGCAGCCATAAAATAATTCAAAACACAAAGAGCAGCAATTAAGGTTCCAAACAGTTGGATTTCAGCATCTAAACGCACCCAACTAGCAGGCTTTTTTAGCAATCGTCCAAACTTTATCATGTTCTCTATATTGCCTCTAAACCATCTGGTTCTTTGTTTTACAACTCCATTGATATGGTTAGGAGTTTCTTCATGAGTCTTAACATCAGAAGCATAACGGACTTTGTAATCCCTTTCAACTAACCTCAATGATAATTCCATGTCTTCAGCTAAACTAGTCTCGTTCCAGCCTCCAACTTCCCTGAGAACAGAGCCTCTAATGAACTGGCAAGTACCATTCAAGCTAACAAACAAGCCAAGACAATCTTTGCCATTTTGGTAAACCTCATACTGAATAGCTCTCTCCAATGAAAGAAATCGGGTTAACATATTTTCATTTGAATTCGAACAAAAAATGGTCCCTTGAACTCCAGCTACCTGAGTATCATCAAAATATTTAACAACATTCAAAACAGCATTAGATTCAGGCAAACTATCAGCATCAAAAGTGGCAACTAAATCACCTTTCGCATGCATTAACCCAAAATTTAAAGCACTAGCCTTAGTCGAACATTCATTTCTCCTAAAAACTCTCACTCGATCTGGATTTTGTGCCACAATTTCTTTGCAGATCTCACCTGTCTTATCAGTTGAGTTATCATCAACCACCAATATTTCCAACTTAGAATTTGGATAATCAAGATTCAAAAGACTCCTCAACAACCTGCCTATAACTTTCTCTTCATTTTTCGCAGGAACAATAATAGAAACAAAAGGAAACCTTGAAGATTTTTTATCAGAATTGGATTTACTTCCTCTTTTTCGAAGCATATTCCTAAAACCAATTCCAAGAGCTGGAATACTGTAAACATTCCATATGCAAAACACTAGAATCAAAATGGAACCAAACAAGTACATAAAATCCAGCTTTTTTCCAACTCCGCAAACCAATTGGTACTCTATAGAACATCTTAAAGACTTAAGTTTTTCAGAACAATTACCTAAAATTAATCAAGTTTAAGAGTAATCATCATCTTTTCATAAAAATCAAGCACTAAAACAATCAACCTATGAAGAGACCCGAGAGACTTTGTCATATCACGCAAATTATTAACATCAGCCAAAGTAACAGTTTTCGTCAAAAGAGAAGCTAGCACATACAAAGGAACAAAAACAGCAACACCAACAATAAGACTAAACCAACTACCAAAACCTAAGCATGTAACAACAACATAAGTTAAACCAGAACTAATAGCTGAAGAAAAAAGAATTTTTACACTCGAAAACAAATCAATAGTTATACCATAATTCTTTCTTATCCAATAAAGACCAACAAGCAAACTAGGAACCTCAGCTATAAGAGTCGTTAAAATTAAACCAACAACATCAAATTGAGAAATTAAAACAAACCCCAAAGGAAAACCGATCAGAGCCATCAAAAAAGTTAACTTTAAATTCAACCTTGTTTGACCTTGACCATTAAGAAGATTTGTCACACTCAAAAAACCAAAAGCCGAATACAAATATGTGATAGCAAGCAAAGAAAGAAACAAAGGCGAACTATTATATTGGCTTCCAAATAGAGCAAAAACTGCTGGTTGAGAAAGACAAATAACAAGAAAGGTCACAGGAACAACAAGAAAAGCACCATATTTCACAGAGAACCTAAAAACATTTTTCAAATCCTCTCTGTCCTTTTCATGATTAAGCTTGGAAAAAGCCGGAAACAACATTATAGTTATAGGTGTAGCAAAAAAAGTAATCAAAACAACAAAATTGGTAGCAACAGAAAAATTACCAATCATAGCATCTGAAGCAAAAATAGCTAAAACAACAAGATAAAATTGAAGAAGAAAACCCTGTACAATAGTTGCAATTGATAAAGGAAAACCATAATGTAACATAAATTTTATGTTAGCTAAAGTATTCATTTCACTAATTGGCTTTTTTGGAAACTTGCTATATATTATTGATATCAATAGAATCGATGTTGATCCAGTCAAAAGCAAAGAAAGGGTATAGCCAACCACAGCACCAAAAGAACCCAAACCAATAATTACAAACAAAGAAATTAAACCAGTTCTAATTATAGAGAGAATCAATAAAGTTACACTATTGTACTCTGTTTTTTCTAAACCAATAAAAGCAGCTTGAGCAGCACTAGTTGAAGTTCCAGCTTTTGTTTGAACAAGACTAACAAACGAACCACTTAACAACGACAAAGAAACAATCTGAATAAGATATCCAAGGTCAGGGCGTTGAAAAAGACTGCTTGCCAAAAAATCAGATAATAAAAAAGTGACCAAAGTCAAAACAATACCCAAAACTGTTTGAAAAACTAGACCAGAAAAAATAATCTCTTTCACTTTTGATTCTTGATTTTCAGAATGATATTGAGCAGAATACTTTACAATTGCATAACTAGTACCCCAATCCCTAAAGTTCTGAATCAAATTTGGAATCGTCAAAGCAATAGTATACAAACCAAAATCACTAGGAGACAAAAGCCTAGCAAGAACAATTACACCAATTGAAGTAATTACAGTTGAAGCAGCCAAACCCCATAAGAGATGAAAACCACCCCTAGCTGAAACCTTAGCCATATCACCAGCTTTACTCAATAAATATCATCTCAACACACAAATCTCTGCAATAAGTTTACAGCTAAATGTTTTGAACTGCTTAATAATTTTTGGTAAAAAAATCAAGTTCACAACAAATTTCAAAAAAAATATTTTTAGAAAAACTAACTAAAGCCTAAATATATCCATTATTTGTTCAACAATAGTCAGTAAGAAAGCAAATATCTTATGAAGAGGACCCAAAGACGCAGTCATATCTCTCAAATTATCAACATCAGATCTGTCAACGGTCTTAGTGAATAAAACTAATACTAAGAAAATAGGAAGAAAAACACAAACACCAACTATTAACTGCAACCAACTAGCTAAATTCACAGAAGAAATAACCAGGTAAGTTAAAACTGCTGGCACAATCGATGAAAAAAGAATTTTTCCACTAAAAACCCAAGATACTGTCAAATTGTAATATCTCCATATCAACACCCGACTAATAACTAGAGTTGGAAGCCCAGCTGTTGTAGTTGTCAAAATTAATCCAACAACGCCAAATTGTGAAATCAAAACATAACTCAAAGGAAAACCTATAGCAGCAGTTAACAAACCTAGCTTCATCACCAACCTGGTTTTCCCTTGAGCAGTTAACAAGCTATTTACACTCAAAGAACCAAAAGCAACAAAAAGATAGACACTCGATAACAATAGCAAGAAAAGTGGAGTAAACTCGAACTTATCCCCAAATAGCGTAAAAACTGCAGGTCTAGACAAAGCCATTACCAATGTAGCAACCGGAATCACAAGAAGAGAACCGTACTTAACAGAAAACCCAAAAACACTTCTAAGCGTATCTTTGTCTCTTTCTGCATTAAGCTTGGAAAACGCAGGTAACAGCATGGTTGTAATAGGTGTAGCAAAAAAAGTAATTAAAATTGAAAAAGTTAAAGCAACAGAATAATTACCAATCACAGCATCTGCTACATAGGCATAAAGTACGAAATTATAGAATTGAAGAAGCAACCCAGTAACAATTGAACCAATTGATAACGGTACCCCATACTTCAACATAAGTTTAATATTACTCATAATTTGGATCTTATCACCAGTTTTAGGAAAATTTTTGTAAATTATCCATATTAGAAGCAAACCTGTTAATCCAGAAATCATTAAAGAAAACACACTTCCCAGAATGGCGCCAAAAGCTCCTAAACCTATAACAACTAAACCTATCATTAAAATGGTCTTAATTATCGACTGGACTACCATGGTTACACTGTTGTAAGCCATCTTTTCTAAACCAACAAAAACAGCCTGAGAAGCACTTGTAAAAGCGCCAGCCAAAATCACAAAAGAGCTAACTTGAATCAAAGATTCGATACCCGGACGCTCCAAAATTGAAGTAGCCAAAAAACCTGAAATAGAAAACGAAAACAAACTTAGTGCTAAACCCAATATGGTTTGGAAAACCAGACCTGAAAAAATAATACTCTTAACTTTAAAAATTTGCTTTTCTGAATTGTACAGCGCAGAATATTTGATCATTGCAGCACCTACTCCCCAATCTCTGAAGTATTGAATTAAAAGTGGAGCATTCAAAGCAATATAGTACAAACCTATATCCGCAGGACTAAGCAAAATTTGAATAATTATAGTTCCAATAGAAGAAATCACTGTAGACAGTACTAATCCCCATAAAAGATGAAAACCACCCTTAGCTGAAACTTTAGCCATATCAGCAGCCTTACTCAATAGTACTCACCTCTGTCCAACAAAGAAATCGCCAATTTATAAAACTTAAAATAAAGATCTCCTATTATTGCTTTCTTTAAGGAAACAATATTGTTTTCTAAAAACAAAAATAGAATTTCCTCAAATGTAAAGTAAATAACCTAAAAACAATAAGTATTACCTCAATAAACTAACTAAACACCTGAAAAACAAGAGAGTAGATAAATCCATATGGACGAACAACTCACAAAAGTAAGATTCACCAATTTAAAAAAAATCATCTTTCCACAAAAAAAAATACAAAAAAAACAAGTAATAGAATATTACATTAGAGTTGCCCCAAAGATTCTAAACATACTATTAGATAGGGCATTAGTTCTAAATCGTTTTCCTAATGGCATAAATAAAAAAGGTTTTTATGAAAAAAACGCACCAAAAGGTACACCTGGATGGGTTAAAAAAGTAAAAATATACTCTAAAACCACTAAGCAGGATACAAATTATATTTTATGCAATGATCTTGACACGCTCATATGGTTAGCCAACCTAACAGCTATAGAATTACATATTCCACTATCAACAATCAACAACCGAGAAAAACCAGATTTTATCTTCTTTGATATAGATCCTGAACCACCAGCCTCAATTAAAGAAGCCACAATAGTTTCATTACTAATTAAAGAAAAACTCGATAAAAATGGACTTAAATCCTATGTGAAAACATCAGGAAAAAAAGGACTCCATATCATGGTACCAATCAAACCTACATCAAGTTTTAAACAAACAAAAAAATTTGTTCACGAAATTGGACTTCAATTAACAAAAGAAAACGCTTTAGTAGTTTCGGAGCTATCAGACACGAAAAAACCTGGAAAAGTATTTGTTGACTATCTACAAAATGCTCTAGGAAGAACAATATCAAGTCCATATAGTCTAAGAGCAACCCCCAAAGCGTTAGTATCAACCCCGTTAGAATGGACAGAAATCAAGAAAGGAATAAAGCCAGCTGAATTTAATATAAACAGTATAATAAAAAGGGATAAAGAACCCTGGAAAAACATTTTAAAAAATAAACAAGAGTTTTAGAGGCGAAAAAATGACGGAAAAAACAAAAAAAGAACCGTCTAGAAGACCCATATGGACTGGAAACCTAACTATTGGATTAGTAAATCTTCCACTAAAGTTATTTCCAATGATTTACGATAAAGGGGTTTCTTTCCGATTTTTACACAAACCAGATGGACAACCACTAAAATACCAAAAAATTTGCACAAAAGACAAGAAAGTTGTCCCATGGGATGAAGTAGCAAAAGGATATGAAGTATCCAAAAACATGTACATACTCTTTGATGTCAAGGAACTTGAAGCGATTAAACCAGAATCAGATAAAAGAATCCGTATTTCAAAATTTGTAGACTACTTATCCGTTGACCCAATTTACTATAACAAATCCTATATCTTAATGCCAAATAAGAGCAACGAAACCTACAGTTTACTTCTTGCTGCACTACAAAACAAGGGTAAAGCTGCTGTAGGAAGAATAACACTTAGAACAAAAGAATATCCTGTTTTAGTACACGCTTACAAAGGATCTTTGGTTCTAACAACAATGCGCTATAGCTATGATGTTGTGAACCCCCAAGAGTATAAAGAGCTAAAAAGTCTCGAAAAACCTGAAAAACAAGAGTTGGAAATCGCAAATAAAATAATTGATGATCTTTCAGGCGAATTTGATATTGATGAATTTGAAGATCTTTACAGAAAAAAAGTAGAGGAAATAATTAAGAAAAAACTTAAAGGCCAAAAGATAACAGTAGAAACTCAACCTAAAGAAGAAGTAAAAGATCTAATGGTCGCTCTTCGAGAAACTCTTAAACAGTTGCAAAAGAAATGAACAAACAATACAAACCAATGCTTGCAAAAACAAGTCCCAACCCCTTTTCTGATGATAATTGGATTTTTGAGATAAAATGGGACGGTTTTCGAGCCATAGCATACGTGAATAAAGAATTAATAATACTGAGTAGAAACGAAAAAGAGTTGCAGAAAAAATTCCCTGAATTAAATGAACTTCTTGAATTAACTCAAAATGTTGTTTTAGATGGGGAAATAATAGTAATGAAAAAAGGAAAACCAGATTTTCACGCTTTGCTCGAAAGAAGTAAAGCCACCAATTCAATTGACATT
This sequence comes from Candidatus Bathyarchaeota archaeon, assembly GCA_963848105.1. Classification (GTDB taxonomy): domain Archaea; phylum Thermoproteota; class Bathyarchaeia; order Bathyarchaeales; family Bathycorpusculaceae; genus AD8-1. The sequence continues at coordinate 11,196 of CAWKCH010000001.1, forward strand.
AATATACAAAGTAAAAAATTACCTGTTTCATATGTGATTTTTGACATATTAGAAAAAAATGGAAAAAATTTAACAGATCTACCGTTAATAGAGAGGAAAAAAATCCTCAAAGAAACAGTAAAAGAAGGAAACCACATTTTCCTCTCAGATGTTATCGAGAAAAGAGGTTTGGAATACTACAAAATAGTAACAGAAAAAGGGTTAGAAGGTATAATAGCTAAAAAAAAGACCAGTTCCTACGAGACTGGGGGTAGAAGTAATAATTGGTTAAAAATAAAAGAAATAAAATCAGTTGATTGTGTAGTTTTTGGTTATACTACAGGTTCTGGCTCCAGACAAGATTCTTTTGGAGCGTTACTGCTAGGAGTATATAATGAAAAAAAAGAACCGATATACATTGGGAAGGTTGGTACAGGTTTTTCACAAAATAGTCTATTAGCACTATCTAAAATATTCAGAGATATAACTTCAAAAAATCCTCCTTTTAAAGTGCAAGAAATAAAAACAGTAAATTGGTTAAAACCAAAAATTGTTTGTGAAGTATTTTATCAGAGCATTACAAAAGAAGGAAAACTTAGAATGCCAAGATTTCACGGAGTAAAAAATGATAAAAAACCTTTAGAGTGCACAATAAAACAAATTGAACAGCCTAATCTAGATCCTTATTTTTCAAAGCGAGATTTCAATAAAACAAAAGAACCAATAGGCGGAAAAAAAAAGGGGAAAGATACTATTTTTGTTGTCCAAGAACATCATTCTAGAAGATTGCATTATGATCTAAGATTAGAAAAAGAAGGAGTCTTAAAAAGTTGGGCGGTTCCAAAAGGTATCCCAATCGACCAAAATAAAAAAAGATTAGCGGTAGAAGTTGAGGATCATCCCTTTGAATACTCAAAATTTGAAGGTACTATTCCAGAAGGACAATATGGAGCAGGTACGGTAAAAATTTGGGATAAAGGAATCTATGAACTTAAAGAGTGGGAAAATGACTTAATAGAATTCTTTCCAAAGGGGAAAAAGATGAATGGAAAATATGTTTTAGTCAGATTAAAAAAAGACAACCAAAAAAATTGGTTACTTTTTAAAGGACGAGATTAAACTGCAAAACATAAACATAGGAACAATGGGATGGAGTTACAAATTCTGGAAAAACATATTTTACCCAAAAGATTTGAAACCAAAATACTATTTGAAGTACTACTCAACTAAATTTAATACCGTTGAAGTTAATAACACATTTTACAGGATTCCAACCGAAAAAACTGTTCTAGACTGGAAAGAGCAAACATCTTCAGGTTTTATCTTTTCATTAAAATTTCCAAGAAAAATAACCCATTTCAAAATGCTTATCAACTCAGAAGAAGAAACAACTGTTTTCCTAAAAAGGGTATCACTATTAAAAGAAAAGTTAGGACCATTACTAATTCAATTCCCATACAATTTCACTGAAGAAAAACTACCAAATCTCGACAAATTTCTGAAAAACTTACCTAAAAAATATCGCTATGCAGTAGAAGTAAGAAATAAAAAATTACTAAATGATAACCTGTTTGTGATTCTTAAAGAAAATAATATTGCACTGGTATGGTCAGATCATCCTTTCCTGCCATTAATAAAAGAAGATACAGCTGACTTTCTGTATATTCGTTGGGAAGGAAATCGAAAAAAAGTAAACGGAACAATGGGAAAAACAGAAGTAGATAAGAGCAGCTTCATAAAATCATGGGCGAACAAAATGGTACCGTATTCAGCTAAAAAGAAGGAGATTTTCGGTTATTTCAGTAAATATCTATCAGGTAACCCCACAAAAGATGTTGTTGAAATGTTAAATACTCTTAAGAAAATGAAAAAATAACAAAATCCTGAAAGTAATAAATATTTAATAATAAAAAAAGTTTATAAAAAGAAAAAAATTGAAAAACTAAATCATATATTTAGAAAGAGATGTTTTAGGATCAAGGTTTTCGTGAATTATGCCACAAAGTACCCTCACCATCTTAGCTGGATCTGCATGTTGAAAAACATTTCTTCCAGCAGCAACACCCGCACCACCAGCCAAAATTGAACCATAAACCATTTCACAAAAAGCTTCATCAGAATCTGTTTTGGGACCACCAGCCATAACTACCGGAATTGAACAACTTTTAACAACTTCTTTAAAAGATTCTGGATCTCCAGTATAACTTGTCTTAATTATATCAGCACCCAACTCTGCGCCAACTCTTGCACAATACTTAACTAAATCAACATCAAAAGGATTTTTTATTCTAGGTCCACGAGGATAAATCATAGCTAACAGAGGAACACCCCATTCTTGACAAACCTTTGCAGTAGAACCAAACGTTGAGAGTTGTTCAGATTCATTGTCAGAACCTAAATTAACATGCAAAGAAACAGCGTCAGCTCCCAATCTTATTGCCTCTTCAACATAAGCTACCTGCACTTTGTTATTTGGATCATGACCTAAATTGGTGCCAGCTGATAAGTGAAGAATCAAACCTATATCTTTTCCAAACCCTCTATAACCTGAGGCAATAATTCCCTTATGTTCCAACACCGCATTTGCACCACCTTCAGCAACTTTATCAACGATTTTTTTCATATCTAACAGCCCTAAAACAGGGCCAATCGAGACACCATGATCCAAAGGGACAATTACTGTTCTTCGAGTATTTCTGTCCATTATACGATCCAAGCGGATTCTTTTGCCAACTTCACTCATTCTAACTCCACAACCTATCAGAGTAAAAAAGAACTAATACACACCTTCTAAAAAACTTTTCAATCATATTTTGCAACTGTCTTCTTATTGACTCACCGCAATCTATTCTAGAAGTTGTGAATGTTTTAGTTTTAATAATAGGAACATTTATTGCTACAGTAATTTTAAAGAAATATTCTTAAGAAAAAGTATTCCTTTCCTAAAAAAGATGAATTTTCAAAACTAAATTCAAAAATAAGATTTGGTGAAGTTCGGTTGGACATAGAAAACGAAGATGAAAAAAGAGAAAACAAAAGAATAGAATTTAGCCTCCCTATGCTTACTATCAGAACTCAAATATTCACTGGAATTTTTAACAAACTGGGAACTTTTAGATTTTCAAAAGTTGCCTCTTGGATTGCAGTATCGTTTGTGCCAATCATTGCAGGAATTGGACTTTACATGCTTTTTAACAGCCTATTCTCCATATTATCTACACCAGCAGTTGGTGAAATCACTCGAGAACTAGGACCTGCAGCGTACTTATTATTGCCTGGAATTAACCCGTTTCTACCAATTTTCTCCGGTTGGCTCGCAATTGTATGCGCAATTGCTATTCATGAAGGAGCACATGGAGTTGCAGCAAGAAGTCTTGGATTTAGAGTTAAGTCCAGCGGTTTATTATTCTTCTTAATTATCCCCATTGGAGCTTTTGTGGATGTAGATGAAAAACAAATTGAAAAAGCCAACCCAAGAAGCTCGATTAGAGTTATGGCTGCAGGAGTAGGTGGAAACATTGTCGTAGCCGTAGTTTGTCTTATTGGACTTCTTGTTATTGTAAACGGATTAACACCAGTAATTGATGGAGTATACATAAGTAATGTTCAAGAAGGTATGCCTGCAGAACTAGCAGGAATTTTGCCGGATGATGTTTTTGTCTCGATTAATAATATTCCAATTAGTAACTATGAAGAGTTAAGCGCAATATTAGAGGATAAGACACCAGGAGACACCATAGATGTAACTGTTGTTAGAGGAGAAATGTGGAAAGAACTATTCTCCACATCAATTGAATTAACTGAATATGAGAATAGAACAATAATGGGCGTAAATTTAGGTGATCTACTGACTGAAGAAAGATTAACATTTTATCAAACAGTAACTCCTGAAAAACTTACAATGTATTTAGTACCTCCATCATTAGCCTCAGGCATAATACCCTTTAGTGACACTTTAAGTCCATTTTACACTCACGGATTAGGCGACCAATGGAGCTTAATAGCAAATATATTATTCTGGTTATGGTTTGTCAATGTTAACCTTGCAGTATTCAACGCATTACCAATCTATCCTCTCGATGGAGGAAGAATTTTTAATATATCGCTAAAAAGTGCAATGGGAAACAAATGGAGCAAAAAAATAATTTCTCAAATAACAACTGCAACAACACTAACCTTGATCTTAGTAATTGCACTAATAGCAATTCTTCCTTTCATAATATAACCAATAATCAAAGAAATAATATATAAACCAAAACAAAGTCAGATTAAAAAGAAAACAAAGTAATTATTTGGATGGACCAAACTTATGAATATTAAAAAAGTTTTCGAGTTTAAAAATATCCTATTTTTATTACTACTCGCAATTGTATTGAACATTATTGGTTTTCTACTAATTTTACGAATTGACAGTTTTGTCCACGTTGACCTATACAATTACGGATTAATTTTTGATAACGATTGGGCAAAAAATTACTGGTTCTTCAAAGATTTACTACTAACTTTTCTGTCAGGTAGCATCATTATTTCAATTCTATCATTAATACCCCATTACGATCATAATACAAAGCCTACAAGTTTTTCAAAATGGACAGGAATCTTGCTTCCATTAGCGGGAATAGTGTATGAAACGTTATCAATCATATTTCTTACACAATTAGATCAAATAATCCAAAATGATCTATACCAATTTGGTCTACTTTCTAATTTTGATTGGAGTGCAGATTACTCGAATCTATACCTTGCGGCTCTGACAGTCATGATAATTGCAATAGTAGTACTCATTATTCCTATGATTAGACCAACCATAAAACAACAGGATAAAAAAACAAAAAAAGCAGTAAAAAGAAAAAAGCTAAAAAACAAAAATAAAAGAGATTTTTTGAAATAAGTCAAATATTTTGAGTCATCCAGAAAACTATTCAACAACACTCATATCCTCACCACAACAAACAAGAATACCAGGACCATCTTGCAGAACTTCAACTTTATTACCACAAATTTGACACAAATAAATTTCTCCTACACTTGTCAAAGAATCACCTCCACAGAAAATAGATCAGAGCTACAAGGTTTTTAATAAAAACTAATATTTATATTTCCGGTATTTTGAAAAAACTAATCTAACATAAATACTTCTAAGAGGTATTGCAAACAATATTTCAAAACCAATATTATACAAAAAAGCACCACACTAAAAGAAATGAGTCACAAAAAATGAAGGAAATTCAAGTAGTATCATTTGATTTAGATGGCACTCTTACAGACAGCTCCTTTGCAAACTCTGTTTGGTTAGAGGAGATTCCTAAATTATATGCAACAAAAAACAAAATTTCTATTAATTTAGCAAAAAGAGAAGTTTTTAATAGCTACAATAAAATTGGCAACAAAAGGATAGAGTGGTATAATATAACTTTCTGGTTAGATAGATTCAAGCTAGATATCGCACCTGAAGAGCTTATTTATTCATGTAAAAATAAAATAAGTCTTTTCGATGATGTTATACCAATACTTAATAAATTGAAATTAAAAAAAAGATTAATCATAATAAGCAATGCTAGAAGAGAGTTTGTGGATTTAGAAATAAACCAAACAGAAATTGGAAGTTATTTTGAAAAAATTTTTTCCGCTACATCAGATTTCAATTCAACTAAAAACGTTCCTGAAGTATACATTAATATTTGCGAAATTTGCAAAATTTCACATTCAGAAATGTTACATATAGGGGACGATTACAAATTTGATTTTGAAGTACCAAATAAACTTGGAATAAATTCTCTTTTTCTTGACAGGAACACAATAGAAAAAAGAAAATTTGTTGTGAAAAGTCTAGAGGAAATATCAATAAAATAAAAAAAATTTTAACAATTAATATAAGAAACAGCGTTAAAAATCTGGATATTAATTGAGGATAAATCCTTTTTTGGTTCTTTTTGAGTTTGATAATCCTTCAAGTAGAAATACTATCATAGCAAAACCAGTGATCAATGTTAACAATAAAAAGAAAATCTTGAATGAATAATCCTCAACAGAATAATGTACAACTAGAACAAGAAGTTCAACAACAAGTATAAGCATGAAAATAAAAGAATAAAGAGCCATTTTAGGTATCAATTGATAACCAAACCATAGATAACCATCTACTTTGGCTTTATCGCCAGTTACATACTCACCATACCTGTTATTCTTCAAATAACCTAAATCTTCCAGTTTTTGAAGATGTCTATAGGATACACTAGGACTACTAAGGTTTAGACCCTTCATCACATCCCTAGGACCAACCGGCTTATTTTTTCTAACTACATACAAGTAAACTTGAAGGGTGATACCTGATAGTTTTTTATCAGATTCAATAGGCATATCCTAAACCTCAGTTAATAATGACTGGTTAATGGATAAAAGCGTATAAGCTGTTCCTAAGTATTTTAAAAACCACTTAATTTAATAGTCTAAATTAAAGTGAAAAAAAGAGTTATTATCATGTTCTTTTGGCAGAACAAGCTGTTCTCTCAGGAGAGCTATTAGAAGGAAAAAGAATTAAATAATAAAGCTGTGAAACAAATGAAAAAAATAACCGTAATTTCTCTTAAAAAGAATTATCTGCACAATACTTATCCTTCTCTTAGTTGACACCGCAATATTTTATAGAAATATTAATCCAGTTTGGGCTCAAAATAAAACTATTATTGTTCCAGAAGAGTATTCAACAATTTCTGAAGCAGTAAAAAACGCTAATCCATATGACATAATTTTTGTTAGAAAAGGAACTTATTATGAAAACATTCGGATAGACAAACCATTAGAAGTAATAGGTGAAGAAAGTAAAAAAACCATAATTATAGGTAATTGTGATCCTGAAAACAAAAACGTGTTTACACTAACCTCTGATAATGTTATACTTAGAGGTTTTACAATTAAAAGCGCAAATTATCTTACCCCCAAACAACATTCAAATGGCATTAATGTTCAAGGAGACAATTGTACACTAACAGGCAACAACATTTCAAACACATTTTGGGGAATATTATGCGCTATCCAATCTTCAACCATAATATCTCATAACAACATAACTAAGAATTTTAAAGAAGGTATAAGGTTTTATGGAGGTTCTTTAAACACAATTTCAAATAATTACATTGCCGAAAATACAGCCTCTGGAATAGCCCTTGAAGGTTACTCAAACCTGATTTATAGAAATAATATTAAAAATAACACTAGAGGTATTGGATTGGGATCATCCCACTCTGGAGTATTTGGCAACAATATTCAATTTAACAGTGAAAGCGGGATTTACTTTTCTGGTTCCAACAATACAATATCGAATAACGAAATATCAAAAAATGAATGGGGCATATATTTTCCGCCTCATTTTGCAGCACCAAATCACAATAGGATATATTTCAACAATTTTTTAGATAACAACAAAGATGTTCATATCAGTTCAAGTTACAATATTAATTATTGGGATTACCAAGAAAAAGGTAATTTTTGGAGTAAATACAAAACAGAATACCCGAATGCAAAAGAAGTAAATAAAACAGGAATAAGTGATATTCCTTACATAATCTTTGAAAATTCAATAGATAATTATCCACTTTCTGCACCCTGTAATATCGAAGTTGAAAAAGAAGTTCCTTCAATTGAAAATCCTCCACCAATTAAAGACAATATAGTTGGCATGTGGAATTTTGATAAAGTATATCCAAACCTAGTGACTGAAGACTTAAATGAAATTAACAATGCAATTTTAGGATCAGTCTCAAATAACATCAACTATACACCAAGCTCAGTTAAGGGAAAAAACGGGAATGCCTTGAGTTTTGATGGTTGGGCATATCTATTTGTTCCTGCTTCACCAAGTCTAGAAATGAAAAAAGATTTCTCTATCAACGCGTGGATCTATGTTGAAGAATTTAAAAATGTAGCTTACAACAACATAGTCATACAATCTGTTAGAGAAGATGTTAGCTATCCTAAAAGAATACTTGGCTTAGCAATAAATGGATTAGAACCAGAAAACAATTCTTCACCAAAAACAGGTTCATTGCGAGGTTATATTGTTACTGATACAGAAGGCTTCAATGAAATTGTAACAACAGAACCAGTAATTTCTGAAAAAAAATGGACAAATATTCTTTTCGAAAGAACTGAGTCATCAGGAATGCTTCTTTATGTTGATGGAGAAGAAAAAGATATTATGGTTACAGAAGGAACCCAAAATCCAGTGGGTACAATAAAAAGAAGCACTTACTTGTATGTGGGACATGATGCAAATACAATAATTGACGAATTGGTTATCAGAAATACAGTTTCAACCCTTTCAGGGAATTTCTTGTGGGAAAACACAGCAGTTCTTTCAATTATCTCTATTATATTGTTATTAGCTGGAACAACTTTAGTGTATTATCGAAAAAAAAAGAGTAATAAAGTAACAATCGATATTAAAAAATTTTAGAAACAAATCACACGAGAAATTTTTTGAATACAATTAAACTTGGAAATAATAAATATTATTAAAAAGAACAAATGTGGAAGCACCAATAGAATTGGAACTTGTAAAGGGTAACTGGTAAAAGTAGGCAATAAAACTGTAAAAATTGGTATAATTAATAATAGATTTGACAAGTTATATCTGAAAAACTTGAGAATATCCCGGGTTTTTAACATTACTAATATAGCTACAATAAACAATATCAATTCAAATGCAATATTTAACGGATCATTTATCCTAACTAAAGAAAAAATAAACTGGGAAGCACCTAGTTCTTTAGTCGATATTGGCCACAAAAGTTGAATTTGACCCCCAACAAAAAAATCAGCTAATATTGAATGTGAAACCAATGAAAGAAAATAAGGTATTGCTTTTTTCTTGAAAAAGATAAAAAAAGGTATGAAAAGCAAAACCGCAAATACCAAAGAATGAGATGGACCTCGATGCAATTGAACATTAAAGAGCACCTCAAAAATAAGATCAATATCAGGAATTATTGATAAAACAAAAACTAGGGGAATATTGATAGTTATTTTAAGGAGTTTACCAGAGGATTTCCCTATCAAATAGGCAATAGCCATATGTCCAACAGCAAACAAAACAAAATCCTCTTTGAAATCGAATCAAATTGATTGCTGACTATTAAATTTTAGCATTATCAAAACCAAAAATACTAGTAACCTATCCTGAAAAAATAATAATTTATCATATTAGTTTAAAAACAAAAATTTTAGTCTTAGAAAAAGAATTCTGAATAAAACAAGCATTTAGTCAAGATCTAGAGATCACGAGTTTTCTTTAATAATGATCTATAACGGTGATAGAGATCGGTTTATTTAATAGTAACGTGTCTGATTCAGAAATCTATGAATGTTGAAATTAAAACTCTTAAAAAGTTTACACCAAAAGAGTTTACACTTATTAGTGGTCTTCCTGGAATAGCGTATATTGGAAAGTTATCAGTCGAGTATCTTGTACAACAACTAAAAGCTGAACCAGTAGCTGAAATTTATTCTAAATATTTTCCTCCTTATACATTAATAAAAAAAGAGGGCATTGTTGAATTACTCAAAAACGAGTTATTTCAATTTAAGGATGATAAAAAAGACCTCGCCTTTCTTTCAGGTAATGCTCAAGCTTTTTCACCCGAAGGACAATTTGAAGTAGTTGAAGCTGTCTTAGATTGGGGAGTTTCACATGGTCTTAAAAAAATTTATTCTATCGCAGCATTCGCATCAGATAAAACAATTAAAAAACCCATAGTTTATGGAACAGCAACTAATCCCGAATTACTTAAAGATTTTAAGAAGATGGGAGTTGTACCCTTGGAAGAAGGCGTAATTGTTGGCGAAAATGGATTAATTATGGGTTTAGCTAAGAAAAAAAATATTCCAGCAGTTTGTTTACTTGGGGAAACAAGAGGGTACCAAACACCTTCAGGACAATATCTAATTGATGCAAAAGCAGCCAAAGAAGTAATTGGAGTCCTTACTAAATTTCTAGATTTGAAAGTAAACATGAATCCATTAGACAAACAAGCAAAAGACATGGACGAGATAATTGCTAAAATGACAGAAGTTGAACGTCACATAAAAAATCAAATTGCACAAAATACCAAAAAACCAAGTTATGTTACTTAATCACTTGTGATTACAATGATAAATGAGATTTGGATAGAATCCAAAAAACAAGTTAACCTAAAGGACCCAATAGCCATAGTTGGTTCTCCAGGGTTGGGATCAATAGGTAAACTTGTTGTAGATGAACTCATAAAAGAGTCAAAAGCTAAATTAACAACTAACCTTTATTCAACCCATTTTCCAGCAGTTTATCACACACAACCAGCATATCTAGCTCATTATGCTCTACCAGGAGTTGGAGGTGTCATAGCGGAAAAACAAACAATAGATCTTCCCAAAGTAAAATTTTTCTCAAAAGAACCTTCTTTAGTGTTAGTAAATGGTTACCACTCAAATTTTACAGGTGCATATGAAACAGCAGAAAAAGTTGCAGAAATTCTTAAAAATTTTGGGGTTAAAAGAATAATCATAACAGCAGGATTTGGATCCAAAGAAAAAAAAGTTTGTTGTGCAGCCACTAGTTTGGAACTAATTAAAGAAATGAAGGAAAAATACAACTTGGAGACAGAATACCAAGGACCCTTTTACGGATTTTCTGGCCTTGTTTTTGGAGCATCAAAACGCATAGGAATAGAAGCAGTAAGTCTTTTCGCAGGAGTTGAACCCAAACTTGGAGATCCAGAATTTTTAGCTAAAGAGTCAGCCACAATGATAGTTAATATTTTGAAAAAGATGAGCGTCATTTAATATCCTCTAATAATATTGTATAAAAACTGAAACGTCTTGATTTTATAAAATAAAGAATACAATCAGTTGCTGTAAAGTTATTATTTTTTAAAAAAAATTACTGATAAGTCAGATAACCACTTAACATCATATTTATTGTAAAAACCAAAGCAACGATTACGAAATCTGCTGCAAACATCGCACCTAGTTTAAGCATTGCTTCTAAATCTGTGCTTGAGCTCCCAAAAAGAATCTTGCGATTTTTAATTATACGAAAAGATAAATAACTTATGAGGGCGGCAAGAATAACAAAATAAAGCAGGTTCATCTGAAACAAGATCCCCACAAGTACCATAAGTGGAATTAGACAATACCCCAGTAAGACTGTAAGGTAAACTCCACGTTTGATCCCTAATACAATTAAAATTGTTCTGGCCCTAGAACTAAAATCTGACTTGAAATCCGCTAAGTCCTCCCATAAACTATTGACTGCTGTAGAAATCCCAACAAGCAACATAAGAACCATTATTTGAATAGAAAAAACATTGAAGAAAGCAGCAACCATTAAAACAGGAACTGCACCAACTGAAAAGTTTACCACTGGCTTGATTATAGTTTGTCTAAGTCTAAAGGGAGGCATTGAATAAATAATACCTGCAAGAACTCCCAAAACAATAAAAAAAGTTACTAGCACAATTCCAGTGATTAAACCTAAACTTATCGATAAAATAAAAAAGAACAAAAAGATATAACGACCCAAGTTTCCAAGATTTCTTGTATAATCGGATCTAAAAGGATCTGATTTTACATCTAAATCAACATCATAAACATTGTTTATAGCATCAGCACCACTCCATATACAAAATGCAATAAATCCAAGAAAAATTGCTTCAGGCAAAATAGAACTCCCTGTAATAAGAAAAGTAGCACCCATTGTTATCATGAAAACCATAATCCCTCTTTCAAGGGAAATAAAAGTCAGGAAGCCCTTTACACTGCTAAACATATCTTTTCTACAAGAATCCCAGAGATCCCATATTTAAACAGCTCTTCTAACAATCATCTTTTAGCCTCATTATTCTCAACAAAGTTGAGAATCAATAGAATATAGATGTAGCAATATGCACCTCAATATTTTTTAATAAAAATAAAAAAAATTGAAAAATTATTATGAACGCATTCTTTCAAAAGCTTTTGTTCCAATAAATAATGTTACTAAAGCAAACCCAGTCATAACAAGAAGATTTTCAATAGTCCCATAATATTGCAGACCTATCAACAGACCTCTTAACAGGTCCACAATATAGGTAACAGGATTGATACTCGTTAACATTCCAAGGTAAACAGGAAGATTATTTAAAGGAAATAAAGCGCCAGAAAGAAAGAACAAAGGAAATATTACAAAAGTTGTTATAAGCTGAAACCCTTCGGGAGAAGTCATAAAGCTACCTATTATCAAACCTAAAGCAGTTAAACCAGTCGCCGTAACTATGATAGTCAAAATAACTAAAAACACAGAAAAAAAAGTATAATTGATGTTCATAAAAAGTCCAAAAACCAAAATTATTGCTGATTGAATCAATGCTAAAGTAACACCACTTAATACTTTGCCAAAAAATATCGATGACCTGCTAAGAGGTGTTACAAGTATAGCCTTCAACAAATCTATTCGTCTATCCCATACAAGATAAGCTCCGTAGAAAATAGAAGAGAATAAAATAGTCTGAACAATTATGCCGGCAAATATGAATTGTTGATAATTTATACCCTCAATTGAAACTGTAGAACCTAATCCAGCTCCAAAAGTTAATAACCAAAATATAGGATTTATCGCTGCAGATACGATTCGGGGTTTTTCTCTGGAAAATGTAAGCATTTCCCGTTGCCAAATAGCAGAAATACCACGTAATGTCATGCTTTAGATGTACTCTCCTGTATTATTTTATCAAAAAAAGTGTTTTTGCCTCCTTCACGAATTTTTTTTCCCGTAAATTTTAGGAAAACATCATTTAAGGTGGTATTTCTAACTTCTACTGAATCTATTTTACCAATAAATTTGAGAAGAGGCTGCAGATTCTTAGAAACATTTTCAATTGTCAAAATGATTTTATGATTTTCTTGTTTGATTTTTTTTACATATTCTAATTTTTTTAGTTCACTTAAGGGTATATTTGGAGAAGTAATAGTTACCAGATCACCACCCAAAGTTGCCTTCAATGCCTTGGGAGTATCTATTACAACAATCTTACCTTGATCTATTATTCCTATTCGATCTGCAAGAGTATCAGCTTCTTCCATGTAATGAGTAGTTAATAGAACAGTCATCTTTAATTCATCTACTAATCGACTAATGTAAGCCCACATTTTCTCTCTACCGGCAGGATCTAGCCCTAGAGTTGGTTCATCCAAAAAAAGTATCTTTGGTTTATGAATAAGACTTCTTGCTATCTCAAGACGACGTCGCATACCACCAGAATAAGTTCGCACCAAATCATCTTTTCTATTTGTCAGTTCAACCAATTCAAGTGCTTCACGTATTCCTTTTTTTATTTCAGTTTTAGGTATCCCATACATCATTGCATATAATTTGATGTTCTCATAACCAGTTAAAAGTTCATCACTACTGGGCTCTTGAAAGACTATTCCTATTGATTCACGGACTTTGGCCGGTTGTTTAATAACATCAAATCCATTTACTTTTGCAGTTCCAGAAGTTGGTTCTAATAAAGTAGCAAACATTTTGATTATAGTTGTCTTACCTGCGCCATTAGGACCTAAAAGACCAAAAACTTCACCTTCATCAATTTCGATATTTAAATCATCAACTGCAGTGAGCTTATCATATTTCTTAGAAAGATTAACTGCTTGGACAATAGCCATAAAATGAAGATAATAGAGCTCATTTAAAAATATGATCTAAATCATTCTCAAGTACAAACATAAGTCTTTAAAACTAAAAAAAATGTTAAAAATAAATAAACTAAATTTGCGATATAAGAGAAAACTTCATAAAAACATAATACAATAGACAAGAAGTTGATAATTATTTGAAAAGAACTAAACAAAAAAACTATTCCCGATACATTGTTTTTTCAGAAATTGAATTATTATTTCTAAGCATTTGCGTACTTTTAGATGTCAGTGAATATATAGCAGCAATTCTATTACTTCCATTATTCGGAGATTTTCTCGATTTAGCAGGAATTTTTGCTAGTGTCTTAATGTTTGGCTGGGTAGGTTTTATTTCAATAATTGAACTTATACCTGGAGCAGATATTTTACCAATTTTTATTTTAACATGGGTCATATGGTATATAACTAAAAAACGTGCAACACCAATAAAAATAAAATAAAAAGTACTTAAAAAAAAGGAAACCTCCTAAAGTTAATTATAGAAATAAATTATCCTAATGTTTTTTTTATTGGCCAGTATGCAATAATCTAACGGAAAAAACGTAAAGAAATATTAACAATAAGAGAAACCCACCGACACGTTTTGACATAATTCTCAATTTCTTAAATGTTTTTTCCGATGGTGAATTTAGTTTATAAACTAAGTAGAACAAAAATGGAATAGAAATAAGATAAACAATCAGGTACCATGAAAGATATGGAATTAGTGATAAGTGAAGAAATTCGTAAAGCAAAGGAAGATTTATTGTTATCAACAAGAAAATACTAGTTAGCATTAAAGAGTTTTTTTTCCCATATTTTACGGCAAAGGTATCTATTTGTGCTACCATATCAGCTTCATAATCTCCTGCAACTTGAAATAATTGACCAGCGCTTTGGACTAAAAAAAGTGGAATTGCAACAAAAAAAGCATCTTGGTATCTACGAATCATCCAAGCTGACGTGAAATCCAAGGATAATTGAGAAGAGATTTGTAATCCCATGAGAAAGGGTAAAACTCCTGATCCAAATCCGCATATAATAATATCCAAAAGAGGTCTTTGTTTAAAACAGAGTGGAGGAGTAGAATAATTTATCCACAAAAATATGTAAATCGAAAAGAGAATAAATAAACTTAAACTTGAAAGTAGAGCACCAACTAAACTAATCAATATAAAACCACAAGATACTCCGAGTCCAATTATTGGACGAATATGTCCAGAGGCAATCGGTAAATCTTTTTTTAGATAATTTTTTCTGTCATCTTCGTAATCAACATATTGATTTAAAATAAAAATTCCACTTGTAGCTAAACAAAAAGAAAACAAAACTAACCCAAGTCGATCTAATTGAGGAATATCAAACAAGATACTCCCAAATAAGAAAATAAACATCCAACCTTGCCAACTATCAAAACGTAGCATTTTAATATAGGGCCGGATTTTCCGTAAATTCAAGACATAAACCTTCTCTTACATCCTAATTTGATTCTTATAAAATAAACGGATAAACTTAATGTTTTTATTATTTCTAACAACCAAAATAGATCACTATAAAAAAAAGATTATCAGATTACTAAGATAAAAAAGTGTTTACACCATTAAAGAATGAAAAAATTTAAAATAAAAAACTTAAAAAAATTTTCGCCAATATTAAAATTGATCACTAAAAGATTTAACGAAAATAAAAGCAACATAGAAGAGTGAAATAATTTTTTCCTAGCTAAAAATAGTTATAGATAAATTATTTTCAAATTTAAAATTAGTAAGGTTGTATTAATGGCAAATATAGAAAAAATACAAGTTAAAGAAAGATAAATAGAAGTAACTTTATTGGATATTTGTGATATGAAATGACCAAAGTAATAGTTTTTCTCGCACCAGGTTTTGAGGAGATTGAAGCCACAACAATAATTGATATTCTTAGAAGAAGTAACATAAAAGTTACAATTGTTGGTTTAACATCTAAAGAAGTAAAAGGTGCCCACGCAATAAAAATTATTCCAGATATAAACATTAACGAAGTTATTTTAGAAAATTATGATGCAGTTATTCTTCCAGGGGGATCACCAGGTTACAAAAATTTGAAAAAGAACAAAAAAGTCATGGAAATTATAAAAAAAGCTTTTATTAAAAAAAAATTAATTGGGGCAATATGTGCTGCTCCCGCAGTCTTAGCAGAAACTGGAATCCTTAAAGGTAAAAAATGCACAATCTACCCAGGAATGGAAAGCGAACTAAAAAAAGGTGGAGGAATCCATCAAGAGAAGTGGATAGTAGAAGATGGAAATATAATAACTAGTCAAGGTCCTGCAACAACACTTCCCTTCGCAATTAAAATTGTTGAAAAATTGACCAACAAAGAAACAGCTGATATACTAAAAGAGAAAACATTAGCAAATTTAGTTTTAAAAAATAATTATTAAAAAAAATAGATTATAGTAGACCCCTTACTACTTTGAAACTACGATTGATTCAATATAATCTATTATTAGAAAAAAAATCAAAGACAAGTTTACCTTGAAACTCTTTCTATTCTATAGTAATTAGATCGTTTTGCCTTTTAAGATAATATTATTGTCTTTAGATTTTTTGCGCATTCAACCCAATCTTGAATTAGAGATACAGGGGGTATTCTTTTAACCATATTTTTTTCTTCATTTGTTTTTTTTAGAATCAAATAGAGGTTTTTTGGATTTCTTCTAGATAAATCAGTTACAGTATTGACTCCAGCAGACTCCAACAAAGAAGAATACTGTTTACCTATTCCTCTTAACCTAAAAAAGTCTGCACGATAAACCCATTTAAGTATAGTTTTAGGAGCAACCCCTAATTCAACAGATAGTTCACGTCTTCTTTTTTTGGTTGATCCAGCACGCAATAGGTCTTCTATAATTTTTATTTCAATATTCCTAAATTTACTGCCATATGCTGGTCCAATACCTTCTATTGTTTCGATATCTTGATCTAAAGGAACATACGTTTTTCTTTTTATAATCTTGGGAGGATTCTTTTTTTCTGAAGAGTCTCGTATTTTTGGAAGAGTGGGTTCCGGAATATAACTAGGAGTCGGCATTGGAGGCAAGTTATCTTTTGAAGTATGACTTATTACAATAAAAAATACAAGAATAAGAACGCCCCAAAATAAACCATTAATTAAACCAAATACCAAATTTAATCCAGAAAGGCCCATAATTGACCAGGATGTTAGCGAAATTCCAAGTAAGTTGTATATTGCTTCACCTGGGGGCAAAACTGGAAAGATAATAGTTAAGATAAGTATCAAAAAGAAGGATATAGCAAATACTAATACTTTTGACATATAAGAGTAATATGAGATCTTCCTTTTTGTATTTTATGCCAGACTTAATCATTATTTATAATAAGCAGACACGTTTTTTTAAGCAAAAGTTTTTTTAATAAATGAAAAACAAAGCAATAAATGGAATGTTTACAAAAATCTAAAATAGAAAAAATTTATCCCATAAAAATAAACAAAAAAACGAGAAAAAAAGAAATTAAACATTCTTCTCAAATAGTAGAAAATAGTCATATCTAAGATACTTTTTCATTAATAGCCTGAAACAGTTTTGCTCAAACATTTTTTTTGCCTGTCTACTCGATATTCTAATTTTTCCAGGAGGTCCAAATCCTTCCCTTTTTTTCTTAAAATCAACTATTGCTAATTTCCCAGTAGTATTAAGAACTCTGAAAATTTCTTTAAAAACTTTATTTCGATCGTTTAACTCGTGCAGAGTATTTACTGTAATCAATAAATCCAATGAAGCAGTTTCTAAAGGAATTTTTATCCCATTTGATAATAAAGTATTAATATTTTTTATTTTATTTTGAAGGATTTTTTGATCAAGCACTTGTATCATTTTAGGCTCCAAATCTATTCCATAAATTTTTTTAACTTTCTTCGAAATCGGAATAGTGAATACACCACTACCACAACCAAGATCAGCAACTACATTATTCGGTTGAAGATCTAAAAAAGACAAAATTTGTTCAGGATTAAGATATAGCCGTCTTTTTTCACTTTCTAAAATATGAATTTTCTCAGGATTAAAAATTTTGGGGGTATGTGTCATAAAATAACCACTTTAATATGGGACAAAGATTAGGCTTAAATAATTATGCACTCAGTATAAAAAAGATAATATCTAATTGTTTTCTGGAAGAAGAAAAATGGTAACAAAAAGTCAACGCAGATTACGAAGAACAATTAAAATCTTGGAAAGAAGTGTAGAATTAAGTGCAAAAGAAACAAGCGCAAAATCTTTAGAAATAAAATATAAAAATAAAATAAGAGAAGATCAGGGAATAGAGAATTATCCAGTTGAAAGCATAATAGATTCTATAATCAAAAAAAATAAAAATAACAACCAGTAACAAAATTTTTATTAAGAAAAACTGCCTAACAAAAACTTGAGAACATATTTTCCTCCTAAAACCAATTGTTCTACACAAATACAGATCAAGGCTAAAATTTATTAGTAAGAGACTAAAAAGCGGCTACAAATAAGTATTATATTAATTTTTAAAATTACGAAATAGATAGACTCCATTTTGAAAATATAAGAACGTAAAAAAAATCTCCAGAGTTAGTCTAAAAAAACTGAGCTATGTCTAACTCCATAAGTTTTTCAGATGTAGGTATTCCTTTTTCATTCCAACCTGCCATTTTATAATAAATATCTTTAGCTTGTTCTAGATCTTTTATTTTAATTGATGATGTGGATAAAGCACCGTTTATTTTTGGATCAAGTAGTCTAGGAGGTAAAACATCATCTTTACGATCAAACCCTTCCCGAATATTGAAGAGTCTAGCAAGATTAGTGGCTCTTTCAGACACTTTCATAAGTTCAAAAGCAGTAGTTTTCCAACCAGTTACATAATTAACAATAGCCACCTTTTGTCTTACGCTCCAAGGAGTAAACATACATAAACAAAGACAGTTATCCAAACTATTCCACATAGAAACATAGTGAAAAAGACGAATCTTTTTTGGACCCAAATCATCTATAGGAACTGGTTCAATAATACCCAAACCTTCTATATCTCGAGGTATATTTTGCGAATACATTGTGTCATAAATATTATGCATGTGATCAGCACCTGTGGGCGATATGGCATAACCTAAACCTTGGCCTCTTCGCAATCGAGGGTCATGCATCGGAACTTCTTGGCCTTTAATTTGAACAGAAAATCTTTCGGTCTTTGAACCTAGTATTTTGGAAGCTCTTTTGGACCCTTCAGCTAAAATATCGCCAATTCCTTTTCTTTGTCCAATCAATTCAATTACTTTTAGCATGGCTTTCTTGTTTCCAAAGTTGAGATGGATACCATCAGTTTGAGATAAAGTTAACAGATTGTTTTCAAAACATTCCATAGCAAAACTTATGGTTACACCTGTGCTTATTGTATCCAAAGAATACCTTTGACAAAGTTCATTTGCTTTGCATATAACTTTAAGATCATCAATACCACAATTTGATCCAAATGCAGCCAAAGTTTCATATTCAGGACCTCCATAAACTGGATCCACATTCCAAATACCATTACTAACTTTTACAATTTTTTTGCATCGAACTGCACAAGCATAACAAGTTTCCATACCCACACTAACAGTTTTTTTAATAGTTTGGGCTGAAATTGAATCCACATTAGGAAAAATACCCTCCCTGAAATTATTAACAGGTAAGTTTCCTGTAGTTTCATAAACATCCATCGCTGCCCCAGTTCCATAAGTATGCAAAGTATGAGCTAAGCGATCAACATTTTTAACCATCCACAGCGCTAGAGTTTGTAACTTTTTAGGTTTTGCAACCTTTACTTTCCCAGTTCCTTTAACAACTACGGCTTTAAGGTTTTTTGAACCCATCACAGCCCCCATTCCACACCGACCTGCCACATGTCTAAGATCATGGATTATTGAAGCATAACGAACAAGTTTCTCACCTCCAGGACCAATGGACGCTATTCTTATTGATTGAGATTTTGTTTCATCTCGAATAATTTCTTGAGTTTGCAAGATTTGCTTTCCCCAAAGTGATGAGGCATTCCTTATTTCGACAGTATCATCACATATCCAAAGATAAACAGGTTTTTCACTTCTACCTTCAATAATTATCGCATCAAAACCAGCTTTCTTTAATTCAGTTCCCCAAAAACCGCCTGCTTCTGATTCTCCATAGCCCCCAGTTAAGGGAGATTTTGCACCCACACTATGACGACCAGCACCACTCACAGAGGCACCAGTAACTGGACCACATGCAAATATTAGTTTATTTTTTGAAGAAAGAGGATCGATATTTGGTTCAAGTTCTCGGAGAAGAAAATAACTAATTAAACCCCTACCACCAAAATATTTTCTATAGAAACTTTCAGTATTTTCTTCTCGGATGATTTTTTGATTTTCTAAATTAACGCGCAATATTTTTTTCTTAAAGCCAAAACTCACTGAAAATCAACCTACAGGTAATAAATTATTTTGGCTCATAAAAAAGTTAATGGAACTTTAAAAATTTAATTAATAAGCAAATTATAGTTTTTACACAGAAACATATTTAGGTAAATAATTCACCGTTATATAAACTATAAGAAGATAATTTTATAAAAATACTTCCTTTAACCAAGTCAATAATTATGGGAGATACACTATGATTGAAAAAGAAACCAAAAATAAAGAATATTGTTCAAAACTTGATGAAGCTAGAAACTATAGAGAAGTTTGGAAAATAGTCAAATCAACTGTTAAAGACTCTTTGGGAGAAACTAGAGGTGGAATGATATTATTTTTAGATGATTTATCACTAAATCTTGGAGCATATCATCCTGTAGGTACAAACAATATAGTATTAAACAGACGTCTCTTAGAAATAATTAAAGCAACTATAAAATCAAAACAAGAAGTAAACGCATTTACATATAGTTTGTTAACTCATGAGTATTTACACGCAATTGGACATCTTCCAGAAGAAGAAGTTCGCCAGTTAGTATGTAAAGTCTCACAAGAATGTTTCGGAGAAAAACATGTTACAACAGAATTAGCTAAAAAAAGTCCATGGATACTATTGAAGAACATTCCGATAACAAATATTTCTACACAAAAAGCACCTATAGAAGTTATAAAAGATTTTGAAAAAATTGATCACACCTATATAGTGTAATCTTTTCGTTAGAAAATACCTGAAGTGAATAACTAAAAAATTCTAAATATCTTTAGAGATCATAACTTCAGTTGACTTAACAACGGCGGCTACTTGATCACCTTTCTTTATATCAAGATCTTCAACAGCCTCTCGAGTAATTAAAGCAGTAACAATACAGGGAACTTGAACTTTAATTTTTATTGAAGCTGCCACAGGTCCTTTCTTTACTGAAATAACCTCGCCTTTTATTCTGTTTCTTGCACTTATTTTCATAAATAATCCCTCCCAAATATTTTGATCTTCAATTATTTCCTTTAAAACTTCATCTATTCTCGAATATTGTCTTATTAAAAATAGACTTTTATTAGTGAGTGTTGTTCCACCGCCTCCAGACTCCCCACCTTTGTGAGTTACGACAAGAGGCTCACCGATACGTTTTTCTGCTTCTTTAATTAAACCCCAAGCGTGTCTATAAGATATTTTCATAGCTTTAGTCGCATCGACTAAGTTGCCTTTTTCCAAGATTTGTTTTAAAAGTTGGATAGTACCCTGGCCAAACAGATGAGAATCCTCATTTTCGAACCAAACTTTAAAACCAGGTTTAATTTTCATTCTATATCACGTTAACCAGCAAACATACTTTCAATAATTTTTTTTAATACTAAAATTGAAGATCTCCTTTAATGAACTTTTCAGTAATTTTGTTTTTTGGTTTAGAAAAAAAATCTTTTTGTTTTGCTTGACTAATAATTTTTCCATCGTGGATATGAACTATTTCATCACCCAATCTCTTAGCTTGAAAAAGATTATGAGTTGACAACAAAATAAGATTATCAGATCTTTTTCTCTCCAAAATCACTTTCTCGATAATCTTCGCACTGTTGACATCTAAATTGGAAGTCGGTTCATCTAAGAGCAATATTTTTGGGTTCAGAAGAAAAGCTCTCGCTAAAGCAACCCTTTGTTGTTCTCCTCCAGAAAGCTTCTTCGCATTTCGATTCTCAAATCCTTGCAAACCAACATTTTCTAGAGCTTCAATAATTCTCCTCTGAATAACATCTCGTTTAAAACCTCTAATTCTTAGACCAAATTCCAAATTCGAATAAACAGTCCTATTAAACATGGTTGTTTTCTGAAAAACTAAGGTACTAATTTGTTGCAATTCATCCAAGTTTCTAGCAACATTATCAAAAATAATTGAACCATTATCTGGCTTCTCCAGACCAGCTAAAAGTCGAAGTAGAGTAGTTTTACCCGAACCATTAGCACCAACCAAAACAAAAATTTTACTAGATATTAAACTCAATGAAACTGAATTTATAGCTATAGACGACCCATACTTTTTTGTAATATTTTTTATTTGAAGATTCAAAATACCACTCACTCCTTTCTAAAATAATTAATCAGTAAAGTAATCGAAAGGACAATAATCATTAGAATAATACCTAATGCAATACTAAATGGTATATCGCCTTTAGCAGTTTCCAAAGCGATAGAGGTTGTCAACATTCTCGTAACATACCTAATATTGCCACCAATCATCATAGCAACACCCAATTCGGCAAAAGCCCTATTAAAAGAAGCAGAAATCGAGAGCAATATTTCCCAAAAAGATTCTCTAAGTATCGCAAAAATTGCTTGAAGTTTTGTTGCACCAAGAGTCTTTGCTAAATCCTTAACTTCAGCGTCTATTGTCCCAAGACTACTGCTTGCAAAACTAACTAAGATTGGCGTGATCAAAATAGATTGTCCAACAGCAATACCCAATGGAGAATATAATAGCCCTAAAAACCCCAAGGGACCGCTTCTAGACCAAAGCAAATACAATATCAAACCTAAAGCAACAGTTGGAATCCCTAAAAGAGCTTGAAACATGCTCCTAATTAATTTTTTTCCTGGAAAAGAATAAAGACCAATTAGCACAGCGAGTGGAATACCCCAAATACAGGCTAGAAGTGTTGCTAAACCTGAGATGGATAAAGATCTAGCTACTATAGAAAAAACTTCAGGGTTTCCCGTAATAATTAACCCGAAAGCTTCCTGTAATGATTCCACTATAGTTGTTCCAATCATATTAGATCACAAAAAGGATAGGGAATTGAATTGAGTTATTTTTACTCAATTAGCTATATAGATCAGCAGCATTATACTGGTAAACTACTGGGCATTCAGTTCCATCAAAGTATGCCAGGTCTTGAATCCACTCGACAATATCAGAACCAGGTTCAGCCTCAAGTATTGTAATATATGGATTAAACAGTGGTCGACCAAAATCTTCAGTTCCAAAATCGGCAAATATCGATTGAACATTATCAGAAACAAGAAATTTGATAAATTTCATTGAAGCATCAAAATTTATAGTTATTAATTCTTCTTTTTCAGGATTATTAGCTATGGCACTATAAACATTAAGAGTATCTTTCCCTTCCTCCACAGCTACCTTAAGACCAATATTACCATTTGCAAAATTGTTTAAGTATGAACCCATATCGCACATAGTGTAAGCAATAGCTTTTTCATCAGTTAACTTTAGTGTTGCTGTCATTCCAGTTCCAGCTTCAATATACCATGATTCCACACTAAGTTCAGCGGCATCAAAACCAGCGGCACTCCATAACCGCTTTTCCTTTGCATGAGTTCCAGAATCATCTCCTCTTGACACCCACTGTATTGCACCAGCTTCACCTACTTCTTTTAATTGAGTTAATGCTTCAATAGGAGCCATGCCACTAATTTCAGCGGGATCACTTTCTGGCCCAACAATAACAAAGAAGTTATACGCAACTACTTTTCGGTTTACACCATAACCATCTTCGAGAAAAGCTAATTCTCGTACAGGATCATGAACTAAGATCATATCAGCGTCTCCTCGCTTGGCAGTTTGGATAGCTAAACCTGTTCCTTGACTAATAAAAGACACATTAATGTATGAGTATTCTGATTCAAACTCAGTTTTTAACACATCTAAAAATCCAGTTTCATATAAGCTTGTAGTTGTTGACACTATAAGATGTTGATTTTGTGGTTTAGTAAGTTCTAATGCGCCATACACCCCGATTACAGAGCATATGATTACAATTGTTATTACAGCTAGGATTTTTGTATTGATATTATATCACCTTTTGATGGATAATCCTCCCTTATGTTAATATAAACATATCGATATTTTTTCTAAAATCAAAGCAAAATGTCTGAAAAAGGTTGAAAACAGAAAACCAACTAGTAATGAAAAATCTAAACTCACTTAAAATGAATCATTAATTATTTTTCGCGAGTTCAGTACTTTATAATTTTTCAGTTAAACTATCAAGAATAAAAATAGCAGCATTTTTGTCAAGCGGGTCATTTTCATTCCCACACTTAGGAGAAAAAATACATGAAGGACATCCATCAACGCATTCACAACTCTTAATCAAATTCAAAGTTTTGATTAATAGTTGATTTATTTTTGAGTATAATGTTTCTGAAATTCCAATTCCCCCCTCAAAACCATCATATATAAAAATTGTTGGACACCCAGTGTCTGGATGTATTGCTATAGATAATCCCCCAACATCTCGCCTATCACACATTGCAAATAACGGAGATAAAGCTATCATTGCATGTTCAACAGCGTGCAATCCCCCGGCTAAATCAAGTCCTTCATTATTGAGGTTCTCCACGATTTTTTCTGGAATTAGAATCCAAAGACCAACAGTTGAAAATTTCAGAGGTGGAAGATCTAGAGGTTTTCTACCAACGATTTCATCATATGTTTTCATAACATATTCATGATAAAATTCTGTCACAGTTAATTCTCCAAGTCCAATTGTAGCTCGCAACTCCTTTTCTTCAATGGTATTTTCGATAGCGACATCTACTGTTTTCTTAGAGGCAGTATGATAATTGACGTCTTCTTTTCTAACATTAGCGGTTAATCGTGTAAGGTTTAGTTCTTCTACAATGTAAGTTTCTGCTTGATGAAGCAAAACAGCACCTTGATAAGCCTCATCATAAGCCTTGTTTAGGGATAAAGTTTCGAGAATTTTCCCATTGTATAAAACAGACACATTTTTGTGTGAAATACTCTTGAGATTCACTACATCAGTTGGTCTTGCCAAACCAACATATACAAAACCTCGAGGTGTTTTTCGAACTAAGTTTTGTTCTTCCAGAGATTTTAAACTTTGAAGAAGAAGTTCTGGGAAATATACGCTATCTTTCTCAGTTATAGGAAGTTCACAAGAAGCACACATGATGTGACCTAAAGTTATGTAGGGATTATGTAGATTTATTATCGCTTGTTCATGGATTCTTTCAAAGAAGTCTATTGGATGCTTCATGAAATATTGGTCTAAAGGATTTGGAAAGGCTATTAAAGCAACTAGTGATTCTCGAGAGTTTCTTCCAGCACGTCCTGCCTGCTGCCACGTTGAGATTATAGAGCCGGGATACCCTGACAATAACACTGAATCTAATGTACCTATATTTATTCCCAATTCGAGTGCATTGGTTGATACAACACCTATTAAATTCTTATTTTTTAATTTATTTTCAATATCACGTCTTTCATGGGGGAGGTAGCCGGCTCTATAGGCAGCAACTGTTTTTGATAGCAGTGGTGATTTGCGGTAGAGTTCTTCTTTTGTCCATCGGGTTACCAATTCAGCCATCTGCCTTGATGTCGTAAAACATAAGGTTTGAAGTTTACCAACAATATTTTGTACAAGAAGATCCTTAGTTTCTTGATGAGTAGATCTACGCACTGATTTTGTATTATCGATATAAGGAGGATTCCAAAAAATGAAAGTTTTTTTTCCTTTGGGGGATCCATCTTGAGATATTACTTCGAATTCTTTACCTGTAAGTTTTGTAGCATGATCTTTTGGATTAGCTATTGTAGCAGATGACATAATTATATTTGGATTAGAACCATAATACTCACAGATTCTTATCAGACGACGAATTAGCATTGCTACATTTGAGCCAAAAACACCTCGATAAACGTGTGCCTCATCAACTATTATGTATTTTAAATTTTGAAGAAAAGTTTTCCATTTATAATGCCAGGGTAAATAATGATGAATTCCATAAGGATTACTAAGAATTATTTTGGATTTATTACGTATGTTTGGTCGAATGTGTTTAGGAGTATCTCCATCATAAATGTTTGAGTTTGCTAAAATTCCTGTTTGTTTTTCCATAGTTCTTATTACTTTTAGTTGGTCGTTGGTGAGAGCTTTTGTTGGGTAGAGATAAAGAGCTGTCGCGTTTTTATTATTTAAGATTGATTCAAAGACCGGAATGTTGAAGGTTAAAGTTTTGCCTGAGGAAGTGGGAGTAACAAGTACTATATTTTTTCCTTTTCGGATTTTATTTATTCCATCAGCTTGATGGCTGAATAGTTGGATCTTGTTTACTAATAGATATTCTTGGATATTGGGGGGTAATGGAAAATCTAATTCTCCAAAACATGGTTTTTGAGAAGGAATTATTTTTTTAAAGACAATTTGTTTTTTATAGGAACTATCAGATTGTAGCTGGCGGATAAATTTCGCGATCATATCTTCCATTCCTCGTATAATCTAGAAAAAAGGGTAGCTAAGGTTACTAGATCTTGTTTGTTATGCTCAACTATAGCAACTAAGGGACCCACATTGCCTGTATTAAGATAAGTCTGGTAGAAATCAGGAACTAACGCACCAGGTACGTTAACACCTCTACCAATATCTAGATATTTCTCAACAGTTTCTAAACGACAATTATTAATTTTAGATTTGAGAGCTCTTCTTGCGAAATGTAATAAATCAAAATGGGGATGATTTACAGGATCATCCATACCATAATATGCTAGTCTTTGTTGAACGTATGGAATATCAAAACTTCGCCCGTTATATGAAATCAATGAACATTCTTTTTTTAGACTCGAAACAAAAGCCCAAATGGCACTTGGTTCATCAGGTATGTCTCGCAACAAAAATTGGGTTGTATGTATTTCATCCTTTCTTATCTGTGCAAGTCCCATTAAAATAATTGGTCGTTCAGAAAGACCAAGGGTTTCTATATCGACAATAGCAAAATCTTCTATGTTACATAATCCAGCTAAATAATGAATATGAGGATGGGATTTGGGTAGACTTTGCCATAAATACGATTGTAATGTTCCAATTTGTTTTTTTTCCAGCAAATTAATAAAATTAGTGGCTGATTTTTTCCAAATCGGATGTCGTTTTAAATCTTTTATTGTGGCAAATCCATTTTTTTTAAGATGGAATTCACGTTTAGGGCCTATACCTTGAAGAAGTTTCAAATCCGAGATTAAGTTTTTTTCACATTTTTTATAATTAATCTTTTTAAAATTATATTTGCAAATACTTTCAATAGAATAATACTCACCGTGAATATTTGAGGTTATTTTACCAGGGATTGCTTGTTCAAGAGGTTTTTTTTCAAATTTCTTCAACAATTTTTTTTTGAGGTTTAAAGCATCTTCATATTCACAATTAAATAAATAGCTCTCTTTTTCCTTAACATCAGGTTTTTTTTGAACTTCTTTCTGCGAAAAGACAGAGTACTCTTTTCTGTTTTTTACTTTATTATTAAGGTTGTGAGCAGCCCTTTTCAGAAAATGATTTTCCTTTGAATGGAAAAATAGTTTGTTCTTAACAGATTTTTTTTTAAAAAATAAACTTTCATTTAATCCTTCTTTTATTTCAGGATCAATAACAAATTGGGATAATAAAAGAGAACCACATATTCTACAAAAAACTCGTTTATCATATTGATTTTTTGAATAATTCTTTTTGCATCTCTTGCAGGTATAGAAAATGGGCAATTTGATCCAGATAGGTTACTAAGTAGAATAATAAATAGGGTATGTCTAGGCTTTTGGCAAAATGGATCTGAGTTGTGGTCAGTATCGAGTCCTTTTTGTGTGTGGATATTAGCGGTAAATTTACACATTAATTAATTTTGAAGTTACTTAAAAAGTCCAGTACTCAGATATCGCTCTCCTGTATCTGGAAGAATAACTACTATTACTTTTCCTTTAGTCTCAGATCTTTTTCCTAATTCTAACGCGGCATAAGTTGCAGCTCCCGCAGAAATCCCTACCAGCATACCTTCTTTCTTAGCAAGGAGTCTTGAAGTATCAATCGCATTTTCGTCTTTTACTTTAATCACTTCACTTATTAAATCTGTTTTCAGAACTTTTGGAATAAAACCTGCACCAATACCTTGAATTTTATGGGGACCAGGCTTTCCTCCACTTAATACTGGTGAACCAAAGGGTTCAACCGCAATGGCTCTAAAAGCTGGTTTTAAAGGCTTAATATATTCTGAAACGCCTGTCAGAGTTCCACCAGTTCCTACTCCTGCAACCAAAAAATCGATTTTACCTTGTGTACTTTTCCAAATTTCTGGACCAGTTGTATCTTTGTGTATTTGAGGATTTGCTAAGTTTACGAATTGGTGTGGAATAAACGAGGGAGAAATCTCTTTAGCCAATTCTTTTGCTCTAATAATTGCCCCTTTCATTCCCTCTTTGCCAGGAGTTAGGACAATTTTTGCTCCATAAGCCGTTAGTAAAGCTCTTCTCTCTTTACTCATTGTATCAGGCATAGTTAAGATCAAAGAATAACCTTTAACAGCACTCACCATTGCTAAACCTATTCCTGTATTACCGCTTGTTGGTTCGATGATTACAGTGTTCGTTTCTAACAAACCTAGTTTTTCTGCTTGATTTATCATATTTAGACATATTCTATCCTTCACGCTTCCACCAGGATTTTGTGATTCAAGTTTAACGAGAATGGTACAATGAAGATTTTTTGTCAAATAGTTTAATTGAATTAAGGGAGTATTCCCTATTGAATCTAAAATTGATTTATGTAAATCGCGCATTTACCCACCACATAATAACACTGTTATGACAGGTGAACAAAGCAACTTAAAAAAGTTACTAAAAGGGTATTGAATCTTTTAAGAGAAAAAAGAGGCTAAACCTCGGTAACAGAATAAAAATTTAACAAAATTTTTTCACTCTATCAACAAAAAATAAACTATAGCAAAATAAAATAACAAGGAACAAAACAAATAGGAACATTGGAGGTAAAAAAAAATGACTATCATTTCAAAAACGCTAGCTTTTCAAACCAAAGGTGAAAACGATATCATTGACATAACTAGCGATGTTATTCAAATTTTGAATAAAACTAAATTAAATAATGGCATAGTAACGATTTTCGTACCCGGCTCAACAGGAGCATTGACCACTATTGAATATGAACCTGGACTACTAATAGATTTACCAAATAGTCTTAATAGAATATCTCCAAAAAGTTTGGTTTATGAGCATAATAAACGGTGGCATGACGGAAATGGTCATTCTCACATAAAAGCTTCTTTAATTGGACCAAGCTTAACGGTACCATTTATTGATGGAAATCTTTCTTTAGGCACTTGGCAACAAATAGTTTTTCTAGAATTAGATGTTAGAAATAGAACAAGAAAAATTCTTTTACAAATTATTGGAGAGTAAATAAACAAAAATCAGATTATTGTACCCATTAATTCTTAATTAACCCCTTTATTATAAAAAAATTTTTTTGGCAGCTAATCTAGATACTACATTGACTTACGAAATTATTTTGTTATTTCTCTGATATTATATTCATTTAGATATTGCAAGTGTTCTTCATCAAAGGGGTAACTCTCTGAAGTTAGAGGATAAGGAAAACCGCTCATTTCCTTAAATGG
Source organism: Candidatus Bathyarchaeota archaeon (assembly GCA_963848105.1). Classification (GTDB taxonomy): domain Archaea; phylum Thermoproteota; class Bathyarchaeia; order Bathyarchaeales; family Bathycorpusculaceae; genus AD8-1. Next base: position 40,756 of record CAWKCH010000001.1, read on the forward strand.
CATAGGATCAACGGTAAAATCAAAACCATACCCCCAATTTCCTGTTTCATCTTTAAACCAAAGAGCAACAAAAACAAAAAAATCTCTTTCCATACCTTCACCTAACGGCACTAAATCTGTTGCGGGGAATTGTAAGGATACTTCATCTCCTTGCCTTCCAATTACAAATTTGTTATCCTCAGACTCGATTAAGTCAGTAACATCACCATATCTAGTGAAGTTTCCTGAAGATGAGGATCCAGTTTCAAATACTTGGTAAAGATTAGCGTTTGGATAAATTGTACTTATAGTGATTTCTTCCTGAGAGGATACATCTACTCCAATGTAGTCAAATGTAACATTCCAAAAGTTGTTTATTCTAAGTGAATAATCGTTGGATAGGAAAAGATCAGTCATATCGACTACAAAAGTTCTTGGACCACCATCTGGAGGTATTGGGAATTGTCTACTTTCAGGAACTCTAATCCAATTACCTTCAGAATCCTTAACTTCCATATAAGGAGCAGGAGTAATCTGGGTACCATTAGGAACAGACTGCGCGAAAAATTTGTCCAACCATAAACTATACTCTTCAGGTGTTCCCCAATCAACTATACCACGTACAACAAGTTTTATTTCTTCATAATTAGACAAATCACCCAGATTCAGCGTTAGAGTATTCCAAGAAATATTATCCCAAGAAGCACTTGTCAATCCATTAATACCCGGAGTAAAAGAATCATCAATTTCGGATATTATTGGTAACACATTTTCCCCTCTTTCGTTAATTGCAGATATTGGGTGAAGCGGATTTTTTGAAATGCTATAGATTTTACCCATATAATCAGGATCAAGATATTGCTCAACCATAGTTGAAAACACGTTAACATCTGAAGAGTGATCAACAACCACCATATATGTTGAATCTAAATAGAAAATTTCGTTCCATTTTTGCGTTAAAAGCATATCGTAATATCCATTCTTAAGTTGCAATTGATTTTCTCCAACAGGAACAAAATCCCAAGGGTTATTTCTCCAATAAACTATGGGCCAATCTGGATTATCTGTAATATAGTTGATGTATCCTAACCATCCATGATTGCTAACATCTGTGAGATAAACGTAATCGGTTCCATTCCAGATACTCAAAGTAGGACAAGAAACACCCTTTTCATATTCAGCAATTAGAGTAGTTCGCTGTGACAAAGTAATTGTTCGGGTAGGATTGGTTAATCCATCATTCCAACTTAAAAACGCGTGCTCTCCAGTTGTATCAGTTGCAGGTAACACAAGAGCGTATTTACCTACAGGTAGAATAGCAGTGTAAGGAGTCTTTAGATCTTCACCATTAAGAGTAAATTCTGCTCCACCCTCATCTGGAATTGGATTAAGAATAATAGTAAGTGTATGCATCCCTTCAGGAACAACATTAAAACCTCCAAATAAATTACTGACTTTTATTTTATGAATGCCTAATTCGGTTCCATTAAGAGCAAACTCAACAATTGAAGAGGCCCCACCAGCTAGTTCAACAAGTTTGATTTCAACTTGTTTGTTATCAATAAATAATCGCAAAGGTAAACTTTCATTAGTTGATCCCGTATTTCTTGCATTCAACTTAAGTGTTGTTGATTCACCCAGATTAATTTCGTAAGGATTAATGATTAAAGAAGATAGTTTAATTAAACTCACCTCTGGGACAAATTCCTTTATTCTAAATATATCTGAAAGATTACCTAAACGAACTGTAAAATTGCCTTCTGTAAACTCACTGTGTGTAAATTCTAAAATAGAAGAGATACCACCAGCAAGTCTAACTGTTTCATTCTCGACTATTACATCATTAATAAATAGACTCAACGTATAGTTGCTTGACAGGTCTCCTATATTAGTTACATTAACAGAAATTTGAATAGGTTCACCCGCATCAGCCTCTCTAGGATTTATTAGCAGATCAGTTAAAAAGAATTCTGCAGGTTTTTCTTGAGTTGATAATTGGCCAGATTCTTGAAGAAAAAGATATGTCCCAGTAGCGGCAGACAGAATAATAATATCTATTAATAGAATTGCTTTGACTTTTGTTAATGCTTTGCGATCTAACATAATTTTAAACACAACAATATCTTATTTTTTATTAAAAAAAGTAAAGCAATCACTATTAAATTGTTTGCCTATTGACTACCTGTTTTTTATTGTAGCTGGATTGAAGATTATAAGCTTGAAAAATTAAAAATTCTTTTTATTCCAATAAACAGACATAAATAAATTGGAAAAAACTATCTTAGAAGATAATTTCCTTTTAAAGATTAGATCAAAATCATATAAGAGATAACCAAGAATTAGAAGGATTGGGAATTGTTAATGAAATATATCCTAATAATTGGAGATGGAATGGCGGATTATCCAATACCTAAACTAGGGAACTTAACACCCTTGCAAGTAGCTAAAACACCCAATATAGATAAAATAACGGCAAACGGTAGAAGTGGACTGATTAAAACAATTCCAGAGGGACTAAAACCTGGATCAGATGTCGCAATTCTTTCAGTTCTAGGATATGACCCAAAAAAAGTTTACACTGGAAGAGGACCATTTGAAGCTGCTGCAAGAGGTATTAAATTAAGAGAAAACGATGTCGCTTTTAGATGTAATCTAATCACAGAAAACAAAGGAATTATTTCAGATTATTCTGCAGGTCATATCACAAGCAAAGAAGCTATAGAACTTATTCGTGCAATGAAAAAAAACTGCAAAAATTTTGACAATATAGAGTTTCATTCAGGATTAGACTACAGACACTTCCTAATTTTAAGAAATTCTCCAGAAGCACTTTTACTGGAATCAACCCCGCCCCATGACGCAATAGGGAAAAAAATATCAGAGATTATTCCAAAAGCCACATCAAAAAAATCCGAAGAAATAGCCAAAAAATTAAAAGAAATTATCAACAATTCTAAGAAAATATTAGATTCTCACCCAGTTAACATCAACAGAAAAAAAATAGGAAAAAAACCAGGAAATATGATTTGGCCATGGAGCGGAGGAAAAAAACCTTCACTTGAAGCATTCCAAAAAAAACATGGTTTAAAGGCAGCAGTTATCTCAGCAGTGGATTTAGTAAAAGGAATAGGTATCTTTTCAAAAATGCAGATTATAAATGTCCCTGGAGCAACAGGGTTACACAATACAAATTATGAAGGAAAAGCACATTTTGCCCTGAAAGCACTCAAAAATAATGATTTAGTGATTATCCATGTTGAAGCACCCGATGAAGCAGGTCATTCTAAGAATTATAAACAGAAAATAAAGACTATTGAAGACTTAGACAAGAGACTAATAGGTGAGATCATCAAAAAAATAGACGTACCTTACGCAATTGCAATATTATCAGATCATCCAACTCCATGTGAAATTGGCACACATACAACAGATCCAGTTCCCTTTGTTATTTTTTCACCATTTATAAAACCAGATAAAGTTACCAAGTTTGATGAAATAAATGTAAAAAAAGGTGATTTTGGATTAGTCACAAATAAATCCATAGTCTCAATGCTAAGTGCTAAAAAAAATTAACGAAATAATAAAATGCTTTTAATGAAATTAAACTAAAAACACAAAACAGATAATAATTATTCACAGGATTAAAATCCACACTTGAAGGATTGTTGATACTAAAAAAATGGATAAAAAAGAAAACAAATTGGAGTTAAAAAAAACTCTAGGATTATTGGATACAACGGCACTTAGCGTAGGCGCTATTATAGGGGGAGGTATCTTTGTTGTTATAGGCATTACAGCTGGCCTGACTGGTTCAGCATTAGTAATATCAATGATAATAGCAAGTGTAATTGCACTTTTTACAGCATTGAGTTTCTCCGAATTAGCGAAATGGCAACCAGTAGAAGGAAGCGTCTATGAATATGCACATCAGTTAATCTCTCCATTTTCTGGTTTTCTAGCAGGTTTTATGTGGATAATATCCAATACATTTACAGGAGCAGCAGTATCCCTTGGATTTGCCTACTATTTGACAGCCACAATTCCAGGAATACCAACTACCTTTGTAGCAGCAGCACTTTGCCTGATATTTACAACAGTAAATTTTGTTGGGGCTAGAAAATCAGCTCTTCTTAATACAATACTAGTTATAATCAAACTTATCGCATTAATTGTGTTCATTATATTCGGCGCATTCTATATAGACACTTCAAATTTCATACCATTTTCACCGTTGAACTCAAACGTATTGTATGGAGCCATATTCATTTTCTTCGCATATACTGGATTTGCCCGGGCAGCAGTTGTAGCTGAAGAAGTGAAAAACGCTAAACATAATGTACCTAAAGCTATGCTTTTGTCTCTTGGGATATCCACATTAATTTATGTCTTAGTTGGAATAGTAGCTTTAGGATTAGTAGGAGCACCACAATTAGCGGATTCAAATGCTCCACTTATAGACGCAATAAGAAAAACTAATAATCAAATTAGTCTACAAATTATAACAATTGGGGGATTAGTCGCTACCGCCAGCGTTTTACTTACTGCAATTTTAGGTGTTTCCAGAATGACTTATTCTATGGCAAGACGAAAAGACCTACCTAACACACTATCTAAATTACATCCAACATTTTGTACCCCTTACTATGCAATATGGATTATTGGATTGCTGATGACAGGATTAGTATTATTTATTGATCTTACAAGAGTAGTTGCCATCAGTACATTTGCATCACTTTTCTATTATGCTATTGCAAATCTAGCAGCCTTTAAATTAAAACATGACAAACAGATAAAACATAAAATAATATCAATTCTAGGATTAAGCAGTTGTCTTATAATGCTCTTTTTTATTTTTTTTATTTCTCCCGAAGCATGGTTATTTGGCAGTTTATGTCTTATTTTTGGCACATGCTACTATGGTGTAAAAAAGTGGTATAAAAGAAAAAAAATTGAACCATAAAAGTAAGCACTTTCCATAAAATATAATACATTAAGCCGATATTATTGCTCTGAGTTAGTATGAAAAAGATTCATTATGTAATTATGGTTTTTATGTTATTGTGCTTCATAAGTTCTCAAATAAATTTTACAAAAGCAATATCTCCAGGAGTCTCTCCAGGTAACGAGTTTATCTATGATATAGAATATATTTGGAGTTCCACTAACCAAAGTATTGTACTTCCCGAAACAGTATTAGATCTAAATAAAACAGATTATTACAAAGTCACAGTAACTGAAATAGAAGGCACAACAGTATCTTTTCAGACAAAATGGGTTTTCATTAATGGCACTGAAATTGAAGGAACAGGTACAATTAATTTAGAAACAGGCTTAGCTGGTGTTGGAGAATTTTGGGCGATCATAGGAAGCAACCTAAACACTGGTGAGAGAATTCACCCAATATACCCAGATTACGTTTTTATTAACGATACACAAACTAAAAACTATGGTTCAGGTGGCAATAGAGAAACAAATTTAGTAGATCTTACCTTCACATATGTTGACCAAGATGACCCTAGCAGATATTATGTTGAGTACTCTCAAACGTATTTTGATAAACAAACTGGAATGCTCGTAGAATTAATCGATAAGACTGTTTACACAGATCCCGTGGCAACTGAAACATTAACATGGAAACTTAAAGAAACAAACATTTGGGTAGTTCCAGAATTCCCCTCAGTTCTTATAATATCATTATTCATGATTTCATCATTATTAGGAGTAATCTATTATAAGAAAAAAAGTAAAATACAACCGCAAAAAATATTTTCAATATAAACCAATATGCGAGTGTATTTATTACTAAATAAAAATTGTTTATTACGTGTTAATAATGAACAAATAGGAAAAAATGATAGATCAAAAACTTAGTAAAGTAATAAAAACTAAAAAAAGCACATTAATACAAAGAAGGAAAAAACATCATCATTAAAGAGAAAATAAAGTTGCTATAGATTCAAGAACTAGTCAAGTTTTATATAAGAATGAAAAGAATTAGACAATATAATTTAGGATCGGCTATTAGGGTTGTATCTTAATGAGAAAAAGTATATTTAAGAAACTTGAAGCCCAAGGGCTCATTGCAAATTACAATCGTCTAAGAAAAAACTTACCACCTAGACTTCATAAGAAAGTTTTCATTTGGGACGAAACTTTTCGTGAAAGCATTAAAACTCCCACCGTATTCTTGACGTATGTTGAACAAGTTAAACTAGCCAAACTGATGGATGATTCAGGAATATCCATGATTAACGTTGGTTTTCCAGCTTTGTATGAGGGGGAAAAGCATAACGTAAAAAGAATTGTTAATGAAACGTTCAAGAACACTAAACTCACAGCTTCAGCTCATGCAACTAAAGAAAGCATAGATGCTTGTTTGGAATGTGGAATAAAAGAAGTAACAATAGAAATGCCGTTTAACGGATTAAATCTTCAAAATAAATTAAGGATTACAAAAGAAGAAGCTTTAAAAAAGCTTGTCAAAAGTGTGGAATATACCAGAGATCATAATGCAAACGTAAACTTTGTACTTATGGATGGATCCAGAACACCAATTGAAGATATAATCACATGTTTTAAAGCTGCAGTTAAAGCTGGAGCAACGAAATTAGTATTAGCAGATAGTGTAGGATTTCTTAGACCATTATCCATGCGTTATCTTATGTCTAAAATAAGATCAGAATTGAGTGAAAAACTAAAAGATAAGGTTGCACTCTCTGTTCATTGCCATAACGCGTTTGGATTGGCTACAGCTAACACACTTGCAGCAGTGGAAGAAGGCGCTAGTTATATTCACACTTGTATAGCTGGTTTTGGAGAACGTTCAGGAATAGCACCTTTTGAAGAAGTTGTCACATCATTGGAGCTGTTATACAATGTTGATACTGGAGTAGATCAAGGGAGAATTTACAGACTTGCTCAAACTGCAGAAAAAGCATTTGCTCTACCGATTCAATTTCATAAACCTATAATTGGAGATGCAGTATTTACCCATGAAATTGACCAAGCAATAGAAGAGATGCAATCAACTCCAATGCTATATGAGCCTTTTCCACCTGAAATAGTTGGAAGATCAACTAGTCTCTTTATTGGAAGAAACACGGGTCAAATATTAATTCAACAACTTTTAGAAAAAGCCGGAATAAGAGCCTCACCTAGACAAATCGATGAATTATTTAGACGAATAAAAGGGCCACAAGAAAGTTTAGATAAAGGCGAATCCCAAATTACTTTTTATCAAATTAAAAAATTGATGAAGGAACTTCAAAAAGGGTATACAATGAGTGATTTTTGGCGACTAGTAGAACAGATGACAAGACAAAAACCTAATTTGCAAGAATTAAAAAAACAAAAAAAATAACCCCTGAGAAATAATAAAACTCATTTGAAAAACACTTACTAAATTATTCTAAATCTAATAATTGTTTTATTTTAACAATCTCAATTGTTTTTAAATCCCGAGGAAAATTAAATAATGGTCCACTAGGTCGTTCATTATAAAAAGGCCGATTACAATCTGGGCAACCAGAAGTACGAAAAGGGGTACCAAACTCAACAATTTTACTCAGTATTGATTTATCAACACCATAGCCACAAATTTGATCATTATTATTAAAACACAATTGATTGAAAGATACTATTTTGTTATCTATTAGGTACTTTGCTAATTGAATTCGTCTATAAGATTCAACAGAGGGTTGATCAAGTTTTTCTAATAGAGTACCACGAATTGGCGTAAAAGCAAAAAGTGCAGAAATAACCCCCAAACATCTCAAATTCTGTATTAAAACTAAAACTTCTTTCTCAGATTCACCCAAACCAATAATTAAATGAGTACTAACATTTCCTTTTCCAAAAATGTCAATGGCAGTTCTTAATTTTTCAAACTGAAGTTCCCAAATATAAGGGCCACCCACATTTTCACCTTTAATATCTGCAAATAACTTTTTAGTTGCAACATCAATTGGAATTCCGATTCTATCTGCACCACAATATGCCAAATGAAGGATATTTTCTCGATTACCAGGTTGGCAGGAAACAGAAATTGGAATTGATGAAAAAGATTTTATCAAATATACAATAGCGTTAAGATGGTTAAAAACACCAAAATAATTTAATGCTTGTATGCAAACTCGATTTACAATTCCATTCAAATATGCTTCTTTTATGTTTGTAATAACATTGGACATCTTAAATTCAGGCCAAGAAATTCTCGAAAGAAGAGCAGAGTCACTATTACTTTTTTTTGCTTGAGAACAAAAACTGCAGTTAGCTCGACAAGGAGTTGAATTACAGGTCATTAAATGTACTGTTGTAGGAGACACATCAAGTTTGCATTCTAACAGACCTAAAACTGCAGCTGAACCGATTGAAACACGAATTTTTTCTGGAAAAATATGTTTATCAAGCTTTAAAGCCCTCAAGATAAAACTTCCATAAAGAGTATGACCCAATATGATATATTTAAGAACTTAAAATAACTTGGTCTAAAAATATAATCAACAGAAAAAAAATTAGTTTCCTCGTAATGAATTAGGGTTCTTATTAAATATCTAAAATTCACAAATCCTTTATCTAAAAACAAAGCATTTCAAATCGAGATGCTTAAAGATATGAGGAAATCAAAACTTAGATGTTATGAAGACATTATATGCGTCCTCGATAATAGAGCAAAAACTATTGACGAAATTGCATTCAATCTCAATATGGATTGTTTAGCGCTCCAAGTAAAGCTAGATTTCCTTGTGGAGAATAGACTTGTAGAAGAAAGACAATACAATAGGATAAGAGTATTTGCTCTGACAAAAAGGGGTGTGGCTATTTTTAAAACGATTACAATTTCGAAACAACTTGCAAAATTACAAAATAACATTCAAAAGATGGATGAAACAGATGCGAACAGTTCATGCTACTTCAGATAATGGGTTTAAAAGAACTAATCTACAAGATTAGAAGAAACTATAGGCACACCTTTATGGATTAAACATTTAATGTAAACTATGCTAAAATCCGATAGCAGAATAGATTGGGAAAAGAATACAAGCAAACTTTTAGATTATTTAAAATCTAGGAAATCTAGTTTCTAAACCCAAAATGGTTCATTTTTATTTCCCAAGTTTTGTTTATCATAAAACTAAATACTATAAAACTATTGCAAAATCGATTCCAAACTTTTTCTATAACTGGAAATCAATGTGCTCAAAAATGTAATCATTGTGAAGGCAAAGTCTTAGGAACAATGCAACAAACTACAACACCAAAAAAACTTTTTGAGACTGCTTATAAACTCAAACAAAATGGAGGTATTGGATGTTTAATAAGTGGTGGATGCCTCCAAGATGGAAGCTTACCTATTAGGAAATTTATTCCTACTATTTTCAAGATAAAAAACAAATTAGGGTTAACGGTTTTTGTTCACACAGGCATAATTAATTTGGAAACTGCTAAAGAACTAAAGAAAGCAAAAGTTGACCTTGCATTAATTGATATATTTGGATCAGAAGAAACCATTAAGAAATTGGATATAAAAACAGGAAAAAAAGAGTATATAGAGTCAGTAAAAGCACTAGAAAAAGCGGGTTTGAAATTTGTCCCCCACGTAATTGTTGGATTGGATAAAGAAAAAATAAAAAATGAATTAAATGCTTTAAAAATTATTTCTTCAACCAAACCTTCCGCTATTGTAATAATCACATTTACTCCTATTCGAGGGACAAAAAGGGAGTTTTTACAACCACCTACTTCAAAAAACATAGCAAAAGTGATTGTAGCAGCCAGGTTAATGTTTCCAAAAACTCCAATAGCACTAGGCTGTATGGGCTCAAAAAGCAAATTAACAAAAGCAAGTACTGAAATTTACGCTCTTAAAGCAGGAATCGCAGCAATAGCCACTCCAACCGAAAAAACAATTGAATATGCAAAAAAAAATTATTTTAAAATGAAGTTCTCTTCTAATTGCTGTGCTCAAATTTATTTAGATAATATTTCTTAAAAGATCACATTTTTTTCTCAGAGTGTAGAAAGAAGAACTTCTTGCATGGCGTTAAATTGCGATCAATCATGCAACATTTTTAATCCGAGAACAATCGTCCAAAATGAAATCCCCAAACCAGAAATTGCTTCCGGAATAGCTACAGCAGCGAATAGGTTTGATAAAAAAGTTAAAATCCATGGTGTAGTGGCAACGATAAAAATGGATAAAGAAAAAATTCCCAGGTAAGATTGGTTATTTAAAATAAATGAAACTGATGAGAGGAGCAAAGATATTGACAAACATGCAAAGAAAGCAACAGAAACAAAGTAATGAACAGGTTTAATGTTCTCTGGAAACAATCCTATAGCGATTAAGAAGATATTAGTTAAAATAAAAAAGAATAAACTAATTCGACTCAATTTTATTTTATCTATAGACATAAATAATCCAGAAACAAAAACCAGAGTAAACAATCCTCCACCAATTAATCCATAATTAAATAATGTCGCAGTTATTCCTGAAACTACACCTAAATCGCTTAAAGCATTTAATTCCCAGTCAAATAATTCATAAGAATTAATAGCCAAAAAAATAAGCGAAAAAGCAAAAATAGGCGATATTATTCCACAGATTCCAGAAATACGAATCCAAATTTTTCTTTTCAAAGACAACATTATTGGTACCTTATAACATTTTTTTATTAGGAAAAATTAGATTTTGTTCTTTTTCTAATAGAATTAACAGAATATTAGTTGTATCGCATGATATTATTAACCTTTTAGTTGTCATGTCAGATAAAAAAAGGATTGACGCTAGAATAGTGAGCTAAAAATAGGGGAGCTACTATTTCCTATAAGGTGGACTAACAAAATTAAAAGAAAAACCGGCCAAATATTCCCACAGAAATGCTAAGAATATAAATTTAAAAAGCAATTATAGATAAAAAGTAAAACTGGGAGACTCGAAGTAATTGAACAGGAACTTAATGCTACTAATAATAGTAATTACAGTTATCTCAGTTTTTTATCCTACATTACAAGTTTTAGGGATTAATGAATATGAAAATCAATGGTCAATTGTTTCTCCAATGCCAACAGCCAGAGGATATCATGGAGTTGCAGAAGTTGATGGAAAAATTTTCTGTATTGGAGGTCGAAATGAAACAGGTAATATAGCTAATAATGAAGCATATGATGTTTTGACTGATACGTGGAGCGTAAAAACTCCAATGCCTACATCTAGAAGTAGTTTTGCCATAGCGGTATATCAGAACAAAATTTATTGTATTGGAGGAATAATTGGAGATATTGATAATCCAGAACCAACCGGATTAACTGAAGTATATGATCCTAACACTGACTCTTGGGAAACTAAAAGATCTATGAGTTCAGCTAGGTTAGAATTATGTGCAAACGTAGTAAATAACGCTATTTATCTAATAGGTGGAAAACAGCATCAAGGTATAGAACAATATTTTCAGGAAGTTGCATTAAACGAGGTTTATTTTCCAGATAATGATTCATGGACAGAAAAAGCTTCTATGTTTTACCCAGTATTTGGTTACATGTCTAGTGTAATAGAAAATAAAATATTCATAATTGGAGGTGCACGCCAATTTCAGGAGACAGATAATGGAGTACCAGTACAATTTAATCAAATGTATGATCCTAAAATTAATGCATGGCGAAATCTAGCTGGAATTCCAATTGAAAAAAGCCATGCTGCATCAGACATAACTAAGGGTACAACAGCCCCCATTCTACTATATTGTATTGGAGGAGTAGATCATGGAGGATATAGTGATATTAATTATGCATATGACATAAAACAAAATAATTGGACTATTGCAGAACCTATGCCTACTGCTCGTGCCCATCTGGGTCTTATAGGAATTAATGATGTGTTTTATGCAATTGGAGGATTTGATGGGAATAAATGGTTAGATGTCAATGAATTGTATAAGCCTCTTAACTATGGAACAGTGCCGCCAAAACTGACTCTATTGTCTCCAGAGAATAAAACGTATGCTTCAAATAATGTATCACTTATTTTGTCAGTAAATAGACCAACTAATTGGATTAAAAGTAGTCTTAACGGTAATGAAAATGTGACGGTAAATGGTGATACTGTTCTATCAGGACTACCAGAAGGGGAACATAAACTAATTATTTACGTTAAGGATACTTTTGGAAATGAAATTGTATCAGATAACATTCTTTTTTCAGTAGATACAAAACCACCCGTTATCTCAGTTTTATCTCCAGAGAACAGATCTTATGGAGAATTAGATATTCAATCAACCATAATAATCCGTGAACCAGTTTCTTGGATAGGATATAGTCTTGATGAACAAGAAACTATAACCATAACAGGAAATGTAACCCTTGCAGTGCTTTCCGAAGGAGATCATAAAATTATTTTTTATGCGACAGACATTGTTGGAAACAATGGAAATACGGAAACAATTTACTTTAGCATTGTTCAATTCCCTGTTTTGATTGTAATAATGTTGGTGCTAACTATAATAATCATAGTTATGGCATTATACTTATTTATAAATAGAAAAAAATAGAACTAAAAAAAGCAGATAGTATAAGGCTTAAATAATTTCAGATCATGTACTCCATACGAGCATCAAATGAAATGTTCAGAATCAAACCTGTATCTTTTTAATACACTAATTCGAAAGAAAGAAAAATTTAACACTATAGATAACGGGAGAGTTCGTATGTATACTTGTGGACCTACCGTTTATGATTATGCACATATAGGTAATTTTCGAGCTTTTATTTTTGAAGACTTACTCAAAAGGTGGCTTGAATATCGGGGATTTAAAGTTACACATGTAATGAATATTACTGATATAGATGACAAAACAATAAAAAGAAGTAAAGAAAAGAAAATATCTTTGCAACAATTTACTGAATTTTATTTAAAAGCTTTTTTTGAGGACATAAAAACTCTAAATATAAAACCAGCAGATCAGTATCCAAAAGCTACCGAACATATTCCAGAGATGGTTAGTCTAATTCAAAAACTAATAAATGAGGGTTTTGCCTACAAAAGTGAGGAAAAATCTGTTTATTTTGCAATAAAAAAATTCAAAAAATATGGAAAATTATCAAATTTACAAATAAACAACCTAAAGGCAGGAAGCAGGGTAAAATCAGATGAATACGAAAAAGAGCAGGCTCAGGATTTTGTCCTTTGGAAAACATGGATACCTGAAGATGGAGAGGTATATTGGGAGACCGAAATAGGAAAAGGTAGACCGGGTTGGCACATTGAATGTTCTGCAATGTCAATGAAATATCTAGGAGAAACTTTTGATATCCATTGTGGAGGAGTTGATAATATATTTCCTCATCACGAAAATGAAATTGCACAAAGTGAAGCAGTAACGGGTAAAACTTTTGTAAATTATTGGCTTCATAATGAACATTTACTTGTTGAAGGCCACAAGATGTCAAAGAAATCTGGAAACTTTTACACTTTGCGGGATTTGCTTAAAAAAAACGTTGATCCAATAGCAATTCGATTTTTGTTATTATCTACACATTATCGAGCCCAGTTTAATTTTACTTTTGAAGCTTTAGAAGGTTCTAGAAAAGCTGTTGAAAGGTTGAGGAATTTTATTAGACGATTACATAATGCAGATGGCCAAAATAGTGAGGGAAAAGTTGAAGAAGTGACAGATAACATAAAAACAAAGTTTTGTAATACAATGGATGATGATTTGAACGTTAGTGGTATGTTAGCTGTTTTGTTTGATTTCGTTCGTGAAATCAATAATTTACTCGATATGAAAATGGTTTGTAAAGAAGAAGCAAAAAAAATTATTTTAATCATGAAAGAGTTTGATTCGGTATTAGGAGTGATTGGAAAGATTAACGTTGATACTTCTTTACCTATGGAAGTTAAAGTTCTTATTAAGCAGAGGGACGAAGCACGAAAATTAAAAAACTGGAAAAGATCAGATGAAATTCGAGATCAGCTTAAAAAGATAGGAATTATTATTGAGGATACTTCACAAGGAACTAAATGGTACTCTAAGAAGAAGTAAAATCTGTTTTATTATTCCATTTTGTTGTTGAAAATTTTGTATCACATAGTTTTTTTGCTAAAGCTGTTTCATAAGCAGTTAATCCATTAGTTTTTATATTTATTTTCAGAATTGCTTTAAATCCTTGTGTTAAGGCATTAACTACAGTACTATTTGAAATATCATGTTTTAATTCATTTTTAACGCTAGTTATTTTCCGTTTACCAATCTTTGTTGCCAATTCACGATCTAATCTTTTTAGCCGCAATAATTGAAACATACGGTCTAGATTAACATTCAATAGAACCGTACCGTGTTGTTGAATAATGTTACGTTTAACAGTCTGGGCACTTCCTGAAATCTTTTTCCCAGCTACTGTTAAGTTAGGACAATTTTTTCCGTCACTGTCTATAAAATCTGCAGGTATTCCTAAGAGTCTTAAGGAGTCAGTGATAGAAGAATATATTTTTGTATAAACAGCAGTGACATCAGAACCAAGATCAATTGTCTTTGCAGTTATACTAAAAGTAATTTCACCGGTTGAATCATGATAGACAGCCCCTCCACCACTTGTTCGTCGAACAACATCGACGCCATACTTTAAAAGTGCATCCTGGTAAACTTGATCCTGCAAGTTTTGGTTTTTTCCAATACTTATAGCACTAGGAAACCACTGATAGAATCTAATAGTATTTGGAATCAAGTTATCTATTCTAGCAGTCAAAATAGCTTCATCTATTGCCATATTCATAAAAGCATTATGGGTTTCAAGCGGAATCAAACGCCAAGTTTTCATATCTTAGTTACCTTTATTCGCAGTCTCTCTGCACAAAATATTACATCTTATATATAAAGACGAAACTATTTAGGGTAAATAAGGTCATAAATATTATCTTGATTATAGATATAATCAAAAAAAAGTGATTTTACCTGTAATTTAGAACAATATAGTTTTGTTCGTTTTGTTTAAATAGTAGTGTTGTGATGTTTCTGTGCGAGAGGAAATAATAGAATGGGTTCAAAATCTCCTAATGGCGAATTCGCTGCCCGCCAACTTAAAAAGAAACGGAAAAATTTCCGATGGTCAGATCGTTATTTTAATCGACGCATGCTACGTTTGGACATAAAAGTAGATCCACTTCAAGGCGCTCCAATGAGCCGAGGAATAGTCTTGGAGAAGGTAGGTATTGAATCAAAACAACCAAACAGTGCCATACGCAAGTGTGTACGAACTCAATTAATTAAAAATGGTCGGCTTATAACCGCATTTCTACCTGGAGACGGCGCTCTAAATCTTATCGATGAACATGATGAAGTGATAGTTGCAGGTATAGGTGGACCCCGAGGTGGAGCAATGGGAGATATTCCTGGAGTTCGTTGGAAAGTTATAAAAGTAAACGGAACAAGTCTTAAGGAACTTGTTTATGGACGTAAACAAAAACCAGCAAGGTAAATAAAATGACAGTAAAACAAGAAATTTTGCTTTTCCAAAAATGGAGTTTTAAAGGTATTGAAGCAAAAGATAAAGGAATAAAACGTTATCTGAATCTTACACCAATGGTTTTGCCACACAGCATGGGGCGTCATGAACATAAACGTTTTCGAAAATCAAAAGTAAACATAGTTGAACGATTAATTAATGGATTCATGCGACCAGGAAAAAACGCTGGAAAAAAAGCAAAAGCTACAACCATGGTTAGACAAGCATTAGAAATCGTTAATTTACGAACAGGAAGAAATCCAATAGAAGTTGTTGTTGAAGCAGTAGAAAACTCAGCACCAGCAGAAGATACAACTAGAATAGGATATGGAGGAGTTGTTTATCATCAAAGTGTTGATTTGGCACCTCAGCGCAGAGTAGATTTATCCTTAAGATTCATCACAGAAGGATCAAGAAAAGCTGCATCAAATAATCCTCGCACAATTCAAGAAACACTAGCGGATGAACTTATTCTAGCATCAAAGAAAGACATAAAAAGTCACGGTATATCAAAAAGACATGAGATTGAAAGAATAGCTCAATCTTCACGTTAAGATTAGTTGATATGTAATTCAACTATATCTCCATCATCTAACAAAAAACTAAGTCCTACTTTTTGTGGACTAAATTTAAGCCTTTTAGACCATACTCGTGCAAAAGCAAAATCTTTCTGAAAATCAGTATGAATATTTTTTGCCAAGTCAACAACTGTTGCACCTCTTGGAAGAGTAAAGGGTCTATTCGAAGGTTTTCTTACACCCGGTTCTTTTGTGTAAATTCGAATTAAATCCAAGGTTTCAAAAAGCACTTTACCTGATATTTAACAAACCTTCCTTTTTTTCACACGAAACGGCAACAATAGGAATACGTCCTGCAACAAATTCTTTGAGTTGTACTAAGTTTTTTTTAGCTTCTTTTGTATCCAGTTTGTTTGCAATTATAACCGCTGGTCTGTAAACAGTACTTTCAAAAATTGAATCTTCAACATCCTCTAAACTTACCTCTCCCATTATTTTTACCATAGCATCTCCAATTCTATAACTTCTCAATAATGCTTCTACATCACGTATATTGCCATCTAGAATTTTACCTACAAGAATTACTCTTAAACCTGCACCCATGTATCTTCGGTCAATATCGACTCTCCCTTTTGGTTTATTAATTAAAACTCTCGCTTTTTCTAATTCTGATAATATAAGAGTTAATTGGGAAACAGGATCAAAAGATAAATCAACCATCAGTATCATGCCGTCAGCATTTCGGGCAATTCCAATTGATAAAAGCCCTCCTGCTCTACCACCTGAAGAGCCATCCATTAATGCTGGAGTCTCAACAATTTGGAGTTGCATGTCTTCAAAATACAGTACACCAGGTTCTGGTTTTCTTGTAGTATAAGCTACTGGTGAAACTACAATATCGGCATTTGTTACTACTGATAACAAACAACTTTTACCCACGTTAGTTAAACCTAAAAGAGCAATTTGTGCGGCTCCTTCTTTTTCAATAAATAACTTTGGACCACTTCTTCCAGCACGTTTCTGCTTACGCTCTTCAATGTCCTTACGCATGAGCGCCATTTTTTTCTTTATCCGCCCGCGAAGTTTCATCGTACCTTTGTGTTTAGGGACAACGCTTAGGAATTCTTGCATTCGAAGAATCTTCTCTCGAGGATTTCGAGCCGCTTCAACCAAAGCCCATTTATCTGCAGCTTCGGGAGTAAGATTTGCGGGCATAATATTTCAACAGGTACATATGCTACAAAACAACTTTAATATGATTTCTAATTGAAACATAAAAAATGGTTATTAAATCGATAAAGATCACTAAGTCTCAAAGCTCAAGTAAAATAATCACTATAGAAATTGGAATTTGCTGTCATTTTCTTATAAAGAACAATAAAAAAAAATGGAAAAATAAGAAAATAAAAAATAAAAAAGAAGATAAAAAATCTACATTTTGGAACGTAAAACTCAAAACCAATATGATAAAGTTAAAATAACCGTAAGAACAGTTGTGATAACGAATTTACTAAAATTTAAATAAAATAGAGAAAAGGAAAGGAAAAAGGATGAGTAAAAGCACTAAACCCCACCTAAACCTCGTTATCATGGGGCATGTAGATCATGGAAAATCCACT
Source organism: Candidatus Bathyarchaeota archaeon (assembly GCA_963848105.1). GTDB lineage: Archaea > Thermoproteota > Bathyarchaeia > Bathyarchaeales > Bathycorpusculaceae > AD8-1. The sequence goes on from CAWKCH010000001.1 coordinate 58,367, forward strand.
ACAACTGGACATTTATTATATGCAAATGGATCAATTGATCAAAGAACCATAAAGGCATTTGAAGATGAAGCAGCCAAAATGGGAAAAGGCACTTTCAAATATGCATGGGTACTAGACAATTTAAAAGAAGAAAGAGAAAGAGGAGTAACCATCGATCTACGATTTCTCAAATTTAACACTAAAAAGTTCGATTTCACGGTAATAGACGCACCAGGACACAGAGACTTCGTAAAAAACATGATCACAGGCGCAAGTCAAGCTGATGCTGCAGTACTATTTTGCTCAGCTAAAAAAGGAGAATTTGAAGCAGGAATAGGACCTGGCGGTCAAACTCGAGAACACGCATTTCTAGCGTTCACATTAGGAGTCCGTCAAATAGTTGTAGCAATAAACAAGATGGACGATAACACTGTAAATTGGAGCGAAGAAAGATACACCGAGATTAAAAATGAAGTTACTCGAATGCTTAGAATGACAGGATTCAAAGTTGATAAAGTCAATTATATACCTACTTCAGGATGGACAGGAGATAACCTAGTCAAGAAAAGTACAAACATGGATTGGTATAAAGGACCAACCCTAATTGAAGCACTCAACAGTCTAGAAGTACCAGATAAACCCACAAACAAACCACTACGTATCCCAGTTCAAGACGTATACACAATAACAGGTATCGGAACAGTTCCTGTTGGCAGAGTTGAAACAGGAGTTCTCAAACCTGGAATGAAAGTAGTTTTTATGCCAGCAAACAAAACAGCAGAAGTCAAATCAATTGAAATGCATCACACATCAATCCCTATGGCTGAACCAGGTGACAACATCGGTATGAGCCTAAGAGGAATAGCAAAAAATGAAATACATAAAGGAGATGTCGGAGGACCAGTCGATAACCCTCCAACAGTAGCCAAAGAGTTTATTGGCCAAATAATAGTAATTCATCACCCAACTGCAATAGCAGCAGGATACACACCAGTTCTCCATTATCATACGGGACAAATCGCTTGCAGATTCACAGAACTTCTTAAGAAAATAGATCCAAGAACAGGCCAAGTCGTCGAAGAAAATCCAAGCTACCTAAAAACTGGAGACGCCGCATGGATAAAATTAGAACCACTACACCCAATTGCAGTAGAAACGTACAAAGAATTCCCAGAGTTAGGAAGATTTGCTGTTAGAGATATGGGAACCACAGTAGCTGCAGGCGTAATCAGAGAGATCACAAAAAAGGGACCTTAAACCCCTTCCAAATTTTTGTTTTGTTAAATAAATTTTTTTATAATCCGCAAATTTCAGTTTTTTGAATTTTCAGTAACAATTTTACTAATATAAGCAGTTATAAAAAAGTAATACATTTTTAGAAACGAAAGCAAGATAAACAACGAAAACATAACCGCAACTCAAGAGTTGTGTTTATGTCAGTAACTTACTAGTGGCGATATCTCCCGCACAATTCCCTTTTTTTAAATTTTAGATTATTGAAAAGCATATACTAGGTAAGGTGGGATTCGCACCCTAATTTACCAGTAAAAAATAGAAAAAGACAATAAATGTGAACGTAGACTTGCTATTTCAAGGTCAAATACAGCATAATTGCAAGAGAAATCGTAGCAAATAAGTCAGGCAGAACTGCAAAAGGTCCAAGACCGAATGCTCTAAAACCAAAAATATGCATCACTAAAGGATTAGAAACCAAAGCATAGAACAACAAAACCAAAGAAAACAACATTAGTCCAAACACAAAATCAGCTCTATTTTTCCGATACAAAGTTAAAAACATAGTAAAAAGCAAACTCGCGAGAACAATATTCACAGAAGAAAACACAGTCTTAGCCGTGTAATAAAATTCAAAATCACCCTTAAAATTAGGAAAATCATCTGGAAAAGGCCTAGGTTCAAACAAAGAAGGTGCTCTAGCCTCAAAATTTAATGCCCACAATCCTGCTAGAGTCCCAACTACTATACAGGAAATAATAATCAAAGCTACTAATAGCCATGATTTTTTCTTTTCACTCATATTTGAAATCATTTCTTTATCTTCCTTTTTTCTTTTTTCCCAAATCTTTTCGATAAGCCTTCAAACAATTCATAATTTTCTTCTAAAATAGTGCTTAGAAAATAGGTCCACCCATAATCTTCCCCAATCATGACTACGAGTTTGTTTTTACACAGAATCTCTAAATGATGTCTTATGGTTGAATAATCCATCTTTATCTCAGTTGCCAGTTGATGAGCATTGTGCGGATTTTCTCTTAGTGATCTGATAATCTTAGATCGGGTTAGTCCACCTCTAGTCCCTGCGATGAGCCAACCCAATAAATATCTCACACTACGTTTATCATTCAAAGATTATCAACCTTAATAGTTCAAAGTCAATATATTATTCTGAAACACCAAATTACAATTGAATAACTGTTTCACTTCTATATATTCTCTAACAAAACCCAAAACAGAGTTTAATGCTGACCCGATAGACGATATGTTCATTAGGATTCTTCCTAAAAAATTGGAAAAGAATGCCCACATACAAACTCTAAATTATGTATTACTACGAGCTTTCTATAAGAGCATTATTTCCAATCATAGTCACTCCTCGATATACTTCCCTGCTTTCGTTTTTGCTACTACTAAACATCCACCTCCGCTGTTTCTGTTTGATTTTTGTACAATTACAAATTAAGCACTTTTCCCAAATTATACTAGAATTAAGCCAAAATCTTAAAAATTCACTCATTTTTTTACTCATTTAAATTAAACAAAAATTTTTAGATTTGGGGTCAATTTGGGAAAACTCTTTAATATTTTTTTAAACCATCCCCAAAGAAATAGAAGGTAAACCAAATGGGAATATTAACAAGAGCAACAAGAAATATTTCAAGACGCAAAGTAAGAGCATTATTAGTAATTATTGCTTTAGGATTTTCTATGGCTATAATGATTTCAATTCCAGCAGGAATTACTGCAAACCAGGCTTCAGCAGAGGCGATAACCCAGAATTTAAGCAACACAATAACTCAAACAGAAGAGACAATCAGCCAAACATTAACACAAATTGACTGTAGTCTTGATCAAAGTTTTTCAGGATTCGGAGTTACCGATTCAGGACCAATCCCTGGTTCTACTAGAGGACCAGCAGGAGGAGCTGGCAAGTTTGGTGGCGGTGTATTTAGCGGTGGAGGATCTACACCTATGAATGAAACTCTTTACGCAGACATCGGTTATATTCCACAAGTTGCATGTGTAACTCCAATTTTGCAAGTTGTTCAAGGCCAAAATCAAGACTTTACCGCTCCAAATGGAAGGGAGTTTACTCTTCTGATTGCTGATTATGTAATTGAGGGTGTTCCTTTGGTTTCAAATATTATTGAAAATTACCCGATTTTGCCTAGCAATATTACTTCTGGCAGAAATCTTCAAGATGGAGATTTGGGTGTTATTCTTTTAAGTGAAGGTACTGCTGAGTTTTTTGAGGCAGAAGCAGGTGATACTGTTACAATTCTAGAGCAGCCTTTTGAGGTGATCGGTGTCTTTGGATCGTCAGGTGTTGAAGATTTGAAAACTCTTTACATGAACCTTTCTGATGCCCAGTTACTGACAGATAACGATGGTTTGGTTACAAGTCTTTCAGTTTTTACAGATAGTGGCCAGAGTGTTACTGAAGTAGCTGAGACGATTTATGGTTTACATCCAGAGCTTAACATTGTTACATCCCAGGATCGTTTGCAGCAACTAGAATTATTGCAGGGTACTTATGAGAATCAGCTTGAAACAGCCCAAGTTTCTCTTGCTCAAACTGAAGCTATGGCAGTTCAAGAGATTGGTTTAGCTATTGCTGGTACGAGTTTGATAGTTTTATTTGTTATGTTGTATACCGTGCGTGAAAGGACAAAAGAAATCGGTACATTGAAGGCAATAGGGTTTAGTAATCAGAATATTCTAGGCCAGTTTATGTTGGAAGGAATATTGCTTAGTTTTATTGCAGGATTGGTTGGAATAGGGATTGGCGTTTTTGCTGCTCCTGTTCTGTCAGGAGTTTTGATTCCTGCTGTGAATGCTGGTGCTACCGGTACTTTTGCTCGTGCAAGTACTGTTTCTTCTGTTTCTGTTTCGTTAACAGCTGAGCTCGTGTTGATGTCTCTTGGCGGTGCACTGTTTTTGGGTGTAGTAGGCAGTCTGTATCCTGCTTGGAAGGCTTCTAGAACTAGTCCTATGGAGGCGTTAAAATATGAATAAAATAGCTTTAAAAACTGAAAATCTCTCAAAAGAATTCAAAATTGGTGGCCGAAAAATTCGAGCATTAAAAGATATAAACATGGAAATCAAAAAAGGAGATTTCATTGCTATTATGGGACCTTCAGGTTCTGGCAAAACTACTTTATTGAATATGCTTGGATGTTTGGATAAACCAACTGCTGGCAGAGTTATTCTAGATGGAGTGGATATTACTAGAGTTAAAGAGAGTGATCTTCACAAGACTAGAAAACATAGAATTGGCTTTGTGTTTCAAACTTTTAATTTAATGCCCTGGTTGAGTGCAGTAGAAAATGTTGAACTCCCTATGGAAGGTACAGGAAAAACAAAACAAGAAATAAGAAACAGAGCAAATAGTTTGCTCGATATGGTTGGCCTCTCGGAAAGAAAAGATCATAGACCTCACAAACTAAGTGCAGGAGAGCAACAAAGAGTAGCTATTGCTAGAGCTCTAGCTAACAATCCTGCATTAGTTTTGGCAGATGAAGTGACAGGTAACTTGGATGGAAAAACCAAAAGAGACATAATGAAGCTTTTAGGCAAACTAAACATCGAGCAAAATACAACAATAATTATTGTAACTCATGATAGTCAGGTAGCTTCCCTAACATCTAGAATGCTTTTAATAAGGGATGGTAGACTTTTGCTGAAAGAAAAACAAGGTGCTCATCAAAAACCGCAAAATAATTAGTAAAATTCATTATTTCTTTATTATTTTTACATGGTTCAGCGTTTAGGCTCTGAGGTTATTTAAACCAAAAATAAATTTTATTAAATTCAAATGCGGAGGTGGGATTCGAACCCTGTACCAAGTGGAGATATCACCCGCGACCTCCCCATTTTTTTTACACGCGATTTGGCTTTAATTTAACACATAAACCCAAAGTTCTCACTTAACCATTTGAGCAACATCTTTTGCCCAATTACGTATTGTTACCAAGTTTCTTAGGTCATAGATATCGCTTTTTGATTCTTTAAAACCAGCTTCTTCTAGTTTTGGTTTAACTCCTGAAAGAGTTTTTTTCATAATCCATGACAACTTGTTGAAGTCAAAGATACCACCAAAAAAACCCAAAGCAATCAGATTTAGATTATAGTGAACAGCTTTATCTTCAAGATATTTTCTTTTACCCTTCTCCATTTCTCGGTTTTTTTCTTCTCCTTCAGTCAAAGGTTTGGCGCTGCCACAGCATACAAAAAGTGCTACCTTCTTTTTTGATAATTCTTTTTGGAATTTTCCAAGAAACTTTTCTGGTTCCTTTGTCCATTTACCCATTTTAATGCCACTCCCAACGATAATTAAATCGAACTCACTTATACTCTGCACTGTATCCTTTTTGGCATCAACAACTCTAACTTCAAATCCTTCTTGACGAAGGACATCCGCAATAACCTCAGAGGTATCTGCAGTTGCTCCATATCGAGTTCCGTATACTACCAACGCGTTAATCATGAATTATTACCTCAGGAATCGTATGTAATCAATAATATTTAATAATCGACAGAAGCTTTAGCTTCATTAATTCCCTTAATTTTCCCCGCGATCTCCCACTTTTTTTTAGCTACTTCCATATTTTTTAAACAAAATTATTCCAAATAAAACAACTAAAATACTAAATATGGAAATAACTGACAAGTCAAGCAAAATGTTTGTATTCATCCAATCTCCCTCAAAAATCAATTTTAACGCATCAACTAAATAGTAACTGGGGATAAACGAGGCAATTTGCTGTGTTGTACTAGTTATTGGAATAAAAGTCCCAAAAAACATCATTGGAAGAATAAAAATAAATGAAATTCCTGTAGCAGCTTCAGGAGTTTTTGATATTGTTGCAGTAATAAGTCCCAAACCTACTGAACTCAAAGCAAATATCGCAACTACTGGTAAAGCTAACAGTATTCCCTCAATACCGCTTTGTGGTCTAAAGCCCAAGAAATAAGATAACGTAATAACTACAATCACTTGCACAATAGATATCAACATATGCGTTATGATCTGACTTCCCATAAATTCGGCTGAAGTCATCGGCGTTGTATTTAATCTTTTTAATAATCCTTCTTGTCTTTCAGAAGAAAAGGATTGAGCGATTGTCATAATTAAAAAAATCACAGCATAAACAATCAAACCAGGAACAACTGAATTTATTTCCATTCCCATTTCTGGATCTGAAAAAGCAAATAAAAACACTATAGTCAGAACAGCAGGGAATAAAAGATTTAAGAATAAATTTGCTGGTTGTCGAATAAACTTTTTCAGTTCCATTTTAACAAGAGCAACTAATGCCTGATATTTCATTTCAGATCTCCTCCATTATTCTTCGTCCGGTAATTTTCAAAAAGACTTCTTCTAGATTCTTTGTTGCATGTCTTTTCATCAACTCTTTAGGAGTTCCAAGTTCAATCAGTTTTCCATAATCAATAATACCTACTCTATCACTCAGTGCTTCCGCTTCTTCAATATAGTGAGTTGTTAGGATAATTGTCTTTTTTTTCTCCTTAAGGGACCCAATAAATTCCCATGTTTTACGGCGAGCTCTTGCATCCATTCCAACTGTTGGTTCGTCAAGAAAAACAATCTTAGGATCACTAATCAATCCAATTATCAGATTTAGTTTTCTAAGCATTCCACCACTATAACCTCCAGCTTTTCTTTTGCTCGCTTCTGTTAATCCTAATAATTCTAGAAGGTTATTCGTTCGTTCTTCTAACTCTTCCTTGGATACTGAGTGTAGTTTTCCAAAAAGTTCAATATTTTCCCTTGCAGTAAGGAACTTGAAAACCGCAGCTTTTTGGGGACACAAACCAATTATCTTTTTTATCGCATCTAGATTCTTGGCCACATCAAAACCTGCTATCGAGATAGTTCCTTTTGTAGGTTTTAGTATCCCATTTAGAATGTTAATTGTTGTAGTTTTTCCTGCTCCGTTTGGTCCCAGTAGACTAAAAAGTTCGCCTTCTATAATCTCAAGATTTAGATTCTCAACAGCAGTTATGTCCTCAAAATTTTTATCAAGATCTTTAATAACAATAATAGGAGCATTATCGGTTTTTGTCCTGTGGATTAACGATACTGATTTAATTTTTGGGATATTATCAATAGACACGTTCAAAGCAAGGAGTTCCACAATAAGTGACTTAGACCAGCTATTTGGAATACTGATTTTCCTCAGGGTGGCTATTTTAAAAAGTTCTTTCTTATTTAATTTTCCGAGTTCGCTTTTGATATCTGAAGACAAAATAGTACCCTACACTATGTTATTCTAAATTCTACTCATAAAAGCTCTTATAATATTTTTCTCTATTGAACTATTCTTGAGATGTAGTGTTTATGTCAGGAATAGAAACTCTCCTTCCATATTTGGACAAAAAAAGAAGCGGTGGATCACCAACAATAATAGTGGATAGTCGTGAGGCTAAAACTGCTTCTAAGGTTGTTAATTATTTAATTGAATTGGGTGTTAATGTTAAATCTGCACATTTAAAAAAAGGTGATTACATATTATCAGATCAATGTGCAGTTGAAAGAAAAACAGTAACAGATTTTGTATATACATTAACTCGACGTTATCTTTTTGACCAATTATTCAAACTCAAAGACGTTTATCCAAAGTCTATGATAGTCTTAGAAGGATATTTACCAATTATTTATAAATTTAGCCACATTAAACCGGCAGCTGTTTGGGGAGCCATGTTTAATTTAGCAAAAAATGGAATAGCGTTTATCAATACAAAATCATATAAAGAAACTGCTGAGTTTCTCTACGTAGCTGCAAAGCAAGAACAAATTGGTGAAAAAAGAAAACCTACAATTCATGCTTTTAAGAAAAATGATACACTATCGGATGCACAAATATTTTTAATATCTAGTTTGCCTAACATTGGAGGAGAAAAAGCTAAATTAATTCTTGAAAAGTATCAAACTCCTCTCAACGCTTTTATAAACATAGAAGATTGGCCCAAAAAAGTTCATGGATTAGGACCAATAATAAGTAAAAAAGTTAAAGAAGTCATGAAAACACCCTATAGAAAGTAATAAAAGAAAAAAATATGTAGTAATTGCATTATTGATTTATCTTAGCCTTAATGATTCAAACAAGCTTCTAAAAGGAAATATTTTCTAAAAAATTTTACAGTTCACTCCTGAGGTATAGTAATTCAGCAACTAAATAAAATTGAAAAAAGGTTAAGTTGAATGCTTTTTCTGCTAACAAAGTCTTAAAGGTTTAAAAATACCTTTAAAAAGTGGCCAAGACTAAATATTCTAAAATGCAAGGGGTTGTCGGCTAGTCTGGTCTAGGCTTGTAGCCTCGGGTGTTACAGACCCCGGTTCAAATCCGGGCAACCCCAATAGAAGATTATTGAGATCAAAAATATCAACCTGAAAGCAAGTTAATGGATTTGAACAATTTTCCTATAAGAAATTAATTGAAAAAATGATAAAGAGACAATTACTATTAATCAATTAAACAAGTTATGTAGTTACATTTAATAGTGAAAATTGAACCTTTTATTCGAAGAGTGTTGAGCTAGTTGGATTATGAAAGTCACAATGGGTGGCCCTATAAACACATTGAACATTGGCCTCCAATGACATACAGAGACAGATTGCCCCCGACGCCAGAGAATTTAGAGACTTTTTTTGGAATCCTAAAAACAGAAAGCAACGATAATCAAGTTAAAGAATTACAACCCTGGCTTCCATTTTGTGAAGGAAAATGCTCTTTTTGTTATTTCACAGTTAATTGTGAAAAACAAAATGTCACACCATATATTTCTGCATTAAAGAAAGCATTAAGTTTTTACGCAGAAACTGAATACGTTAAAACTAGTGTTTTTGAAGAATTATATATTGGTGGGGGAAGCCCATCGGTAATCTCCAATGAAAAAATTGAAGACTTACTAAATTTTTGTCGAACAAATTTTAATTTAAGTTCTGATCACACTACAAAATTCACTGCTTGTACCACGAATTTATCAATAGAGAAAATAAATGCACTTTCATCAAATGGTGTTAACCAATTAGATATAGGCATTCAAACCTTCAATGATTCACTAAGAGAAAACTTGATGATACGGGATAGCAGTAGAGATGCAAAAAAGAAACTCCAACTTTCAAAAAAGAATGGTCTAAAAATAAGCATAGATTTGTTATATAATTTACCTGGTCAAACAATAGATCAATGGATAGAAGATATTAACCAGGCATTAGAACTCGAAGTTGAAAGTGTAGATTGTTATCCATTAGATTTGTATTCTGGTACCCCATTAGCAAAAAAAATTGAGAAAGGTGAGCTTCCTCCAGCAGGTAATGAAGAGTTAGAGATGAAAATGTATCTCGAAGCTTATAGAATTTTTAAGGAAAATGGGTATAAACCAACATGTCATAATAGATTTTCAAGATTAGAGGAAGATTTCAAAAAACCATCATCAGAAGTTGTTGGAACTGGAGCGGGTTTTTTTATGGGACATTTGGACAAGTATTTATACTCAGATATTGAAGACCTTCAAAAATATACTAATGCTGTTAAAGATGGGAATTTTCCGATATCCAGACTTACAAGTCTTTCAGTAGATGAAGAAATGAGGAAATCTATGATGCTTATCTACATTCGTAATCCATTAAATCGAAATTGGTTTAAAAAAGAGTTTGGAAGATTTCCAGAAGAAATCTTTTCCAAGGAATTGGAAAAATTACAGAATAAGGGTCTAATAGAAACTATTAATGGAAATATACAGTTAACCGAGAAAGGTGATCCTTGGCGATTTAATATAGCTTGGGAATTTTTTGAAAATAAGCAACAGGAATAATAATTCAAAAAATAAAACAGATTAAAGATTATCTGTATAGTATTGTTGGTTTTGGAATTATTGCTCTCTTTTTTACTGTGGTTGTTTTCTTTCTTTGTATTCGCTTTTTTCTCTTAACAGGTTTCGGTTTTGGCAAAGAAGTATATAATTGATTCACCTTTCGTTGTTGAGATATTGTTGATTCGACGAGCATATTAACCAAAATAAATAACGCAATCGCAGTGTTGATATCATCTTTAGAATTAATGATTCCAGGTTTTACTGCTTTTTTTCCTAGAATTCTAACAGCTAATAGAGCATCATAGAATTTATTGGATAGCCCTTTTTCTATAAGATTTGAAACAGAGGTTTCCAGGTTTCGACTTTTTTCACCTAAATGTTTTATTAGTTTTTGGATACTCAAACGTAGTAGAGCTGAAGCAGCTCTGGGAGAGCTCTCTACTATCTTGCTGGCTTCTAAAAAAATTTTTTTTACGGATATAGGCATATCTTCAGTTGGTTTGGGAGCAAGAGATAAAGCTGGAAATATTAGTTTTTCATTCAACCAAAGTGTAAAATTGTTACATTGTGAACAAAGACCAAAATTAAGGTCTGGTACAAATCCTACATAGTAATTAAATCCTTTTGCAGTTATGCCACCCTTAGCTAGATAATACCATTTATGTTTTGTATTGGTTCCACAGTGAGGACAGTTGAAAGCTTTTGCTTTGAAATCCAACATTTTTTCTAGCAATACGCATCAATCATAAAATAGCATATCGCATATAATAAGATTCCGTACAACAATCGATGGATTCTCTGAATAAAATGTACTAAAAAAAGAGATGATAATCACACATAAAACTCAATACTAACCCAAATGTGAGATATTAAATTAGATAGAAAAACAAAACAACTAAAATAGTAAAGACAGCAAATACTACAAGATTCTATAGAAGCACTAATAATGCAGTTAAAAACTAGTCAAATTGCCTGGTAACAAGGAAATAGAGAAATGAGAGAACTTGTGTTTGTGGGTTTAGGTCTTGAAGACGAAAATGGGATTAGTATTCAAGGATTGGAAGAAGTAAAAAGTGCAGAAAGCGTGTTTATTGAATTATACACAAATCTAATGCCCAATTTTTCACTTAATAATTTTAAAAACAAATCAGGAAAACAAATTAATGTTCTATCAAGATACGAACTGGAAGAAGAAAACGGCAAAATCATGCTTAATGCTGCTGAAAAAGGAAAAACTGTATTTCTAGTTCCAGGAGATCCATTAATAGCTACAACCCACATGTCACTTAGATTAGAAGCAAAAAAACGTAAAATAAAAACACGAATTATTCACGGAACATCCATAATTTCAGCAATAATGGGCTTGTCTGGTTTACATAATTATAAGTTTGGAAAAACTGTAACAATACCACTTCCTTACAATTTTTCGGAAACTCCATATAAAGTAATTATTCAAAACAAAAAAATTGGGCTACATACTCTTTGTTTGCTCGACATAAACAAGAAAAAAGAACAATTCTTGAGTATCAATGATGCATTAAAACTGCTCGTAAATATTGAGCATCAAAGAAAACAAAAAATAGTTACACCCAACACAATAGCAGTTGGATTAGCAAGAGTAGGCAGTAGCACTCAAATTATAAAAGCAGATCGGGTAAAACAATTAATAGAATTTAATTTTGGAAGTCCGCCACAAAGCTTAATTTTTCCAGGAAAACTTCATTTTATGGAAGCTGAAGCTTTAGTAGCATTTGCAGGAGCTCCTAAAGAATTAAAGGAGCAAAGAACATGAGCATAGCAAACCTGGTTTCGAAATATATACTCTCAGCAGAAAAAGTGCTTAAAGAAATTCAAAGAAATGATAAGCTATGCATAACTAGTGAAAATATTGATAGTGTTATGAAATATATTGAGGACTATCTAAAAGATGCAAAGTATTATAGGGATCAAAAGAAATTTGAGACAAGCTTAACTTCGATTGCTTACTGTGAAGGATTATTAGACGCATTAAAAATAATGGGATTAGTGAATTTCGATTGGCCAAACAATTTAGAGAAAAAAAAATAGTATTAGCATCAGGCGTATTTGATTTATTGCATTTAGGCCATGTTAAATTTTTGCAGGAGGCTAAAAAAGCTGGCGGTAAAAAAGCAAAACTTTTTGTTATTGTTGCCAAAGATCGAACTGTTGAAAAAATTAAAGGAAGAAAACCAATAATACCTGAAAATCAACGATGTACACTAATAAATTCATTAAAAGTTGTGGATAAAGCAATACTTGGTTACGAAAAACTCGATATTGCAGAAGTCATTAATAAAATAAAACCTGATTTAATTGTTTTAGGACACGATCAAATAGATATGGAACAAACTGTAAAAGAATATTGTCTAAATAACGCAACAAATATTGACATAATCAAAATTGGAAAGTTTGGAGAAGATTCTCTAGATAGTTCATCAAAGATTTTACAAAAAATAATTGAAAAGTTTTCAAGATGAAAAGTTAATGTTTAACAGTCAAAAATTCATGCCAACATATATCCTTATAGCGATAAATGTTGCATTTTATATTTTCACATCTTTGTTGGGAGGAAATTTTTTTAATACTGATCCAGAGATGATATACCGATTTGGTCAAGTTAACAGATTAGTTATTTATGGTGGTTTTTATTATCAAATTATTACATCTATTTTCGTTCATGGAAATATAGCTCATCTTTTTGGAAATATGTTGTTCTTATTGATTTTTGGATTAAGATCAGAAGAACTTTTCTCATTAACTGAATACTTATTTATCTTCTTTCTAGGAGGGCTTACTGGGAATCTCATATCACTTATGGTATTACCTTTGGATCTTCCGTCTGTTGGGGCGTCGGGAGCAATATTTTCGATGTTTGGAGCAGTAACAATCTACACTAGACGAACAATAAGTCAATCAATTGTTGGCGCACTGATTTATGCTTTTTTCTTGCTGTTTTTGAGCTCTGGACCTAATGTAAATAATTTTGCACATCTAGGAGGTTTGCTTTCTGGATTAGTTACAGGTTATATTCTTGCAGTAAAACGTTCTAAAAACACAAATTATCTAATAAAATATTCATATTAGTATGTTAAAGTTTTGGCAAAACAAAAACTTCTACTTTGACTTTTTGGCCTTCAACTAAATTAAACAGCTTTCTTAAATTTACAGGAGCTACAATTTCTAAAACGGATAGATCATAGTGTCCTCTAAGAGCGAATATTAAAGCACCATTTATTTTATTATTAATCTTAACTGGGTAACTCTTAACTATTCCAAAAGTTCGGTTTTCACTAGTAAAACCCTTTAGTTCAATAGCTGGGTAACCTTCCAAATCTTTTCTATTTTCAAGGTCAAATTCTGTAGAAAGTCTGAGGTTTAGTGTTCCAGGATATGGATCAAAACCAAATTTTTGGATAAATTGCTTTCTGTAATAATCTTTTGATATGTAATAGGCACCTTCTCCTAAACCTGAAAAAACATTACCTTCAAGTGAAAATGTTAATGGCTGAGTTACTTCAACTAATCTATGCAAAGTAGAACATAATTTTGTTAGTTTTTTTAATCCTATTGAAGTGATTTTTACAAGGCTACCTTCAGGAGTTATTTTTCGTCTGATCCATTTTTTATGTTCTAACTCGATTAAATGCCTTGAAGCTGTTTGTTGAGAAAACCCCAGTTCCTCAGAAAAGGATTCAGTTGAGATTTTGGTTGTTTTTTTGTGGGATCCCATCTCAGCAAGTTTAATTAGCGTATAGATGTTTTGCCAATCTTTTTTTTGTGTCAAGCCACACATCTCCAGTTAAGGATATTGAATAAAAGAATAGTTCATATTTAAGCTGCTCGAAACCAACATATATTCTATTTAAGTTAAAATAATTAAAAATAGTTAACAAAAAATTTTGCTCAAAGGATATAAAAAAATATTGAAAAATTGAAAGGTATTTAGTAATAATCACCAATTTGATCAAAACGATTTTAAACCCAACATGGGTGTCATAATAATCGACATGGAAGTTGTTACCTTGAATAAAACTTCAAATATTATCGCCCAAGCATATAATGAATCAAGAAAAGCACTTTTAGAAAATGAAGCAAAAACTATATGCTCAGAGTATGGCATTCCCGTAACCAAATATACATTAGCCAAAACATGCAAAGAAACAGTAATCGCTGCACAACAAATTGGATTCCCTGTGGTTTTAAAAATTGTCTCTCCAGACATAATCCATAAATCTGATTCTGGCGGAGTAAAACTTGATTTAAAAAATATTACTGAAGTTGAAAAAGCTTTTGCAGACATAATGAAAAACGTTAAGATATATGATAAGAACGCTAAAATTATAGGCGTTTTAGTTCAAGAGATGGCTAAACCATCGATAGAAGTAATAGTTGGAGCGGTAAAAGATCCCCAATTTGGTCAAACGTTAATGTTTGGTTTAGGAGGGGTTTTTGTAGAAATTTTAAAAGATGTAACTTTTAGAGTTGCGCCAATAATTGAAGAAGACGCTTTTGAGATGATTAGTGAAGTTAAAGCATATCCTTTGTTGACGGGATATAGAAATACTCCTCCGATTGACATAAATTCTTTAGCAAAATTATTGATAAATACTTCAAAATTAATTATTGAAAATCCTGAAATCAAAGAACTCGACTTAAATCCAGTTATTGTTTACGAAAAAGGTTTGAAAGTAGTAGACGCCCGGATTATTCTTGAATAAGCCCAATTTAACTATATTTTTTTCAGTTCTGCAGGATATGGTTTCTTAGAATTTATTTTGTAAATAATTAAAAAAATTAATAGAGATTCTTAGAAGATTTAATCAAGCTAAATCAATACCTTCAATTTGATCTCTAAGGACAGAATAATAACTTTCGATATACTTCTTTCCAGTCTCTGTTACAGTATAAACTTTTCTGGCTCTTCCACTTTTAGTTTGGTTTTGACTTTTCAGAAAACCTTTTTCTTCAAGATCATTTAAAGTGGGATAAAGAAGTCCATGTCTAATTTTCAAATTGAAAATCTCTTCGATATCTTTCTTTATCTTATAACCCCATAGAGGTTGGTTTTGAACTATCCGTAAAAGATGAACATCCAATAGGTTCTGGATCAAACGTCGAGCAAACTGATCTTGATATGAGTCAGCCAAAACACTTTCTCTCCATTTTAGCCTCTATTAAGAATCTGTCTATATTCTTGTTATTTAACTATGTTGGAAAAAAAGTATTCAATGACGAGATTTGTTGCTTATTTTTAATTATCCATGTAAAGAAAAGGTAACTATTAATTGTCTTAATAAAAAAATGGAATAAACATTAAAATCTGTGACTTAATACGGATTTTTTTTAAATAAATTAATGTTTAGAGATATTAAAGTTTAATAGAATTTTGTGTTTCTAATACATCTTTTAATGTAGTCTTAAAAGTTTTTTTTATATCCTCAAGATAAATAGCTTTACTCTTGATTCCTTTTTGAACTAAACCAGCTGCTATAAAACAGGCTCCAATACTCTCACTAATGGGAGTAGGTTCCGGGAAACATACAAGAGTTAAACCCAATTTTATTAATCGTGATTTGTTCCCTTCACGCCAAAGTTTTTTTGTGGATCCTATGGCATTGGCTGTATCTTTCATTGAATCTCCAAAATCGATGTACCGTTCTTTCAATTCTTTCAAAGTCTTTTCCATAGCTTTAGCTTCTTTTACGTTCAATTTAAACCAACACCAAATAACATCTCTAAGTATACTCGGGAGGAGAAAAGCTTTAACATCCTAAAGAACGCTAACTTGGGGTTTTTTCCAAGAATAATGTGTAATTTTATATTAAAGAACTTAAAAACGCGATAAATTGAACAGCATTTTTTGTAGAAATCAGTTAATATTAAAGAGAAGGAAAATAAAGAAAAACGATTTATTTCTAGTTAAACTCATTATCAAAAAATTTCATCGATAGGGTTTAGTGTTTTCATAATGAGTAAGAGAGTAAATATCATAATTTTCGCCAATAACTTGTCTACCGTTAAGATAATCTAATTCTATAAGGAAACCTATACCTGCAATTTTGCCACCTAGTTTTTCAACCAACTGGATATTTGCTTTTATCGTACCACCTGTTGCCAATAAATCATCTATTAATAGTACATTCTGATTTTCTTCGATAGCGTCTTCATGAATTTCAATTGAATCACATTCATATTCTTTTTTGTAAGTCAGATCTATGCAAGTATATGGAAGTTTACCTTTTTTTCTTATTGGGATAAAACCTACTCCAAGTTCATAAGCGATTGCAGCTCCAACAATAAAACCCCTAGCCTCATTGGAAACCACAACATCAACAGGCACTTCTCTATAATGATCAGCTAAAAGTCGAATGCTTTCTTTAAAACATAGCTTATCTTTTAAAAGAGGAGTTATATCCCAAAAAACTACTCCTTTAAATTCAGGTATTCGACGTATTTTCGATTTAAGATCCAAATTACATTCATTTTGTTTTTTCATTTCAATAGTTTACCTCATAAAAACGCGTTATTCAAGGCTTTTCTACAGTCACAACCTGATTCTTCAGGTAAATACTTTATTGCATTTAAAAGTATACGTTTCACTTTTTCAACGTTAACTTTCATTGTTCTAACTACTTCACCAGCACTAACATGATGGTCTTTCCACACATCATAATCTGTAATCATTGATATTGATGCATAACATAATTCAGCTTCTCTAGCTAAAACACATTCTGGAACAAGGGTCATTCCAATCACTTCTGCATTCCAAGTTCTAAATAGTCTAGATTCGGCTTTTGTTGAAAATCTTGGGCCTTCAATACAAACATATGTTCCCTTTTCATGAAATTTTATATTTAGATCACGAGCAGTAGTAATTAGATTTTTCCTAAGAATATTACATATTGGCTCAGCAACTGAAATGTGGCAGACTTTTTCTTTTGAATAAAAAGATTGCTCACGTTTAGTTGTTCTATCGATGAATTGGTCAACAAACACTATGTCACCTGGTTCATATTCTTCCTTCAGTGAACCAACCGCTGCAGGTGCAAATATTTGTGTAACACCAAGTTTTTTCAGAGCAAAGATATTAGCTCTTGAATTCACATCCGTTGGACGTATCGAATGTTCCTTTCCATGTCTGGGTAAAAAAGCCACGTGTTTTCCTTCTAATTCACCTATAGTTATTGAGTCAGAGGGAAAACCATAAGGGGTTTCAACAAGTAATTCTTTTGTATCTTTTAGCAAATTTGGGTCATAAAGACCTGTTCCACCAATAATTCCTATTCTTGCCTGCATGATCCTTACTTCTGGTGCCAAACTTATATAATTAGCGACTTTAAAGAAACAAAATTCTTAAAAGATTCTTAAATCATGAAGTTTAATTTTTCATAGTTATTTGCAGCGTTTTTTAATTTGTTTTATTAAAAATAAATAAGAAAATTAGCTAACCTCGTTTGAAGAAACGGTATTTATGGAGTAAGCGGATTAGTAATAATAGAGGTTTTTTCAAATATTTAGGAAGGGGAATTAATGCAAGGAAAAAACTCGAAAAAAGAGAGACCAAATAAACTAATTTATGAAAAAAGTCCTTACTTACTTCAACATGCTTATAATCCAGTGGAATGGCATCCATGGAATTTAAAATTGTTTGCAAAAGCCAAAACAGAAGATAAACCTGTGTTTGTTTCCATAGGATATTCCTCTTGTCATTGGTGTCATGTTATGGAGAAAGAAAGTTTTAATGATAAAAAAGTTGCTGAATTGATGAATAAAACTTTCATTTGCATTAAGGTTGATAAAGAAGAGCGACCTGATCTGGATAATATTTACATGAAAATTTGTCAAATAATGGGACGCAATTGCGGATGGCCACTAAATGTAATAATGACACCAAATAGAATTCCATTTTTTATCAGCAGTTATATTCCTAAAGAAAATAAATTTGGGATTGTTGGAATGATTAACCTAATTCCTCAAATAGAACAAATCTGGAAAACGCGCAAATCAGAATTAATAAAAATAGGAAAAGAAATCTTACTAAGATTGGATAGTCTTGAACAACGAAGGTCAGAAATTGAAATTTCAAGCGATATATTAGAGGATACATTTGAAAAATTGTTTCTTAACTTTGATAATCAAAATGGAGGATTTAGTTTTGCCCCAAAGTTTCCAATTCCGCATAACCTATTATTTTTACTCAGATATTGGAAACGAACTAAAAATAAAAATGCGTTAGAGATGACAAAAAAAACACTGCAAAACTTGAGGCTAGGGGGTATTTTCGATCAGGTAGGTTTTGGTTTGCATAGATATGCCACTGATAAACAATGGTTAGTACCACATTTTGAAAAAATGTTGTATGATCAAGCTCTAATGGCCATAGCTTATGTTGAAGCATTTCAAGCAACTAAGGAGAAAAAATTTGAAATAACAACTAAAGAAATTTTGGAATATGTCCTTAGAGATCTTACGTCCATACAAGGTGGATTTTATACGGCTGAAGATGCAGACAGCGAAGGTGTGGAAGGAAAATATTATTTATGGAGTGAAGAAGAAATCAGAAGAACTCTCCCACTTGAACTGCAAGAAATAGCCTTAGCTATATTCAATATAGAAGCTAGAGGCAATTATCCCGAAGCTGTACAAAAAAAGAGCGGAAAAAACATTTTGTATTTAGGCAGACCTTTGTCGGAGATAGCAAGAGAGTTAAATATGACCAAAGAAAAAATTATTTTAAAAATAGCTA
This sequence comes from Candidatus Bathyarchaeota archaeon, assembly GCA_963848105.1. Taxonomy (GTDB): domain Archaea; phylum Thermoproteota; class Bathyarchaeia; order Bathyarchaeales; family Bathycorpusculaceae; genus AD8-1. The sequence goes on from CAWKCH010000001.1 coordinate 77,190, forward strand.
AAATTCAAAGACTACTTCTTAAAAAAAGAAAGAAAAGAATCCATCCTTTCAAAGATGAAAAGATTTTAACAGATTGGAATGGTTTAATGATAGCAGCTTTAGCTAAAGCAGGCCGGATTTTAAATAACCCAAAATATGTGAAAGCGGCCATTAAAGCTACTGAATTTATCTGGGGAAACATGAAAACAAAAAATGGATACTTATGTCACAGGTTTGCTGGAAATGATAAAGCCATAAGTGGTTTCATAGATGATTATATATTTTTAGCATGGGGATTTCTGGAAATTTATGATGCTTGTTTTGATAGAAAATATTTAGATTTGGCAGAGGAACTGATTGAGATAGCTACTAAAGAATTTTGGGATTACAAAAAAGGAGGATTCTATTTCACTGCAAAAAATTCAGAAGATGAATTACATAGAACTAAAAAAGTTCAAGATAGCGCAATTCCTTCAGGCAATTCAGTTGCACTTTTAATTTTATTACGTTTAACTAGTTTATCAGGAAATTTACAGTATGAAAAGATGGCAAAAAAAATGTTAAGAATTTTTTCTGAAGAGGTTATTAGATCACCCTTAGCTCACACATTTTTGCTTTTAGGTGTTGATTTTTCAATTGGAACTTCTGATAGTGTCATTTTGGTTGGAAATCCAGATGAAGAAAGTTTTCAGAATTTGCGCAGAATATTAAATTCAAATTATTTGCCAAATGTTGTGGTAAAATATTATCGACCTAAAAAAGATGATAAAGAGTATAAATTATTGAATAATAAAGCTACAGCGTATATTTGTAGTAATCGAAGTTGCAAACCTCCTACTAATAGCGCTGAAAGGATGCTTGAATTACTTGAATCAAAATGATGTAATAAAGGATAATGAAGATCGAATAGTCTCAATTCCTGTTTCTAAAATGAAAAAGAAAGTGTTCCTTTCAGGTCCTATTCTCGGCATGGAGAAACAACAAGAATACAGAAAAACAATTACTGAAATTTGTGAAAAAGTAGGAATTAAGGTAATTAATCCATGGTTACGTGAAAAAAAGCTATACAAAGGAGACGAAAAATGTTGGTGGAAAGAAACATCTGCATCAGAATTTGTTAAAAGAGATCTAAATGATGCTAAAAGGTGTGATATAATGGTTGTTTTTATGCCTATACTTTCAGCGGGAGCATGTATGGAATTATTTTATGCAAAAAGTAAGGGTAAAAAAGTTATAGTGTTATCAAACATTGAGCGTTTAAGCCCGTGGATAATATATCATTCAGATGCTATTGTGCGAAATAAAGAAGAATTAGAGAATAAACTAAGAGAAATGATTTAAAATAATTTTTAAGTTATATGAAGCATAAAATTTTTTGCAGTACTAGCAGGGTTGTTGTTTGAAAGCTGTTTATGTCTTAATTATTCAAGTAGAGAATACAACTTCTGTGAAGGTAGGAGCTCTAGGAGAGTTAGTATTTAAACCCGGAATTTATGCATATGTGGGTTCAGCTCAAACTAATTTGGATCAACGAATTAAACGACATCTCCGGAAGGAAAAAAAACTGTTTTGGCATATTGACTATCTTCTCAATAGTGATAAAACAAAAATAAAAAAAGTTATAATCAAAAAAGGCATAAAAAAGGAAGAATGTAATCTCGCTAATTTAATTAACATGAAAGGAAAAGCTATACCAAAGTTTGGTTCTTCAGATTGCAATTGTAAAAGCCATTTATTTTTCATCGAGAATTATGGATTCTTAGAAAGAAATATGAAAGAGACAACAAAAAAACATAATACTTTTTAAGAGAAGATCTAGAAGAATACGTAGTTCATCATAAAAGCGGTTGTAGTATAGTTTGGTCAGCACTCCAGGTTGCCAACCTGGTGACCCGGGTTCAAATCCCGGCGACCGCACCAAAAAATGCCACACACACAGTACTAGATAACTAATTTTCTTTTAAGTTCAAAGTCTAGTAACAGCACTAAAGCAGTTTGATCCTTGCTGGATAAAAATATCAAATCCAAACAATTCTAGTAACTTTTGGATTAGTAATTATTAAAACTCTTTTCGTAAAAAAATTCTGTGAAATAGGTATTTTGGTTACAGTTCGCGTATTTCACACTTTAGTTTTTTTATAATTTCATCAGAGTTTATTGGTTCCACTTTTAGAGTGTATAATCTGGATGGAGTTCTGAGTTTTAATTTTACAGTTTCTTTAAGTCTCTTTACTTGACAGTATTTTGCATTAGCACTCATTTCTACAAATTTTTCAACATCAAACATTTCAGACGGCATTTGACATCCTCACTTTAGTGCTTTCAAGGATACTAAGCGAGTTTTTATCTGTTTTGGTACTCTATGAACTAAACTCTGAAAAATTCAGATATTTTTTCAGTAAAATCGTCTTCATAGAATAGCTTAAATTTATAATGACATAAACTATGCCTTGGGTGTAGAACATGAAGGATAGTAATGTATTGGTCGCAATTACTGCTAGTCGAGAAAAAGATGAAATAGTCTATCGAGTTGAATGTGCCAACAATATTACAACTGAAGAGTTTGAATATTATCTAAGTGAAATAGTCAGTGGAATATGTAAATGGAAAAATGGTATTTGTGAAGAAAACATAAGAAGTTACAAAGGTAAAATCGATAAAATGAAATAATAAAAAGATTTAGAGGTACTCAATGAACATTATCGATCCGACCACCTGAATGGTTAATAAGTAGCCATAATTAGGAAAGCATATTTTCCTAATTAAAAAAAGATAGTCCTAAGTGATTTAAAATATGAGATATAGCGTCACTTTAGGATTAGTGTTAACATTAATAGTTGTAAGTAGTTCTTTTCTCTTTCACAATCCTAAAGAACCCATCACTAACAATCAAGAGTTACCAGTATATGTGGGAGTCAGTTTTTGTGGAAATACTTCAGCTCAAGCTAAAGCATTAATTGATAAAACAAAAACCTATACAAACTTGTTCGTTTTACAATCGGGTCCAATTAGTAAAAATGAGACTGCAATAAATGAAATTTGCAATTATGCTATTAAAGCTAATCAAAAAATTATTGTGTATTTTGGTTGGTTTGATACTGAGTGCCCATGGCAAATACCCTGGGTAGAGCAGGCTAAACAAAGATGGAAAAATCAACTTTTAGGAATATATTATTATGATGAACCAGGAGGAATTCAAATTGATTATAATTGGGCAAGTTTTTTTGAGCGAATAAAAGAGTATAATTATACACTTTATCAAGAGCTTACCTCAGCATCAATTGATGATAATTTGGATATAGAGAAATTTTATGATGTTTCAGCAGAGTTATATATAGATTTTATCGCAAATGATCCAGGTATTAAAGAATTAAAAGAACAAAATATTACAATCTTCACTTCTGATTATGCTCTTTATTGGTGGGACTATTTAGGAGGATTTGATGTTATTTTGACACAACTAGGGTGGAATAATTCCATAGTTCAAGAGATATCGCTTGTTAGAGGAGCTGCAAGAATGCAAAACAGATCTTGGGGAACAATCATAACATGGAAATTTGATGAACCGCCTTACTTGGATAACAGCAAAAAAATCTATGAACAAATGATGAAGTCATATGAAGCAGGTGCTGAATACATTATAATATTTAATTACCCACAAATAGAAAACAATCCATATGGGACAATGACAGAAGAACATTTTATCATTCTAGAAGAATTCTGGATAGAGATAAACAGATTATCAGATTTAGAAGAAAAATCCGAAATTATAAAACCGGATGTTGTATTAGTTTTGCCAAGAAACTATGGATGGGGAATGAGACATCCAGATGATAGAATATGGTTCTGGGGACCGGATGAAAAAACACTGCAAATATGGGAATTTTCACGTGAACTGATTTTGCAACATGGATTGAACATGGATATAATCTATCAAGATTCCCAATATTCAGATTTAGACCAATATGGAACTATATATTATTGTGACAATATCAATTGAAAAAAGATGAAAAATCAAAAATTAATTATTGCTTAACTTTTGGTTTTATCGATAATTTAACCTTAACTTCAACAGTATATTCTTCTTCTGTTTTTCCAACATTGAAATTCCAGTCTTTTACATCAACGTCCATATCTTTAAAATGAGCAACGACTGAGTCTTTATAATCTTGTACAGTTTTTCCCATTTGTTGAAGTCGTTCAGGAATATTTATGGTTGTTTCAGCCACTATTACTACACCTCCTAAAAAACAAATTAATTCAATTTAATTAGTTGTTTTTAAACTTTTAAGAAATATGGTACTAGATAAGATCAATAAAGAATAGTAATCATTTAAGGTGGAAAGAGTGAACAAACCAGTTGGAGATATCTTCCAAAAAGAAACAAAATATTATCGCAATAAACATCTAAACAGCTACCTAGATTGGAATATCAAACCTGAAATTTATAAAAAGTATCCAGAAACTCAGACCATCAAATTATCAAGCAAATTTCCTAGAGACACGTTCCAAATTTTAAAAATTCTTAAGACCCGAAAAAGTAGCCGATTATTTTCTACTAAACCTATAACTCTCAATGAATTAGCGTTTCTGTTATGGGCATCAACGGGAGTACAAAGAAAAATAAAGAATTATGAATTTCGAACAGTCCCTTCTGCAGGAGCATTATATCCAATTGAAACTTATCTAATAGCAAACAATGTTGATGGTCTAGATAAGGCTCTTTATCATTATAATATAGAATCACATTTTTTGGAAAAACTGAAAAATGAAGATTTTAGTCAAGAATTAGCCCAAAGTGCTCTGGAGCAAAAAATGTGTAGCAACGCACCAGTTGTGATAATTTGGACAGCAGTTTTCTCAAGAACAAAATGGAAATATGGACAACGAGCATACAGGTATATTTATTTAGATGCTGGCCACATCGCCCAGAATCTAGCTTTAAGTGCCACTAGTATCGGGCTAGGTTCTTGTCAGATTGGAGCATTTTTTGATGATGAAATTAACCAAATTCTTGATATAGATGGTTTTGACGAGAGCGCAATTTATATGAGCGTAGTTGGATACAAAAAACAATAATTTATCAGCACTAGAAAAGAAAAGTAATCGCAGATTAAGTAATAATTAAGCATCCAATTCAATGTTTATTTGTGTAAAGATTTAAATCTGATGTTACACTCTCATGCAAATAATAATTGAGAATTCCTATTTTCAATTTCAACGAAACAAATAGAGGTGATTTTAGACGTCACAAAAAAGAGGATTTGAAATCAAATGCAACGAGTGCGGCAAAAACGCAATGGTACCTTTTAAGCCAAAAGCAGAAAGACCAGTGTATTGTAATACATGTTTCTCAAAAAGAGTTCAAAATAAGCAAAAAGCTTCTAATTTGAATTTTAGTTTTAATACTAAAAATGCTTGGGCTAGACGAGGAAATGGTTTCAAAGGAAAAAAAGAGAAGGAAACAGTAAGCATTTTCAAGTAGAATCAGTATCAATTCTTTCTTGTTTTGCTAATTAATTCTAATTAAAGATTCAATATTGCAGTTAAAACATGGTTTTTTTGGAGCTAAACTAATATATTGGGCTACACTCCTCATAGATTAATTAGAATTCTTCAGAGGAAGAGTTGGATCAGTTATTAGATAATAAGATAATCTTTTTCCTCAAAATTATTCTAATAAAAAATATCATATGCCGACGAGGATACGGTGTAAATTATGGGTAAAAGAAAAGTGAAAACTGAAGGAAATCTCCAAAGGATGATACTACCGTCTGTTAACGATGTTCTAGGAATTGCTGTTAAGATGCTTGGCTCTGAAAGAATAATGGTAAAATGTCAAGATGGCAAGGAACGGCTATGTAGAATAAGAGGTAAATTAAAAAGAAGAGTTTGGGTACGAGAAGGAGACATTGTTTTGGTTTCTCCGTGGGATTTTCAGTTCGATACTCGGGGAGATATTTTTTGGCGATATCGAAAAAATCAGGCAGAGTGGCTAAGAAGCCATGGTTATCTTAAAATGTAAATAATTTAGATACAAAAAAGAGTGATATTATTGAGGCAAAAACGATCGATCGGAGAATATCTAGCTTTTCTTTCAATAAAATATGAGGTTCCTCCTGAAAAGTTTTTACACGCATTACGAATTGCTGAAGATGATAAACCAGTTCCATGCGAAAATTTAACAGTTCAACTTAGAGCAAAAATGAAGGAAAAATCTATTTTCTTAATAAAAAGAGGAACAGAAGTAATTGCACAATTTCCAGTAAACAATAATTTCTTGTTAGACAGAAATAATCAATTAATGAATTTCATGGAAACAAGTGTTATTCGAAAATATTTAATAAAGAAGAATAGAACAACGCCCTCCAATAACATAAAAGACTTGCGTCCAGGAATGACTAAGGTAAATCTAAAGGCAAAAATTTTAGAGATTGCTGAACCCCAACGAGTTGTTACTAGATATGGAAATAACGCCAATATTGTTAAAGTTTTAATTGGAGATGAATCAGGAACTATTAAACTTTGTTTGTGGAATGAACAAATTGATAATGTTGTAAAAGGAGATACTGTCCAAATTGAAAATGCTCATGCATCAGCTTTTAGAGGAGAAAGACAGTTGGCTTTGGGAAAAAAGGGAACATTAACGCCAATTGAAGACTCGGAAGATATCCAAGAGTCAACAAAGTAAAGATTAGTTGAATATCATAATCGTTAATATAAATGAAAATAAGAATTGAGACCAGGATACAGAAATCAGTAAAAGTATTTTGGATATTTTATTTAATAAAATTTTCCTTGATAAGCAAGTTAAAAAAAGTGGCTAATCGAATTTGATTAGGTTACTAACTGATTTTTCAACCTTAATTGAAAATATCAGATGAAAAAGTATTACCTTGTGGTATAGTAGCGTTTATCGCCTGTTTTCTTAACTTTTGCGAATAATCCACCAGCAATATAATCCAGCCAGTTTTGCTCTTGTGCATCCAAATTAGCATCTTGAATAGCTACGGCACTTATTTGTGAAGTGGCTCCTAACTCAACAAGTTTTGCTTTAATACTTTCTTCCATTCTAAATGCTGTTCCTGAAAATCCATTCATACTCAAATCTCCTCCATTAATTATATGTGCGGTAATAAAAGAGAAACTTTGAAATAGTTAACAATAACTTTCCTTGAGAAGTCTATCTATATTACAGCTGTATTTAGCCTTGATGTGGTATTTAAAATTAATGACCTTTAATTGTATAAATTATCATGAAATGGAAAAATCCTACATGCAAATTAATCAATAAAACATCAATAAGTTTTTCGATAAAAATCAGAACTGTAAAACAGTTTATTTTCGAAAAATAAGCAAGATATGGTGGGCCGGCCCGGATTTGAACCGGGGACCTTCTGCACGTCAAGCAGATGTCCTAACCAAGCTAGACGACCGGCCCTTCTCTTTTTTAAAAAGAACAAATGCTTCTTTAAGCTTACGGTTAATTACTGTTATGATGAAGCAAGATTTACTATATCTTAGGTGTTCTAGTCGGTACATTCAAAACCAGAACAAAATCCCTTTCTTTCGAGTTCTATTGTAGAATGTTCAATGTGATGTCTTAAGAGGACCATTTTTATCTGGTTTCTAATCTTGTCAGGAGTTTCAAAATCCTCTGTTTCAATAATTAAATGACCAGTAAAAATATCTGTTTCACCTTCTAATGACCAGATATGAACATCATGAATCCCCAAAATTTCTTTAATATCTAATAGATCTTTTTTAACTTCAACAAGAGAAATATGTCCAGGAACACCTTGAAGCAAAATATTTACTGTTTCTCTGAGATTTTTTAGTACGTTATAGAGAATAAATATTGTTAAGCCTAAAGTCATTATTGGATCGAGTATATATAGGTCCCAAAAATAAATTCCAATAGATCCGAAAAGAATCGCGATCCAACCTAAAACATCTTCTAAAAGATGCCAGGATAAAACTTTCTCGTTGAGACTCTGTCCTTTTTTAAGCAAAATAACTCCAAATCCATTCAGAAGTATACCAACAATTGCTAAGCCAAACATACCTGAAGCATCGACAAGTTGAGGATTGAAAAATCTGGGAATAGATTGGAAAAAGATAATCAATGAACCTGCAACTAGAACTAAAGCAGAAAACAATGCAGAAAAAAGAGATAATCGTTGGTATCCATATGTTCTTACTTTATCTGGAATTTTTTTCGCTTTGCGTTCAAGTACCCACGAACTACCCAAAGCGATACTGTCCCCAAAATCATGCAAAGCATCTGACAAAATAGCTAAACTATTAGTCCAAAAACCTCCGATTATCTCAAGAATTGTCAGAGAAATATTAAAAAGTACAGCATATAAGATCCTCCTCTCTCTAGTAGGCATATTTTGATAAATATATTTTAATCAATAAAAAGATAACCTGTTTTTATAAAATCTAAATGAAAATTAAGAATATTAAATTAGATTAGTAACACATTTCTAAAAACATATTAAAAGTAATTTAAGACCATTAATAACAAAGAGAATTTTGAATTATTTTCCACCTGATTTAAAAATCTTAGTATATAATTCGTATTGAGGGAGTTAAATATGGTTAGTGAATTTAGAAAAAAATTGGAACAACTAGATTTGAAAACTACAATGATTCAAAATATAGAGGAAATAATCAAAGTTGCTGGAAATGAATTTCCGCGTATTTCTTGTCGATCTAATGATGAATGTAATACGTTTAAATGGTTTTTAAAGTGGTTTGGAGAAGACCCACAACCCATTGAAAGGTAAAAAAAACCAGATATAATTTTTTGCTCTTATAACAAAACTAAAAACTGAATATAAATCATAATATTTCAATAAACTTAGGAAAGGAAAAAATTGCAGAGTAGGTTTACCAAAAAAGGGGATGTTGAACCACCTCAAACATTGAGAGGTTATTATCTTGACGAGGTAATATCAGCGGTCCAAAAAGAAATCAGAAGAGGCAATGAATATCAAGCAGTTTATTGGGCTTTGGAACTTGAGAGTTTTAATAATAAAGCGCTTTGGAATCGCTTAAAAATAATTGCAACTGAAGACATTGGTTTAGCTAATCCAACTTTTCCACTATTAATCTTTGTTTTAGAAAAAAATTATTTTGATACGTATAAAAAGAAATCTAATGCTTCTAAATTATTCTTAATACAAGCAGTTTTATTGCTTTCCAGATCTCCCAAAAGCAGAATAGTTGATGACTTATTTGCGAAAATAGACTCAGACATTAAAGATTATGATAAAAGAATAGAGATTCCTGATTATGCTTTGGACATGCATACTTTTAGAGGAAAAAAAATGGGAAGAGGAATCAAACATTTTTTAGAGGAAGGAGCAAAAATTGTTAATGAAAAAGGTGAAAATCCTTACAAAAAATTAGCGATTGAGAGAATGTTAAATAAAAAAGATTTACAAATAAAACAAGAGTAAAATGTTCTTTTTATGTATCTTTTATTCGATTCATTTCTTCAAATATATTTCAGTTTTATCTTAAAAACTAATTAGTAATTCACTATAAAAAAAAGGTTATAATTCACATAATTGAATACTTAAATGAATTTACAATGACAATAAGTGATGAACTTTTATATGAAATTATTAAACCAAAATCTAATGGAGAAACTGGTGATGATGCTCCAATAATAGATATTGTAGGAAAAAGAAAAATTGCCTACAGAATAGAGAAATCAACGGCATATACCCAAAAACTGGGAACAGGTAAAAGTTTGGAACTTGATATTGTTAAAATAACCCCAGATATCCTTGTTAAGATACCTACAAGAAAAAATATTAAAAACAAGGACAATTTAGATCAGAATCCTGAACAATACCTTGCACTTGAAATAGAAAATGATATTCATTGGGATTTTAAAAAATCTTTAATTAAAATAAAAAAAATTAAATGTAGGTTTCAGGACACAAGAGTAATTATTCCAAAAGAGTATGAACGTTTTGCACCTTTGTATGTAAATGAAGGTATTAGAGTTTACATGTGGGATGCTAAAAGGATTTGGAAATGTATGAAATGTGGAACAGAAACCGAAAAAAAAGGATTAATTACGCCGATATGTTCAAAACCTAAATGCAAAAATCATAAACAAAACGAATTTAGATTAAATGGTTTAAGTGAGACAATTATTGGTGAATTCAATAGCCAAATGTCAGACATTCAATAAAAAAGGTTTTTTTTAAAAAGGTATTTTTTTCTAAAAATTAATACTTACGATAATAATAAGTAATTTTTAGATTTCTAATCTTAATTATATGCTCAAGTGGATTTCTAAATATTGTTTATGTCAAATATTTGAACAAAAAACAGTTTAATTGTTATGAACTTGCATACATTTTTTGTTTGCATTCAGAACATACTTTCTGTCTTCTATAACGCATTCCTAGAGGTGTAAAAGTCTTCCCACATCTGCAACATTTAACTTGAAGAGGTGTTTTAGGTTCAAGGAGTTTTAATCTCTCTGTAATTGCCTTTTTTGTTTCTAAATCATTTGCTGAACTAAGAGCTTTTGTTAAGAGTTGTTTTGCAACCTTTATACTATCTTTTCCATATATTTTAGAAAAAATATTGTGTGGAGTATCGTTATTGGTAGGTTTCTTTGGAAGCATACAAACAAAATTAGCAGGATATTGTTTAGATTTATCCAAATCAATTACGGCAAATCGAAAATATTGTCCACGAGAATAATCCTTAAGATCCTCATTCCTTGATATGTGTAAACGTAGTTTCATTCTTACCAATCCAAAGAACCAAAGTTCATTTGCAAATTTCTCTTTTCAGAGAATCTAACCACTTTGTTCATAGTAGTTCGGTGTTTAAAACGGTTTAGCTTCTAGTTTCAAATTCTTATCATAAATTGACTAATTCTTAAAAGAAATGTAATTCGCGATATAAAAAAATGAAAAAGCAATTAATCAAATATGGAATAAGTTAGGTAAGAACCCGGAAAAACTCAAATATTAATTATTTGATATAATTATAAGTGAATTAATTTTGAAAGTTAAAAAAATGAATGGAATGAAAGTCATAACTGCTGACGCGTATACTTTAGGAGAAATCGATGGTGCCCACGTAAATATAGACAATTGGAAAATCACTAACTTAGACATAAAATTAACTAGAGATGCTTCTAAAGAACTAGGATTAAAAAAATCTAGACTGATGGCTTTAACGGTTTGTTTGCCTGTAACTGTAATAAAAAATATTGGTGACGTAATTACTCTAAAACAATCGATTGAAGAATTTAAAAACCTAGAAGAATGTAAAATCGACTAGCCAATTTTAACATTTTCCTTTTTTAACTAAAAAATAAATCATAAAAATTTTTTCTAATTATAAAAATAAGGATTTAGATTAAACCTTTGATTAAAGAATTTTTCTTTTGAATAAATACAAAAGGCGAATTACTTTAGATATTAATAGAATGGGAGAAAGACAAAATTATAGAAACTTCACCTCTAAAAGACGTCAAAGGGATATTATCTGATATTGATGGTACACTTTATTTCAAAGAATCTCCAACGAAAGGAGCAATTGAAACAGTATCTAAACTTAAAAAAAGAAAAAAAATATTGTTTTTAACAAATACGGATAGTCAAACTCCTAAGACAATTCAAAAAAAACTGATAAAACTAGGATTTTCAATTCAAAAAAAAGAAATTTTTACACCTATTAATGCTCTACAAAATTTTCTCCAAAAAAATAAAGATAAAAAAATATTTTTAGTAGCTAATAAAGAAATTGAAAAGGAATTTAAAGAATATAAAATAATAACCAAAGAAGAAACTCCTGATTTTGTGATTATATCAGATTTTACTGATAACTGGGATGTTCATCGTCTCAATCGTGCTTTTAGATACTTGCTAGAAGGAGCAAAATTATTTGGCACTCAAGGAAACAGGTATTGTTTAGATATGAAAGGACAACCATTAATTGATACTGGATCTTTTGTTAGAATGTTGGCAAAAGCGGCCGGGGTTTCTTATAAAATATTTGGAAAACCTTCGAGAGAGTTTTTTAATCAAGCTTTAAATAAAATCAATTTGAAAAGCGAGGAATGTATAGTTGTTGGAGATGATTTGGAATCAGATATTGTTGGTGCAATTAATGCAGGTATTAGATCAGTATTAGTAAAAACAGGAAAAGCTACTAAGTATCAGTATTCCAATAAAAAAATTCAACCCTTTCTGGTAATTGATGATTTTAGGACTTTATTGAAATGGCTAAAATAGATAAGAAGAATATAAGGAGATTAGCTTTTTTCTGTAATTTTTTTTATAAATTAGGTATTATTTAGATTGAAACCGTTTCAAACCTTCAGATAATTGGTATGGCAATTCAACTTTTTGATAACTTCTTTCATCAAAAGTTACAAAGGTGACCTGAGCTTTTGCAGCTAGTGTTCGTTCCCCATCTCTACTATTTTTTTTAAAAAATGAGTGAGAAAGAGTTAAAGAAGTTTTACCAACTCTATTTACAGAAGTTTCTACATCAATAAAACTATCAGCTGAAACTGGTAAAAAATATTCAAAACTTGCTGCTCGTCTAGGAAAAGATAGTTTAAGTGTTCTATAAAAATGCATGATGCTATATCCCAACATTTCCATTAGACCAGCTTCACCCTCTTCACAATAGCGAACATAAGCAATCCAATTTAATCGACCAAAAGCATCAGTATCATCAGGAAGAACTCTAAGATTATTTTTTTCATATATCATCGTTAATCAAACCTTCTCAAGTAACCAAACATATACAAATAATATAAAAAGAAAATGAACCTTCTAACTCTTTTTATCGAATAATTTTAGTGATAAAAAAATTAACAATAACCATTATTATTTAGCTATGAATGTGGATTCAGAATTCATATTGATAGATAATAAGTTAGTTAAATACTATCAACCTACTTCAGGGAAAACAGGAGATGTAACTTGAATAAAATAATCTCATCTGAAGAAAAAAAAGAAATAACATGCAAACTTGCTGTTGCTTTTCAAGAAGAAATCAGGAGTTTGTCAAAAGAGAATCAAGAAATGTTGTTAGACGACTTAGTTACGGCATTCCAAAATAGAATTGCTGTCTTTAACAGATTAAATTTTGAAGATTATTTGGATGTTAAAGATAATATTGAGTTTCACTGCAAACCAACCATAACACATTCTGAGGAACAAGAGTTAGTTTAATTGAGGTTTTTCTATGCGTCGTTCTAAACTCGAGATGTATATAGATGTACTAACAGTACTTTCTCAAAGAGGACCATTAAAGCTAACTCATATTATGTATAAATCTAATCTCAATTGTAGTGTTTTAAAGGGATATCTAGAATTTCTAATTAAACAAGGTTTAATTGAAGAGAGAATTATTGGAAAAAGTAGAATAGTTTACGCCATAACTCAACAAGGTAAAACAGTTCTAAAAGCGTTCAAAGAACTTAAACAGGCTTTACCTATTATGGAAGATTATTCAGTGCAAAAACCCATTCTTTTCTAAATCAAATATAGAAAAAAGTTTGGTTTTGTACAAAAAAGTAAATGGAGGTTTATTACTCCATTACACTTTCTTCTTTCTCCTCGATTTTCATAATAACCCTCTTTCTAATTGAAAGTAGGATTAATTCTAAAGTCAATTTCTTAAATTATTTGACCAACTATCAGGATTAGAGTATTTTACTTTTGGACCTTCTTGTTGTAATAATTCAAATATCTTCCAAAATTCTGAACTATTGAGTTTATCTTGATGTTTAACTTTCTCTACCGTATCTTCTTTGATTTCCAATAGTTTTTTTTTCCGATTAAGAAACCTAATTAAATCATTATTGAAGATTCTCCTTTCCTCCTCTATCTTCAATTACAGTTTAGTCACAATGAAATATAAGAGAAATTGCGAATTAGGAATATTTCATATAACGAAACTCGATTAGGCTTTATCCAAGTCTTTTAATTAAGATTAAATGAGTTTTAAATAAAAAATGAAAAAAAATAACAGAATACTAAATGAAAATTCAGCAGAAATGATAGAATAAAAATAATTTTATTTTTTTTCTGGATAATGGTAGTAATCTGTATAAATATTCAATTTTGATCCTGATTGGCGACAAGGTTATTGCATAAAACGAGTAAATAAAAAAATAATAATACGTGTGAATGCGATATTCAAAAACTTATCTGTTCTGCAAGCTTACTTCCGATCTCTGAAATTTTGGCTACTAAAAGATTAAAATCTTGTTTATTACTCCGATGATTAAATATTGCAACTCGCATAACTAATCGACCTGCTAAAGTTGTCCAAGATAAAACAGCAATCCCTTTCTCTTGAAGTTCAATAACAATTTGCTTATTCAATTCATCTAAAGTCTCTGCAGAAAGTCTTTGAGTTACATAGCGAAAACAAACAATATTCAAAAAAACTGGAGCAGATAGTTTCAATTCAGAGTGGTTTTTGATTAGTTCAACTAAATATTTAGCTTGCTCTATATTCTGCTGGATCATACGACTATATTTTCTAAGTCCATGCTCCTTAATTGATATCCAAGCTTTAAGGGCTCTAAATCCACGTGATAGCTGAAAACCGTAGTCACTATACCAAGATAAGTCGCCTCCAATCAGCCCCCCATCACTTTTTTTACGAGATAAGTACTCTGGCATCACACTGAAGGTTTGAAGGTGATCACTTTCATGACGAATTAAAATACACCCTATTTCATAAGGCATATACATCCATTTGTGTAAGTCTAAAGCTATAGAGTCAGCTTGGTCAATGCCTAAAATTTTATTTTTTACGTTTGGCACTATAGAAGCCCATACTCCAAAAGCGCCATCTATATGAAACCAGAGATTTTCCTTCTTACAAATTTTTCCTATCGCACTTAAATCATCAAAACTGCCAGTATTGATAGTGCCAGCTCCTCCAACAACGCAAAAAGGTTGACATCCTTTTTGTCTATCCTCTATGATCTTTTTCTGTAGTAAATCTAGATCCATTTGAAATTTTTCATTGACTGGGATTAGATGAAGTTGATTATTCCCCAATCCCATTATTTCTATAGCTTTTTGAATAGAACTGTGAATCTCAGTAGATGCATAAACGATTAATTTAGATGAAATATTTTGAAGCCCTTCAGCTCGAACATTAAATGCTGTTTTAACATTTCTAGCAACAAGTAAGCCAATTAGATTTGCGGATGAACATCCACTGGTCAATAAGCCACTTGATGAGGAGGGAAAAGTTAACCATTTCTTTTATCCAGTTTATTACTTGGCGTTCAACAAGTATGGCTCCATGATTTCCACCACCCATATTAGAGTTCATTGAGCTGGCTAAAAACTCTGCCAGGGCACCTGTAATAGTTCCAGTACCTAAGGCCCAACCCCAAAACCTAGGATGAATATTGCCATTCGGGTATGGAAGGATCTTCTCTAAAAATTCAGAATACACAACCTCAAGTGATTCCCCTTCCAGAGGAAGAGGAGAATCAAAACAATTCTTTAATATTTGCAGGAATATCTTGCCAAACTGGACGCAATCTAACATCCTCTAAATAGTCAATTATATCATCAACCATTTTATGTGCCAAATTACGAGTTTTCTCCCAATCTTTAGGATCTAAAGTCTCTGAAAACTCTGCATCTTTAAACAAAATATGTCATCACCTTTTAGTATAGAAAAACTCTATTGACAATTAGTTTATATTTTTAATCCTTGAATTTCAGAATAATTCTGAAGTAATTAAGTCAATAGTTTTGCAAAATAAACTAGTGTTCTTATGGTTCATTCATAAACTGAATAAATTCTTCAAGGCTCCGAGGTTTTAGGGTATAGTTGGATTGTTTCTCTTGACCAATGGTTGAAAAACTGGTATTTCCATAATCATGACCAGGATAAACTTGCACGTTATTAGAAAATTTCAAAATTCTATTAAAAAGACTATTATACATTTCTTCAGAACTCCCACCGGGTAGATCGGTTCTACCACATTCTCCAACAAATAATGTGTCACCAGTGAGTAGTTTCTTATTTTCCACTAAAAGAGAGATACTATCTTTGGTGTGTCCGGGAGTGTAAATAACTTTTATCAAAACTTTGCCTACTTGTATAACATCACCATCATCAACTCCGATATCAAACCGGACTTGAGAGTGTTTGTATGCAATTATCTTTGCTTTTAGCATTGATCGCAATTCAGGGTTACCAGCTACATGGTCTGAGTGCCCATGAGTATTAATAACAAATTTTAAAAATAGACCATTTTCTTTCAATACCTGCATTATTTGACCCGAATTAAAACTTGTATCAACAACTACTGCGTCCCCTGTGTCTTTGTCAGCTATAATATAAGAGAAATTATCGCTATGTTGTTGAATTTGTTTAAAAAACATAAAATCAATTAAAAAAAGTAAAATAATGAATAAAAAGATATCTACAGCAACAAACTAGATAACAGATGTAAAACGTTCAGTTAAATCATTATAGGCTGGTTTAGCACTTGCAATGGTTGGACTTCATTATCTTATCTAGCTATTGTATTCATATGTTGGTGGAATGGGAAATTTTGTTTCGATTGCAGAAGTTTGGGCTATACCTTTGCTTGATTAGGAGTATAAATAGCAAGGAAAAAATAGGCGCCATTCATTATAGTTACAGCTGAAAGTAACTAAACAAAAAGCATGCCTTTGATTGCAGTAATCGTTTAGTTATTTTTAGTTGAATTGAACTAAAAATAAATTGGAGGTGATTGAATGGTTGAAGAAAAAAAAGGACATGTAAAGATAGTTCTTGATGTAGATATAAATGAGGAAATGATGGAAATCATTAAAGAATCGATCAGCAAAATGCCTGAAATGGCAAAAAACATTATTCCTAATCAGAAAAAGAAAGAGTAAATATACCTTTCAAAAATTCTGATCATATCTTTTTGTCAAATAAGTACCTATTTAGAGAATAAAGGAGATCTAATGTCTTCCAAAGATTTGTTTTCAATTAGAAATAGGTTCTTAAGAGTAAAAAAATAGCGATAGATAGATGTAATATTTCTTAATTATGCGTGGTCAATATCTGTATAATTCGAAATCTCGCTATTAACTGTAAAAAGATCACTCTTATTCAAATCATGAATATTTTTATTGCCTGTGAGTCGTGCAAAAGTTTTTATTTCTTCAGTTGATACTCGCAAAAAATTTTCAAGTTTTTTTGCCGAATGATCAATTGTAACCCTCGTTCTGAGTTCAGATTTTTGGGTAGTAACTCCTACAGGACAATCTCCAGTATCACAGATCCTATACTGTTGACAAGCAACAGCCATCAACGCTGCAGTTCCTATGGCAATTGCATCTGCGCCCATAGCAAGAGCCTTTACAAAATCAGATGATAAACGCAGTCCACCAGTAATTATCAAAGAGACATCTTTAATGTGATTTTCATCAAAATATTTTTTTGCACGATGAAGAGCAAAGATTGTCGGTACTGATGTAGAGTCTTTAACAGTTTTTAATGCTGATGCAGTAGCGCCAGGTCGACCATCAATAGTTATAAAATCCGGATTGGAAGAAAGAGCGACTTCTAAGTCGGCTTCAATATTTCCCGCAGCGATTTTAACACCAATAGGCTTGCCACCTGTTTTATTTCTCAACATAGAGACAACCAGCCTTAGTTCATTACGATTGTTAATATCAGCAAAATGTGCGGGACTAATAATGTCTGATCCCGCAGGATAACCACGAATCTTCCCTATTTCAGAAGTTACCTTTTTTCCGGGTAAATGACCGCCCATACCAGGTTTAGCAGACTGTCCTATCTTAATTTCAACTGCATCAACTCTTTTCAGATTTTTATCAGTTGCACTGTATTTATTTGGCACATATTCAAAGATGTATTTATAGGAATTCTTTAGAGATTCCTCAACTAGGCCACCTTCACCAGAACCTATTGCTGTTTTAACTCTTGAAGATCCTTTTGCTAAAGCAATTTTAATTTCTTTTGAAAGAGCTCCAAAGGACATATGAGTGACATAAATAGGAGTTTGGATAACTAATGGTTTTTTTGCTTTGGGACCAATAATTGTTTTTGTAGAAACTTGTATGTCATCATTTAGAGGTATCTTTTCGAGTTGTGCACCCTTTAATAGAATGTCATTCCAAGAAATTACTTGTTTTTTTGTCCGCATAGGTTCAACAATTGATTTACCTGAAACTGATATCTGATGAATATCACGCATGACCTCTTCAAAATCATCTTCAGAACGTTTGAGATTACCCAAATACTCTTCAATTGTAACTTCCCGACAGTTTTCTAAAGGTATATTCGATTCATCATCTCTAAATTTTATGTACCAATGAGTACCATCACAAAAGGGTTTATTCTTAGAGCCTCCACAACGACATAATGCATAGTGTTCTTCAGATTCAGGTTTTGATTTATTATAATCGTTTAGTCCAATACCACCAACAACATGATAAGGACCATCTCGTCTTAAACTTATACAAGGCTCACGTTCCAAACTATCGTGTTTTACCCCTCTAAGAGAATAACTTAAGGCTCCTGAAGGACACATTTGTATAACCTGAATAATTTTTTCAACAGGAGCACCATCGGGAAAGATCCAAGGCTCTTGACCCATTCTAAACACAGATGGAAGATTATCGGTACAATACCCTATATGTGAACAAACACCTCTATTATCATGAATAGTGATTCCCTGACCAAAATAATCATCAACTCTATCTGGTTGACGCCCATGAAGTTTTACACTTCTAAAATTCACTTTATTATGTGTACCATCACAAAATGGTTTGGCTCCAGATTTCCCACATCTACAAAGAACTATAGTTTTTGAAGTTTTTACAGACTCACCCCTAGAAGTCTTTAACTGTGAAACAGCAGAAGCAATATAGGGGCCATCTTCTTTGGGCTCAATTGAAGAATCAGTTTTCTTAACCATTTACAAAACCTCAATAAATCTCAACTATAATTTATTCTCCATTAGATAATCAAAATAGTTCTTATTTAGTCATTATGCATAACCTATCAAACTCACACCGATATCTCTATATCTAGCAAAGAATGTATCCAAAAATTGACAAAGAAGGTTAACAAATATAGAAGGGAAACAAGTTGTCTGATCAAAAAGAAATCGTTGATGCTTTAAGAAAACCTAGTGCCTACGAATACAATTCCGGCAAAATTAAACTAATTCAAACTCACATCTCTTTTGTTTTTCTAACAGATAAATTTGTCTACAAAGTGAAAAAAGCTGTAAATTTTGGTTTCTTAGATTTTGGATCACTTGAAAAAAGAAAAAAATTCTGTGAAAAAGAACTTGAAATAAACAGAAAGTTATGCGAAGATATGTACCTGAAAGTTGTTCCAATTACTAAATCTGAAATAATCAAAATAAATGGAAAAGGAAAAACAATTGAATATGCGGTAATGATGAAAAGAATACCTCAAAAATACCTCATGAACAAACTCCTTGAAGAAAATAAAATAGACAAGAAAATAATTGATCAGCTAGCGAAAATAATAGCTGAGTTTCATTTAAAAATTGAAGAAAAAAGTAATACAGGTAATTTGGGTTATAATCCAAAAATGGATCCCATTGTAGAAATTAATTGGAAAGAGAATTTTGATCAAACTCAAATGTTTATTGAAGTAACTATATCGCAAAAAAATTTTATTTTAATTCAAGAAAGAATTAATGATTTCATAGAAAAAAACAAAGGCGTGTTTAAAAACCGGATTATTAATGGGAAGGTGAAGTATTGCCATGGAGATATCCACTCTGGAAACATATTCATAGCAGATAAAATCTATATTTTTGATGCTATTGAATTTAATGATAGAATTAGATATTCAGATGTAACAGCTGACATTGGTTTTTTAGTTATGGATTTAGAGTTCAAAAATAAATTTATGTTAGCCGATTATCTTGTTGAAAAATACATCAAATATTCTGAAGATAAAGAATCTAAAAAACTACTTCCATTCTATAAATGTTATAGGGCATATGTAAGAGGCAAAGTGGTTAGTTTCAAACTGAAAGATCCCAATATTGATATCAAAGAAAAAGAAAAAGCAATCATTGAGGCAAAATCCTATTTTGAGTTAGCAACAAAATATGCAAAGATTCTATCTTAATTTAGAGAAATAAATCTAAAACTGTTTTGCCACATAAGATGGAACCTTAACAGTACCCATTAACAGAGGGTTTTGATGGCAATCACTGCCCCCAGTCATTAATAAACCATGTTTTTTTGAATAAGTTACATAATGATTAGTTGTTTTCGCATCATTTCTAGAATGCCAACATTCTATGCCATCGATAAAAGGAAGAATTGAATCAGTTATTATTTCGGTTTGTTTATCTAAAAGACTGGATAATTTTAATAATGAAGTTCCATGAGGATCATTAGGATGAGCCAGTATAATTTTTCCTCCTGCATTTCTCAACAATCTAGAAGCATCTTTGAGGAATAGAGGATATTTTGGGACATTGCACTTAACAAGATATCTATCGAAAGCTTCATTTCTGTTTTGAACGATTCCTTTTTTAACTAAATAATCAGCTATATGAGGTCTTCCAAATACGCCATCAACTGAATGTTGAATATTATCTAAATCGTCTTTTGTCAATTTTTTAATTTGTTTCTTTTTAAATTCAATATTTAATTTTTTTAATATTTTTTCAGCTCTTTTCTGCCGATATTTTGCTATTTGTTGTATTTTATTTTGTAATTGACAGTTATCTGGGTCAAAATTGTAACCTAAAAAGTCTAAATATATTGATTTTTGATCACTACTTTGAGAGGAATTGAATGTGATATTTAATTCAACTCCAGAAATGTAATGAATTTCATTTTTTTTAGCTAGAGATGAAGCTTTTTGTTGGCAAATGATAGAATCATGATCAGTTATTGATAACATTGAAATATGTCTAAGTTTAGCAATTTCAATAATTTTTTCAACTGTAAAGGACCCATCAGAGTTTTTTGAGTGAACATGCAAATCAATTGTCATTAGTATTTTTACCAAGTTATAATTTCTTCAATTCTATAAAACACCATTTTTCAGGCGGATCATATTCAGTCTCAACAGTTAAATGCATTATTTTAAGATCAGGATTCATTTTTTTTAAGGCAATTATTTTGACTGGTTCAAACCTTCTTTTATTGTTTTGATAAGCCTCTGCAGTTAAAGCATTTGATTCATAATTTTCTTTAGTTCTTCTCATAATTCGATTAATGGACGCTTCCTCAGAACAACTAGTTTGGAGAATAAGAAAAACCATATTATGATTAGCCGCTATTTTAGCTGCCTTTTTTCTCAACTCTTGAGTAACAAAAGTGGCATCTAAAATTACAGTTTTTTTATTTTTGACAATATATTCTTCTGCTTGACGGAACAATTCATTATAGACAGCCATTCGCTTATTCATATTTGAAGCAATTTTTGGATCAAAGATATCCTCATTCTTTAAAACTTCAAGCCTAATTATATCACTACGAAAAATATGGTACCCTTTTATCTTTGAAATTTCTGCAGCAGTCTCAGTTTTCCATGTTCCCGGAAGACCACAAGTGATTATTAAAGCTTTGAAATTGAATTGATTCTCAACAAACTCAATAAATGGTTCCCTCAATTAAGGACCTCAAATTATGATTTGAATAGAGAATAATTAAACCTTTTTAACAATAATACAACTAGTAAAACCCAAAACAAAGCAACTTCAGATTTGTTAGCAAATATTAATTTCAAAATAAAAAATAGAGATAGAAGTTTTTTTAAAGAACTTCTAAAAAAATGGTTATGTTATAAACGTCTAATAAAAAGCACAAGCAAAATAATAATTACTAACACAATAGAGATTTCTATAACAAAAGGTGGAAATTCATCTACTTCACCTACAAAATACTCAAAGTCATAGGCACTTGTCAAATCTTCTATACCTATCACAGAAACACTACATTTAACTCGAGTATTCTCAGGTTGGGCAGGAATAGTGGCTTCATAGGTTGAACCAATTTTTTCCATATTGATAATATGGTTATTATTACCAACTAAATAAGTAAGCAACACTTCGCTTGCTGTCCCAGAGTAAGAATCAATATTAACTTGAACAATTACCTCATCATCAATCTGAGGGTTTTGTGGAAAAAAATCAACAGTAATTCTTGAAATATTTAAGGGATAACTAACCCAATCACCATCATCAAAATCTGGAGGAGTCCACCCCAGGGGATTTGATTCTCCAGTTGCTTCAACCCAAATCCAACCATATTCTCTTCCATCATCAGGAATATCCCAATAATAGTTTGCATTATCATATTCAGGAAGCCAAATCAATAACGCAACATGTGAAGGAGGTGAAACGATAGCAACGTCAAATCCAGCTGATAGATAAATAGTTGCACATAAAAAAGACATGTCTTCACAATCTCCTACAGCTATAATATTTTGGTTTTCATCAAACATGTGAGCCATCTCGTCTGCATTCCAAGCCCACTCTTCTTGAGGTATATTATCTTTGAATACATTATCTTCATCATATCCATAATCAGTCCATCTTTGAACATAATCTAAAATTGCTTCAGCCCTCTCGACTCGTTGATTATAATTGCTCCTAAACCATTCACCTAAACTATAAGCTAATTCTTTATCAGATCCTAGAGACTCATAAGCAATATTT
This sequence comes from Candidatus Bathyarchaeota archaeon, assembly GCA_963848105.1. Lineage (GTDB taxonomy): Archaea > Thermoproteota > Bathyarchaeia > Bathyarchaeales > Bathycorpusculaceae > AD8-1. The sequence continues at coordinate 99,892 of CAWKCH010000001.1, forward strand.
GGAAGGTAACCATCATCGCCCCAATGTACATTTCGATTAAAACCCCAACTATCATACCAATCTCCGTTCTGAGAGGTAAAAGTTGGTGGATGTTGTCCACCACTAGGAAGTCCATTAACAATGTTTAAAGAAGCACAAAAGATTAGAAAAATTAGAGACACTAATCTCTTCGTTGGATAGTACATGTATTTACCTCATCTAACCCAGAGGTATCATTAGGCTACCAAATATCAATAATCCTAAGAAAACTTCATATCCAAAAAGAAAAACACCGACTGCAACTGGAGATTTATTTATATCATCTAAATCTATCCCAAAAGGAGTTAATTTAGCGAAAATCGTATAGAATAGCCAGCCAAAGAATAAACTAACAAAAAAACTGATAGCTACAATAAGTAGTCGTTGGAAATTAAAATAAGAACTAAAAATTACTGATTGTCCCAAGAAAAAAGGATTAACCATAGATCCGTATACTACAAGACCGGCAAAAACCAAAAAACCGGAGACAAAAAGACTAGTAGCCATGGGATTTCCTCTGATTGTCTTAAATTCTGAGATTTTAGTGGTAATATGAGTTAAACTCTTTATGCCTATAATACCTATCAACAAACAAATCATACTTGAAACAAAAGCTCGAACAAACCAAAGAAGTAAAGCAATAAGAAATTCAGAGGATACAGCCAATAATTTCACCTATCAATTTAATCTATGAAAAAATAGATATAAACACTTTGTTAACCTTTTTAATATTTTTTTTTCAAAAAAAATAGTTAAAAATCCTAAAACAATTTTAATCTAAACTTAAAGTTTGATTCCAATAATATGTCGTTTCATATCTATTCATAACAGGAAAAGATGGGTCATCATAGACGATATCCAATTCAAAACCATATTTTTCTACTAAAAGTTGAGTTATATTCCAAATTTTGGGACTTAGTTCGTCAGGACCCCAATAACCCCAAATTCTATCCTCTAAATGGCGCATTCCCCATCCATAATCTGGAGGTAAAACTAGCACAGTTTTAGCATTAATAATCCCATAGTCATTTGGGTTCTGTTGAACATAATTCCAAAAAGTTTCCATGGCTACAAAATGATCATCTGTTAGAATTCCATATTTATTATCTGTTGGATAAGTAGGATAATTGAATATTACAACATATTTTGCTCCAGTTTGGTAGGATATTTTCATATCATGTAACATTTCATTACCAGTTTTATAGTGACCTGAAAAATTATCTATCTCGTCGCGTCCATTCCAAACTATAATAGACCCCCAATCTTTATTTTGAACATTAGCGGCACCTCTACAAAGCCCAATATGTTTAGCAGTACTGTGATTCCACCCTATTTGAACAAAGACTGTATCATAACCTGCTAAATAATCAAACCAATACAAAGCATAATCAGAAGTCATAGCTGTTATTGACCGGTTTAATAACTCATCAATCCTTATATCACCTGTAAGATAGTCGATGTGTCTTTTTGTTGCTTCAGAATAGTCTCTCAAAGCAAGAACACTTGAATTTTTTTCAACATACGGTTCAAATGTAGAATATAACTCTGGAAAAACTGTTTCTAAATAGTGAAAAGTGCTTGTCCAGTTGTGATCAATCTGAATACCACCAGGTTCGTCATATAGATACAATCCCAAAAATCGATCACCCCATTGATCTTTGGCTTCATCAAGCCAAGGAACTTGCCATAAATAATCGAAATCAAACCAACCTAAAAATACAATAAAATCAAGATCTGAACTTATTGCATAATCACAAATCTCATTTATTGCCGTTTTGTTTTTGCTAATCGGACCAGATTGAAGGACAAATAAATTAGTGTAATCTTTTACTTTATCAATTAGAAGTTTTGCTTCTTGTGTCGTATTTCCACAAAATGCAACTCCAACATAGAATTCCTCTTTTTCATTTTGGATGCTACTTAAAAAATAATAACCCAAAACTACGAATGATGAAACCACAAGCAGGATGACCAATAAACTTGGTAGCGCTTTTTTGTGTATCATTTTATAGCATGAAAAAAAGAAATAGCACTTAAAAGAGGTTTTTATAAAAATAAAAAAAGGGAGAAAAAAATTCTGAAGCTTAAATAAATAAGTTTACATCAGCATCAGCAGCTATATTTAGGAAGGTCGCAGCACCTACCATACTATCAACTTCAGGTATTAGATCTTCTTTTTTTGTTCCAAACATTTGCATGGTTGGTGTACACGCATAAATTTTAAACAAACCAGATTGTTTCAATCTTTTTAGCATTTGGTAAGGTGTTGGATAATTCATTTTTTTCAAGTTTTGTTTCATGGTTTCTTCTAGGTGTTTATAATCTCCAGGAAGTGTAGCTTTTTCCATAGCACCTTTTGTCAAACTGCTTAGCCCCCAGAATGTAAAATAGAGGTGTGCTTCCCAGTTCATTGAAACAGCTGTTGACGCTAGAATAAATGCACAATAAAGCTTGTCAATTGTTCCACTTTGTACAACAAGCGCTATTTTTTTGTTTTCTGTCAATTTTTCAATTCCTCTTAGTCATATTAATGGATGTTTTCTATAGAAATAATATTCGGTTATCAACAATATAAATATAACGATGTTATATAAGTTTGAATTAAAAAACAAGCATTACATTAAAAAAAGAAAAAAATCATTTGGTCGAACCAGGCTTATAATCTTTGGCACAATTCTTACAGCAGAAAGTATATTCTTTGCCATCAATAACTGTAGAGTAAGCAGCTAACTCACATTTATCAGATGTAATTTCTGAGCTACAAGAATTGCATTTTACAAATTTTGATTTCATTTTTTTACCTCTTTTGCTTTTTCAAGTTTTTCTTTATAATCCTTTATAGCAGCATGTAGAGCGTCTGCAGCTAAATTTGAACAATGCATTTTAACTTTGGGTAATCCTCCCAAAGATTCAGCTACACTGGCTCGACTAATTTTCATCGCCTCATCAATAGTTTTTCCTTTCGCTAATTCTGTGGTCATACTACTGGTTGCAATAGCTGCACCGCAACCAAAAGTCTTGAATTTTATATCTTCTATTCGTTTATTTTTTACCTTGATATACATCGTCATAAGATCGCCACAAGTTGGATTTCCAACTGTACCAACTCCATCCGCATTAGTTATTTCTCCGGTATTACGAGGATGTGTAAAATGATCCATAACTTTTTCTGAATACATTATTTTTTCAACTCTTTAGGTGTTAAAGGAGACATATTCCTTAATCTATCAATAATATTAGGTATTAATTCTTTTATATAATCAGCGTCTTTTTGAGTATTTTGTCTTCCTAAAGTAATCATTAATGAACCATGAGCTTCCTCATGTTTTAGCCCCATAGCTAGCAAAACATGTGAAGGCTGTAACGTCTTTGCGGCACAAGCAGACCCTGAGGAGGCAAACACACCAGACATGGCCAAACTTAAAAGAATTGATTCACCTTCGATAAAATTAAATCTTACAGAAACATTGTCCGGTAATCTTTTTACAGGATGACCATTTAAAAAAGCATAAGGAATAGGATCTATTAAACCTCGAATCAGATCATCTCTAATTTTTACTATTCGGTTGCTTTCTGATTTCATTTCTATTCGCGCTATTTCAGCTGCTTTGCCAAAACCTACAATGCTTGAAATATTTTCAGTTCCAGATCTTAAACCGTGTTCTTGTCCACCACCATGAAGAAGAGGATCAATTCTTAATGAGTCTTTCAAATAGAGAGCACCAACTCCTTTTGGGCCATACAAGTCGTTACAAGATATTGTCATCAAATCGATCCCATCTTTTTGGACATCAATTGGTATTTGTCCACAAGCGGCTGTGGCATCAACATGTAAATAAGAACCGTTTTTATGAACGATCTCACTAATTTCATTAATTGGTTGAATAGTACCTACCTCACCGTTAGCATAAACTACACTAACCAACTTTGTTTGTTCATCAATGTTCTCTTCAAATTTTGATAAATCTAAAAGCCCAAAGGAATCTACCGGGGAAAATTTGGTTTGAAACCCTTGTCTCATCATTGATTTGCAAGAATTTACAACCGACATATGTTCAACAGCTGAAGTTAAAATCTTAGTGCCTTTTTTTCTATTACGAAACGCTGTACCTTTTATTGCTAAATTATTGCTTTCGGTTGCTCCAGAAGTAAAAATAATCGTCTCGGGTTTTTCTGCATTAATTAGGTCAGAAATTTTAGTTCTACTAGTTTCTAATGCTTGTTTTGCTTCTTGACCAAATTTATGAAAAGAAGAAGGATTCCCATATAATGTTTTGAAATATGGACTCATTGCCTCAATTACTCTTGAATCTACCGGTTTACCAGCTGAGTGATCCACATAAACTTGCATTTCTTTATTAGTTGACAATTAGCTCTTCTTCCCGAATTTATTTCAATTTCTTAATTACTATTGTAACTACATCATCTTCTTCACTGATACATAAGATTTCATGACCCAAATTCTTTGCTAAAGTTTCGATATCAGATTTTGCAGCCGGATCATCGGCTATAACCTCTAAAGTTTCTCCGATTTCCATTTCATCTAGTTTGAGTCGAGTTTTAAAAACTGGTTCTGGACAAAAAAGACCCTGACAGTCCACTGTTTTATCTGGTTTAGTTATCATAATCCTCTCTAAGAAATGAGATTCAACCGACAATAAAGGCTTTCGATTTTAATAAGAAATATATTTAAAATCAAATATTTGATAAAAAAATGGAATAGATTCAACAGATCATTAATCACTTGGCAACTACTTCTGCATTTTTGAGATCAAGGCCATGCCAAACTATTTTATATCCAACTGAATTTATCAATGATACTTCATTTATTCCTTCTTCCAGAAGAATCTCAAATGCAATAGTTAATGGAAGTTTCTTCTTTAATTGCATCTTTTCATTAATTTTCTGTTTGATGTTGTTAACTTTTTCTTTTTTGATAAGACCTTTTGACCAAACAATATAATCTTCAGGAGTACTTTTGACCAGTACTTCTCTAGCAACTTCAACAGAAACACCAATTCTTTTGGCAAATTCTTCAAAATCAACTACCGATTCTGAAAAATCTACTTTAAAATTTTTTAGAAAATTCAACTGCTTAACATATATTTCTTTATATGCATCTTTTAAAAAATTTAATACAGGAGAAAGAGGAATTCGTTTTTTATAATATAGAATATTTATCAACGAACGCTTTTTTAGCTGAGTTAAAGCTTCACAAGCCAAACTTTGATCTACAGCCACAAGCATTTTAACGTTAATTTCTTTTAATTTTTTAATTTTTCTTAAAAGATAATCTGTTGTCCAAAATCCAACAACTTCCATGTATATTTTTAGATTATCTCTTTCAAAAGAGAAATCGGGTATCATTACATGTTTACCCACAATTAATGGTTCAGGTTCTCGTTTTAAAACCCATTTTGTTTTCAAGGCTTGAAATTGTGATCCAAAATCTGCTTCAACTACGCTATCATAGACTTCAGTTTTATCTTGAATTTTGAACAAGTCTTTGTGATTCGAGCTACTAATTCTGAAAGAATATATCTCGTTTGTGTATTTCCAAAGAATTTGCGCTTCAATTTGCCAATTTGAACTTCCAAGTATTGATGGAATTAGTTTAGATATATTTGATCCATAACGTCTAGTTAGTTTAAAGAGACTATTTGGTCCATCGATTTTAACCCATAAATCACCGTTTTGTGAAGCTTCATATATCAAACCTAGTTTTTTTGCTATAAAGAAGATTTTTTGCCAATTATGTGATGTGGTAAATCTAAGTTCTATTGAATCAAATAAAAGTGTCTGAGTTAAACTCAGATTGTAGAGTTCTAAGAGTTCTTCCGAAGTAGGTTCTTCAAAAGATTCCAAAACTAATTCACTATCTAAGTCAGCGTAGATATTGTTTTCAATCGTGTTAATAGGCAATTCTAATTTTTTAGAGATTTCCTCGAGTATTTGATTTCTTTTTTTTGGAGATGTTGCTGGTCCAAGATTTCCAGTTAAATTAAAGATTTCTTGTCTTACTTTTTTTGGATCAATGGTTGAATTACATTTAAAAATTGATTTTCGATCCAACAAAATAGATAAGCTTCTAATAAAGCGATAATCATTTTCTTCAAAGTCAGCGATATATTCCTTGATAGTCTTCTTTTTTTTGCCGATATTGTTTTTATAAATACCTATTAGATTTTTTCCTATTTCCAAATTATCGCTAGTTTTTTTTACGTATTTGGGATAGATTTTACCTTGTCGTTTTCTAACTACTAATAGATTACTTGGTAAAATGCAATTACACAACCTTTTTTTCTTTTTTAGAACGTCGATTGCTTATCCTAACTTCAACGGTTTCCTCAGATACAATTTCGTATAATTTAGCCTTTTTTCCTTCAACTTTCCTCAAAAGGCGCCCTAATCTTTGGATATATTCTCTTGAACTACCAGTTCCACTTAAAATATATCCTACTGATGCATCTGGAACATCAATTCCTTCATCGAGAACTTGAGAGGTCACTAAAGTATTGTATTCACCTTTCTTAAATTTTTCAAGAATTTGGCGCCTTTCAATTTTAGGTGTCTGATATGTTATGGAGGGTATAAGAAATCTGCGACTAATAATATACACTAAATCGTTATGCAAAGTAAAAATCAAAGTTTTTGAATCCTTATGGGATTCAAGTTGAGTACCTAATAGTTTTATTTTTTCTTCCGAATTTAAAGCAATTCTTAGAGCATTATTTCTGGCCAATAAAGCTTTACGTGCGTGAGGATCTCGTCCCGTGAGCATAATAAATTTTTGAAAATCTTGAACACTTCTCAAAAAAATTCGATTATCTTTAAGATAATTTCTGTAAATTTTCATCTCATAGAGATATTTTTTTTGTTCAGCTAAATTTAATTTAACATATATCTTTTCGTATACGTATGGAGATAGATGTGTCCCAGCTAAATCCTCAACATCTAAACTAAAAACGATATTACCAATAAGATTAGGAAGAAGTTTATGACGTTCATCAATTCGTTCATATGTAGCAGTTAAACCCATTCTATAGGGAGCTGCATACATTTCAGCAATTTGCATATAACTATATGATGCAAGATGATGGACTTCATCAAAAATTAAAAAATTAAACTTATTACCAAGAACACTTGCTTTCAAATAAGCTGAATCATAAGTTATTACAGTAATCATTTTTACAGTGTTTTCCCCACCTCCTATAGTTCCAGCATCTAAATCCAAAAATTCTTTGATTCTATTTTTCCATTGATCAACCAAATCTAAGGTAGGAACAACAATTAGAGTTTGAGTTTTCAATTCGCTTATCGCTTTTAGAGCGACATACGTTTTACCTGCTGCAGTAGGTAAGACTATAATCCCCCTTTTCTTGTTTCGATTCCAGTTAAGCAAAGCTTGTTTTTGGTATGATCTTAAATTAACCTTATTAGACATAGTTTCAATTGGAGGACCTTTCATAACATTATCTTGAAATGAAAAATTGCTTTCTTTAAAATAGTCCAAAATATCCAGGTAATACAATGATTTGGCCCGATAAGCTCCCACTCGAGAATCCCACTTTCCATAAGGAGTTTTTACATTACCTTTTATCAGAATAGAACCCTTATCAAAAGAGAGACAAACCATAAAGAAAAAAAGTAATCGTTCTTAAATAAAGTTTCAACATTAATTATTGGTTATATGAAAATTCGGGCGATTATGATATGACTCATGCTATAATACCAACAAAATTTCTTAGTAGAGATGAGGTTCAACTGGGACTCTATAATTGCTATCGAAGTTTTTTTGGCTCTTGGAGTAGAAGGATTGAGAGGTTAGTTTCCAGAAATAAGGTTAAGAGAAGAGTATATCGATATATGGTTAGACAAAGTGTTTTGCATCAATTAAAAAATTTGGTTTGAGTTGATATATAATTGGTTTGGATTTCTAAAAATCAAAACAAGATTATTACACTTTTTTTAATTTTAACTTCGATTTTCAGTTTGATATTAACTCTATATTTGATCAACTACTCCAATAACTTTGAAGAAAAATTTTCATTTCATAATATGATAGTTGGTTCAACATTTGTTTGTCTATGTTTTTTTGGAAGTATAGCTTCAATTTTTCCACGTAATTGCGGAAAAATTTTTTCTTATAAAGGAAAAGAAAACCAGAACACAATTCATTCTTTGAAAAAATCAAAGTCTAAGGGTCATCATTATCAATGTAAGGATTATTCAAATCATACATTGAAAATCCGTAAAAAGTATTTATGTGCAACTTGCTCTGGACTTCTAACTGGCGCAATTTTAGGAATCATCGGCTCAATTTGGTATTTTTCTGGATATTTGAAGGTCGAAATGATACCCGTATTGACCTTTTTAGGTGCAGCAGGTGTTTTCTTTGGATTGTTTCAATCAATAATACCAAGGACAAAAGGACCATTATCAAGGTTTTTCGCTGGAATGGTACTTGTCTTAGGGACTTACGTTTTACTGGTCAATCTAGATCAGGTAAGGAATAACACTCTTGTCGATCTTTTCTTTATCGCTAATAGTATATTTTGGATCTTTACTAAAATTAACCTCTCTCAAAGAGAACACAAAATAATTTGTTTGAATTGTTCAACAAAACATTGTTACAATTAAAGTAATAGTGGATTAATAGGATGATTTTGGCCGGGTTATTTTGTATAGGGCTCCTGATATCATCAGAACGCCAAATATTATTAGAATTATATACCAGAAATTGAATGTGATATCCAGAATCATGGTTAATCCCCACAGAAGAACCACAATACCTAAAATTATTCCTCCAATTGCATTGCCGTTTGGTAAACCAAAACAATCTTCTTCAGCCTTTTTTCGTTCATGTCTTTTAGATACATGAGTACCTGTTTGGAGATTAGCGCCACATTTTATGCAATAATCTGCGTTATCCTCGTTTTTAGTACCACATTTTTGACAGTAAACCAATAGAAATTCCTCAAATAATTGGTTTATAGAATTTTATTAATAAGTTTTGCTACGATATTGTCTTTCAGAGAATAAAACTAAATTTTTTCCCACCAAATATCTATAAAAATAATTATTTTGAAAACGTAATATCTAAAAAACTATATTTTGCACCATTGTTAATTTTTATATTAATGAAATTTATTCATTTCACGTTATGTTTTATGCTGCTAATAAGTTTCATAATATCCCCTTTATTTTATTGGAAATATTCAAATGCAGAAGAAAAAAATGAAGATAATTTCTCAGGAGTCTCTTTTGGGGGAAAAACTGCTGATGAAGCTAAATTATTAATTGATAGAGTAAAAAAATATACAAACTTTTTTCTAGTTAATTCTTGGGACATAACCATTAATGAGACTGCGCTTAACGAAGTTTGCGATTATGCAGCAGATGCGAATTTGAGTTTTATAGTATTTTTCGATTTTATATCTTTAGATGATAAAATAGGATACCTTTTTTATAAGGAGTGGGTATCAACTGCAGAAAAGAAATGGGGAGAAAAATTTTTAGGAATATATATTTTTGAAGAGCCAGGTGGAAAACAAATAGACACTGGATTATTTGATGAGTTTTTTCATCCTGAAGACCCTAGAGGAAGATTGTTTGAAAATGTAACAACTTACAGTGAAGCTTCAGAAATTTATATTGCTCAAATACCGCAAAGTTTGAGTTTTCAATGTCTCTTATCCGAAGAGATACCAAAATTCACTTCTGATTATGCTCTATATTGGTTTGATTATTTAGCAGGTTATGATACCATTTTTACTGAATTCGGTTGGAATCTCTCCAGGGCACAACATGTTGGCCTTTGCAGAGGTGCTGCTGATTCTCAAAATAAAGAGTGGGGAACAATTATCACATGGACATATGATAATCCGCCTTACCTGTTAAGCGGATCAGAAATATTTGATGATATGGTATTAGCTTATGAAGCAAAAGCGAAATACATTATTCTATTCAACTTTCCATACTATCCAGAGTCAAATCCTTATGGAATACTTTTAGAAGAACATTTTACTGCTTTGGAAGACTTTTGGAATTATAAACTGAAAAATCAAAAGATTATGGAAAAAATCAAGGGAATATTGCATTTGTTCTTCCAAAAGATTATGGATGGGGAATGCGTTTTCCCGGGGATAAAATATGGGGCTTGTGGGAAGCAGACAAGCTCTCATCAGTAATTTAGGAAAAAATGAATAAACTTATTGAACTGCATAGCATCCAACTCGATATTATTTATGAAGATCCAGAAAACAACTTTGATAAATATTCCAAGATTATCTATTGGAATGAGGAATAAAAATCTAAAAAAGATGGTTTTTTTATGTTAATAAATTTTAGGGCAAAGTCACTACATTTTTTTTGCAGAAAATAACTCCAGAAAATAACATTTCATTATAAACCTTTAAAATTTTTATTCTGTTTTTTTCATTTTTGGGATTAAAACCAAATATTTTTGCTGTTTCGATAATAAGTGATTCAGGACTAATTCCTATCGAATATTGAACAACTAAGCGTATTGCTTCTGCAATTTCTTCAGAAGAAATATGAGCAGGCAGCCTTTTTGTTTCAGGCATATCTGGAACCGGAACACGCACTATAATGTCTCTAGGTATTTTTGGCCATAAGAAAACTGTCTCTAACTATAATTTTCTTATCATCTAATAATAGATCTAAAGCTTCTTTTGCTGCAGAAATAATTCTTTGGCTTAAACGTTTTACTTTCCAGACCAAGGCTAATCTTCTAACAGCGTAATCAAAATGAATCGGACCCTCATTATTCACTAATTCTTCTAAGAGTTTGCTTTGTAGATCACGATTGCAGTCAAAATAAAAAACATTCTTTCGAATTGAACTATAAGGATAGGTCAATGTTCTAACCGTAACAGTTGGTTTAAATGAAGCAATTAAGGGATGAATTTTGTAAGGAATACCTATCTTTTCAATTCCACTAAATTTTATTGTTTTTACTTCAACTTTTTCTGAAACACTATCCGTGGATTCTACTGATTGATTTAGTGGTGAGATATTGGGTGATTTTGATTTGTTTTCAATTATTTTAATAAGTGCTTCTTTTAACCGCTTGACCTCAGAATCTCTTCTCGAAACCCAGGTCGGGGACCATATCCTGTGAATCTTCCAACCTAATTGGTTGAGGATCTGCCCTCGCAAACGATCTCTATCTCTTGCACTACAACTAGATCGATAGGTATTTCCATCGCATTCCACGCCTAAGATAAAGCTCTCAGGATCTGAAGGATCCACGATTCCTATATCGATTCTATACTCACTAAACCCAGCTTTTGGACTTATTCCGTATCCCATATTTTTGATTTCAGAAGCAACTACTTCTTCAATTTTTGAATCGAAGGAACTAGATTGTTTACCGGATATTCCTAAAGATTTAGGGCCTCTTTCAGCATAATCTAGATAATGGTAAAGAGTCATTACACCTTTTGGACTAGAATCTGACAAGCTTATATCGCTAGATCTAATCGAAGTAACTAAAACTATTTTTTCTCTTGCTCGAGTAACAGCAACATTTAATCTACGTTCACCTCCTGGTTTGTTTAAAGGCCCAAAATTCATAGTTATCCTGTCTTTAAAATCACGACCATAACCTACACTAAAAATCATCACATCTCGTTCATCACCTTGAACATTTTCTAAATTCTTGACAAAAAACCCTTCAAGTCTGTCTTCCTTGAAAAAATGTTCAAAAATGGGTCTTTTTCTAAGCCGACGTTCAATTGCTTCTTCAATTGCTTCCATTTGCGCTATGCTAAAGGTAACGACTCCAAGAGTTTTATTGGAGTTTTTTCGAAAATGTTCAAAAACCAAATCCGCTACAGCTTCAGCTTCTAAAACATTTGTTCTTGAACCCCCACGGTCATAAATAGCATCTTTAACGAAGTGTAACTTTACACCTAAATTCTCATTTTTTGCCATAGCTGAAGGAAAAGTAATTAAATTATCAGCATAGAACCAAGAATTTGAAAAAGAAATTAATTCTTCATGTTTACTTCGATAATGCCATCTTAGGGTTTTCACCGGTAATCCAATACCTAAGAATTCATCTAGTATACTATCAAAAACTTCAATTTCGTCATCTTTAACTTCATCCCAATGAAAATCTTCAATTAGGGATTTTTGGAAAAATGATGTGGGAGGTAATTGTTTGTTGTCTCCAGCAACAACAATAGTTTTTCCTCTATAAATAGATCCAATAGCATCTTCAGGAACTATTTGGGATGCTTCATCAAAAAGAACCAAATCGAATTTCATCAATTCCGAGCCTAGAAACTGGCTAACAGAAAGTGGACTCATAAGCAAACAAGGTTTGAGTTTGAAAAGAAGGTTGGGTATTTTTTGCACTAAATTCCGAATAGGCATTAATCGTCTTTTTTTTGCTGCTTCTTTGAGCAGAGTGGTTACCTCAGAATCAACTGCTTTTATTAAAATATCTTGAGGTTTTCGACTATTTGCCTCAACTATAACTCTATTTGAAGACAGTCGAATTAGTTTTCGGTCTAATTTCTTGAAATCATTTATTAATTGTTCATGATGTTCTATTCTAAAATTACCTAATTTTGAATTTTCATTATATAGCCAATCAATCCATTCTTGGTAGATTCCTCTTTTGAATACATCAATTATTTGAGAACTATGAGGCCGACTCTCAACTAATTGATTAAAAAAAGAATTTAGACCTGCTTCCGAATAGGTAATTCTTATCTTCTTAAAATCGATCCATAATTGTAAATCATCAATTCTTTCTCTAAATTCATTAATCCTATAAACTAATTCTGTTAATTCCAGAGCACGTAAAGCTTTAGTTTTGAATTTTAAATTTGTTTCAAAACGAGATTCAAACTTGGATAATAATTCTAAAGCAGTATCATTGCTATTTGATAGATTATTACTTGAAGGTGCATATTCTGGGCCTTTAGAGAGAATTTGTGCGTATTTGTTTGAGATAGAAATATCAGTAAATAGTGTTTGTATTTTTTTTGTCCATTCAAGAACAGAAATAATTTCGGTCCAATTAGAATTCAAACCTGAAAATCTTAGACCAAATTTCTTTTGTAGTTTGTCTTGATTTTTTGTAATTTCCTGTTCTTTTTCTCTCAGTAATTCAGATCTTTTTAATTCATTTAGCAATTCTTTATAGTTTGTATTTGTTTGGGTTTCTTTTCTTTGCGTCTTTATCGGTTCATCAGTTAATATACAAAGCGTTGAGAGTAATCGCTCTAATTCTGTAGCCCATTGTTTAAGTTTTAATAGGTTTGTCTTATAGATAGATAAATTCGATTTATAAAAATAATTTTCAGAAATAAGTGGAAGTAAGTTGCTTAGTGAATCGGTCCAATTTTTTATTGATTCTTGTAATTGTATACCTGTTTGTTTGATTTTTTTTGAAGGATTAGATGGAAAAGTTGCAAGATTAACCAATGATTCAGGGACAGGAGTAGTTTTTGATAGAGTAACTATTTGTGATGAAACATTAATTGCTTGTTCAACATGTTGAAAATTGGTTTCATAATTTTGATAGAAATGGCCAACTAATTTTTTAGTTAACTCTTCAGAAGAAATGATTTTAGATTTAAGTTGTCTTATTCGTCTGATATTTCGTAAATCTTCTAAAATTGAAGATGGCACTTTTCCAGATAAACTTATTAACGCAATATTTTTTTGGTCTCGATAATAACTTGAACGGAACAACCGTAGAAAACTTTTGTATGGTCCACTATAACGTCTAATATATTCTTCAATTTCAAGCTCAAATATCTTATTTGTGTAAGTTTGATTAATGCTATTGGTAAGGTTTACATACTCAGCATAAGTCCTTTTAATTTCTTGATACTTTAGATGTTTATTAGGTAAATTTGACGGATTTAACCAGTGAGGTTCAGGTTTGAACTCAGAAAAACACAGATTAGCCAACTGTGATAGTTGTTGAACTCGTTCAATTGAATTTTCATTATTTGGCTGACCAAATAATTGTGATAATTCTTTTGAAGATGAAAGCCATTTTTCAATTCGGAGAGAGGTGTCTTTTACAAAAGTTAATAATTCGTGACGTTTTTTAAAAAGTTGGCTTTCTTCAAGGTTAATAGGTCCTAAAAATCTGGACAGTTCAGATAATATTTTGGAAATTTCCAATGATCTAATTGGGTCTATCTTAAAAAGAGAAGGCTTGTATTTTTCCAGTAGTATTTCTCGGGTTTTTTTACACCAAAGTTTTAGTTTTTGATAGTTTTTTGCGTCATCGATAATTAAATTAAGTTGTGGGTTCATTACCCAATCAATTTCTGGTTTTGGACTTTCTTTTAGAATTGACCCTATTTTTAATAACCAATTTATTTTTTTAAAATTTGAGACTGGAGATATACCAAGATTATTTGAAAATTGATTGATTTCTAATTCTAATTGTTGAATTGATGAAAGTAAAGTAAATAGGGAGTTTGAAAGTTCAGTACAAATTTCCATGTCAAAATTGTTACCTAAAAAACCATACCAAGGAAAATCAGATTCATCAATGACTTTCCAAACGGTTTTTAGCTTAGTCATTAGTTCCAATAATTCATTTATTCTTATAGGATTTAGATTTTGAATATCCGATAGTTTAACTGCAATAAATGGAACATTACTTAAACTGGATAAGATTCCAAGAACTTCATAGGGAGTTTTTTCTAGCATTATATGCTTTTCATGAAGCAAAGTAACATATTCGGTGAGTTTATTCCTTTGATTTTTTAATCTCTCAAATTCGTCTAATGAAGGAGTTTTTTTAGGAATAAGTTGTTCATCAAGACTTTTTTTCAGTTCAGCAACTACTTCACGTTTATTGGCTTTGTTACTATGTAGCTCAAGACAAAAATGTGATAATCCTACAGCTCTTAATCTTTTATACACAATCTCTAAGGCAGCCATTTTATCACTAACAAAAAGAACAGATTTACCTTGAGCAATACACTCACTTATTATGTTAGTAATAGTCTGACTTTTTCCAGTGCCAGGTGGACCTTGCATAACAAAACTTTGTCCGGCTAAAGCATATTTTATCGCAACTCGTTGGCTACTATCCGCATCCAATACCTGAAAAACCTGTTCAGGCTGCTCTATTGTATCTATTTCTTGTTCAGCGGGTAAAGAATTAAGCAGCAAATCAGTTTTTTTGTTACCTGTTATCGCACGTATTATAGGATGTTTTGATATTAAGGATTCATTTGATTTGAGATCTTTGTAAATAACAAGTTTATGATAAGAAAACAAACCTATATCCACAGTTCTTTCTAGTTTCCATCCGAGATTATTTACAATTTCTTCAAATAACAAAAAGTAAGCTTCTAAATCACTTTTTAAAAGAAAATCAGGTAAAGGTGGAATTTCCACTTTTAAATCATTTTCTAATTTAACTTGTAGAGCTGGATTTAACAATATTTCCTCTTCAACAGGTGGAATAGAGATTGTAAAGGGATCACGAACAGAAACCCTAGAGAGCATTATAGGCACTAGCAATATGGGTGATTTAACTTCTTCAGAAGATGGTGTTTCCTTCCATACCAATTTACCAAAAGTAACGTATAATACACGAACTCCCCTCTCCCTATAATCTGAACGCGAACGCCTACTAAGATTTTTAAGAGTTCTTTCTACATCTTTTCTATTATCCAGTTTACAAACTATTTGTGTTACCTTTGGTTTAACATCCGCACTAAAAGGATAGAGATCTGGTTTAAAATCTAATTTTTCTTCATTGATTTCTGGTTTTTCAGGAGGTAGCCAAAATTCTAATTTCTTCTTTCTTAAAAACAATTTACTATAAAGGGTTGTTATATCTGGTTGAGATATAGAAAGAGTACCTCGTTTTGAAGGTTTGAAATATAGTAAACGGTTTCTTTTTGAAAGATCCATGAGTCTAGATTTCCAATTTTCAAGTCTTATTTTAAGAAGAGAATCATTCTCTAATCTGGACTCAGACATAGACATTTGTCTACCGAACTACTCACAATAGAATTTAACGGTTATCGCTATGTCTGTGTTAATATTAATATAAAAAAATGATTAAAAACCCCTTTTTTAAAAATTTTTAAATAATTAATTGGATTTTTTTACATTATTTACTGTCATAATCGTTTGTAGCTTTACGAGATTTAACAGTTAAAAGAATATCTCAGATCCACCTCCAGGTTTAAAATAACCATGATAACATCAAAAAATGGGTTCTGATTTTTTAAATTCTTATTTTTTTTTAAAATTCCCAATTTCTGAAAAATAACTAGTTCAATAGCGATTAGAAAAATTTTTAATTGAAAAAAACCTGTTGGGTAGAACATGAAATTCACAAAAAAAGAGGATATAATCATTAAAGTTTGTAATTGATATATCTATATAAAAATTAGTAAAAAGCACTGCTGGAGTAGAAAAAATGATTAGTTTAGAAGACTTGGGATTTACAAAAGGGATAATTTTTGAAACAATAGTATCAACTTATACAAAACAAGGACACCCAAATATTGCTCCCATGGGAGTAATTAAATTGGATACAAAAAAGATTTTGATAAAAATATATAGATCTTCTAATACTTTTAAAAATCTTAAATCTAAAAGGTGTGCAGTGGTAAATGTATCCAATGATGCAACGCTTTTTTATAAATCAGCAATTAAAGAGAATAATATTGATAATAAAGTATCTAAAGATCTCTTTGAAAAAGGAGAGATTGTAGATGCTCCTCTCCTAAAAAAAGCAGATGCTACTATGGAAGCCTTAGTTTGGGATATCAAGAATTTAGATTCAGAAAGATCAGAAGTAATACTAGAAGTGAAAAATATAAAATCGGCAGGTTGTCTTCCCAAAGTTTACAATCGAGCCTTTTCTGCAACAATTGAGTCCATAATACTGGCTACCAGAATTAAACTCTTTTTAGTTGGTAATCAATTACAACAAAAACAAGCTAAGAAGATGATAGAGAAAGTTATGTGGTTCAAAGAAATAATAAGAAGAACAGCTCCAAAATCAGAATATGAGAATATTATGTCAGATTTAATAAAAAGAATAAAAGTCTGGAAGAAAAATAAATGAAAGTTTATGTTAAAACCCCAGCAAGACTGCATTTAGGATTAATCGATATGAATCGTGAATTATCGCGAGTTTTTGGTGGATTAGGGATTGGAATTAACTATCCAAATGTTATTCTTGAAGCTAGCCAAAGTAATAAAATTAAGATTATTGGAGAACGAAAAGAGTTATCTGAAAAATATGTTAAACGTTTTTTAGAAAAATATGAAGTTCAAAAAAAATTTTGTTTAGAGCTTAAGAGTGTAATACCCGAACATTCTGGATTAGGATCTGGAACTCAGTTAGCGTTAGCTATAGCTAAAGCATTAGCAAAATTGTCTAATATTGAAGCATCTATTCAAGAGCTTTCATTAACAATGGGTAGAGGAAAAAGAACAGGAGTAGGTACGGCAATTTTTGATCAAGGAGGATTTGTTGTTGATGGAGGGAAAACAATTGATAATACAACCGGGAAAATAGGTAAAGTATCACCTTTAATTTTCAGTCGATCAGTACCTGAAGATTGGAGATTTGTGGTAGTTATTCCTGATGTCAAAAAGGGATTAGCTAACATAAAGGAGTTTGTTGCTTTTCAAGAAGTACCAATAATGCGTTCAGAAGATGTTGGAATAATCTGCCGATTGATATTGATGAAACTTCTTCCTTCAGTAATTGAAAATAATATAAAAAATTTTGGGAAAGCATTAACTAAGATTCAGATAACAGTTGGAAAAAGTTTTTCTAGTGTTCAGGGTGGAATATTTTCAAGTACTATTGTTGAAGAGGGAATTGAGTATCTAATAAAACTGGGAGCCTATGGTGCAGGACAAAGTTCATGGGGACCAACATTTTATGGCTTAACGAATATAAATGAAGCTCCAAACCTCAAAAACAAAATGATCGAGTTTCTTGAAAAAAAAACTGGCGGAATAGTTTTTATTGCGGAACCCAACAACAAAGGCGCATACATTAAAGTTACCAACTAAAAAGGAAGGATATATTTTGAAATTACTCTTGATTACTGGGTTACTTGCAGAAAAGATAGTTAAAATATATGCAAAAAAAAGTGATATTGAAACTGATATTCTGGCTCTTAAGGTTCAAGTTGCAGCATTGTTAACAATCAAACAAATAAATAATTCTCTTAAAGAAATAGATGTTAAAAAATTCGACATGATTTTGATCCCTGGACTTGTTCGAGGTGACTCTATATCTATTTCAGATTCTATTGGAATACCAACTTTTAAAGGTCCAAAATATGCAGCTGATTTACCCACAGTGTTAAGTTATCTAAATCATGTTGAGCTTTCGACAATTATACCTGCATGTGTTATCCTTAAAAAGGAATTACAACAAAAAGCATTACAAGAATTAGAAGCAGTTGAAAAAAATAAAGATGTTTTGCTAAAAAAACCTGGGAATATGCTAATAGGAAAATTAGCGATTGGTAAAGATTTTCCAATGCGAGTTATGGCTGAAATAGTTGATGCAGCATTAATGACAAATGATGAAATTCAAAGATTAGCTAAACATTATGTAAAAAATGGTGCTGACATCATTGATGTTGGAATGGTTGCAGGCGGGTCAAGACCGTTAGATGCAAAACGAGCTGTGGAAGCAATTAAAAAAGTGGTAGACGTTCCAGTCAGTATTGATACTCTTGATCCTAATGAGATAAAAGAAGCAATCTGTGCTGGAGCTGATTTGATATTAAGTGTTGATGCTGGAAACATTGAAGAAATAGCTTCTTTTGCATCAAACATTCCTGCAGTTATTATTCCCACTAACCAACGTAAAGGATACTTCCCTAAAAATATTAAAAAGCGCATTAGTTTTTTGGAAGAAATTATTGGCAAAGCTCAAAAGTTGGAATTAAAAAAAGTTATAGGCGATATGATTCTTGAGCCAACTAACATAGTAGAATCGTCTAATTGCTTTTCATAATTTTTCTAAGAAACACCCGAATATACCAATTTTTATGGGGGTTTCAAATGTAACTGAACTTATTGATGCTGATTCTATTGGAGTTAATGCTTTACTGGCTCGCCTATCTTCAGAAGTTAATGCTAGCATAATATTAGCCACAGAGAAAAGTAGTAAGGCAAGTGGAACTGTTAGAGAAGAAGTTATTGCAGCTAAAATGATGTTTTTGGCTGAGAGGAGAGATTCTGTTCCCAAAGATCTGGGGATTGATTTGCTAGTATTAAAAGATAAACGGAAACATGAAGAGTTTTATAACAAAGAATTTGAAGCAGATGCACATTTAATCAAAGCTAACCCTGTTTCTGAAAAAGTAACTTTGGATCCTCACGGTGAATTTAGAATTTTATTAGATAGGGATAATGAAGACATTATCGCACTTCATTTTCCAAATTCAAAAATAGAGAAACCTTGTAATATTGTGAAAGGAAAAACAGCAAAAAGTGTTTACACCAAAATTGTTGAAATGGGCTTAGTGACAAGACTTGATCATTCAGCTTATTTGGGGAGTGAACTTGCAAAAGCTGAGGTTGCTTTAAAAACTGGAAAAGAGTTCATTCAGGATAATGTATTGTTCAAAGGATTATTATAAGAAAATCAATTTGAATCAAAATTGTGATCTGCAAATAAGGATTTTTTGAGTACTCTAATTAGAGGAGTTCCTATTATTACAGCAAATACTATTAGTGCTAATCGTTCCCAAGGATAAACAAAGAATATTGTAGACCAAATTCCGGGATATGAATCAACTGGTATTACACCATTAATTTGTCCCAGTACAACTTCAAAAAGCAAGTTTCCAGTTAAATGCTGTATCATAGTCCCTATAAAGGCTATAATACCTAGACCTTTTGTTACTTCTCCAGCGTTTAATGTTTCAATCCAATCGACAGCCTTGCGGCTTAAGGGTGAAAGGAGGATTATAAAAGCCAATATGTGCACCCAAGCGAAAGGGAATGGCCCAATAAAGAGGCTTGTAAGAGGATTTAAAAAGAACATCAAGAGCAAAGCAGCGTTTAATAATATTACAGGACCCCATTTTCGTTTGATTAAAAAACCAAGAGCGACCGCATTAATAGTTGCTGGAAGAAAGTCAAGAAACATAAAAGATACTGGTTTTCCCATAGCCATCGCCAGAAAGGTACCCAGAAAAACACTTAAACCACCAACATAAGGGCCAAGAATGACTCCATATATGGGTGCAAGTATATCTGAGAGAGAGAAAGCACCGGAGATTCCTATCATGGGTATTGTAGGTATTAATCTCAGTATCGTGTATAAAGCGGAGAAAATGGCTATTGACGCAATAATTTTTGTTCTAGTGTTAATATTGCCTAACGCGCTCACACTTTTATCTCCATTGAAGTTTTTTACACTGGCATGTAATTTTTTACACACTAATAAGATTTTTCCTTAAACACCAAAAAACAGATTCAAAAAAAGAGAAAATTAAATAATATTTAATTTTCTCTTTTTCAGAAACTCTTTTGCTAATTTTTTTATTTTATCAGAATAAATTAGAGTTATTATGTGATTCCAGTCAAAATTAGGGGTTGAATTATAATGTGGAAATTCTTCGTAAGAGAACATTACTAGTTTATCAGAATCATGGAGAATTTGAAAAGATAAAGATGGACTATTGGGATGGCTATGATGAGTTTTAATGATTTCACAAACTTTTCTAATAAATTCCTGTTCACAATTTAATTGTTCTAGCAAAGTTTTTGCAATTTTTGGACCTTTCTTAATTTGGTCTTTTATACTGCGACCCCCGATATCATGTAAAAAAATTGAAGAATAAGTTAAATCTCGTATGCTTTCAGGAATTGTAAAATAAGTCGTAGCGATGTCATAGACTCTTTTTGTGTGTTCTAATCCAAAATCGTTTTTTTTAAGAAAGGGTTTTGCTAATTCAAATAATTTTTTATGATTCATTGTACTCAATACCGATTTGCACTAGTTTGAAATGAAAAGATGTAATAATTGTTTTCTTAATTGAGAGAATAGTTATTATTGAAATGAAAGTAGGATATTTCATTTGAACATCGAAAGGATAGGTGTTTGTTTTTCCAAATTATTCTTTACTTTTTCAAGTTCTTTTGGAATGTTTATTCTTTGAGGACATTTTTCTATGCACAAACCACACTTATTACACACATTTGCGTTTCCATCAGGCATATTTTTATTTATTTTATTTTTTGAGCTTTTTAGTTTTTTATAAGCGCGTCTTGTTTGGAAACGTCTAAATCGACTCTCTTCCAAAGAAACATTATTCAAACACGCAAAATTTTGTGGAATATCAACACCCTCTGGACAGGGCATACAATACCCACAAGCAGTACAAGGTACCCTAATTCGTTTTCGAAAAACTTCAGCAAGTTGCTCAATTATCAATTTATCGTTAGAAGTCAAAGAGTTTATTCCTGAACGATTAGCACTATCACAGTTTTCTTGAACCATTTTTTTTGAACCCATACCACTCAGAACTACAGATATCTCAGGTTTGTTCCACAAAAATTGCAAAGCCCAATCAACAGGACTTCGTTTAGTTTCTGCAGAATTCAAAATCTTTAATGCATCTAAAGGAGGATTCACTAAAGTTCCACCTTTTATGGGTTCCATTACGACTACGGCCGTTCCTTTTTTTTGGGCATAAGACAGCCCTTCCTCTGTTGCTTGAACATAAGTATCCATATAGTTATACTGTATTTGGCTAATATCCCATGGATAATGGTCTATAATTTCTTTGAATACAGGTAAAGTATCATGAAAAGAAAAACCAATACTTCGAATAATGCCTTCTTTTTTTGCTTCTTCCATCTTTTCAATAAGATTTAATTTTTTTATTTTCATAAATTGCCCCTTATTTAGAGCATGAAAAAGGTAACCATCCAAATAATCTGTTTTTAGTCTTTTCATTTGAGTAGTTAGATATTTGTTAAAGTCTTTTGATTTGCGAACTATAAATATTGGCAATTTTGTGATAAGATATACTTTTTCGCGATATCCGTCTTGTAGAGCTTCACCAAGAATTTTTTCACTATCTCCTAGATGATAAGGCCAGGCTGTGTCTATGTAATTTATTCCTTTGTCGATCCCATATCGAATGAGTTCAATAGAATCCTTTTTCTGGGCTCTTAATTTGTTGATTCTTCGTGAGGGTAGTCGCATACAACCCAATCCTAAAGCTGAGACTTTCCAATTTAAATGGCCCATATTGCGATATTTCATCAAGTTCAACTCTTAGTTTTGTTAATGTTTTAGCAAGAATTTGACTGGTGCGGAGGGTGGGACTTGAACCCACGAAGGCCTGAACCAAAGGATCTTAAGTCCTTCCCCTTATCTTAGGCTTTTTCTGGCCGCCTATTTAGACCTGGCTCGGGTACCCCCGCATCAACCCTTACATTTCATACAGAATAATAGTTAAAGTTTTTTACTTTTCTTCAAAATCTTGAATGTAAAAGAGGCTAGTTACTGTAAAAAGTTTAAAATTGCAATAAAAAATATTCGGAGGAGGACGAAATATCTGGAAGATTTTTTTTTAATTTTAGTATATTAAATCAAAAATTAGGTTTTTTAGTGGGATATAGTGACTTCAGCGAGTTCTAAACTATTTCCACAATAGGGACATAATTTGAAATCTGCTCTTATTGGATGATTACAAGAATGACACTTCAAAGGAAAGAGTACTTTTTCTTCTAGGGTTATCAATTGTGTTGTAATTTTGCTCAGATCTTTTCTTGTTTTTTCAATAGACGCTTTAATTGGCGCTATTTCTCTAACCTCGCTTCTAACATTTCGGATCAAGTCTTTTACGTGACACAATGTTTCACTATCTGACTCCATTGTTTCATACATTAAATCAAAAAGTTCGCCTTTTCCATCGATAACTTTTGCTTCATCTGATGATTGTTGTTTTGCATCAGATAGTATTTTATTAAGAAAAAGTTCTACTGGATTATCAAACGCAATAATGCAAGTTATACCCCAAAGAGTTGCACATGTTGCTGCTGATAAATAGAAATAAATTTGTGGAGACATTTGGGTTAGAAAAGTATTAAGTATGGGGTAAATTTGTAGGAGTTGGGTTGGATTATTGAAAAGAAAAGCGTTTACTGAGTCGATCAAGTGTATTAAAGTTATAACTGTTAAGGTGCTCATAATCCAAATTATTAGTCCTTTTTTTCGCATGATTGTGTCTCCAGTATGTGGTCATCACAAATAGTGTATTAAATATTAAGATATAAGGTTGCATTTTTTTTAAAAATATATCGATTTTTGCAATATATCAAAAAGGATAAATTCTCGGTTATTTCACTAGATTTTTCTTTAAATATTTTCGTCTAACAGTAATTATGTTTTGTCTTCGCGATTTTTCTATGTTAATTATATCCATCTTTTGTAATCGTTTCAGTAATCGCCATGTTGTTGTTCGAGGTAGATCCAATTTTTCATAGATTTGTGCTTCATAAGCAGTTGCATTATTCTCACCTAAAAAGTTAATTACTTGAACTTCTTCTGGTCTTAAATGCTTGTTTTGATCTAACAGTTTGTCAAAATCTAAAATTTTTCCAGTGATTTGAGTTTCTTGAGGTTTTTTTGAACGTAGAAACTTGAATAAGAACAAAATTGTCACTACAACAAGAAGAAATGAAAAGATTATAATTGGTAATAAATCAAAGCTTTCAGGCTGTTCTTGTAGAACATGTTTAGCAATATAAGATACTTCAATTTCTCCAGAGGGCATTATAATAGTAACTTGACCATTAAAACTCTCGATAAGTTCAGGTACTTTGTTTAAACTTATTATTGTGGCATTTTCAGGTAAAATAATGGTTGTATTTATGGGAACATCTAATGCAATAGTCCAGAATTTTCCTGTTTTGAAGGTTAGAGTAGGGGTAAAATAGGAGATTTTAATTTGGCTGGCACCTAAACTAAATACGGTAACTTGGGTTTCCGTGATTGTATAGTCCAATAAGGAGCCTTGTTCATCTACTATTAACAGAGCCTCAGGTGTTGGGGTAAGTAAATCAAAGGCAACCTGCGGATAGGTTTGATTGATTTCAAAGACATTTGATATTTGGACATAACCATCATAGTACACCGTTAAAGTTAGAGATTCAAAAATAATCGGGTTTTCGGCAAACACAAAACTAGACAATAAGGGAGTAAAAGATAACAAAAGCAGAGTTCCCAGGATTATTCGGGTTTTATTATCTAGCCTTTTCAACTTTCTGCAAACACCAATCTTTACTTATTGAATTTTATAGTTATTGTTAAGTTAATAAAAGACAGCTTTTACGCATTTTAATTTTTATGGTGAAGAAATAATCTGAGAACTAGCACTCAAAGCAGGAGTTTCCACTTCAGCATCTGATCGCAAATAACTAACTGCTTGATCTTCACTAATTTTTGATTTTACTAGTTCATTTAAAGTATCATTAATCTGATTACTTTCAAAGAAATTTTTAGCGCTACTTAAACTATTTTCAGCTTTGTCTAATGCTAAATATGAAGCATTAATAGTAGTCGCTGGATAAGTTTCTGAAAGAGAAGTAGTTGTCTGTCTAATAAAAATAAGACGTTTTTCAGTATTTGCAATATAGGTTTCTAGACGAGTCGTTTTCAGGTTTATCGCAAAATCTCGTAGTTCAACTATAATGGAATCACTTAGCGATTTAGCTTCAGCAATATTCTTTAATGCAGCTTCAAAACGACTGTTCTCTAAATTGATTGTCGCACTATTTAACATTGAAATTATTGTTTGAATCTTACCCCTTATAGAAGTCGTGTTAAAACCTGATAAGGAAACAAGAATTGTTTGATTTTGTATTCTTTCAATGAGCTCGGAATATCGTTTTATTGAGCTCTGTATCCTAACATATTTTTCAATGGAAGTTACAGGTTGAACGGGTTGATCTTGAATTGATTCATACGCTATTCTTAGAGCGTCTTTTAATTTATCTAGAGCTTGAATTATGCTAATTTCTGCATTAGAATAATTACCTGAATTAACTAGAATTTGAGATTCAGCAGCAAGAGCGTTAGCCTTTTCGTATTCAATAATGCTCTCTTGAGGAAGGGTAATTCCGTCTTCTTCTAATTGGTAAAAAATTGTAACTACGGTATTATTTGATTCTTCTAGAAGAGAAAATAATGTTTCTGTTTTATTTGAGACGATAACATTTTGAGGAATTAAGGTTGATCTTGAAGTTAATATTAAAACAGAACTAGTAATGGCTAAGATAATAAAAAAAACTAACAGTTTGGTTAATGTTTTAGATACCAAGATAATCAAAGCCTATTGTTAACTACGTATAAGTATATATGAGGAAACCCCTGAAAAAGAGTGAAAAACAACTATTTTTAAGTTTACAAATTTTCAATTACAGAAGCAATAAATTAAGATAGGAAAACATTTTTTTTCTTTTAAAAAAATGAAAAAAAGATAAGGAGGTTTATTCCATACCCCATTTCTTAGAGACTTTAACCAATATGAAAATCACAAACGCAACTATTATGAAAGTTATCAAAGCCACCAAAAAGTTACCAATACCAAAAGATTGTTCACCAACCAAATAATTAAGACTCGCTAAATCTCCTAAACCTGGAAAAGCAACTCCAATTAAAGGTAGCAACAAATCTTTTACAAGAGATTGAACCAAACCACCAAGATAAACACCCATAATGAAAGCAACTGCAAGGCCAAGAACCTTATACTTGGTTAGAAAATCTTTGAATTCATTCCATAATCCTTCTGGAGGGGAAACAGCTACGGCGGTTTTTGGCGTAAGTAGCTCTCTAATTTTTTCTAGTTCATCAATCATTTTTTGTTCATTAGTCAAAATAATCAACAATGTCTCTTATTGTCTTTTTAAATTTAAGTCATTCGATATTAAAAAAAATGCAATGATCAAAAATTAGATCTAAAAACATGTTTTTCTTCTTCATCAGTACACAAGAAGATAATAAAAAAAATTGATCAATTAATTTTCGCCTTGAAAAGAAGAGAGATATTTCGATTATTGATATAATTCAATGTTGAAACAGGTCTTTTATCCTATATTGTATCTTACTACTTTACAGAGTGCCTAATTCGTTTCAGGAAGAAAAACAAATGCTTAAAATTAACGAGATTTACACAAAAAAACAATTCCTCAATATGAGAAAATGTTGGGATACAACTTTAAACAAAAGCATAGAAAACAACATTTTTTTGACATGGGAAAAAATGGCGCCTTCTGTGAATCTATTGGAAAAAGAAAGCGCCCTTAAAATATTATGTATCACTGAAGAGACGGAACTGATCGGAATTGCTCCATTTCGAAAAACTCGAAAAAGTCTAAAAGGAAATTTTGGTTACAACATCATTGAACCTTTAACTAATGGAAATACAGATTATTCTGGACTATTAATAACTAAACAAGAAGTTCGATGCATGCAAAAGTTATTAACTCATTTATTTAGCCAAAAAGATTGGGACTTAATAACAATTCCCGATTTACCTCAAACATCACCCACTTTAAAGTTAATAAAAAGCAATTCCAAAGATCTCCCAAGATTCAAATTTGAAAAAGGAGTAATTTGTCCCTATTTGGAAATTCCAGATTCAAATGAGAAATTATTATCAAGTTTAAATCCAAAGTTTCGAAAAAATTTGCAAAGACGATTACGTAAACTAGAAAAAGAGCAAGGAAAAGTGGAGTTAAAACACTACTCTGAATTGGGTTCACTTAATGAGGCTATGGAAATCTTCTTTAAGCTCCATCAAAAAAGATGGGTTAGAAAAGGTGAACCAGGAGTTTTCGGAACAAAGAAAGCTCGAGAAATTACTATGCAGACCATAAAATATTTTGCCGAAAAAGATTGGCTCAGATTGCATTTTTTAATAGTAAATAATAGACCTGTAGCAACTTCTTTAGATCTAGAATATGGAGGAAAAATGTATGGTCACCTATGTGGTTTTGATCCAGATTACGCTAAATACAGTGTGGGCAATCTGTTATTACTAAAAATCTTTAAACAATGTATAATAAAAAAAATATCTGAATACGATTTCATGCAAGGGGATGAGTCATATAAATTTGATTGGACACAAAAATATAGGCAAAATATTAACATAAAATTTTTCAATAGGAAGTTTTCGTCGATAATTATTAGCATAGGTTTAATGGGTTATCAAGTAATCGGTTTAAGTTCTAAAATGTTTAAAAAGATTAAAAAACGAATAAGTCTCAAGTAAACATGTTAAGATATGTTGAAGTAAATATGTAAAATCAAAAAAAGTAATGATTATCAAGATCTCTTCTTTTCAAAGAAAAAGGAGTTTAACAATCCTTTAAACACCTCATAATAACTTCAGAAGTAAATTAACAACGAACATAGCAAAAGAAGTAAGATTAGTATTTACAGAGAAATTAATCTGCTGACCAAAGTAATTATTCACTTAACTTGTAACAATATTACAATATTAAAATTCGCTAGTAAAATTTATGATGAAAAAATTTAATTATAGAATATATGATAATAAAGAATAGGTGTTTAAAATAGGAACCCCAGTTTTTGAGTGGTATACAGATAAAGCAGGTCAATACAGATTCAACCTAAAAGCAGCAAACGGCGAGATAATTGCAAGAAGTGAAGGTTACAGTTCTAAAGCAGGCTGCGTAAACGGAATTAATTCCGTGAAAAAAAATGCTCCAATAGCTGAGATAGTAGAAGCTATTGACAAGTAAGCAACAATTTCAATTGACCTAACTAATTTTCTTTTTTTTTAAAAAAAAACTTTTATTGTGAAACATATGAGTGTATTAATAGTTGTTTTTTATGCCAGCAAAATATCAAGTATATAAAGGCATGTCAGGAAAATTTAGATTTAGACTTAGAGCTGAAAATCATAAAATAGTAGCTGTCAGTGAAGCTTATGAACAAAAAGCGGGTGTAATGAACGGAGTAAAATCGGTGCAAACCAATTGTCAATCCAAAATAGAAGATAAAACAAGCCAAGCAGAAAAACTCACGTTCCCAAAATACCAAATATTTGTCGACGAATCTTCAAAATTCAGATTCAATCTTAGTGCGTCTAATGGAGAAATAATAGTTGCTAGTGAAGGTTATCAAACTAAGCAAGGATGTATAATGGAATTAGTGCAGTTCAAAAAAGTTGTAGTGCAGAAATTGAAGATCTAACTATTAGTCAAAGTGAAGAAGAAAAAGTAGATGAAGTTTCAGAGATGGAAGCGGTCCCAATTGAAAAATAAGAAACGAATTCAGTGACAACCAAAATAGATTTTAATCCACCAAAAACAGCAGCAAAAGGATCAGCAGTAGTATTCATGGGAAAACTTCTAAAAAAGGATTCAAATGAAGGCATTCCTAATGCTAAAATTGACATAATGGATGCTGATAGATCATTTATGAAAGACGATTTAATGACTACCACAATTACAGGATCAGATGGCTCTTTTAAGGCTAATTGGATCGCTAAACCTATGGATTGGATGGATGAAACTGTCGAGGTTTACGCAGTCTTTAAAGGAAAAGATGAAATCAACCCAACCTGTAGTAAAAAATCAATTCTCACTGTTACAATGGCAATATTTCCATTTTAGAAATCTTTATTTCATTGTTGATTAAAACTAAACAACCAACACAATTTTTTTAAAATCCTTAAAAATTTTAAGATTTTTTTCCTTTATTAGTCTTTACATTCTGTAATTTCAAAGGAATCTCTTAAATCTTCAAAAGATGCAGCAATTGTGATTAGTTCACCAACAGCTTTAACAAGAGAAATTGGAATACAAACATTTGAACTCCTAAATCTTTTTTTAAACCCAAGTTTTATTGCGGCTTCATTATCAAGTTTGACATTCAAGTGAGTAACTTGCCAATTTTCGGTATTTAATTCTATACCTTTCAATTCTCCAAGAAGATGTGCTTTTGAAGATATTATTTGCATACCTAAGAGTTTATCAAAATTAACCAAATTAGGACACCAGCTTTTTGTATAAATATTTATGAATATAAAACTTTTTCAAAAATTTAAGACACAGAATTGAGCATTTTAAATACCTATTACTATTTTTGCTATCCAACCAATAACATAAGCTAAAGTACCAACACCTATCATGATTCCAAGCATTGTTGGAAACATTGATTTCATGGATAATCCTTTGATAACTGAAACATAATAAGTCAAAAATGATAAAACAACAAATAGGCTAATAATAGTAATTAGAAAAGAGGTCCAGTAATTTTCTAAAATAAAAAACGGGAAAACTAGCAAACCTACCGTAATTAAGTATACAATACCCTCATATATTGAAGCCCTCAACGCGGATCTTGTTTCTTCATTTTTTCTGGAGAAATAAATTTGGATCTCTGAAGCTGAACTCGAGAGAAATTGAGCTATTCCTGCAATTAATCCAGCAAATCCTATTATTCTTGGATCTTGAAAAGCAAAAGCGAACCCCGCCAATTCCCCAACAAGTTCTATCCACGCATCATTTAAACCTGAAATTATTGAACCAAGATAATTTAGTCTTTTTTCATCCAACATTTCGATAAGAGCTTTTTCATGTTTTCTTTCTTCTCGAATATGTGTCGTTACTTGGGATATTTGTTCTGAGATTTTTGCATATTCCTTTTGGGCATTACCTTCCAAGGTTTCCATTATTTTAATTGAAAAAGATAAACCAAAAATTGTTGATAGCAACAAATATTTAAAGACAGAGCTTTTTTTTGGAAGTAATTCTTTTTTCGTAAATTTTTTCCAAAAATTGTAATGGCGAAGTTCATCTTGTGATATTGTATTAAGTATTTCAGAGTTTTTGCCTTTTGTTCTTTCAGAGAGAGCCTTATAGACGGTATGTTCGGTTATTTCGTTTTGCTGAAATACTAAAATGGTTTGTATTAAATTATTATCTAAATCCATCTTAATTTATTCATTAAAGATAAACAATAATATTGATTTCTGAAAAAGAATCTTAATTATTAAAAATTTTTCAGCTAATTTTCAATTATTAAATTATTATTTTCACATATCTGAATCTAAAAATCAGGTTAGTGATTCATAAAGTAAAAAAACTGTTGTATAAAATATCATAATTAGAAATAAAGTAAAATACAAGTAGAAAAAAATCCCGATTACTTGATCCATTTTATTTTTGGAAAAGAGAGTTTATGTCACAACAAGAAGAAAAACTTGATAATGAATGTTCAAAGTGTAGAAGTACAAAAATAATCAGTAAAATTACCGAAAATAACCAATATATTATTTGTAAAAAATGCAATAAAATCAGATCTACACTCCGATGGTTTTAAAATAACTATTCAATAGTAATACCGAAAAAAGTGAAGAATAAAATTACTAGGAAGAACTAGTTGATTGGAAGACAGAATTAAGGATAATTCATTCGAACATACCTAAGGATCAAAGGGAAAAATTAAAGCAAGTGTGGATTGAATTCTATTGGAATTCAGTGAAGAATTATTTTAAAAAATGAGGATAAACAGAAATAAATTGTTCTGCAAATAAAGCACTCAATAATAATTACCATGCAACTTAATAGATTCAAAAAAAAACTAAATAGAAACTAGTAAAAAAACAACTAAACTAATTTAAGTTTCAAACAACCTCTTGTCAGAAGACGAGACAATTAAGAACAAGTATTTCTAGTCTTGGTGAAAATAAAGTGAAGTTACGACTACGTATTACAAAAAAAGAAACCAAAGATCATTCCAAGGTACAATACAAATTTGCCGTAATAGATAAAGATAAAGCAAAGAGCTATCCAGAAAACTTTGTTTGCATGTTACCAAAAAGTATCAAACTAAAATCTAAACCAGTTAATATTTTTGAAAAAGTTTTTGGCAAAGATAGTATTGAAATAGCAAAAGATTTACTAAAAAAAGCTTTACGACTTAGACCTGATTCAGAAACAAAAAGAGAAATAAGAGAACGACTAAAAAATTTAGAACCCAAACCTAAGAATTTGGCTAAATGCACCGTGTGCAAAAAAGATTTTGAATATAAAAAGTACAGGTATGGAAGGCAAAAAATCTGTAATGTATGCAGAAATAAAAGGCTTTTAGATTAAAAAAATTATAAAAGTATCGTCAACTGAGGTTTTTCAATTGGTAAACTAATTCCTTAAAATTATTAATATTTACTTTTCGAGTTTCAATTATTTTAAGACCGGTAAAACCCAAAAAATTTTGGATTTTGATATAACAATAAGTAAATAAATATTGGAATTTAGTAGAGCACTATCTTTCTTGGTTATTATTAATAATCTAGTAAATCGAAAATTATCTTTTTCTTAATTGATAAGGATAGATAGAATGATCAATATCTTACAAATACTTATATTGAAATTGCATATTAGGAGCTTTATGGTTTTTCATATACGGCGCAAAGATAGAGAAATTACAATTAACAATCAACTAAAAGAAGCACTAAAAACAGCGCCGTATATCACAATAGCTCTATGCAAAAATAACGAGCCTTATTTAGTCTCATTGAGCCATGGGTATGATGAAAAAAAGAATTGTCTTTATTTTCATTGTGCTAGCAATGGAAAAAAAATTGACTATCTAAAATCAAACAATAAGGTGTGGGGACAAGCAGTCCAGGTTTATAAGGTGAAAGAAAAGTGTGATTATGATTATGCTTCAGTTCATTTTAAAGGTATAATATTTTTAATAAATGATTTAAGTGAAAAACAAACCGCTATGCAAGTTATGATACGTCAACGCTCGCCTAATCCTGAGGAATACTTGAAAAAAGTATTAGCAGAAAATCTTGCAAAAACTACCATGGGAAAAATAGAAATCAGCTATATAACTGGAAAAAAAAATAAAGATTAACTAAACATAAATTGATCACAGATTCTGAAAATAATATTAATAATAAATTTGAAATAATGATAAACAAAACATGTTTATGTTGATAACATCAAAAATAGTAATAAGTGTTAAGATAAAATAAAAAAATTAGATAAAAAAAAGGAGTTATTAACAAAAAATAACTCATTTGGTCTTAGGAAGCTTAATAACTAAAAACTTGAAATAACCAACACCGGTATTCTCAAGCAAATGAGGAATACCTTTGGGACTTTCAATTAACAAATTCCGAATTACTTCTTGTTTCTCATTCCCAATTACAACGTTTCCTCTACCTTCAAGAATATAGAAAAAAACATCTACTGGCGTAGTATGAAGCTTTAGAGCTTGTTTAGGTTTGAGACACATAAAAATGGTTTTACAATCTTCTGAATCATAAATTTTCTTAGCTTCTACACCATGAGGATTATCAAAAGGATTTACACTATCAACATTCACAATTTTCATAATAAAATCACAAAAATAAAACAACAAAAGACTCTTATGAGGATTACTTAGTTAAAACAAGAAAATAATAATAACTTTTTCGATCATTTTTTTATCTTAAAGTAACCGTAAACTTAGAAATTAAGAAGTTTAATGACAGATTATTTTTTTTTATTTTCCTCAATGGAAACTGAAAAATATTGGTATTATCATAATATTTTTTTAGAGAGAGTAAAAAATGGTGGAATACGTTCAAGGAACTCCACCTGATAGATGGCATTGGTGCAAAAACTGTACCCAATATCCTTTAGGTATAGATAAGAGGCGTTCCAGAAGACCAGAGTATGACCTTTGCGATCAGTGTAAAAAACTAGAAAAAAAACAAGTTTGCATTAATTGCTAACAAATCAGGTTACCTTTTCTTAATTGGATTGTTCAAATTAGTTAGGTAATAGAATGAATCTTAAACCTCACCTATTTTTTTAAGGAGATAATGAGATATTATTTTTAATGAGTTGGACCAGATGGAAAAATGGAAATCTTTATTGAATAAGGATCCCACAAACTGGCTTCTAGAAAAAAATAATCCATCAGTGAGATACTTCACCCTTACGGAGATTCTTAACAAATCTGAAAATGATGATAAAGTAATAGCTACAAAAGATGAAATCATGAAAAAAGGACCCGTACCAAAAATTCTAAATAAACAAATAAAAGACGGGTATTGGGAATCCAAAGAAAGAGCATACACATCTAAATACAAAGGTACAGTTTGGCAACTAATTATTTTAGCAGAGTTAGCCGCCAACAAAAAAGAAGAACGAATAACGCGTGCTTGCGAATTTATTCTTAATAATTTACAGGATCATAAAAGTGGAGGATTTTCTGTTTGGCACAGCTCTAAGACTGGGGGAGGAAGATACAGTGGTGTTATTCCTTGTCTGACAGGAAATATGGTATGGAGTCTCATCAAGTTTGGTTATCTTGATGATATTAGAGTCAAAAATGGAATAAAATGGATAACTATGTACCAAAGATTTGATGATGGTATAAAACAAAGACCTAAAGGTTGGCCTTATGACAAGGCTACGAGCTGTTTTAGTAATCATTCTTGCCACATGGGTGTTGTGAAATCACTTAAAGCAATAGCTGAAATTTCAACAAAAAAAAGATCCAAAAAGGTTTCCTCAACAATTGAGAGGGCAGTAGAATATTTGCTAAAACATCACATACATAAAAGAAGTCATAATCTAAACAAAGTATCAAAACCAAGTTGGTTACGTTTTGGTTTTCCTTTAATGTACCAAACAGATGTTTTGGAGATCTTAGGAATATTAGCTAAGCTTGGATATAAGGATATTAGAATGCAAAAAGCTATAGATCTAGTACTTTCTAAACAAGATAAAGAAGGTCATTGGAAACTAGAGAGCACTTTTAATGGTAAATTCCAAACAAATATTGAACAAAAAGACAAACAGAGTAAATGGATAACATTAAAAGCGCTAACAGCTTTGAAAAGGATCTATCACTAATTTCAAGACAAGTGATTCTTTAAAAATTTTGTAAAAACCGAGGTTATAAAACATATGAAAATAGATTTAGAAGAATATTGGTGATTTCGTATTTTTTACATTCTTTCTTGTTCTTAATTTTATAACTATTTTTCTTTTAGTAATTGTCTTATTCTTATTTGTCTTTCTTTCACTAATAAACAGATCTAGCCTTAACAACAGATCTAGCCTTAACAACAGATCTAGCCTTAACAACAGATCTAGCCTTAACAACAGATCTAGCCTTAACAACAGATCTAGCCTTAACAACAGATCTAGCCTTAACAACAGATCTAGCCTTAACAACAGATCTAGCCTTAACAACAGATCTAGCCTTAACAACAGTATTTTTCTCAGTAAAACATTTAGGCATTGGAATTTCACCAAAACGAAGTTCTAAAGCCTTTCTGCATTTTTCAGAAAGATCAGCAGAGTACTGTTGATTAGATACGTTCTTCAATAAGGCCTTCTCCAATCGTAACAATTAACCAACTTTTTTATATAAAAAACATATTTCAACAAGGAATTATTATCCAACTGGAATAAGATAGAAAAAAATTCCTCTAAAATTAATATTTCACAAAACTGCAACTACAGAATTTTAATACTAAAGACTCTGAAGTATCCCAAAGAAAGATAGTAAGATCTAAGACATCTCAATTATAACGCTATTAATAGTGCTTCATAAAGCTAAAACTTCTTCCAAGTAAACTGATAACGCTTACCCGTATAATCAATAAGCACTAGGCTTCTTGTTACAATGATCATGAGTCTCATGCCAAGTCACAACACCAACCCGCTCATGTTTAAAACCACAATCCCAACTACACTCCCATTTATCCCTAATGTTCTTACGTTTAACCATCTTCAAAAACTCCTTTTACAATTGAAGCGTAGACAAGGAGTTGGTTGGTGCCAGTCCAGCCTGGAAGCAAACGTACCATCATCCAATACTAACTCTCATGTCATACCCTATGAACCAGAACCCAAGGGGTACAATGGGTCTGGAATAACCACTAGAGCAAACAAACTTTTAACCGATTTTAACAACAACCTATCAAAGTACGGATCCTTTTAAGGTAAGTCTGTTGATTAATGCAGTCATAGAAAACGAAAAAGGCTATTGATAAAAAAGTTAGAATATAAAAAGAAACCACAATATGTGAAGTAATAGGATAGAATCACCTACAAACAATATCAGTAAAGATTGATACTAATCAAAAATCTAAGATTTTTAGTTCTTTAATTCACTAAAAGAATTTTATTATTATTAAAAAGAAGTTGTTTTTATGTTGCTTCCTTTTTTTTCAATTTGATCTTTGCTGCTCCACAAACTGGACAATTCCACTCTTTAGGTAATTCTCCAAACAGTATCCCTGCTTTAACCCCTGAAATAGTATCGCCTAAATCAGGATCATAAACATAATTACATATACTGCAAATATATTTCTCAATTTTTTTGGTTGGTTTTTTAGGTTCTCTATTGTAGGAAGGAGCTGATCTTGGAGTGGTTCCACGTTTAATCTGATGATAAAAAGCATAAGTCATCTGAGCTTTATTACTTAAGATTTTAGCATCTACAACCTCACCAATAAACACACTATGAGTTTTAGCGTCTATCTGACTTACTACTTTTGCTTCAAAATAGGCAACTGAATAATTCAATACAATTTTAGTACCAGTTTGGCCAATTTGACATTTTAGACCTCCAAACTTGTCAAAATCTCTTCCGCATTTAAATCCAAAATTGCCAATAAATGACAAAGGGGCTTCTTTTGACAGAACAGAAACTGCAAATACACCAGTTTCTTCAATTAGCTCATGAGTAAAATTTTGTTTATTAATTGAAACAGCTATCATAGCAGGTTTTGAGGAAACTTGAATAATGCTATTAGCTATTTGACCATTACATCTATCTTTTTTACCTGAAGTAACAACATAAACTCCGTAACTAATCTTGTGTAAACTCGTGGGATCCAATAAAATCACACTCTTTCATTGATATAATACAGCAATATGTATTTTTCTGCTAAAGAAAGATATCAAAATAACATAAATCAAGTAATTCAATTAATAATCTCACATCTTTTTATCAAGTTAATAGTTTTTATCCAGTGTTCTAACAACAGTAAACTAAGATACTGAATCAACCAAGAATTTAATTTCAAACTAGGAGATATTAAAAATTTAATTCAATATAAAAAAATAAGTAAGTTATATGACAATTCTAGAAATTGGATGTTGTGGTGCCTATTGTAAGACTTGTATTAAGCAATAAATTGAAAAATATCCAAATGAAAAAAGTGTCTTTTTACGTAAAAAATCAATATTGTATCTTAAGTTTTTTTTTCATAATATTTTCAAATCTAGTATTACTAATTGGATGATGACTAATTATTTCACCATCGTATATTATGCAAAAAGTTCCAAAAGCACAAGGTGAATTTTGAACTTTACTTGAATCCTCTAAATTAATCAAGTTAGCTTTTAGATTAAAGTTCTTTAGTGCTGAATCGAGAATTGCATTAACATTCTTTTCAGTATAAGGACATTGAACTGAACGAATAATAAATAACCCATTCTGATATTTTTCAAGTTGTTGTTTCATTTTTCTAAAAGATGGATTAAACTCGCTTTGATAAAACTTTAAAGCTAACAATTCAAAATCGGGATCTGCTCTATCAACTTCAATAAACCCCTTCTTAATGAAAATATCTTTCTTAACCATAAAAGATCCTTTTCGTACAACCACAGCAACCCCTTGCATCTTAGTATTTTTCGCTTCTTTAATGCACTCATCAATTAAAGAAGATGCATATCCTTTACCTTTGAATTCTTTTTTGAAACCCACAAAAATGCAATGAATAAACAGAAACCCTTTTGCATTTACAGGTCGATGAGCATATTCTCCAGGAATATACTCAATCATCCCTTGGTAACCACCGTTTTTTAACAAGACTATTTTTATTCGAAGACCTTTTGGGTAATACTCCTTGAACCATTCAATTTTTTTTCTTAACTCTATATGCTTTTTCGCATCTTTATAACCACAAATACCATAGTCAGCAAAATTATCTGGTGTTAGATCCAAAATTTGTTTATCAGTCATATTTTTCAGCTTAGCTTTTTTTAATAGTTAATAATTTATTCTTTTTTAGGATCATTTGAATGAATTCCATGGGCATCAAAGACTTCTTTGTGATGTCTTCAACGCTCAATCCAATACTATACAATCTTAATACAACACTTGCCATTGATTCAGCAAATTCAATAATATGATTATCTGGATCATAAATTCTGAAACATTTTTGACCCCATGGCTGTTCTTTTATCGAATGAACAAAGGTGACTTTTCCTTGTAATCGATTAAATAAATCATCAAGTTGATCATATTCAAAATAAATTTCAGAATTATTACCTCCAAATTTCACCTCAGATATTGCCTCTTGAAAAATTTGATTTAATGCGTACTCTCTATCCCATATAGCTAATCCGCCTTCAAATCCCACATTTTTTCCGAAATCCATTACAATTTTTTGTCCAAGAACAATATTATAAAAATACTTTGATTTTTTAATATTTTTAACTAATAAAACAACACTATGATAAATTGGATTTTCTTCTCCCAATCTTTTCACCTTAATTTGTTTATTTGTACAAGTTTAATCTCATATTAACTTCTTGACTAAGGGGATATTCTTGAAATCATAAAGGCTAGACACTCTTTCACCAGTATCCTCATACCCCATTCTTTTCCAGAAACCATATGCCTTCCAAGGAACACCCTTAGAGTTTTCAGTAGTATCAGTTCTAATAACATTAAAACCTCTAGATTTTGCTAATCCTTCCAACATACTCAACAAGAGCTCTACCAAACCCTTTTTTTTGATCTTTCTTAGCTACAATCACATTATCAATGTTGTCACTACCCTTCATATTGAAAACAATAAAACCAATGACTTTTCCCCTATTTTCAGCCACAAACACTTCAAAACCATCTTTTAACAAATTATCCTTATCCCACACTTTCCTAAGGTTATCAATTGATGTAAACAAATTATCTTCAGGGACGTCAAATTCATAGATATCTTCTTCTGTAACTGTCCCTAACCTAATATCTACAATTGAAGGAATATCATTGATTGTTGCAGGTCTAATCTTTAGAGAAAGCATAAGAATCCCACAAACTAATAAAATTAGATAATGAAAAAATATTAGTTTTTCTGTAAAAAAGAATATTTGTTTGGAACAATAGCTTAAAGATGATCGAAATGAGAAAAGCAATAATACTTGCATTACTAATTATTCTAATTCAGTTTTTAGTTGCCATCTATTATTATCCTAAAATGCCAGATCAAATGGCATCCCACTGGAACATAGAAGGAGTAGCAGATGGATACTTCTCAAAATTCTGGGGACTATTTCTAGTACCATTAATTGCAGTAGGATTGTTTTCACTATTTGCAGTTATTCCAAGAATTGACCCACTCCAAAATAATATCAAAGATTTCATCAAATACTACTGGAGTTTCATTGTATTATTCATGGGCTACATGTTATACATGGAGCTAATAATCGTTGTTTGGAACCTAGGGTTCACCTATAACATGTTTCAAGCTCTATCTCCAGCCATAGGAGTACTATTCATCTCAATTGGATTTATCATAGGAAAATCTAAGAGAAACTGGTTTATGGGAATAAGAACCCCTTGGACTCTAAGCAGTGATGTTGTCTGGAATAAAACTCATAGAGTAGGAAAATGGGTGTTCATAATTAGTGGAGCAATAGGCACATTTGGTTTCTTCCTTGAAGGGTATTTAGCTTTATTATTGCTATTAGCTCCTATTATGGTTGGTTCAATTTTTCTAGTTGTTTACTCGTATTTTGAATATCGAAAATGTATCAACAAGCAATAACATTGATACATTGATTGATATATATAAAATAAAATTCAAAGATGCCCTAAAAAATTATTGAAATAAGTATAAAAAAAGTTTTAACCCTTTTCTAAAGATATTTCCAACCCATTAAAGGAGGTTCAATATTCATTTGCCAAAATAAAGCAATCAATTTCCCCTCTATGATGAACTTCTTCCTCAAACAAGTGAATTAATACATCTTCAACCGTAACTTCAACACTCTCATTTAGATCATTTATCAAAACATATTTTAACTTTAGTTTACGGCTAGACAATGAATCTAAGTACTTCTTCATTCGTTGCTCTATATGAGTCACATACTCATAAATCTCTTCTATGTTCTCGTATTCATCATATTGTTTATTCTTGAAATTATGCTCTTTTAATAAGAAGTCAAGCCAATGATCCATTGTTTTAAGGGTATGGATAAAAACATTTCGAAGTGAGTTAAAACTAACTTCTCGGTTTTTAATTAGATCTTCCCAGGGAATTTTAGATAAGGTTTGTAGGTATCTGTAACGTACTTGCTTATTGTATTCTAGGAGTTCTCGGATATTAACCAATTGAGGATCACCTCATATAATAAAAGCAGCTTACTATTGTAGATTAGCAAAATTTTCTAGGTTAAATTATCAATTTTTAGATTAATGTCTTGCACGTTTGTGTCCTAATTTTCTAATTCTGTGATTTCTCACACGTTTCTCTTTTCTTAGAGCCCGCTTATAGGTAATAAGTACTTCACTAGTTAAAATCCTCAGTTTTCTAACCTCATCTTGAACCTCCCTAAGGTTCTCCATGCTCTCCACTAAAAACTTACAGTGAATATCAAAGTCCCCATAAGCCAAAGAAGATTTAACAACACCTTCAAACTTCATCAAAGCATCAAGAACCTCATTTTCAGCGCCATGTTCCACCATAATAAGCATATAAGCTTCTACTTTTTTTTGGTCAATCATGGAAAATCAATCAAAATTTTATAGTATTTTAAGGATAGTTAATAACTATAGAAGCAGGTTACCATTTAGCTTATTAATTACTCGTAAATACCCAATTTAATCTAGTTCAAAACACTACTTTTTCATCCGAGTTTTCCAAGGGTGATAAAAGATCAAAAAAGCAACTATAAATTGATTTTATATTTTGATATTATGTGATTTTGAATTAAATAAAGTATGATTAGGAGACTATATGGAATCTCTCCACTTGCAGCAAAGATTGGAGCAGGAATATCTAGAAAATTAACCAAACCTAATACAGCCAATGAATCCACAACAATAACCAATGATGAAACAACAACAGTACCAATCCAGCCTACACGTTTGTTCATCCAAAGCAAGTAAGAAAAAACTAATGCAGAAGTGCCATAGACTAAAGTGTAAATGGTGTATACAAGTGATATCATTGAAGAAGAAAATGAATTGAAACCTGTAAGTAAGATAAATCCAAATATTACATGAATAAAACCTACAATGACCTGAACAATAACTAGAAATAGAATTCCTAGATAACGCCCTTTGAAGGTGACATCATTATTTGATTTTTCCATATAACTTCAGATTTAAACAGATAAGTATAATACATTAGTGTATTGATGCTTCGATTGCAAGTATCTGTGTGTTAATAAGGAATCAGATTCTTGATATGCAATAAAGGTTTTTTTATTAAAGAAATCTCAGGAACAAAAAAGAACAAGCGCATATTAAATAAAAAACATAGGGTTTAAAATTATCTTGCTAAATCAGATAGAGAACAGTTTTTAAAATAGACCGATTTTACTAGATAACTATGGAAAATATTGGAAAAACAGTATTTGACATACTAAAAAAATTAGGATTAAACCAAACAGAAGCAAAAATCTATCTAAATCTCTCAAAAACAGGACCAAAAAAAGCAAGTGAAATAGCAAAAACAAATAGAATACACAGAGTACTAATATACACCCAACTAAAAAATCTGCTACAAAAACAAATGATACGACTTACAAACACATACCCTAAACTTTACACGGCAATTCCATTGAAACAA
Source organism: Candidatus Bathyarchaeota archaeon (assembly GCA_963848105.1). Classification (GTDB taxonomy): domain Archaea; phylum Thermoproteota; class Bathyarchaeia; order Bathyarchaeales; family Bathycorpusculaceae; genus AD8-1. The sequence goes on from CAWKCH010000001.1 coordinate 140,787, forward strand.
ATAATTGACAATACCCTAAAAACAAAAAAGAAAAATATTCAAAACCTACATTCAAAAAAAACAGCTATACTCTCACATTGGAATAAAGTAATACCCAACAACAAATTAACCTCAGATTCATTTATGGTCATTGAAGGCACAAAGTATGTTCACTCAAAAATGAAACAAATGCTACAAAACACTAAAGACACAATAAAAATTGTTACGCCCTACCCTGGAATTGTTCAAGCATATAACGCAGGAATTTTTGAAATAGGTTTTTATCATCCTCTAGTGGATAAAATCAAATTTCAATTTATAATAAGCTTAGAAAAAGTAAATGTAAAGTGGTCAATGATAAATGAGTTATTTAACAGATCTAAAGAGGTATCTATGCCTGCTGAAGTCCATGTTGCAGATTTGGGAAAAAACAATTTTCCTAGGTACTTCATTGCTGATAACAGTGAATTACTTTTATCATTGCATCCAGCGGGTGATAGTCCTTTTGCTGACAAAAATGACGTTGGTCTTTGGACAGATAACAAGATTCTCATTAATGCTTTTAGAGCATATTTTGAAGGATTATGGGCTAATTCAATAGATTTTCTAGAACAAATTGAAACTCTAAAAAAATAAGTTAAGAATTATAAAAAAAAACTAACTAAATGGAACTATTCTTTTTTCTTTGTTTTATCTTCTATTTCCAATGTTCTTGCCTCAGCCATAATAGCAACTTCTTTCCAACTTTGTTTCTTATTAGACGCAAAAATCTCAAGTCTACCTCTCCAACCACAATCCAAACATTCATACATAACCGGCAACCAACCTAAATGACCAGTCATATCACCCATAGAAGATACAACTCTATGCAAGTTCACACTCTTGCATTTAGGACAAACGGCAATATCAACTAATTTGCTCTTCTTCTTTAATTCATCAAGCCTTTGCATAAGTTTCTGCACATTTTTACTATCAGCTTTCTTTTCTTTTTGCACAAGCTCTTGTTTTTGTTGACTTTTAACTTTCTGTCTAGACAATATGATCCAACTCTAATCTTTTTTATTATCATTAAACTGCTATTAAATTCTATTCAACAATCTTGAATCCAAGTTTTCTGAAAAAAATATAACACTAAGAAATCGAATAGTAAATCAGAAAAACAACCTCTTTGCAAATGGAGAAATGACCCTCAAACCCCCGATTGTTAATCAATGGTTTTATTATTTTTGTTTATTCATAAATAAAAACATATATTAAACCTTACGACATAATACTCATATTTGTTATTTAAAAATCCAGCAAAGTGATCTTATGAACAAACTTTTCCAAAGAATTAGTATACCAATCATTGGCCTTCTTATCCTGAGTAATATTTTACCAGTATTTGCAATTGACACCTTAGAACCTGAAGATTTTCAGGCAGAAAGCTGGAGTAAAAATATTGACTTCTTTGATTATGTAAGAGAATATAGATCTATTCACGGCAAGACCCCACCACCTGATAACTCTCACGCATACCTCAATCTTGCTTATGTGAATGTTTCAGGGCTGCAAATGCTTTCTGCTGGATTAATCAATATAACTGATGAGGATAGTGAAATTACAATCCCAATCCAAACTACAATGATGAAATATAAGTCCCAAGATGGACTAAAAGATGTGGTAACTGCTTCAAGTTTTGTAATGCTCATGGCATTTAACGAAACTCAAAACACTATTTTTGGTCAGTCACCTGATAGAAATGATACATTATATGCTTCTTTTAGTTTGGGTTACGATTTAGGAGAATTATTTACTGGATCTAATAAACCCGATCTTAATAGCGGATCTGAAGTGATTCCTTTGGAGTCTTCTTCAGATGGACTTGAGTGGACATGGGGAATGAAATACACTGATCTTGCTGCTTTTTGGTGGAAAACTTCTATTGACCCAAATAATCCAATACGTGATCCCAGACCCATTGCCTTAACAGTTTATGATGAATTAACTTTAACATACAAGCTGGAAATTGATCCTGATTCGGGAGAGGCAACTTTGAGTATGAACTATTCTATTGGCAGGATGAGGGATCTTTGGGTTTTCTGGTGGCTGATTTTCCTACCAATAACTGTTCATTATAATTCTACAGGATGCTATCGACTTAATGGGCAATCAATTTCAGGTGAGACAATTCATGATTTTCTTTCTAATCAGGGAATAAAGATGAGTGTCGTAAATTTTCAAGCCACTGTTATTCTAGATCATAGTGCATACTTTGAAAGTGCAGGAACGAATGTTCAAGATAATGATGTTGATTTGGATGGTTCATTAATTGAGGCTTTTGCTGATGATGGAGAGAAAATATTTGATGCTGACTTCTCGACAAAAGACTCGTATGATCTGTATAATTACACCTTGGATCCGCAAGAGAATTCATATGAAACATATCAGACTATTACCAGGACTACTAAGATTGCTGGGTTTGCACAAAATCCAATCTTTGGTGTTCACACTTCTTTAATGAGGCTTATTCCTACTGTGCTTGCTAGCATGGATACTGAGTTGTATGAGCAAGCCAAAGATCATTTGTTAGATATGAGTTATGCTGACTACTTCTATCTCACTGCTTACCCTGTTTATGATGGTTATCGAATTGAGCATGATCCCACATTAACAGCTTACGCTAGCTTAACGACTAGTTTATCTTCACCAGAGGATACTACACCTTCCGGTATTGGATTTGTTGTACTTGTTGGTATAGTAATTGTTGTCATTGCTGGAGTAGTTGTATTGAGAAAAAGAAGATCATGACCCTAGAATCTCTAGAGTTATGTAAGCTTGTGCCTTCAATTGATTATTTGCTAAGCGTTATATTAGTTAGTCTGAATACCATTCTCCAATAAAATAAATACTTGAGTCATCTTTTGAAAAGATCGGATCATGACATAAAAAGTCAGGAGGATAATAATCCGGAGTAATATTCTTGTTCTCTGAACCATTCGCATTCATATAATAAATATCAAATTGTCCTTGATCTCCAATAGCCCCTACCAAGTAGACTACCTGTTCTCCAGAATTGGACCACACTGGGAGTCCCTGAGTGTATCCTGTATTAGTAATTGCTTCTTCTTCCTTAGTTTCAAGGTTCACTGTATAGATGTCATAGTTTCCATGTGAAATTTGATCATCAACTAGTCTCTCAAACACTATTTTCTTTCCTTCCGGATTTAGAAAGGGATCATAATCGCCAAAGGGTAAAACTGAATTTCCCCATTCCCCTGCTTTAGGAGGATTTGTTATCATGAGAGGATCTGTTCCATCTTCATTTATCATCCATATTTGACTTTGTCTGGTGAAAACTAATTTACCTTGTCTATAATGCAAATCACTGTCATGAAAACTTGAATCATAAATTTTTATAATATTCTCTCCATCACTGTTCATTCTAAATATGTCTAAAGTTTCTTTGAAAGAAAGAAAATAGATATGGGAATCATCTTGAGACCAGTTAGGGAGAATATCAGAGAGATTGTTGTTGGTTAATCTCTTAAAAAAAGTTCCATCAAGATGAATGGTACATATTTCTTCACACAGATTAATAGGCGAATCTCCAACTGTACAATCTACAGTGTTATTGAGTTGTTGGGAAAATACTAGTTTGTCCCCTAAATTGCTTAATTTTATTCTTGAAATAGGATAAAGAGATGTGTAGATAAGTTGGGTTTGAGTAGTTTCCAAATCAAGAGAGTAGATGCCCCATTTTTCTTCATGCTGTAATTTATTATTTGGTATTGGTGATGAATTATTGTTCGTAAAAAACAATGTAAAAATAACAATTGCAGTTATGATTACAATAAGCAAACTCAGTATTTTTGGGTGAATTTTCATTATAAAATAATTTGAAGTTTTAGTACTTAACATTATTTCCTAGTTTGAGTCCTTGAAAGCACATTACTTTAAAGTTTTAACCTGAGGGTCAACTATTTTATTATAAGTTCTGGTGGGTATAGTGACCTAAGATAAAAAAATCAAGTATAAAGTCACTTTTGTAAAATCTTCCCAATCCATAAGAATCTAAGTCACTCTACAGAATATATTATTAGGAATATTCTCTTAGAAATAAGTAGTATTTGAGATGAGTTAAATTGCAAAAATTATTAGTAGTATATTTTTCCTTAACAGGAAACACAAAATTTGTAGCTGAAAAAGTTGCTAACCAACTAAACGCAGATCTATGTGAAGTAGTTGATAAAAAATACAAAAAAGGAAGATTACTTTACCTAAAAGGTGGTGGTGCTTCAATGCGTGAGAAACTTACAGAAATTGATGTTTCTAAATCCATTGAGGAATATGATTTTATTGTTATTGGATCGCCCATATGGGCTGGCAAAATCTCACCTGCTATTAGAACTTTCTTGGCTTTGAATGATTTTTCAAATAAGAAGGGAGCTTTTTTTGTAACTTTAGCAGGAGATAAAACTGAGAAAACTTTGGAAAATATGAGAAAAACTACTGGGTTTAACTCACTAATTGAGGAATTAGTAGTCAGTAAAGTTTTAGAAAATAAGGAAGAGGCAGAAGAAAAAATAGTTAACTGGTGTAATTTAATCAAAAAAACTGTATAATAGATTTTTAAGATTAACAATGTTGCCCATTTCTCTTCAACATTCTTTGTTTATCCTAATTTTTCTATGAGCGATCTAAGAGACCAAAAGGTTGTTAATCAACATTTTTTTTGTTTAAAGAAAAAAATCCTAATAAAGCATAGACCCACCCTACATAGATAAACACAGCACCAAAAACAACAACAGATAAAATGCCACCTAGAAAAATCCAAAACCCTGCACTCTTAAAATGTTCCTCTTCAGTTTTTTCTGACAGCCCATATAATGACCTTCTAAAAAAGATACCAGAAACCAAAGCATTAACAAACATTCCAATCCAAAGAATTACACTAAAAACAATAATATCCATAAACAAAGAAACTAATGTCCCGGGTGTTTGAACAGAATAAGGAATAGCAATAAGATCACTAAACACAAAAGGAAAAAACACGAACTCCAACATATAAAAGCAAATAGTTCCACCAACCATAACCAAAAAGCCATACAGTATGTTTCTAAAAAGATTAGGTTCTTGGTATTCTTTTGCTAAACCGTACACTGAGATTAATAATAGAATAAAACCAACATTATGTAAAACTGCAAATAATAATCCAGAGTAGATTCCAATAGAATTAATTTGAAGGAGCAAACCTAGAAAAACAACTAATAAAGTAAGAACAGGAGAAGCTACAATCAAAAGAGTTGCTTTATAACCAATGGAAACATTTGAACTCAACATAAACTAATCACATTCCTTGTATTCCTCAAAGATTTAATAAATTTTCTAAGTTTTCTCTAGTGACCCATAATTGCGTTTGAAGGGTTTTTTTTCAGCAACCTAGCCTTGATAAGTAGCGAAAAAAAATAGATTCAAGAATTTTGCCTATTTGATTAGAAAAAAGTAACCACAAAGAAATTCTCTAACTATGCCTTCTTTTTCCATTTATCTTTATTTTTCCATCCAAGAAGTATGTAAATAACTCCAAGAACAATTATACCTAAAAAACCTGGATTAATAGTTGCTGTAAATATAATTCCCAATCCAACAAAACTTATACCCATAACAAAAAAAGATTGATAGTCAACCTCTTTTCCTTCTTTTGGTTTCCTTTTTTTCCAAAATACAATCAGAAGTATTACGAGTAGTACTGAAATAGCTACCATAGATGCTAAAATGAGCTGAAACACCAAAATCTTTTACACTCCAAAGTAGTAATAGTTGATTGAATTTTTATTCTTTTACAATTTTTGATTTAGTTGTATAAATCTAAGTGATTTATTTTCATAGTCTATCACGGATATTAATTGTTTCCAACTGTCTTTTCTTTTGAAGTTTTCCCAGATAAAGTGATCTAATACATCAAAAATCAGATTAAATAATATTATTGAAAAACAATAACAAGTAGGAGAATAAAATGAAGCAGAATAATCCACTTTCACTATACAAAAAATATCATATTGACAGAGAAGAAGAAAGACTAGGCTTATTCACTATTCTAGCTAACAAATTCAAAATAAAAAATGCCCTATATCCAGGAAGCTTTGTCCACATAACACCATCATTTGTAATCCCAAAAGTTGTCTACGTAGATAATTACAAAAAGACAAAGAAACTTTTCTGCGATCCCACAATTTATGAATTCATATCCAAAAAGAAGCTATACAAAGAAGAAGCTGTGATAGCGTTTCATTTTAAAGATTATCAAAAAGACATTGAAGAACCAAAAGAATCCTTTGATCTCTTAATCTCACAATATGCAGGATTTATTTCACTATACTGCAAAAAATATCTCAAAGCAGGTGGATTACTAGTAGCAAATAACAGTCATGGAGATGCCAGTATGGCTTTTCTAGATAAAGACTATAGATTTACTGGTGTTTTTAACAAAAGAAAAGGAAACAAGTACACCTTTTCAGATAAGAATCTAGACACTTATTTTATTCCAAAAAAACCAAGAGAAATAACAAGGGAATATCTTTTAAAAACTCAAAAGGGAATTGGTTACACAAAATCTCCAGCCTCATATCTTTTTACTAAAATTTCCTAAACCCTCAAGAAATGATTCTTAAGGATCTTTTTAGGTAATTTCAAGACCACTAGATCACAACTTAATTTTTAACTAAGATGAAAAAAATTAATACAGTTTAAAAAAGTATAGAAAATAAAGTTCATACTACATTTCAGTAAGGTTTTCCAGTAAGGATTAACAAAAAACAGAATTAATTTAGTCCAATTGACTTAAAAAACTCTCAACATTCTCAATAAATTCCAAAGTCCCTTCTTCGATCTTCTTAGTTAAAGCATCCAAATCACTAAAATCTGGATTATTTACCAAAACATGCTCAACAATAAAATCAAACCCTCTAGTAGTTGATGCAATATTATATTTATTCCAATTACTTTCCTTAAGTAATTTTACATATTTTGATTGAACCTTCTTATTAACTCCAAATAACCAAACTTCAAATCTAAATTCTTTATGATGAAAAACTATTCCAATTTTCAACTTTCTGCTTTTCACAGAAGCAGGAAAGAAGGCAAAATATGTCATATCCATATATCCAAAATAAATACTACCAGAAACAAAATAATCAGGATATTTTTTCTTAAAATAAACTTTCAAAGAATTTAAATAATCCATTAATCCCCTATAGGCAACTTGAATAATTCCGTTTTCTATCTGTTTTCTATATTCAATCATAGATTCTTGAAAGGATACCATATCCATTCCTTCAAAAATAATCAATAGATAATTAGAAAAAACAGAATATAAAACTTGTATTCTTTTTTCTTTTCTTTTTTATGTAAGTTTTCTTGGATACAATTTTCATTAAATATCCCACACTAATTCTAAATAGTTAAAATTTAAAGTTGTTTAATCAAAGTTTTCTATGTAGAGTAAACTAAGATACAAAAACAATAAAGCAGAAAATTAATAGTGAAGTATAAATAAGTAAAGAGAAAAAGAAGAATAAACTGGAGGATTCATATTGATTATTGAAATGTTCCTATCAGGCTTTCTATTTCTATTTATCCTAATTTTGAATATCATAATGGCATCATTCGGTTACACAATGGAAAAAAGCAATTATAATCCAGAAGCTGATCTGAAAAAAATCATCAACAATCCAAAAAAATTCAAAACAGGCATTACATTAGCACTCATAGAACATGGAAGCGTAATAGCACTAACATTGCTACTGTTTATTGCTTTTAGTTCCTATAACCTACTACTAGGAATTATTTGGCTTATCTTTAGAACAGCAGAAGGACTAATCCAATTCATAAATGAACCAAACTACTGGAAACTTCTCAACATAGCAAAACAATACTCAAGTAACAATGAAAAAAAGGCCCTAATTAAATTAGCACAAAACATTTTCAAAACAAAAGACACCAGATTTAAATTTGCAATGATCTGCTGGTCAATTGGAACATTAACATTTTCAATTGTATTAGTCATATCTGAAGCTATACCATCAAGTATAGGATGGTTAGGAATCATAGCCAGTATTCTTGTTGGTTTAACAACTGGGATGAAACTTGCAAAACCTAATTCTAAAGATTTAACAGCTATTGGTGGTCTAACAGCTATACTTTTTGAAATAATCATTGGAATAGCATTATTGTATTACTCAGTAATTTAGCAAAACACAAAATTCACTATAAAATAACATACTTCAATACTACTTTAAAGACTTCACTCTAAGAATACTATACACGTCTGGTTTTTTTGAGTAGCATAACCAAAGAATACAAAAGCTACTAAACAGAACTTTTCAATATTATATTTCGTAATATCTACAAAATAATAGGTCTTCCAGAATGAAATGCAAAAAACAAAAACCTTCATTTAATAAAACATACAGCAAACAGAAAGAATTCTTTGGTCATTCATACCAAGAATTACAGAACTACTTCTATAACTACCCAAAAAAGGAACACTACTAGATCTGGGAAGTGGTCAAGGCAGGGATTCATTATATCTAGCATCAATAGGATACAAAGTAACATCAGTAGATAACTCCATGGTAGGAATATGTCAAACGCTAATCAAAGCCAAAAAAATGGGACTTAAGCTAAAAGCAATTGAAGCTGATGTCTTTAATGTTCAACTTGAAGAGAAATTTGATATAATCTTATTTGATATGCTTCTCCATGCATTTAAAAAACCTCAACAGTTAGAATTATTGCAAAAATTCTCTAGCTATTTGAAATTTAGTGGTATTTTCTGCATTATTTTTCCTAGTGATATGAATTCAAGCTATTTCATGAAATTATTAAACTCATTATCGTATAAATCAAAACTAATAGATGAGTTAACAATTAGAGATGTGCCTAAACTTCCAGAAGAAAAAGATAATGACTTTACATTTACAATGATAATAGTTACACTCTCAACCTAAGTTTTCTTGGGTATAATAAACAAAGACAAAACAACAAGGTAGAACTTCTAGATCATAAAACAATACAAGAAGACCAAGATTGACAGCAAGGAAATATATATTAAATATCAATACATAATATAACAGTAGATAACAATGGATACAAAAGCCATATCTTACTTGTATGCAATAATTGGATTAACCTCAATAATAACCGGAGTTATAATAGGAATCTTAGCCAATATGGGATTATTTGAACAAACAATCACACCTGAAGTCCTGCCTTTATTCAACACATACGTTATTGGATCAATAATTGCATTCATACTAGTGCTAATAGGTGTTCTAATTCTAGTTTTTGGACACAGAAGTTAACAATAAACCACTAAAAATTTAGTTATCCCCATTCCATCACTTAAGTTTTCTAGGTAGAGTAAGCCAAGACATCAAAAAAATAGATAGAACATCCAAGACTAAATATTAGTAACACCATAAACAAATTGAATTTTATAAAAGTGAAACAAATGTCCAAAAACAACTTTATACAAAAATGGATAGGTACAATGAATCAAAAACAAGATGAATACAAACAAAAAAAAGAACAACACCTACAAAAGTTTCTAAAATTCATCCAAAAAACACCTCAAAAAATAATTAATGAAAGCAAAACACTCAACAAAAAAGATTTCAAAAGAACATACTCTAACCATTTAAATTCATTTATAGCCCATCTAAAAAACAGAAATATAGAACCAAAATTGATACGTGAAACAACAGATGCAGTACAAGACTTTTTCAGATACACTAAACTACCGCTCAGTTTGGGAATAAGAGGGCACTTTAATCTCTTCTTGAAATAATATTTTCTCTATTTACTTGATATCAAACTTCTGATAAGGTCTCTATAAGTTATTCCAAGTTTTCTCGAGTAGAACAAACAAAGACACAAAAAGCAATAGTTGCAAGAATAGCTTAAATATCAAATTATTCAGAAATGACTAATGAGGAAAAACAAATGAAACTAAGTGATGAAAGAATCCTATCTATAGGAATGATATCACTGGCACTAGGAATTCTAATTGACAGGTTCTGAAATTTTGAATATGAAGGTATCTCAGTAACAGCTTTTAGTGAAGGAATCCTAATTGGACTCTCTCTAGTAATGAACATCGCCTATTTAATCAGAAAAAGAAAAAAACAACATAGATAACTTAACAATATTTCTGAGATATTTCTATTTATCCTATTTTTTAAAAGTGATTACACCAACAAGAACAGATACTATCTCAACCAGTATAACCCCAATAAAAAAAGACACACCAGTAAATAGTCCCCTGAAAACGTTAAGGAATATTGCACCTACATAAAGAAACATTTCCACACTACCCACAGAAGTAACAATTATTCCAATATCATCTCTTTGCTTTGGAAACTTGAAGTATAGAATCACACGAAAACCAAGACAAGAATTGGCACAGCTATAACTGAAAAAATAAAGCCTTTAACTAAAATCTCCAAAAAAGACAATTAATATACCACTAAATAAGTGCTAATTTATTTTTTTTTAGATTTATGATTTATGCAAAAAACCAAATATCTAAACTTAACTAATGATATTAGTGTGAAATCCTTGAAAAACATAAAGAATATTGTTTGGTTACTTTTTTTTGTTTTAGTACTTTGTACTCCACTGATTCTAGAGGTTATCTACATAGAAGATTATGCTCCATCAATTCAAGGAGCCTTCTCGTTTTGGAGAAATAGATCAACCACTCTACTGTTAAGTGATCTCTTGTTTTTTGAAGGAGGAGCCTTTATTCTGCTTGGAGCACTTATTGCTGGAACAATTCTATACAATGCATGGGCACCATCTGATGTTAGAAAAGCACAATTCACAGAATACATCTGGAACTGGAAAGTAATGGACAAAGAACGAGGAACAAACAAAGGAGCACTACCAGGAATAATCCTTATTGCAGCTGGAATAACCTACATTATCGTTGGAATCCAGATCACAATTTAGATAGAAAAACTGTCTTAGATAACTCAGCATTATTTCTTTAAGTTTAAGGAGTAATGGTGGTTCCATTCCAGAAAATATATTCCTTGTAAGTATTATCCAACTCTAAGCCATCATCATAAATAATATCCAGTTTAGAACCATACCTCATCAAGTAAAACTCCTAAATCCTCACTAATACCAGAAGACAAGCTCATCATACTCCCACAAACCCCAAATCTTATCATCAGGACCCCTAAAACCATAACCCCAATCCTTAGGCAAAACAAAAGCAACCCTACCATCTAGCAAGTTAGCAGGTCTAGGATTATCCTTAGTGTACTGCCAAAAACGTCTCCATAGCATCAAAATGCTCCTCGAGTCAAGAATACTATCAGTATACTCTTCATCACTATCAAAAACTACAACATACTTAGCTCCATTCTCATAAGCCAAAACCAAATCATCAAACAACTCCTCACCAGACCCCAAATATGGAGGTTCACTGTAAGTCCAAGCAACAATAACACCCCAATCTCTATCCATAACAGTAGCAGCACCCCTACATTGAGCAACATTAATCTGTCTACTATAATTCCAACCAAATTGAGCTAAAACAACATCATACCCAGCCTTATAATCAAACCAGTAAAGAGCATAATCAGAGGTAAACAACCTAAAATCAGAAGGAACAAGAAAAGACACAGAATCGTTTACCAAATCAAAGTTATCAAAGTAGAATTCAGCGTTAATCCTAAAGGTAACCCAGTTAATAAATTGATTTTTAGCATCAGAATAATTCTCAGCAACACGAACCATACTATGACTATCTAAATCCAATTGTTTTCCTCCCAATTCATCATCATAATAAACCCCCAAAAAACTTTCTTGACTAGAACTTACAGACTCGTTAATCATAGGCAATCTACCAGCATTCCCAGTAAAAACAGAGTAATCCAAACCATGATTTTCCAAATAAGAAATTGTGTGGTTTAGTTTAGACTGGTTGTGAGAAATTCCAGTGCTTCCAACAACAAAAAAGTTAGTAAAATCAGAGACCTGATCAACTAAATCTTTGATCTTGTCAACATCAGCATAGGCTACATCAACTCCAAAATAGAACTCATCAAACTCATTCTCCTTACTAACAGTTACACCATATAATATGAAAGGAATAAGCATCAAACACACAATGAAAACAACAATATACTTTAGATTCAAGGTATCTAAGATGATCATTTTTAGCTAAAATAAGGTTTTTTATAAACCATTCAAAAAAGTGATCTTAGATAACTTAGCAATATTTCTATTCTTTGCTAATAAACTCACAGATTTTGTCTGCATTATTTGAAGAGAACACAAAAACTCTACCCTTCTTAGGAGTAATTTCTACTGCATTACCAAACGAGGTCGTATAAGCATGAGATCCATCAAAACCATACCTAACACCCACACCACCAAATCGACTAAAAGGAGCTTTCACAGGTTTACAGGAACCAATTTCATCTAACCTAATTGATTTATTATTTAACAAACCATAATTCACCCTGAGCTTCTCAGAGTCTATTTTGATTTTAATTCCTTTGAAATTTACTAATAAAAACAAGATAAAAAACAAAACTGCAACAGACACACCAATACCAATGAAAGCTTCAGTATCTAATGGTCTAACAAAAACAATTAACAACACAAACATAATGATGATAAAAAAAGTTGTAGTTAACTTTGCTATTTTAATAAATCTTCCAGCAGGAACCCATTCAACATAATCAGTTTGATCCATAATAGAGATAATCAAAAAACATTCAATTAACTCTTTACAATCAAAAAATCCAAAAAAATAAGGGATAGTATAACATATACTAAATTGATGTTCTAGATTAAGACGGTAGTCACTGGTTTCATCTGGGTATTACTTCTGACAAGTTTAGTTGGAATTCACTTAGTCAGTTTGGTGTCTGCTAGTTTTCAATATAATATTGCTTCTCCAGAAAATACTGTATACCCTGTAAATGAAGTTCCTTTAAACATAACCATTAGAACAACTAACGGTTTTAGATTTGGCTATTCAAATTATGTAAATAAGATTTTTTATTGTCTGGATGGGCAATCAAAGGTAACAGTTCCTTTTATTGTTTCACAAACTGGAGATCAGAACATCCAGCATCATAAGTTTGACAAGTTTGTCAGATGGTGATCATTCTGCCATAGTCTATGCGGTTGGGAACATCTTTCCTTTTGTTGTTGATACTCTGGATTTTGCTGTGGGATTTTCATCAAAAACACCAAATACTAATCCATCATCTACTCCAACACCACTTCCACCCATTAAATTCTACAATCCATACCTCACCCTCTTCGGCTCAACACTACCACTAATTACACTTGGAATCTTAACCTACTACAAAAAATACAAGAAATAAAGTTCATACCGTATTCCATTAGTTTTCTGTGGTAGAACAAACAAAAAACCCACAAATAACTAAAACAAGTAAATAAAAAAAAGAATAAAAATCCTATAACAAACCAACTTTAATCCTCAGCTTCAGGAAATTCTTCTTCATCTTCATCATAATCAAATTCTTCCTCTTCCAAAAACACACAACAACCTCCTTACTAAATTTTGCATAAACACTATTATATACACTTTTTTCACCCAAATTTTCTATGGGTATAGTGAGATAAGACATCAAAAAACCTAATTTAACAACATAATAAGTTCTCAATAGTAAGCAACTAAACCATAGCCAACCTTAATTAAGACACAACAACCTCTAAACCACACAACAAGACACCTAGAATATATCCGGTTTTTTGTCTTGGAGAAAACAAAATGAATTTGAAACTATTTATAACAAAAAAAGAAATCACACACCACAACACCCACATTAAAACCAAACACCTATTTACAGTAATAGACACAGACAAATCAAAACAATACCCACAAAATTTTGTAAGTGTACTGCCCAGAAACATCAGAGCATTAGTAAAACCAGCAAATATCTTTGAAGGATTATTTGGTAATGAAAGTCTTGAAATGGCAAACCAACTTCTACAAAAAGCATTAAGAACAAGACCAGATTCAGAAACAACAAAAGCCATAAGAGAAAGACTAAAAGTACTTGACCCTCAACTACACAATAAAGCTAATTGTCAGAATTGTGGGACTCATATTAGACAATATAAAAACAGAGTCAAACAATACAAATTCTGCTATGAATGTTATAGAGAAGGGTATCCAAAAAACTAGTTTTATTCACTGATCAACATCTTTTTAATCTAAGTTTTCTTAGTTGGAGAGAACTAAGAGCTCAAAACTACAACCAAGCAAACGCTTCATAAAGGAAACAATAAAAAACAATTAAACCCTAACATCAATAGATGAGTGTTTAATTGACAAATTATGTATACATAGCAACAAGCCTAGATGGATACATTGCAAAGCCAAATGGAAACATAAAATGGTTAAACAATATACCAAATCCAGACAAAAGTGACTATGGCTACTCAGATTTCATCAAGAAAATTGATGCAATAGTAATGGGAAAAAACACCTATCAAAAAGTCTTATCTTTTGAAAAATGGCCTTATAATAAACCTGTATTTATTCTAAGCAACAGTCTAAAAGAAATTCCAGAAAAGCTAATAGGAAGAGCTAAAATCATAAAAGGAGACATAAAAAAAGTCAATAAGGATCTTTCTAAACAAGGATTCAAAAACTTGTATATTGATGGTGGTCAAACAATACACAGCTTTCTAAAAGAAGATCTAATAGATGAAATGATAATCACCACAATACCAATTCTCCTAGGAGATGGAATTCCTCTATTTCACATATTGGATAAACAACTAAAATTCAAGCATAAAAACACAAAGATTTACAATAATAATCTGGTTAAAAGTCACTACATCAGAGATAGATAAGTCTCATACCGTATTTTCTAAGTTGTCTTAGGGTAGAACAAACAAAGAACAGCTATTATTATAAGTAATTATTTAATTTATCAAATATGACAAATAACAGCATGATACAAAAAATTCCAGATTCAATAGCTCCCTGTGGAGTCTATTGTGAGGCTTGCCCCTCTTTTAAAACAAGCTGTTATGGTTGTAGTTCTGAAAACAAAAATCAAAAGAGAAAAAGCAAATGGGGCTGCAAAATAAGAATATGCTGTTTTGAAAAAAATAAGTATAGTTTTTGTTTTGAATGTAAAAATTTACCTTGTAAAGAATATTCTAGAAAATTAAGTAAATCCCATATTGGAGATAAAAAATACCAATATAGACATGAAGTATCATACAACTTAAAAAGAATACAAAAGATTGGAATAGAAAACTGGCTAAAAGAACAAAAAACAAGATGGCAATGTCCTAATTGTGCTGGAACTATTAAATTCTATCACTATAGATGTTCAAATTGTGGATTTAAAAAACAAATATAAATGAATCTAATAAGATATTGAATTAAAAACTTCCTAATTAGGCTGGTATTATATTTCTTTTTCTTCAGCCTACTAATAAAATAATAGAATTAAGTTTTCTTTGGTAGAAAGATCTAAGATCTCAAAACCTCATTAACATATTCATTTTTAGGGCAAAACATAAAACCACAACAAAACAAAAACAAATCAATTATAATTTTTTTAAATTTTTAATTGAAAAATACAATACGTTGAAATCTTTTCAATTTATCCCTACTAGAAAAACCATATTTCTACCAGCTTTGGATTGAGGACGTGCTTTGGAACCCATTAAGGAACTGGGTCTGCTCATTTGACTATGTGATGCTGGACACTGAATTCCTGCTGTTTTTCCATCCTTTGACATCCAAACAACATGACTCATTCTACTGCATTTTGGACATTTTATTTGGTCTCTAATATTCACTATTTTCTTGTTACCCCCTTTTTTTTAAAATTAGTCTATTTTTATTCAGAAACAATCTGAAAAGAATTCAACGTTCAATAGGTAAACCCATAGAATAAAAAACTCTTAATAATAAATAACCTCAAGCCGCTTATGAACATATGGGTACAAAAAAGATATTGAAAAAACGAATTAATAAAATTGTTTTCAGTATATTATTGAGTTATTTACAAATATTATATCCTAAAACTAATTTAGGTTCACGACCAATATTTATTGGAATGCAAAAAATAAAGCACATATCGTATTATAGTATAGTTTACTAAAAAAAGAATAAAGGAAAAATACAATAATAAAAAGAGATAACAAAAAATGACACTAGACATCATATTAGAGACACTAGCCACTATTGTTGGAATAATCAGCTCTATTGCAATGTTCCCACAAGTTTATAAAATCTTTAAAAGAAAAAGTGCAAAGGACATTTCAATAATAACCTTTTCATTTCTTTTTATTGCAGGAGCAATATGGGTTATTTATGGTATTAACATCCAAAGTTTTCCCATTATTATTACTAATTTGATAGGAAGTCTAATCATTTTTGGCATAATTATTGGTTGGTTTCTATATGGCAGATCAAAAACATAATTAATCACAAGTAATCATTTTCCCAAGTTTTCTTGGGTAAAACAAACAAAATCAACTTTTTACACTTAAATTAATACACAACTATAGATTAGATCTTGAACAAAGCTGGTTATCAACACATGGAATCTAAAGATGAACTAACGCCCACTGCTACACGAACCTATCTTTACTTAATCAAAGCAGAAAAACCAGTTGGACCAAGAGAAGTTATGAGAGAAGCAAAACTCACCAGTCCAAGTGTAGCCTACCGAAACCTGCAAAAACTCATAGATATGAACCTAGCATACAAAGATAAGTTTGGCAACTATGGAGTAAAGGACAAAAAAGGAATAAGAGGATATTTCTGGATAGGAAAAAATTTGGTTCCCAGATTTATTATCTTCGGAGTTGTATTCTTATTTGTATTAATTATTGAAGTGATGATTCTAGTTCCACATCTTTTGACTGGATCACCAGTTGAAGGTTCTTTTTGGCTACTAACGATCCTCACTATAATCTCAGCAACATTGTTCTTAAACGATGGAATAAAATGGAAAAAGAACAAAATATCAATCTGATTCAGTATTGAATACCATTTTTTTGTTCCAAGTCTGGAACAAAATGTTCCTTGAATAGAACTAAAAGCTTCTTTTTAGTATTCCCATTTAGTACTCTTAGCTCAATTCAAATCCTACAATCAAAGGAAAGAAGGAGTTTGAAAGGTAGAGATTGGATAAATTGGAGAAATAACTATGAAAGTTGATAACTCTGTGGATAAAACTTCGCTATTAGAATCTAAAAATAAATTAATAAAATATTTTAGCTCATTTGGATTTTTGATTTTAATAATTGTTGGTGCCTATTTTATTTATTCACAATATATGCTAGTAAGGAGTCTCACATTTAGTAGCGATCTAATTCTAAATTTTTCTACCTATCAAGAATTAATGGAAGTACCATGGTGGATTGCTGTTTTCTATGCTAGCGAGTTAGGTGGTACAATTGGGGGAATCCTTCGATCAATAGGAAGTTGTATTGCACTATATTCAGCTTGGCTCTTATTTAGAGGAAAAGAGAAAGCGTATCCTCAAATCAGAACAAAAGTTGCAATTACACTGGTTTTAGAAGCTAGTTTCTTTTTGTTTCTAATTCCCACTGTAATTTTAGGATTTGTTTACCCTATGACTTATGGAAATCTTTGGTATTTTGATGTTACACCTGTACCTGAAGTGTTTTTTGTAGCAGGTGTAGCTTGTTTTGCGTTGGCTACAATTATTCCAATTATAATTTTTAAGCTAACATCAAAAATCATGAATAAATCATCTAAAAAAGAAATTGTACGATGGGGTTTGATTGTTGGAATTTCGTATCTGTTCATAGTTTTCTGGTTTGATGCATTTATGCAATGGATTGGTATGATAGTAGCATTTGGGATCAATCTCTTGTTTGATCCTTTGAACTTAGCAGGATTTGTTGTGTCAGTTTTCGGATTGTTTCTAATAGCCTCTTTTGCTTTGGTTGTAACATTACCGTTTATAAAAAAAGAGCATAATCACCTTAATGTGAGACATATCGGTGCAATCATGTTTTCTTTTGGATCCTACTTTTTATTTGGCATACTAATTTACTTTCTGGCTGGTGGATTTGCAGAACGTCCATTCGCATGGTATGAAATAATAGTCCCCCATAATCCTTACTTGTGGTGTGTCATTTTCTTCTTTGTAGGAATACCTTTAATGTTAAAGCCCAAGTGTTCTAATACCATATGACTAGATAACCCTGGATCTCTTGGTCTACCCAATTTTATTTATGGATGTTATCTAAGTTGTTTAATACACTTGTAGGGTACATGAGGGGCTTGGTCAATGGAACTTGGAGGTTACCATCCCTCAAAGCTGGAGGTCAAATCTCAACATTGACCAGCCAAACCAAAATTAATTTTGGGTCCACACGGTAGAAGAAAGGAAAGCAAACTAAACACAAGTTTTCTAAAAAAAGTGATCTTAGATCCCGAAAATAGATTAGTCAAAGTTTCTTGACCAAAACCAGTCAACCTTTCTTGACCAAAACAGGCTTGTTTAGTCAAAATAGCTTTACAAAAACCCTTTTTATCCAATTTAGACTCTTAACTCATGAGTGAAAACACATGTCAAATCAAACAAAACAAAAACTCAGGATCTTATTATTTACTTTATTCACTATCTCAATCATTTCAGTTAGTGGATTTGCTGTTTATGCTATGCAATCTGTGACTATTCCACTTGAAGTAAAAGAACCCCTAGAAATAATTGGCTACCCAACAAGTTTTAGTCTATACTCAGGAGAGACAACAAACTTCGAGTTCACTGTAGAAAACTATGCTTCAATAACCTACTTTCAAGAATTTGATTTCACTCTAAACGACACAGACTATCAAAGTAGGTACATCACATTTAGCAAGCATAATTACAGCATACCCCCAGGAACAACTAAACTTAGCGGATGGCTAACAATAGCTCCGAGTGCACCTCAAGAAAACTTTATCCTAACAATCAACAAAAAAACAGACCCAACAACTCCTACACAAACTACTCCCGCAAACAATTCCAATAATATAAATTTTAATCCAACATTAGAACTTCTAGCTGGAGGAGCAAGATGGGCAGCACAAGAAGGAAATGATGCACTATACATTAGCTGGAAAGCAAACTATGAAAACCACCACACAACCGATGGTACAAACTGGTCATACCCATCAGAAATAGACATGAATAGATGGCAAAAATCAGTACTCGCATCTTTAGAGAAAGCAAACTTTGACATAACACAAACTGGAGATCTACCACAAGACATCACCAAATACGACTTAGTAATAATTTGTGGTTACTATGCACTAGAACCAAAACATGAACTACAAATAAGAGAGTATATCCTCAATGGTGGCAATATTGTTCTTACTGCTGCAACACCAGCTTACTTGGTTTCTTACTCTAAAAGTTTAGGTTGTAAGGGTAATCTTGGAGTTATAGAGGATTGGTTTGGTGCTAGCAGATATGGAAATGATGGGGGTCCAATAAAAGTAGTTATTGATAATCCAGTTGGGACATCTTTTGTTAAGAACGAATTTATTTGTCGTTTAGAGGGATCAGTTTCTTGTTCTACTGTTGGAGCTTTGAGTAGTGATTCAGAAGTTGTTGCTATTTTTGATTCTGGGGGGGTAGTTGGTTTTACTCATGAATTTGGAGCTGGTCGAATTTATTATCAATCATTTATTCACCGTTTATTTTAATAGAAAAATAGTTTTGAACAAAACATTAACTAAAAAACCAAAAACATTTACAAAAGCATTCATGAACGTCATTTAATTCATTTATTCAAAGATGTTAACCTGATTCAGGTTTATGATTTATGCAAAAAATAGAATAATAAAAATCAGTCAAATAAAGGAGTAATAGTCCAATGCGTTAGCTGATCACCATTATAGTGAATATCCTCTGACACCTTAACAAACTCTCCATTCTCTAATGAAAATAAATCAATACTAGTTTCTTTAACAATTACACTATTCCTAAACAATTTCACGTTTAGACTACAATGATATGCCGTCTCATAACCAGCATTAGATACAAAACCATCAACATACAAACGATAAGGATCAACTCTAACATCACTAACACCAAGCTTAGTCACTATCTTTGGATTTATCATAAAATTGATTTTACTCTAAAGATCCTCCAAAGCCTCAACATATTCCTCCAAACCAACAATTTGGTTTTGCAAATCTGCTACTTCATCTTGTAAACCTATCAGAGTAGTTGTAGCGATTAGAATTATCAAAAGCATGATAATAAAAACTAAACCAACTACTATTTTTTTCATCACTAGTAACCTCAATTAGTTTATCTAAAAACAATCATTTAGCTCTCCCCAGAGAACAGGTTGTTCCATAAAAAGAACAGAAAAGAGTTCTAAGAAGAGTTTTAAATCATAAAATAATAACCAATAATTACTGAGGTTAAACAAATGAAACTAAGTGATGAAAGAATCCTATCTATAGGAATGATATCACTGGCACTAGGAATTCTAATTGACAGGTTCTTAAAT
The DNA here is from genome assembly GCA_963848105.1 of Candidatus Bathyarchaeota archaeon. Classification (GTDB taxonomy): domain Archaea; phylum Thermoproteota; class Bathyarchaeia; order Bathyarchaeales; family Bathycorpusculaceae; genus AD8-1. Next base: position 161,310 of record CAWKCH010000001.1, read on the forward strand.
TTTGAATATGAAGGTATCTCAGTAACAGCTTTTAGTGAAGGAATCCTAATTGGACTCTCTCTAGTAATGAACATCGCCTATTTAATCAGAAAAAGAAAAAAACAACATAGATAACTTAACAATATTCCTTTAAGTGTAAGGAGTAATTGTTGTTCCATTCCAGAAAATATATTCCTTGTAAGTATTATCCAACTCTAAGCCATCATCATAGATAATATCCAAAGTATAATTATGAGTAGAAAGAAGAGAACGAGAAAGATCCCAAATCTGAGCAGACAACTCATCAGGACCAAACCAACCCCAAATTCTATCCATAGGATGCCTCAGACCCCAACCATAATTCTTAGGCAAAACCATAGCAGAATCCCCAACAATAGAACCCTGAGAATAATCAAAACTTTGTACTATCTCATACCAGAAACGCTCCAAAGCCTCAAAATGCTCCTCAGTCATAACACCAAAATCGTTACCCTCAAGAGTTGGATAATTAAAGAGAACAATGTATTCTGCACCACACTCATATGAAATAAGCATCTGCTCAAAAACTGCCTCTCCACTATCCAAGTAAGGAGGCTCATCATACTTCCAAGTAATCATAGACCCCCAACTCTTATCTTGAATTCTTGCAGCGCCCCTCACCAAAGCAATATCCTGCTCTAAAGTGTGATTCCATCCAACCTGAGCCAAAACCACATCATAACCAGCCAAGTAATCAAACCAATAAAGCCCATAATCAGAAACAAAAACATTATCAGAGTAAGTTTTTGCAGTTCTAAAACCCTGATCTAAAACTTGAAAACCATAAGTGTAAAGATTTGCAATTGAATTATAGGTTATATCAGCAATTGTAGCATTTCTAGGAAGGATATCATCTTCTGTCCAGTTGTAATCAAGATAAATTCCTCCAGGCTCATCATACAAATAGGTGCCAAGAAACTTTTCGTTGTATCGATCTTTTGCATTCTTCACCCATGATATACGCCAAAGCATATCCTTCTCTTCTAAAATCCTTTGATCTAAGTCACCAAAGTATACAATAATGTCCAATCCAGCCTTGGCTGCATAATCACAAATCTCAGTGGTTATAGTTTTATTTTCACTTACTGGACCAGATTGCAATACAAACAGGTTAGTATAGCCTTTCACTCTATCAATTAGTTTTATTGCTTCACCAGTGGTGTTTCCACAAAATGCAACTCCCACATAAAACTGTTCATCTTTAGCAAGGTCACCTTCTATTTGGTTATTCACAAATATTATAGAAAAAGGCAATATCATCAAGCAAGCAATAACAGCAAAAATGTAGTTTCGTTTCAAGGTATCTAAGATGATTCTTTTTGGCTAAATTAAGGTTTGTTATAAACCATTCAAAAAAGTGATCTTTGACAACTTAGCAATATTTCTAAAATTTTAGAGATCTTTAAAAGTCATTACTAGAGCCAAAAAACCATAGAGTTATGTGTTAAAATATTTAATGCATTAGAAAATATGGAAAAACAAGAGTAATATACTAACTTTTTCTACTTTCCTATTGGAAGATTATTTATACTAGAAAGACTATGAAGCAATAAGACTAAAGACAGCTATTGAATAGGGATCCTTGGGACAAACTAATAGGAGAAAAGGAAAATAAATAAAAAACAGTTAACTACGCTGTTTTTTCCCAAAGATCCCCTTAGTCCATAAACTTCCTTTATGGGCTATTTGTTACTTCTTCTATTTTGTTATAAAGCGTTTTTATCAAGAAATCTTGACTAACAATTCATAATGACAAAAAACATTTTGGTCAAAGTTTCTTGACTAACTTGTTTATATATGACTTTTGTAAATTTGACTCTTTTTGAATCATTGTCTTGCCTTTTTAGATAATCCTATATTGACCAGAAACCAACAACATATTATCTCAGTTTCTTTCCTATTTCTCTTTAAACCTGTTTTTCAAAGTAATTTCTCCAACAACAACAGTTGTTTCAATAGCAGTAATAGTAGTAATTGGATTGGGAATCTTAGCCTACTTTAAAAAGTACAAGGGGAGATCTTAGATCTCAAAACTACAATTAACATGTTCATTTTCAGAGCAAACCATAAAACAATAAAAAAGTAAATCTATAATGAAGTGCAAAAGATGAAAGCTTCCACATGTGCACTGATAGCAGTAATAGTTTTTAGTATAATAGTTGGAGCCATAAAAATAAATACAGTAGAATCAACAACAGAATTAAATCACATACAAAAACCATCTATCCCAGAATTTGAAGTGAAAGCCACAAACAAAACAATTGAAATAAAAATCACAAATCAACCCTTTAAAACCTATTATAATGAAAGTCGAGACTGGAATATTAAGTTCTATTATAACATTCAAGTAAAAGAACACAACACTCAAGAATGGATAGAGCTATACCGCCCTTCAGATGGTTACCCACATCAGGACTCAGAACTAGAATACACAACAATAACATACACTTCAGATCGAATGGGAACAAAGATACTAACATTTTCAGCAGGATCAAAAGTAGAATTCCAAGTACAAGCAATGATAGGATATGTGCACCGAGACGCTAGCAGTTATTTGGCTCCTTGGATTTTTACTGGTGAGACAAGTGGTTGGAGTGAAACACAAACAGTAACTCTTAACATAGCTTTCCCATCACCAACAAGTTCTCCTACACCACCAAATAATGGTCCAACCTCACCACCAACATCTCCAACACCACTAAGGGCAGAAGCAATAGTAGGAGCATCAATCATAATATTAGTCTTAGGAACTGCCATAGTATTCTTCTTGTATTTAATGAAAAAGAAGTAGTACACTTCAAGAAGTACAGGAAATAAAGTTTATACCGTATTCCAGCAAAGTTTCCTCGGGTAGAACAAACAAAGATCCCAATCAGGTTGTTAGACAAAAACAAATCCATTACATTGCATTTTCATCAATTTCCATAATACCAAAAGTATTTCCTTCAGTATCCTGACAGCCTGCAATATAACCTGTACCAGGTATAGTTTTTTTAGATTCAATTATGTTCCCACCAAGCCTTTTAACCTTTAAAATATACTCATCAATTGAAGGAATAGCAATAAAATTAGTAATCTTCTGATCTGAACTCTCTCTTTTAGCAATCCCACCAGTAATCCCCTGCTCTCCATCCAAAGATGCAGTCTCAATTAAGAAGTACTCTGTTGGTCCAGGAAGTTTTTCAATCTTCCAATTAAACAATTCAGAGTAAAACCTTACAGCTCTTTTAACATCATCTACAGAAATATCAAAATGAACAATTGTTGGCATAATAATCACTTTATCATGTCTATCTTTGTCATTATTTATATTTTTTAGCAAAGTTTCTCTAGTGACCCAAACTTGATCCGTAATGGTCATTTTATGCAACCTAGACTTGACTAGTGGTCCAAAATAGATTCAAGAAGTATAGGAAATAAAGTTCATACCTTATTTCATTCAAGTTTCCTATGTAGAGTGATCTAAGCCCCAAAAGCATCAACAAAAGTTCTTTTCCATTCTCAAATAGTAATCTAACAAACCTTAAATTATTAACAGAAAAATAGAACTCCCATTGAGGTCTAATAAATGACTGAAACAGTAGAAAAGGACTAAAAAAAATAGGAGTCACAGTCTCAAAACCAGTACTAGCAATAATAGCCATAATCTTTGGACTACTAGTAATAATCCTACCAGAACTACTAGAGTTCATAGTAGGACTATACTTCATAATCCAAGGAGTATTACTCTTTACAGACTACCTTGAATCAAGAAATAAATACTAGTTACAAAAGACTAAACTCCATCCTCCATTTTTTATTTTCACAATCTAAGTTTTCTAGGAGTAGAACAAACAAAAAACCAAGAATTTACCTTTTCTTTTTAAATATTAGAGGAACCCCAACAAATGGAAGAGACATCATCCACAACTCCACATTATGACCCAGAAACCAAGCATACCAATCACTCCAGCCACCAACACTCCCAACCACAAGCCACATCACATAAATAATCAAAAAGTACAAACCCAAAGAAGTAAGAATTATTCCAACCTTACTCAAATCTATGTTTTCCAGTTGTCCTTTACTGATAGATTTCTTAGTGAAATATGCCGCATAGACACTAAGCGCTAGCAGACCAACAGTAGTTAAAACAAAACTGAAAATGTTAGCAGGATAAAGCGTAACATAATCCATTCCCTGAGCTAAGACAGCAACTACCCAACCACTAGCATTGTTAAACCAAACCATAAAAATGTAAACCGTACCTGAAATTAAACTCCACTTAACAACATTAGATACCGGCTTGTTTGGATTAAGAGCAAAAAACAGGTTAATCAAAACAAAAGGAATCACAACAGACTCAAACAACACAGGAATAGTACTCCCAATAAAGAATGTAAAACCAAACTCTCCTAGCCCAAAATTAGTAAAAATATCTAAACCCCAAATTACCACTAAAAACAGTGACAAAAACATACAGCTTCACCGAGAACAACCCACCTAATAGACATCATAACTTCTGGCTTAGAGAGATCTTTTCTAAAAATAAAAAACAAAATGGTAATAACAGCAATAAAACCAGCTACTGCTCTAAATCCTAAACCAATAACACCAGCAGTATCAGTTAATTCAATCCAAAATGTACCCTTAAAGATGTTAAAAGCACCTTTAATGAATTCATAAAAAGTAAACAAAAACCAAGTTAGAGCTACTATCAACAAACCCATTCTTAAAGGTGAATCTATTTTGTCTTCTGCCATAATTTTTTTCCCCCAAATACAATTCAATTGCATTTGGTTTATTATTCTTTTGGAATCACATCATATTGACTGGTAAGAGGAATATTGACATTACTTCAAGTGAAAATACAGATAGTTTTATTATTAGTTTATTCCATAAAAGCAATGAGATTAAAGGAGTTTATCAGATTTGAATGAAAGTCAAATATCAAAATTTTTATATACCTTTGAGGGAATAGGTACAATATTTGCAGGATCTTTTTTATTAGCTTATTTATCAGGTCTTCCAACTGATGTTGTTAACCATTCTGACCCAACTTTAAGAATGGTATTATCCTTATTTGGTGGAGTAGCAATTATTCTTGTTTTAATAGCCCTTCTAATTTTAGCCATAAATAAGAACAAAGACTAACAATTCAAGAATTAATTTATCCATTCTATTCATACCATATTTCTAAGTTTTCTAGATAAAGGAAAAACTAAAACACAAAAAAAGGAGAAGAAAAAAGAAGCAATATAACCTTCTAATACCAATGTCTTTTTGTTAAGAAAATAGCTAAAACAACACAAAAAGCCCCTAAAACCATACTCCCCAAGTTAATTACATCCCCAGGATAAATTCCACTCAAAACATATATCAAATTTGAGCCAAACATAAAAAAACCAAAAAGAAACAAAATCCAAATAAACCTAATTCTATTTTTAGACCTCTGCGCCATAGAAATCCTCACTCACTATCTTATCTTAAACTTAGAAAGCTTCTTAACTTCATTATCCAACTTCTTAAGCTTCTTCTTCTGCTCAGACAACTTGTCTTGTTTAGACTTCAAAAACCAATAACCAAGAGCCAAATCCTCATCAGAAGGGCCAGGCATAACAATCCATTAATACTAAGAATAACAGCTGATTTCTATCTTTCTATTCAAAGTTTTTTCGGGTAAAAAAAACAAAAAACAATTTAATCCAACTATTAAATAAAAAATGGAAAGACTAAGATAACTTTCCTAATCCTTCTTAACAAGCCTACTTACTTCAGCTAATATCTTTGGATCCTTCAACTGCTCATCAGTATAATTATGCACAGCCTTAGCATGCTTAAACAAATCAGCCTTCAACTCATCCATATTATCACCTTTAGCTACAAAAGGACAAGCCATCTTAGGATCTAAATCACTACAAGCCATTTTTAATCCCATAAAAATTCCACCTCACTTTTTTTATTATATATTTGATTTTACAAATAAATCTGAGAACCTATTTTGTGTAATTAATAGATAAAGAAGAGGTATTTGTTGTAATTGAATGTCTTACAATGTAGACTCCTTTCCTAAATAATATTTTGAAGAATACAAACTGATAATTAAAAGCTAAACAGAACTGAGATGAGTTAAATTACAGAAATTATTAATAGCATATTATTCTAAAACAGGAAACACCAAAAAGATTGCAGAATCAATCTATGAAGGCGCTAAAAACATAAAAGGAGTTAACGTTGAACTCAAAAACGTTAAAAATATAGATCCAAAAGAAGCTGTTGAAGCAGATGGATTTGCATTTGGATCACCTACTTATTTCAGCTTAATGTCTGGACCAATGTTGAGTTTATTAACAGAATTTTATTTTCTAAAAGATAAGTTAGCCAGCAAACCAATGACTGTATTTGTTACTGGGGGTGGCACTCAAGCAAAGACTATGGAAGTCATTGAAAGCATCCTTAAAGTTTTTAATCCAAACTTAATTCCTGGAGTAGCTACTAGCACCAAAATATCTGATACTGATTTACAGTTAGCTAGAAAGTTAGGAGAAGAACTTGTCAAAACCATATCAAAGACAAATAGTTAATAATACACTTGTGGGAAATCAAATACTCAAGAGATCAATTAACTTAAGTCATTAATCAGATCCTTCCGTTATCTCAGTTGTATAGTTTCTACCCTACAGAACATTTCTTCAAGGGTCCTTTTAAGCAACCTAACCTTGACCAGACCAGCAAATAACAATAAGTGAATATTACGGTAAAGATTCCCTGTCAAATCTGCAACATAAAAAGCACACTCCAAAAAGTAGGAAATAACTACTACAGAATAAGACACTATGAAGGATCCTTTAACAAGAAACTAAGATTCCACTACCACCAAAACACCAAGACCTATACACTCCAATAACTAGAGAAACCAAGACAACAAAATTCCTTCACGTATTAAGTGAATAAAAGGTTTAGTCGAACACGAGATAGAACAATACTTCTAGGCTTAGTTCTGGCTCTATTTCGCTTATGACTTACCAGTTTAGTCGGATCAAACCACTAACAACACTCATAACGCAAAAGACTCTTATTTTATCCTAAAACACCAATTATGTCTAAGACATGTCTAAAACAGCATGTCTATAACGTTAAAACTTCTTCCAAGTCAACTGAAACCGCTTACCCGTATAATCATAAGCACTAGGCTTCTTGTTACAATGATCATGAGTCTCATGCCAACTCACAACGCCAATCCTCTCATGTTTAAAGCCACAATCCCAACTACACTCCCATAAATCTCTAATGTTCTTACGTTTAACCAAAACAAGTCACTCCAACTTCAAAGGACATAAACAAGGAGATTGTTGGTGCCAGTCCCTGCTGGAGCAAAGATGCTATACCATCCAACAATCTTCACTTGTCTGGTCCAATGAATCAGAACCCAAATGGAGGAGAAGGGCTCTTACTACTCTTGAAGCTAGTCAAAGTCTTAAACGAATTCAACAAACAAATATCAAAACCAGAAATCTTTACACTAAATCCTTTGTTTAAAGCACTCACATAAATGACATTTCAAAACGATCTTAGATCTCCACTATAAAAATAAACACTAACATTGAAAGTAGTTACTCAGCATCACCTACAATAATGCAAGCTAAACTTTGAAGATAATTAAATTCATTCTCCCAAGTTTCTTTAGTCTTTAATACACTAAAAATAGTGTGTTTACGAGGTAAAATGACCCTTGTTTATTTTTCTGGTTGGATTTAATTTTTGAATTTTATCTTAGATGGCTAAGGTCCTGTTGGATGTCTAACATTATTGGTCAATGGAAATGGGAGGTCACCACCCTACTATGGTGAGGGTCAAATCTATATATTGACCAGCCAAAACAAAATTAATTTTAAGCACCTCTAGAAGCGCTAGAGAAGAAAGGGCCAAATAATTAACAAATTTCAAACCTGAAAAAATGTTAAATGCTAAAAAAGAATAAAGAAATGTGATGTGTTATGTCAACAGAAGAAAACAAGGCAATAATACACAAGTTCATTGATGCCTATAATAAGAGAGATTTAAAAGTATTCAACGAACTAGTAGCACCAGACTATTTTGACCAAACCTTCCAACAAAAAGGACGAGAACCATTCAAACAATTATTTACCATGGCTTTCCAAACTTTTCCTGATTGGCATGAAGCCATTGAAGACATTATTACTGAAGGAGATAAAGTATGGGTCCGTATTAAAGCTACAGGAACAAATACTGGCGAATGGAATCTTTTTGGAGTAAAAATACCTCCTACAGGAAAAAAAGTAACAATGAGAATGATTTTCAACTGGCGAATAGTTAATGGAAAACTTGTGGAAGGAGGAGAAGTTGATGATAATCTGCCTTTCCTTAAAGATTTAGGATTTATTGAATACACAAAGAAAGGAAAACCACTGGAAGCAGTTTTTAAGTAACTACTTTAGGCAATATTTCAGTAAGCTTATTCATTTTTCTTCTTTACACATTTTCTGGGGTAGAGTGATCTAAGATCCCAATAGTCAACCAACTCTATGGATTAAGGTTATTTGCCTTCTGTAGCAAAAACAAAAGAATACCCACTAGAAGTTAAAAACATAAAATCATACCTCTGAGCAACAACAAAATCTTGAGTCACCCTAATCACAGAAGTATCACCAGGCTCAATACTCTCAGACCCAGAAACAACACTAAAATCCAATACTACAGAATTCACTTTTAAAACATTAACAACAACATCAGAAGTTCCTCCATTACGCAAAGTCAAATCCACATAAGAACTATCAGGTCCCCAATCATCAGCAATAACTCTTAAGTCCTCTACTTTGGCAAACTGATAAGTAAAGCCTGTAAACCATCCAGCTAAAGCAATTGAAACAGCTATAGCTGTAGCAACCAATATAATTGAAGCAACTACAGGACTAAAAGCCCTCTTATCAGTAATATACATCAATAAATCCTACTAAAACAAGCCTTTTGTAATTTATGCATTTGAAATAAATATTAAAAACTATTAAAAAAAGACAACAATAATAAATAGAGATCTAAAAGCTTACAACTCCTTTACACTCTGAAGAATCATACCAGTTCACCATTTCTTCTATAACAGCATCAGAGTAACCCTGTTCTTTTAGTTACTTTTTGGTTTAATACATCAAATAAAATCTGTTTTGAGATATTTTTCAGCCTGATTTAATCATAGGCAAAAATCCAACACTCCTGTTAAGAGATATATGAAAACTACTGGGACCACCAGGCGGAAAAATAAAAAATAAAGTATAACTCTGACCAGAACCAACAAAAGTTCCAACAAACGGATTATCTAAACTCAACTCAAAATCCAAACTCTCAATACTATCTAGGATAGGATAGATATCCTCTGAAACACACTTGTGATTAACACCCTCATCCCAGTACCCTTCATACAAGTAGAGATCAACCCAGCCCCTGGGAGTAGCAATCTTAGTACACTCAACAACAAGATCCCAATTTTCACTAACACCAACCGAAAAAGGAACATAAACAACTCCAACATCTCGGGTCAAAAACCTTAGACATTCATTAGATCCACTAACAGTAAGATCAAGCTCTTCTTGAACAACTGGAGAATTAGCTATATGTAAAACCGATAAAATACTTAACAACATTAGAGTAACCAAACATAAACTTGTAAGTCCTAGAACTTTTTCATTAACCACAATTTAAACCTCAACAAAATGGTTTTAGAACCAATGTTTACCTTGGCAAATATAAGATTTTGGAAAATATTTGGAAGATAGCCAAAAAGTAGCCAAGCAAGTTTTTTATCCCCATTTCCTCACACGTGTCATAATAGTGTCTGCCCAGAATCTATAATAGGCAATTGCTCCAAAAACTATCAAAAGGATAATAGCTACTCCATAATACAAGTCTGTTACATCCTGATCTATGAAAAATTTAACTAACGTTAAGATTCCAATAATTGTAATAATTATTTTAAGATCATGAACTAAAATATCCCTAGCTGTTCTCTCAAGACTCATTCTCTGTATCCGTATTCTAACTATTCCTTCCTTTTCTAAATTAGTCTTATTCTAAGTTTTCTGGGGTAGAGCAAACAAGAACACTGTTCCTTTGATGGAACAAAATGTTCCATGAGTAGAACTAATACCCACTTCTAAATATAATTAACAAGGTCACTAGTAAATGAAAAAACAATTCTCAGTATTTACCATCATCATTATTTGCACCCTCCTTCTCTCAGCATCAATTATCTACTTTGGCTCAAACGACTACAATAATACAGAAGAACACAAACCAACACAAGTAACCCCCACACCTAACCCATCACCAGTAGAACCATTAGCAATAGATATCATAGTTACACCTTGGGGAGACATGTACAGAACAAAACCAGATTGCAAAGAAGACTTTAGCGTAGAACTAGTACATCCAAACCAGAATGAAAACTATGCAACAAACACTATTGAAATAATAATCAATGCAGGAGCATACAAATGGATAGTAGAAAAAGCATTCTGCACTAGCAACTTATTTTCTGGAGAAAGATGGATACCAATAAGTAAAAACCAATATACAATGGATCTACAAAAAACATTCACAATTAACTTATACAATGTTCCTAATGGACAGCATGAATTAACACTAACTGTAATATTTCATGAAGGAACCAGAAACCAAACAACATTATTCTTTAATGTTTTAACATAATTTCCTATACCGTATTTCCAAGTTTTTTTGGTTAGAACAAACAAAGAAACTAATGCCATAGAATTAAAACATAAATAGGTAAAAGGAAAAAAGAAGAATAAACTGGAGAATTCTAATTGACCTTTGAAATCTTGGCCGGTATTCTTTTTCTCTTAATAATAATTACAAACATAACCAGTGGCAGGTTTGGCTATGAAACATTTAGTAATCTAAACTCAGAAGCTAAACTACAAAAAATAAACAAAGATCCAAAAAAATTCAAAATAGGAACTATACTAATTCTCATAGAACACACCTTCATAATATTTCTTGCTATAATGTTGTTTATTGCATTTAGTCCATATAACATAATACTAGGTATTACTTGGACAATCTTTAGAATAACAGAAGCCTCAATCCAAATCTACAACAAAAAAAGCTACTGGAAACTTCTCAATATAGCAAAACAATACTCAGAAACAAGTGGCATTAAAAAAGAGGCTTTAAGTGATTTAGCTCAAAGCATTCTAAAAACAAAAAACAATGTTTTCACATTTGCACAAATCCTATTCTCAATTGGTACACTCTCATACTCAATACTTTTTGTCATCTATTTAGTGATACCAGACTTTATGGGATGGTTTGGAATAATTGCCAGCATAATCTATGGTATTGGCAGTGGAGTAAAACTATTAAAACCTAACTTCAAGGTTCTGTGGGGTTTGGGAGGTCTATTAATTTTGATCTTTGAATTAATCTTGGGTTTAGGGTTATTATTTACACTTATATGATGCTATAGTAAATAGTACAATTCTTTAAGTTCAATCAAAGTTTTCCAGGATCCAAAACTGATCTAATTTTTTCAAATCTAAGTTTTTATTTACAGAACAAAAAATTAATTAATCCCTTGACAATATTACAGCGTTATTACTGGAGCCTAAACATGATCTATCAATTATCACGTTATGGAGGCATTAATTATAACAAATAATAAACCAAACGCTAAAAACAAAAGAAAAAACCAAGTTCTCTATGAATTAATAAAAAACTCAAAAAGAAGTGACCGTGAATTATCCAAAATGATAGGAATATCTCAACCCACAGTCACCAGACTCAGAAGTCAACTAGAAAAAGAAGGACAAATCCAAGAATACACCACAATACCTAATCTAACTAGTATGGGATACTCAATAATGGCTATTTTCTTAATGAAATACAAAGCCAATGGGCATAGAGCAAAAGAGATGACAGAAGATATTGGTAACGGTAATTCTTTGTTTGCTTCAAGAGCTCAAGGAATGGGTAAGAACGCAATCTTGATTTCCCTCTTTAAGAACTACGGAGAATACTCTGAGTACATTAACAACATTTCAAGTAAATATGATGATATTGTTGAAGAGTATGATTCCATGTTGGTGGATCTTAAGGGTCCTATACTAAAATCTTTATCATTAAGAAGTCTAGTAGAGAATATCCAAAAATAATTATCCCATATTCTTTAGTGGTTTATTCTTACCACTATTTTATTTTTAGTTATTTCTAGACCCAAAACTGATCCTTAAGGGTCTTTTTCTTCCCATTTGTCTATTGGATAAAAATAACAGTCATAGTTAGATTTTCAACTTAAAATCAAGGAAACATCAACAAGTTTATCACACCAAGGCACAACAATCCCATCTTTACCAAACGCTTTAGATATTTCTTCCAAAAGTTCATCATCTGTCATACTCTGACTTTCTTCAACCAAAGAGAGAACAATATTCACTTTTCTCAATTTAAATCAGTAAAAGTATAAAACCACTTTGAATTCATTTAAGAATATATGGAATTCAAATATAGATTTCAAAGAGACATGTTCTATTTCATCATGAAATTACGTATACAGTTTTTCAGCAAGTTTTCTAGTGGTAGAGCAAACAAAGACACCAAACAAGTTATGATAAATCAGCCAGAACCAAATTATTCTTTACTTAATCTTTCTCTACATTCATTCTCAGAAATAAGTGGCTGAGCAACAATCTTCAATAAATCCTCAGAAAGAATTCCATTCTTAATAAGACAAAATCCAAGCTCTTCAAGAGCCTTAAAAACCTCATTACCCTTATCCTTTTCCTTAGGCAAAATATCTGCATGAGGACGCAACACAGAACCACCAAACACAACACTAGCCTTAAAACAAATCTCCTTAACTATATGCTCAACCAAATCAAAATTACCCAGCTCCCACCAACCACAAACAGAAACCAAAACAATCTTCCTAATTCTCACATAATCATGAAACCTAATTTTAGTACGCTCATTCCTAAATTTTAAAACAGGATTCATTATAGGCATAAGTCTATTGAGAAATTTTTGCATCGCTCCAGGCAGAGGAAGATAAACAGGAATTCCCAACACAAGAACATCAGATTCCCTAAGTTTAGGGTAAACTTGTTGCATACTATCATTGATATAACATTTACCAACATTACTATACCAGCAATCAAACTCACCATTACAAGGATTAACGTCTAACTTTTTTGAATAGAGCAACTCAACTTGTGCTTCTGCTTTTTTCATACCTTTGATAAAAGGAGCTAGGACCTTTGCTGTGTAACCTTTTTCTTTTCTAACACTGCCATTTATAACCAGTACTTTCATTAGAAATTCACTAAAATGCTATTGTATTCTAATGTCTTTTATTTTTTTAGTAAAGATGTCTATGGGTAGAACAAACAAAGAACAAAATAAAAAACAATAATTATTTCAAATCAATAACACAAACAACATACTCTTAATTAACAAGATTTTAAAATTAATATTTTCAAGGTATCTAAAATGGGAAAACCAATTTTTGAATGTTACACAGACAAAGCAGGTCAATACAGATTTAACCTAAAAGCAGCAAACGGTGAAATAATAGCAAGAAGTGAAGGATACACCTCCAAAGCAGGCTGTGTAAACGGCATTAACTCAGTCAAGAAAAACGCTTCAATAGCAGAGATAGTAGAAAAAAAAGAATAAACCACAACTATTGACCTACACATTCCCTTACTTTTTTAAAAAAAAGAAGAGAAAAAATTAAGATAGTTTCTTTTTTGCCTTTTTAACAACTTTCTTAGATTCTTTAACGGTAGATTTACCAGCTTTCTTAGTTACCTTAGCTCCTTTCTTTGCAACCTTCTTAGTTTCTTTAAGACCCTTCTTTCCTAACTTAGATCCCTCTTTACCAGCCTTCTTAGCAGTCTCTTCAGCCTTATCTTTAACCTTCTTTAAAAAATCCATAAATAATCCCTAACATTGCTATTTCAAAATACGTTTATATTATTTTCTAAGTTTTCTTGGATAGAGCAAACCAAACCACAATGAAACTCAGTTTTTTCTAATGGTTTTTAGTATATCTATAGCAGTAACAGGACAAACTTCAAAACAGTCACCACACTCCAAACAAAACAAATTATTAATTGAATAACAATTATCCATTGATCTCAAAACAGCCTTATTAGGACAAACATCAAAACACTCCCCACAAGAGATACAAGTATTATTAATTACATATTTTCGCAAAACACGGATTACTCCCCCAAAAACAAAATGAGTTCTTACAATTGGAGATTTTGATAATTCAAAAATTTCTCCTTCACCTTTGTATACTTGAAAAACCTCAAGTATATCACGCTTTTTACCTGGATATAAATCATTAAGAATTGGGTTTTGTTCAAATATTTTATCCATTATTTTTCTTTGTTTACAGAATTTAATATCACCATTCACTCTAATGGCATTATAGTGTTTATCCAATGCACAAATAGCTATTCTTGGAGTTTTTTTTAGTTGTCCATAAACTGATTTTCCCCTTGCCGTGATAAAAAATAAGGTTTCTTTTTCTACTAGCATTAAATCCATTATTCTATTTTGAGGTAATCCATTAGAAACAGTAGCAACTGATACTGATTTTATGCCCCTAAGAATATTAAATGCTAGTTGAACAATTTTATTCATCTAATTGAACCTCTTGTTAGATATATCCAAATCCATGTAAGGCATGAACAATAATAACAACATAGAAGAAGACAAAAGACAAAACATGAATCAATCTCAAGAATCTACGTGACCCCCAGACACTAAACCATATCTAAGCAGAAACCCAGTCAAAACCAACAAAGCCATAGCAACGTACAAACCAACACCGCCACCAAGATCAGGATAAAACTCTAAAGGTCTACTTAACTGACCAGCAAAATGAATAGAGACAAGCACAAAAGCAAGCAAGTTGCCAAAAACATGAACTCTCATCAGAGATCTGAGACTATTTAGTTTAGTTCTTTTTAGAACAGCAAAGAATGGTGTAATAATTGCCACATAAAAAGATCCAATAATCACACCCCAATGATGAAAACGGTAAGATCCAACTACAAAACCTACATTTATCAAATCAAAATAAATAGTAAGCATAAGAATTAAAGAAACTAAAACCAGAAATGATGCAAAAATTAAACCAAGACGTTTCATAATCTTCACTTAAGATATTGTTTCATTTTCAGGATATATAAAACTGTTTTTAGAAAAACCGTTAATGGAAAAAATAAACGTAGTAAAGTAGAATAAACAGAAATCTCTTAGCAATTAATTTGTTTTTAGTAAAGTTTTCTATCCTCCAGAATATTTCTTCAAAGGTCCTTTGATAACAATTAGCTTGACCAGTGATCCAAAATAGATTCAAAACGTACAGGAAATAAAGTTCATACAGAATTCTAGTAAGTTTTCTTGGGTAGAATAAACGAAGACACAAAAAAGTACAAACAGAAAGTTATTGGTGAAATATAAATAAGTTAAGAGAATAAGAAGAATAAACTGGAGAGTTATCTTTGATTATCGAAATGGTCTTATCAGGTTTTCTTTTTCTGTTTATTTTGGTTTTAGTCATTGTAATGGCATCATTAGGTTATTTAATGGAAAACGACAATTATGACCCAGACACAGACCTTCAAAACATTAACAAAGATCCAAAAAAATTTAAAATAGGTTTCATGCTAGCGCTTATACACAATGGTAGCGTCATAGCACTCACTATACTCCTGTTTACAGCTTTTAGTCCCTATAACCTAATACTTGGAATTGTTTTACTTATCTCTCGAATAGGAGAAGGCTTGATCATATACCTTAATGACTCAAACTACTGGAGATTTCTGAATATTGCAAAAAAATACTCAAGCAGCAATGGTGCAGAAAAAGACACAATGAGTAATTTAGCTCGTAATGCTTTCAGAACAAAAAACTCTAGATTCAAAATTGCAATGACCTGTTGGTCTATTGGTACAATCGCTTTTTCAATCGTGTTAGTTACCTCTGAAGTTGTATCATCAATTATTGGATTATTAGGAATTGTTGCTGGTATTCTCATTGGCTTCCAATATGGGTTAAAACTTGTAAATCATAACTCTAAAATCATAAACACGTTAGGTGCTCTGTTTGCGATTCTGTTTGAAGTAATCATTGGAGGATGGTTATTATTTTCTCCAATAATTTAACAGATTAAAAAATCATTAAGATGTCTCTATAAATTATTTCACTCTTCTTTTTTTCTGTAACGTTTTCTATGACCCATAATTGTTTTTGAAGGGTTTTTTCAATAATTATAAAACACCTAGAAAACCTACAAAGTTCATGCCGTATTCTAGTAAGTTTTCTTAGGTAGAGTGATCTAAGATCCAATTAGAAGTAATTTTAAGTACTAAAAACAACAGTTATTGAATTTTCAATCTTAATTATAATTTCAATCATCATAATAGTACTGGGTACCATAACAGTTTTGATAGATATTGTTAGAACTAAGGAAAGCTTGGATGCAAAAGAATCTAAAGAAAACTCTTTTCATATCTGGAGCAGTTCTTTGTGGACTCTTCATAAGTGGACTTCCAACCTACTACATATCCACATTAAGTAGACCAATAAGCAGACAAGCAGTCTTCTATCTCACTTGGGGATTGTTTGGAATACCTTTTGGAGCAGTCTTTCTGCTATATCTGATCCTTTGGTACAAAGAGAAATAATCAATTTGTTCAGTAAAAACCTAAAGTGTTAATGGCAAAAGTGATCTAAGATCCCGAAAATAGAGTAGTCAAAGTTTCTTGACCAGAACAAGTCAATGTTTCTTGACTAAAACAGGTTTATTTAGTCAAAATATCTTCACAAAAACCCTTTTACCCCAATAAAGACCTGTAATAAACAGGGATTAGTAATGGAAAAAACCAACATTGCCATAATTACAACCTTAATCCTACTAATAGCAACTTCATTAATTGCCATATACTTCTACACCAACCTTAACACCTTAACATCAGAATATAATATCATAGTAGCTGAAAGGGGATGAATTAAAAAGCCAAGTAAATGATCTATCAATAGAATAAGAGAAGAATATGAAACACCAAAACTAAGAGCAAACGTAGAATTTGAAGATAAAGGAGCATATTTACAAATCACAGGGGAAGTGTGGAATGTTGGACATAAACCAGCATACTACTGCAAACTGCACGTTACCCTCTATGATGGGGACAATAATATTGTAAAAGAAGAGAACTGTCACATAGGAGATAATGTTGGTATGATAGCTGAGCAACGCTATGACATAATTGATGTAAAAGTATACTATGAAGGTGCCCATGTATCATATTGGCAAATAAATCCAGTGGTTGGTGTAATCATAATCTATTCTAGCTTCTTGATAAGAAGTGAAGGAGAACCTAGATGAAGTCTATACTGAGTAGAATCTTTGCATTCTGATTGTTGTTTTACTAAGTTTCTCATCTTGAGGTAATTTGATGCTAATTGCTCAAGTGGAAGACTCATGGAACAATTAGCTCCAATGCAAGAAAAAAGAAGAGGTCTAGGAGTAGCTGAAGTAGATGGAAAAATATATGCAATTTGTGGAGATAATGCAAAATCCCAATAAGTAGAGGAATATAATCCACAAACAAACACATGGACACTACAAAACATCAGCACCAGAAGCTCTAGTAAATTTTGGAATAGCAGTTCATAATGGCAAAATCTACTGCTTTAGTACCAAACAGGAAAAACATACACTTATACTCCACTATATGATTCATGGGAACAAAAAACACCAATGCCAACTATCAGCAGTAATATTGTAGCTAACACAGTAGCAATGAAATCTTTGTATTAGATGGAAATGCAAAAACACTCTACGTTTATAATCCAATAATAACTCTTGGAGCACAAAATCTTCATCACTATATAATTTAGATTTTAGGGCTAGTGCTTCTGTAGTTTTAAATGGTAGGATTCATGTTTTTGGAGCTGTACTTCTTAAATATTCTCATCAGATCTATGATCCAGTTTCTGATAGTTGGAGTTTAGGAGAACCTTTAATATTGGGATTTTGGGATCCTGTAGTTGGTGCTACATCTGGTGTTAATGCTCCTAAGAGAATCTATGTGTTTGGTAAGAATATTTTATGATGTAGATTTTACTGGTCAAAGTTATGATCCAAAAACTGATGGTTGGATAATTGTGCTTCAATTCCTCAAGGACAATTAAATGGTGGTGCTGTTTTTTTGAAGATAAAATGTATGTTGTTGGAGGAGGCTTGTCTTTTATTGGAGAATATACAACTCCTTCCTATCTAATAGTCTTATACACTCCAATTGGATATGGCAATCCTGATCCATCATATACTCCACCACCAGCTACCCCTACACCTTCTCCAAATCCTAATACCTATTAGATTCTATAGTCCAAACCTAATCCTAGCTGCACAATACACTACTAATAGCACTAGGAATCTTGGCATACTACAAGATGTAGAGAGGAAAACTTGATGAACAGATCAAACATACTATTCTTTGTTATCATTGCCTTATCTCTATTAGCATTAGTCTACATCATTGCCTCATCAAACCTAATACAATCCATTCTACTACCAACACCACAACACAAACAATCTCAAACCTTCTTAGAAAACGTAATAGGACTAGATCAATCAAAGTACAGCATAACACTTCAACCAACCAAAAAAATACCCAACCTACCAACAGATTACAATCAAACCCACCAAAAATACATAGTAAAATCATCCTCAAACGAGTTTAAAGTAACAATAGACTATGAAAAAGACAAACTTGAAAGATGCAAACTAAGATGGCTTGAAGAACCAACACAATTAGCTAACTATTCAAATGACCCACTTGAAATAGTAAAAGACTTTGTGAAAAGATACAAAGAATTCACACAAGAATCATACATGATAGAAATAGAACAGATGCTAAATCAAGTTACAAACACAGATCCAATAACAATTGTGTCGGATTCTGGAGAAATAATAATGGATGTAATTTGCAGAGAGCCTTATCTGTATTTTCAATGGTCAAAAACAGTTAATGGTATTACAAATGACTATGATCAGGTTTCTTTAATTCTTAGAAACAACTTGTTAGCAGGTTTTTCAGATGCTTGGAATAAACATGTGGTTAATGATGTTGAGGTTATGATTTCAAAAGATGAGGCTATAAGTATTGCCAAGGAACTAGCTAAGAACTACACTTATGTTTTTGGTGATACAGTTGTTGGGGATTTTAACGTTTTGGATGATCCTTTTAGGGTTGAATTAAGCATGCAAATCAAAGATGAAAACACAGTTAGCCCATTATGGCATATTCGATTAGCTTTAGCTGAAGTTTATCCTCCAACAGTAACTGAAATTCGTGTTTCAATATGGGCAGATACTAGAGAAGTAATATTGATTAACCATGCAGGTCCTAAGCTTACATAAGAACAATATCTCAAAGTTTCCTAACCATCCAGAAGAGATCTTTAATTGTTGAGTATCTAAGTTTTCTAGGGGTAGAACAAACAAAGAATCAATCACTTAGATTTAGTCAAAGTTTCTTGACAAACAGGTTTTTGTAGGATATGAATTGTTAGTCAAGATTTCTTGATAAAAATGTCTTAATACAATCATGAAGAAGTACTAGGACAGTCTGTAGTGTTGGCATTATAGACTAAAGGGGATCCTTGGGAAAAAAGCAATAGTAAAGCTGTTGTTTCATTTTTTTTCTCCTTTAATTTTAATCCAAGGATCCCAGCAAATCATCTTTTACCTAAGTTTTCTTTAGGGATCCAGAACTGATCCTTAATGGTCATTATATGCAACTTCAAGACCACTGGTCACCAAATAGAGTAATAGGTGAAAACCAATGGATGAAAATTAAATGTGTAAAACTCCAATGCCCAATATGTGGCAAACAAGGTTCAACTCAACTATTCCTAAACAAACAAAACCAAATCCAATATGCCAGAACAAGACACTACTCTCACATAGACAAAGACACTAAGAAACCCCAGTTCACCTACCACAAAATAGAAAAACTAAATGAACTGAAAACTTTATTATCCAACCAAGGCATCCAACTAAATACTGATAAAACAAGAATTGGTCAAAGTGGTCAACACAACAATATTGACCAAAAACTCAAACAAACAAACCTTAAATCAGTAAAGAGTGGGGCGGGTAGCTCAGCACGGATAGAGCATCACCCTCCTAAGGTGGGGGTCGTGGGTTCGAATCCCACCTCGCCCGCTGGCGATAAACCTGGGACGTTTTTGGATGTGTAAAGTTTATTTGAGTTTTCTAAAGATTTTGTTACCGTTGTAATCGCACACGTATTGGTATCCTGCTTCTATGAGTTGGCACACCTCTTTTTCGGAGTGACCAACCTTTGCAATGTAATCGTCATTCTTAAAATTCACTAAGTGAGTGAAAATTAAAGTATTTTTGATGTTTCTATGACCTAAAAGCTGCATTACATGTAAGATGTCTTTGGTTTTGTGGTATTCCATTGTGGCTTTAAAGTGGCGAAAAGTGTGGAAGCTAATTTGTTTTAATCTTTGATTTTGGAGTTGGTAAGTGCTTTTGAAAAACAACTCAAGGATTCGCTCATAGCTATTAAAACAATCAGGAAACAAGTAGAGACTTTTATTCACGAAAACCCGAAAATAAAGAAACAGAACAAAGTAATATCTTAATTTTCCAAGCTTGGAGAATCAAAATCTAAAGTTTTCTTAGTATCTATTCTCCTTTTTATTCGTCGTCCATATTTAATTATGATAAGAAACGCTACTACAACAAGTATTATGATCGTTAATTGAATACCAGTAACTGATGATAAAAATACTACAGATTCACTTGTTTGATACTCTTGATTGTCTATGGTCCATCCTTTTAACAAAATTGTTGTCTCGCCATCTTGGTAGTCATCTGTATTAAATGTCCAAGATAAGGAATTACCAGATACATTGTAAACATTAACGTCATTAAAAAAAACTGTCAACTTCACTATAGATTCTACCCCTTCACCTGTAAGGGTAAATGTGCCTTGTCGATAATTTCCAAAGCTAATCCCAAAATCACGACTCAATGAAAACGATAAATCACCATTAAGTTCTGAACCTTTGACTTGAGAAACAACATTAACTGAAATTAATAGGATTATAACTGATATTAGAAAACTTGTCTGATACAATTTAGTATTCTTTGTCCAAGCTATCATTTGATATTGCACTCCACGTTTCTTTTAGCAACTAAATTTGCTGCCTTTTCTATTTTTTCCTCGATATTATTGAGGTCATTATTAGACCTAAACCAAGTCCTCCTATTATGGATCCTACAAACGACAGAGTATCGGGTAAGAAAAAGAATCCAATACCTACACCCAATAGTAATCCTCCACCAATAGCCCAAGTACTCTTATCTTCTTTATTTTCTGTCATACTAAAAGAATTTAGTATTTTGATTAATTAGACTTCTGCAATGACTCTTTTTATTGTTTTATTATGTTCTTTGTTTGTTAGCCAAAAAAACTTGGATGAAATAAAAGATAGTTAGGCTATTTTTTATTGAATAAGTAAATTAAAACTGATTCTATAATCAACATTATTCCAAGCCATAAACCAAGATTCATTATTAAGGCTGTAATATCCACAGTCCAAAGGTTAACTGCTCCAGTTATTACACTTAGTGTATTAGTTGACCAAACAAAAGGAACCCCATAATCCACATGGACATTATCTGACCAGTCATACCTAGTTCCCCAAGTCATGAAAAGAATCGTTAAAATCATCCAAATAGCTAAGAAAGATAATAAAATAATATCACTTTTTTTTATCATCATAACCCCCAAATATTTAGTTTATATTTAATCTTCATTCTTAGACCCAAGTCCATGCGTACCAAACAGTTAGTAAATTAAACCCAAGACCTTTCCTTGGAATAAGGAACATTATCCGTTTCAAAATTTTTCTCAAAACCTCTTGTAACTAAACGGACCATGAGCTTTGCAACAAAAGTTTTCAATGGGTTCACCCTTGTGTCATAAAAGAAATATTCCTTATCCTTATAGAAATCATAATCAGCAGGAAAATGATGTTTGGTCTTTTCCGATTGGATTTTAAACGCTTGAAACCACAAGACATTCCAAAACGCAGGTGGAAGCGGTTTATCAGACTTGAGCGACCTGTAGAATTTTTTGGACGCCTTTTCAACATCATGAGCAATACTTTCTTCATATTTGGGCCGGTATTTGTACGGAGGTGTTTTTACAGCCAGTTTAGCCACCAGATCAATGCCTCCCAAGGTATTAGAAAGCGCTTTAAGGGTTTCTTTTAGTCCAACATCACCAGCTGTTACTAACAACATGACCTTCTGGTTTACAAATGTTGGACGGTGAAGTGAGTATGCAAATCTATCCATAAAGTTCTTCATCAACCAGGATACATTCGCCGAGTAAACAGGGGAAACAAGAATAATGCCATCAGAAGCAAGAATTCGTTTCTCGATATCGGCCCGAGAATCCTTCAAGGGGCATTTTTCCTCGCCATAGGGAATACAAGCGAAACACCCCGTACACATTTCAAGGTTGGTCTCTTTCAAGAAGAGATAATCGAATTCCAAATCCACTTTTCCATTATGATCATTAATGGCATAAGATTTCAGGCGATTTTCTACCAGTTGAGTGATTCCATAACTATTTCCTTTTTTTGGACTACCGATTATAGCTAGAACTTTCATGATCGACTTATCCTTTGTTTCTTCTATTGGTTGTTCGTATATAAATAGAAGTTCCAGAAATCAGATTTAACAACGGCGAGATTTTATAGTATATATCAAGTGAAGTTTTAGAATGCTTCTAGGATTAGAAACTCTTTTTTTAGTTTGGTTAAAATTTACTTTCCTTCCTTAATGAATTTAATACGATAAAAATTGATAAGTAGACGCTTTTAGATGAAAATATAATATACCAATAATGCCTACCTCTTTCTATAATATGACTGGAAAGGGGTGAAGAAATGGATATTGAAATAGCGATTTTGATTGCAGGTGTTTTGGTAATGGTAGGCGGAATTGTTGGAGGAGGAGCGGTATATTCTGGCCTTGAAAAACTAGCTGATGCTTTAAAAAAGAAAAAATAAGCACTTTTGTTGAAAAACGTCTTTTCCAATTAAAGGTGGGAATAGATTAAAATCTAATTGGATTCCTTGTTGTTTTTTCTTTTAGTTTGTTAAAAAACATATTTCTAATCTCGAACCATCAGCCACATTGGCAAATTCAATGGTTCTGGAAGAATTATTTTTTTCTTAACAACAAAACCAAATTTCTTATAGAAATTAACATTCTCTTCTTTCTGAGTTTCCAAGTAAATAGGTTTTTTTTCTGTTTCAGATTTTTCTATAAGTGCTTTTAACATTTTTCCTCCTAAACCTTTTCCTTGAAATTCTTGTGAAACACCCATTATTAGCAAATGGATATGTGGCTCTAAATTCAAACTTTTTTTCGCTTCTTCAACTGCACTATTTAGAACTTCCATTTTTTTTGCTTCACTTGATATTTTCAAAGAAAGAAAAAAAGCACCACTTCTAATAATTCTCCAAAATGTCATTTCTTTGTCATAAGGGGCAAGTGCCATTATTCCTTCTAAATTGTCAGATGTTGATAAAACACTGCCATATTTTAAACAAAATCTAACCATAACTTCAGTTAGTATTTGATTTTTATTTTCATCATTAAATATTTTTTGCCACATTATTTCTTTAGAAAATGCGTTAGCAAGTACATTTACTGCTTTTGTTAGATCTTTTTTTTGTATTGTATATAAATCATTAATTAATGGCATAATGATGAAATAAATTTCTTAATTTATAAATTATTCACAGACCAAGAGAGAAAAAGATTAAATTTTAATCCCAACCATTCCATAAATTATTAACTAAAGAGATAAAATATATTGGACTAACTTAGCTTCAGAGAGATTAACGATGAAAGTTCTGTTCATTGAACCGCCTAAAGATGTATGGTTCGTTATGGGCGAGTATCTACCACCGCCATACGGAATTATCCAACTTGCAGCTTACCTCGAAAGAGAAGTCAAAAATGTAGAGATTAAAGTTTTGGATTGTAACGCTCAACAACTCGATTGGAAAGGCATGGAACAGCAAATTAAATCCTTCAATCCAGATATTGTAGCTTGTAGTGCATTAGCGACATGCAACACATATGTAGTTCTAAGAACATTAGAGACTGCAAAAAGAGTTAATCCAAATATTCTCACTGTCGCTGGTGGTCAACATTTTACGGCAACAGCCCAAGAAAGTTTGGAAGCATACCCAGAAATCGACGTTATCGTACGAGGAGAGGGTGAAGTAACTTTTGCAGACCTTGTCAAAATAGTAGATAGAGGATCACCATTATCAAAAATAAAGGGAATATCCTTCAGACATAACGAAGAGATTTCACATAATCCCTTAAGACCTCTAATCGAGGATCTTAACGATTTACCATATCCAGGATACCATTTTGTTAAAGATTTTGTCAATGAGTATCACTTTAGCGCAATGTCTGGTCTTAGGATGCCATATGTCTTAATTGAGGGATCAAGGGGTTGTCCGCATCGTTGCACGTTTTGTTCTCAATGGTGTTTCTGGCAAGGCTTGTGGCGAAAGAAGTCCCCTAAACGTATTGCGGATGAAATAGAATATTGTTTCCAGAATTATGGAAGTCGGTTCATATGGTTGACGGATGATAACTTTGGAGTAGGTAAAAGGGCTAATGAACTAGCCAACGAAATTATACAGAAAGGGATTTCTGAAGATTTGATGTGGTTTACCCAAGCAAGATGTGATGATATCATCAAACATCAAGACGCCTTGCCTATATTGCGGAGGTCAGGTCTTCGTTGGGTCCTTCTGGGAGTTGAAAACTCAAAACAATCAACGCTTGAAACCTTCAGGAAGAATATTACTCCTGAAGATGCTAAGAAAGCGGTTAAACTCCTAAAAAAGAATGACATTTTCGCGCAAGCGATGTTCATAGTAGGTGAACGTAAAGATACAGCGGAGTCAATTGCGGAATCAAGAGAGTTCATTAACGAATTGGATCCAGACTTTGTCATATTCGCTATTCTTACACCATTCCCTGGAACTGAACTTTTCGAAGAAGCAAAAAAGAATATGTGGATAGAAGACTCTAATTGGACCAATTATGATATGGCGCATGCAATAATGCCAACGGAAACTTTGTCAAGGAAAGACGTGCAGGAAGAACTCTACAAATGTTATAGAAGCTTTTATGGTTCATGGAAAAGAAGATTTCAAGGATTATTTTCTAGAAATGAATTGAAAAGAAGAGTTTACTGGCATATGCTAAGTCAAGGCATAATTAAACAACTTAGAGACCTTATTTAGTACAACCATGTAAATTTCCAATTTTTCGAGAAAAAAAGGGTAGATAAGGAAGAATCAAAAAAATTAGCTTTGTCGTTTGCGTGTTAGATTATATATTGCCCCCGCAAGAATCAAAATACCCACGATCACAAAAAAAAACGGCCAGATCTCCCATGTAATTCCTGTTATCCAAAATATTCCAGCTACAAGTATTATAATTCCGAAAAAGAGTCCAAAGATAGCTCCACCATTCGGAAGCCCAAAACACTCATCCTCCATACGCTTCCCAACATTTTCACCCCACACCTCTGCACGTTTGCCAAATTCTTCCGCTCCATTCTCTAGACGTTTCTCCCAGTTTTCCTCTCTCTGTACAGTAAGTTTGGCGCCACACTTCACGCAAGTCTCTGCAGTCTCTTCGTTCTTAGTTCCACATTTAGAACAGTAAACCATAGTTAACACTCTAAATACATTTCATCTTGTTTACTATAAAAGCTATTTTCAGTCACTTACAAGCTGAAATATCTCACTTAATCACTATTTTTTTATACAATTATTACTCATTTTTTCTATCAGATAATAACCATATAAAAAAATTTTCAAAAAGAAAAAAGGGGAGAGTTAAGCGGGTGATATCTCCTCTTGGTCGTGGGTTCGAATCCCACCTCGCCCGCAGTTTATTTTCTAAAATAAAATACAATTTATTGTTATTTCATTATGACATGGAACCCTAACAAAAAAGAAGATCCGGTTTTTAATAAAGAACTTATTGAATCCAACAAATTAATACTTGTTATAAATAAAACCTTTCTAGTAAGTGAAAGTAACGTAGCTTTCAAATACTTCGAAGAAGGAAACCCTATAGGAAAAATTGTGATAACTATTGAATAATCCAAAAATTGAGGTAATTACTAATCTTAATTCCTAAATAAAATAGAATTTAATTAAAAAATTATTCCTGAACCATAATTTTTCAAAAAAAATATTAATTAATTTATTATTTGACAACTGGTATTTCAAGTACTTTAGCTAGATCTTCAATTCTTTTTTTAACTTTGGGAATTTCGGTTTGAAGATTTAATATGTTAGATTTTTTTGTTTCTATTTCTTTGATTATTCTTTTTTTGAGGGATTCTTCCACATCAAGTAATTGATTTTTTTCTGCAAGAAGGTTTTTTTCTTTATCAGAAAGTGAGGTTAATATTGAAAATACGGTTTCTTCATTTTTTTTGAGATTTTGAGGTGTAGTTTTTCCTCTTTTTTTTAGGTTAATAATTTTTTTCTTTATTTTTGGATTTTCATCAGGAATTTGTTCGTTTAATTTCATCATGTTAATCCCTTGAGTATTTCAAACATATCGTACACAAAAAGTATCATATATATTAATATATAATATTTACTACTTTTAAATTCTGATACCACAAAAAAGACTTATTTTGGTAGCTTTAAAACTATAACGAGTTAATTTTAGAATTCAGACGATTCCAACCAATTTCTCGACCTCACAATAGGTTTCCCAGCTACCTTAAGCCTTAACGCATCCTCATAAGGACACATTTCAACACAACGCAAACACAATAAGCAATTGGAACTCGTAACATCGCCCCCCTTTATTTCATATACTTCAGTTACTTGAGTTGGACAAACACGTTTACACACGCCACATTTGGTGCATTTTGCCTCCACTTTATCTAATCGGAGAGCAGATATCCATTTGAAAGGGGGAAAACGACTAAACAAAGCAATAAGTGCACCTAAAGGACAAATTCTACACCATGAACGTCTAATAAAGAAAGCAGCAAAGGAAACTATAGCTAAAACAACAAGATTTAAAGAGGTTAAATAAAAGCCTAATTGATAAAAGTCTCCAGTAGTTGACTCAACAAGCCATTCTGGCCTCATTAATCCCACTGAAGTTTGTAGCATAACACATAAAGGTTTCATAGGACAAACTTGACAGAAAGGAGCTGAAAAGTATTGGTAAACAAAACCTCCTTTCTCCGTCTCAGGAATTATTTGTGCATCAGCTATAGCTTGCATCCCAAAAAGAACACTTAAAATTATAAGCAAAGCTAAGATAATATAGCTAAATTGGTGAAATTTTTCATTAAAATTATCTGATAGAAGGCGATATCTAATTTTAAATGTTTTTCTAAGTCTAGAAAGTAAGTCCATATATAACCCAAAGGGGCATATCCAACCGCAAAAGAATTTTCCCAACAAGACAGAAAGCAAAATAACAGAGCCAAAAACAACACCCAACCTCATTACTCCTGACGAAAGATAATCTACCCCCCAACCCCTTCCAGCATCCCAAAATGGGTAAATATATGTCTGAAGTTCCCAAAGTGCACAAGTTGTAGTTCTCCCACAGGGATAATAACAACCAAAAAATGGTACAGGTAACCCATCAGGCATTGAAATACCTAAAACATCTGTTCCAATCAAAACTTCATGAGGTGCGATTTGTTCAGCTGGAACAGGAATATTTTGGTGATCTATAAACATACCAAAAAATATTAGAAAAATAAAACCTATTTGCACAAGCAGTCTTAAAGAACTTATTTTACGAGTCTTATTTTTTGTTCCAGCAACAGCACTAACAACACCGGCCATTAATGAAAAACCAGCAATCGACACAAGTAAATAATTAGGTTTGTAAGGAGGCAACTCAACTGTTGGAAAAGGAGCAAGCGGATCAGCAAAAGGGTCAGTAACATTCGCGTATAACCTATCACAAATATGACCATAAATTGGAAATATATTCCAGTAACCAGTTTCATCGAGCATTTGAGTTACAGAAAATCTACCTTCATTATCTGTTACAACAAATTGATCTACCCAAGTATAGTTTGGTCGAGTAAACGTTACTCTAATGGTTATATTTGGTTCAGCAGGACATATCTCTCCAGTTATTGTAACGTTTTCATTTATGTTGATTTGATTTGCACTTATTTGAGCTGTTATATGTGGCCCATAACAACCATTTGCAATCTGAAAACTTGATATAAGAAGAAAGAACCCAATGGTGGCAATGATACAACTGATAGTAAGTTTTCTTTTCATAAATGATCCTTAGTGCCTATTTGGTATTTATGGTTCATATAATTTGTGAATACCAAAAAAAGAGGGACCCTGGATAGGAGATAAGAAAAAAATATCTAAATAAAAAACTTGAAAATTCTTTGGATTTTCAGAATTATATGATCAAGGTAGAATCAAATCTGGTTGCAATAACGAAAAAAAAGTTAGCGACCAATAATAGGTTCCATTAGTGGATAACGATCTTGATTCAATATATCAATAACATAAGGTGTATCACCTATGCCATCTTCATCATTATCGATTCCCTGGTAGTCACTCCAGAAATTACCTCTTTGCCCATCATCCCATGTATGGATAGCTTCTTCGGGGTCATAGTTTTCACAAAAACAACCGCTAAATTGCACAACATTGTCTACGAAATTATTTTGATTAAGAACTATATTCAAAGGTTCATTACCAGGAGTATTAACACCAAAAAAAATTCCTTCTTCATTATTGGCTATGGTATTTTTAGTCATTGTATTAGAATCCCCAGAAAGTAGAATACCAACTATGTTATCACATATGCTATTTTGCGTAAGCGTATTATTAGAAGTCCAAATATACATCCCAATATAAAAATTACATATTTTCAAATTCTTAACTGTTAAATTTTGGAGAATTGGTCGTGCCAAATCGATGCCAATTGTCCAAGGTATAGAACTTGTGTTTTGATCAGGACCTTGTCCAACCACCCATGAATCTGTTCGATTTCCAGTATATTGACCCTGTAAAGTGAAAGCATCTCCATCAATAACAACATCATTAGCATCAACTATAATCTGTCCATAGAAGTTATCAGTAAAAGTGTAAACAGTTCCATCTTTCCTAATCGAATTAATGGGTGGATCAACTGAACCGTCTGGAAGAATACGAACTATCTTATACTCATCTTCAATTGATGGAGATTCCTGCAAATTTGAGTTAAAAAAATTGCTCAAAACAAAAATAACTATAATCGTGATTATCAGAAATAATAGAAATCGGGTAATGTTTTTCTTCATTCACACCAAGTCAATACAATTATTATGAATAGAAAGTTAATTATTTAATTTAAATCTCTATCTCATACATTAAAAACACTATTGTAATAGAAGCTAAAAACCTTACAAAGTTAATTTTCTATTAATTTCAGGGCATTACTTCTTTTTTTTACAATAATGGAAAGAACAATTGCAATCAATGCAAACGCAATCAGTAAAGATCCAAAAATAGAAAGCAAGGTTCTAAAAATGGGTTCTGAATGATAAACCGTGTAGCCTGGAAGATCCCGTAAACCAAGTAAATAAACTGTTAAAAATACACCAAGAAAAATAACACCCACGCCTTCAACTGCAAAAATGAGCCTTTTCACTTGACCATTAGTCAATTGCAATAAAGCTATCTCCTTAAAATTCAATATTGTTTAAATCTTTAATAAAACTAACGACAAGCTCCAAGTTATCTAATTAACAAACAATAGTTAAAAAAACTAGATACAGAAAAAATAATATATTGATTCAAAAATAAACGTAGTATTGGTTAGTGGAGTTAATGAATAGAGAAAATTCATCGTTAAAAATTGGTTTGCTAACAGTATCATTAACCTGGTTTTTATTTACTGCATATCAGCTCATTAAAGGAGTTTTTAACCGCTATACTGGGGCTGAACTAATCTGGATTTCACGCACTGATACTGCAGGCTTTTTTGGCATGACTTTTAGAACTATAGCTGCTCTAATAGCTGTTTTAACTATACTTTATTTCATAATAAATGGAGATTTAAAAAAACCAAACTTATTCAGATCTATAAAATTGATATTGATAGGAGAAATAGTTTATTTTCTTTCTTTTGCAGTAGTTGTAATTTGGGGTTTAGCAGTAGTTTTCGGATTTGAAAGTTCAACAATTGGATTAGGAAGTTTCGAAGAAAGTACATTGCCGGTCATTATTCAAACGATTGGAATTCCCATAGCTCTCACTAAACTCTTATTGGAATTCAATCAAAACAAATCTACAAAAGGAGTTATCAAATGGGGGTTAATCTCAGGTGTTGTCTATATCATCGTGTTATGGATTAATAATACAGGCAATTGGCTAGGTGCGATAACGCGAAATGGAATAGAATATGTTACAACTTATCCGGATCACATTCTTAGTTTTGGTTTAACCTCAATTGGATTGCTAGCGTTAGCCCTATATGGCGTTTATATCATAAAGAATTCTTGGGGTGCTAACTCTTTGGATGAATTAGACTTACATAAAATAGGTGTGCTAATTACCGGAGTTGGTCTATATTTTATTGTCAATTATGTAATGTGGTTGTTTCTGGGAACTGATGCGAAATGGAGTACATGGTATGCTTGGTTCCTTGGACATAATGTAGAATTATGGATGATGTCACTTCCGCTAGTCGGGGTACCTCTACTCTTTAAAAAGGGAAAATAAGTCCTAAAATCTTTTTTTTCAATTAAGAAAAATGAGTAGGATAATTAAAACTTCCCGTTAGCATACTCGATGCTATCTGGCTTAAAAATAAACTAAAATAAATCAGTATGTTATCAAGTAGAACCAGCATACCTTGGTAAGTATAGAGAGTTCTAAATCTTTGTCATCTGGGATTATGGTAATAAGTGTATAAAAGTTATGTAAAAAACATTAATTTGAATTAAAAGCTTTAATAAATCGAGATTTAGTAGGATTGCCAGTCAGCTATAAAAAATTTACTATTTAAGGATGTGAAAAAAGTGTTACTCGTATGGATTTCTTTGGTTACTGGAATTTTATCTATGATAATAGTAGCACTATTGACTCTACATATTTATCGTCAAGATCCTGGAACCCCTGAAATGCGAAAAGTCGCCAGATATATCAGGAATGGAGCTAAAACATTCCTCAAGCGACAATATAAAACGATTTTGCTCTTTGTTTTCATTTTATCAGTACCTTTAGCAATAATTTTCCAATCTGTTGAAGTTATAATTTCATTTTTCAGTGGTGCATTACTTTCTATGGCTGCTGCATATATTGGGATGAATGTTGCAGTTCGAGCAAACGTCAGAACTGCCAGAGCTGCATTTACAAATCCGGCTAAAACCTTCACACTAGCCTTTAGAGGTGGATCTGTAATGGGATTAACAGTTGTAGGCTTAAATCTTCTCGGAATAAGTCTATTGTATCTTTCACATGGCTATAAAGATCCAAATTTATTAATTGGATACGGATTTGGAGCTAGTCTTGCAGCCCTCTTTGCACAATTAGGTGGAGGAATATTCACAAAAGCAGCAGATATTGGTGCAGACTTAGTTGGAAAAATTGAACAAAACATACCTGAAGATGACATTAGAAATCCAGCAGTCATAGCAGATCAAGTAGGAGACAATGTAGGAGATTGTGCAGGAAGAGGGTCTGATTTATTTGAATCTATAAGTGATGATTACGTAACAGCTATGATTGTTGGATGGAGCCTTTTTGTTGGAACCGCCAGAGAAAATGCATTAATGTTTCCTTTTGCACTAGGAATCATAGGAGTTATAGCTACCATTATTGGCATTTTTATGGTCAGAGGTTGGAAAAACTTCAGACCAATAACCTCTTTTAATATTGGTTTATTTTCCACATCTGCAGTTGCAATAGCAGGCTCATATTTTGCCTCAATTTGGATTCTTAACGACGTTAGAATGTTTTATTGTGCGTTAAGCGGTATAGTAGCAAGTATTGCAGTAGGACTTGTGGTTCAATATTATATTGGTATGACTGGAAAACCAGTCAAAGAAATGGCTGAAGCATCAAAAAGAGGAGTTGCTATGAACATAATAACAGGCATATCATACGGATTACAGAGTCCTTTTGTACCTTATCTGGCTATGATCGGAGCAACCATATTTTCATACATAATAACAAATGGCTCCATTTATGGTGTTGTTGCAGCAAACTTAGGAACAGATTTAGCCATTGGAATAGTAATGGCAGGTGACGCGTTTGGACCCATTAGCGATAACGCCCAAGGAATAGAACAAATGGCAGGACCATCCGCATATGCAGATAAGACCTTAGATAAACTAGATTCTACAGGCAATACCACTAAAGCTTACGCAAAAGCTTTCGCCATAGCATCAGGAACTGTTTCAACAGTAGTCCTTTTTGCAACCTACAGCCAAGTGGTTGGTCTATGGTCAATAGTACTTAATCAGGCATTTATCTTTGGTATCTTAATTGGAGCAGTAGTTCCATTTCTTTTTTCATCGTTTACAGTTGGAGCAACTGCAAAAGGAGCCATTGAAATGGTCAACGAGGTTAGGAGACAATTCAAAGCTGACCCTAAAATCTTAGAAGGAAAATCAAAACCAGATTATGATAAATGTATTGATATTAGTACAAAAAATGCTCTAAGAAAAATGGTTCTACCTACTTTCGTGACTTTAGCATCACCCATTTTGGTGGGTGTAGTATTCGGAACAGCAGCATTAGGAGGTATGCTTTTAGGGGGAATGTGCACAGCAGCCCTTATGGCATCATTTTTCAGTTTTGGGGGAGCATTATGGGATAACACAAAAAAGAGCATAGAAGATATTGGATTCTGGGTAAAAGGAACTCCAATGCATACAGCTTCAGTAGTTGGAGACACAGTTGGTGATCCTTTAAAAGACGTAGCAGGACCCTCACTAAATATTTTTATGAAGTTAACCAATATGACTGCTCTATTAATTGCACCTTTATTATTGACAATAACTCCATTGATTCAAATTGCGTAAATAAAACCAACTATAAGATTTAAACAAAAAATAGTAAAACTAAAAAGATAAAAAGAAAATAAGTAGATGCTAACAAAACTAAAAGATCACAACGAATTGATTTTTCATTAAAAAGGGCGAGTCAACATATTAAGAAAACATCAAATAATAATTTTATCATTTATAATTATAATCGCAACAACCACTATTGCATTGGTTTATAAAACCAATGAGTCTAACCAACAATATCCAATATTATACACCTATGAAATTATTGAATCTTATACTCATGATGAGATGGCATTTACTCAAGGACTAGAATTTATTGATGGTTTTTTATTTGAGAGCACAGGACTGTTTGGGGAGTCTACTCTTAGAAAAGTTGACTTGAAAACAGGTAAAGTATTAGAGATTATTGATTTACAAGACCAATATTTTGGTGAAGGTATCACAATTATGAATGATAGAATAATACAACTAACTTGGATATCCAATAAAGGATTTGTTTACGAAAAGGATTCATTTGAATTAATATCAGAGTTTACATATCAAACTGAAGGGTGGGGGATTACAAACGATAACTCTCAGCTAATTATGAGTGATGGGACTTCAAACCTATTCTTTTTAGATCCAAATACTTTCCATACGATAAAACAAGTTCAAGTAATAGATAAAGAACCTGTATCAAACCTCAACGAGCTGGAATATATTCAAGGAAAAATTTGGGCAAATATTTGGAACCAAGATAAAATAGCAATAATTAATCCTGAAACAGGAATTGTAGAGGGGTGGATCGATTTAACAGGAATAAATAATGAAGATAGCCAAGATCAAAACAAAGTCCTTAATGGAATTGCGTATGATTCAGAAAAAGATAGACTGTTTGTAACAGGAAAGAAATGGGCAAAAATCTTCGAAATTGAAGTGAAAAAAATAGATTAGCCGAACAAAAATTCTAAAAAATAAGCACTTTATGCAATTATTAAAACATTTTTTTCAGTATTAAATAATCACAAAAATAGAGGTAATAATTGAATAATGAGAAAAGAACACATTTTATGTTGGATAAAAACTCTATATTATGATAATTTTATTGTTGAGATCAGGAAACGCTTAATAGGATGTAATAATGATCACTGGTTACGAAAGTTAAATATGATTCACTACCAGTAACATCCAATTTCCTAATACGTATTGATCGAAAATAATCGGTCTTTTCCTAATTAAGATAAATGGTTTATATAAAATTTGACAATTAGTCGAATTTATATCATGTTACTTTAGTAAGCTTTTTTTAGCTTTTTGAATAATGCTACATGAAAAAAAGTTGTGGCAGGAGAAAAAAAATATAATGAGTATTCAATCTTTCAATGACTTACCTCTGAGCAGGGAAGTTTTAAGAAGTATAAATGACCTTGGATTTGAAAGTCTTTTTCCTATCCAAGCACAAGCAATATTACCTTTACTAGATGGCAAAGATGTCATAGGACAAGCACGTACTGGAACAGGTAAAACTGCAGCCTTTGGAGTACCAATGGTTGAAAAAATAAATCCAAAAATTAGAGAAGTTCAAGGTTTGGTTTTAGTACCTACTCGCGAACTCGCTATTCAAGTGGCAAAAAACATTAAGAGTTTCGCAAAACATTTGAAACTAAAAGTTTTAGCAGTATATGGCGGAGAACCAATCAATAGGCAGATTCATGCTTTATCGCGTGGAATTCATATTGTTGTTGGTACACCAGGAAGAACAATAGATCTAATCGAAAGACGTCAACTAAACTTGTTTTCAGTAAAAATGGCAGTACTAGATGAAGCAGATAGAATGTTGGATATGGGATTTATCGATGATATTGATCATATTCTCTCAAAAACTCCTTCAAGTAGACAAACCAGCCTTTTTTCAGCCACTATAGATCGATCTGTAATTAAAATCTGCAATAGATACATGAAGAACCCTGAAAAAATACTTGTGAGCAAAGACGAAATCGCACTTGTACAAATGAAACAATTTTATATGCTCGTAAATCCTCACAATAAATTCAGAATCCTCAATGATATATTAGAGAAAAACCAAGTGGATAGAGCAATAATATTCTGTAAAACACGACGAGGCACAAGCAACCTTTCAGACAAACTAAGAAGAGCAGGATATAATATTAGAGCACTTCACGCAGGATTTACTCAATCCCAAAGAACTCGTGTAATAAACGAGTTTAGAGAAGGGAAGCTAGATCTTATTGCTGCAACAGATGTTGCCTCAAGAGGCCTGGATATCCAAGGAATCACACATATCATCAACTATGATGTACCAATGGAAGCCCCTGTTTATTTCCATAGAATTGGAAGAACAGCTAGAATGGGAAAAGATGGGACTGCAATAACATTAGTAGGTTATGGAGAAATTTCAGGTTTTAACAATATCAAGAGATTAACTAAAACAACAATAGAAGAAATAACTGAAGCACCAGTAATTCAAACCTTCGCCTAACCACTAACCATAATAAGCAGATACCATAGATTCTTCCAAGAGGTAAAGACAAAGGAAATGATAAGAGATCCCGTTTGCGGTATGGTTTTAGATGAAGGTACAGCAAAATACAAGATTACCTATCAAGGTGAAACCTTTCATTTTTGTAGTGTAGTCTGTAAAAAAAGATTCAAAAGACGCAAAACTAAGTACATAAAATAGCAATACCGCTTAAAATAACAATACCAAAAGTGGTCTCAAAACCATAAATAAATATAGAAATTATTTAGTGATTAACTGGGTATTCATTAAACCTCGATTTTTAGAAAAAAACTTTAGCTTAGAGTTTTTCATCATTAGAGATATCCATCATCATTAATCCAGAATAGGGTTTTGGATAAAAATCTGTTGATTTTTCAGGTAGTCGTAATTTTTTCTGTGCAATTTTCCAAACTATTTTTGGATCAACTGGATTAACTAAGAAAGCTAATTTTGCTTCTCCTTTATCGACTTTTTTTAGCGCATCAATTGTTGATTCAACATATAGGATATCTTTATGCATTTTTAATTTCCCAATACCTAGCACTAGTTTGAATACAATATCACGTAAAATAGCTACGTCAAGAAGACAGTCCTCTATTGGACAATCGGCATTGATTATTTTTAAGACTTGATTTGGATTTTTTAGAAGTAACCCATAAGCTTTCTTGCCATCATAAACACAAAAAGCGTGTTTTCTAGAGTTCGTTTTTAGGAAGAGTTCTAAAGATTCAACTATCGGATCAATTGGTTGAATTACAAAGTATTCATTTAGTTTTTTTAATCTCGCAGGAGTTAAATTAAATTCTTTTAGAGCTCTGTGGGTTGGCAAAACTATCAGACCTTCTTCTTCAACGGGCACTAGGTAGGACATATGAAAATTGAAAGCGGAATCTTTTTCCCATGTTGCATTTTTTTGTTTAATATCCCTATAGGTTAAAGCACTCTCATATCTGTGATGACCATCAGCGATAACAAGTATTTTATCTCTAAGTGTAGTCTTTATGAATTCAAGATCTTGAGAATTAGATATTTTCCATAAAGTATGTGTTATCCCTAATGAATCTTTATAATTAATTATAGATGAAGTTTTAATTATTTTTGAAAAGAATTCTATTGTTATTTTCTCAGGATCAGAATAAACAAAAAAAACAGGTTCAAGGTCTTTTTGAACTGATTCCAACATATTTATGCGGTCAGTTTTAGGTTCTTTATACGTAACTTCATGTGGAAATACAATATTTTCGCTATAAGGATACAGACGAAGAGCAGTTATTAATCCAATTCTAGATAATTTTTTTCCATCAAATTGAAATTCTTGTCTGTATACAAATATTGCTGGATCTTCATCTTTTAGTAAAATTCCTTTACTCATCCAATCAAGAATTCGTTCTCTAGCTGATGTGTACTTATTGCTCTCTAGGGGTAAAATTAAGCGACAATAATTGTAAATTGATTTTTCATAATAAGCTAGTTGTAATAAAGGATCAATTTTATCATATGGTTGAGTCACTAGATCACCAATAGGACCAGCTTTCTGAGAATAACGTATAGCTTTAAAAGGTCTGATCTCAACCAACTAATTCAACTCACATAATCCTCGATTAAAAAATAATATCGTGTTTGAAAGACGATTACTTGTTTGTGTGTTAATCATGTTTTTAGATAACAGTATAGAAAATAGGAGTATTTTGTTTTCACACATTAATAACGTGGACCCTCTTCAATAAGTATCAAATAAAACAAAACTTTAAAGTTAATTGTTACAAACCCCAAATATCATCAATAATATCTAGAACCTTTTTTACTTCAATAGTATTCCATTCACCCATATGACCAATACGAAAAGTCTTTTCTTTTAGCATTCCATAACCATTTGAGATCATAAAACCTCTTAAAGCTAGTTTTTCAATTAATTCTTTAATATTCTTTTCAAGAGTGTTTTTTATGCAAGTTAATGTAACTGATTCAAAACCAGGTTCAGGAAACAATTCAAAATGTGTTTTTGCCCAATCACGAGTACTTTTAGCCATTTCCAGGTGTCGTTCATAAACATGAGCATAGGTTTCTTTTATCAAAAGATCTAGTCGTTTGTCCAAAGCGTAAAGAAGGGAGATATTTGGAGTAAATGGTGTTTGATTCTTTTTTTCAAAATCAAATATTTTAACCAAATCTGTATATGAACCCCGATTGGATACATTATTAGCTCTCTTTATTGCCCTATCAGATACTATGCCAATACAGAGCCCTGGAGGTAATGCAAAACATTTTTGTGATGAAGCGAAAATGACATCACACCCAATAGTATTAGGAATAATTTTATCCCCGGCCATTGAGGACACGCTATCAACTGCAAAAAGTATGTTAGGATAAGTGCTTCGAATTAGATCCCCAACCTCATAAATGGGATTTCTCACCCCAGTTGATGATTCATTATGACACATAACAACAGTATCATATTTTTCGGATCTAAGTTTTTCAGCTACCATGTTAGTTTTTATCGCTTTTCCCCATTCTACTTCAATAATATCAACTTTTTTTCCACAAGACTGAATCGTTTTAGCAAATCGTGAAGAAAAAGCACCATTCACACACACAAGCGCTTTTTCTTTTACAATACTTCTCCCAACAATGTCAAACCATAAAGTTCCAGAAGAAGTAGTTATAGAAGTATTATAACTCTCAGACAATTCGAAAAAATCAGTAAGTTTGCTCTTTATGTCCCCATAGAGATCTGAAAACGCTTTTTCTCTGTGCCCTATAAGATATCGAGATTGTTCACTTAATATTTCTTGACTCACTTCTGTAGGTCCAGGTATCAATAATTTTTTATGCATACCATTTAGTTCTCCATCACAGATCGAATTTGAATTGTTAAAGTTAATTTGTTAAAGTTTTTGAACTTTATCACCAGATTTAGGTCTTTTATCTACTGAATATCATATGATAAAGGCAACTTTGATCAACCAACGAAAGGACAAGATCAAATTAAAGGTTAACTGTTAATAAAACGAAAAACTAATATGACTCTTAGTGTCTCGCAAATGTTTTTTATTAAAATGAAGTTTCATTGTATTGGACCCATAATTTGTTAAATAAAATTTTAGTTTAAGGTTTTTGAAGTTAAATTAAAGAAAATGCCTAAAATACAGACTTGAGAAAAAATTTTAATAAAAAACAAAAAAGGGTGGGTTAGGGTGAAACTTTTTTTGCAAGTTCTATGTGATCAACACTTTTCTTCATAAATAAATTAATTTTGTTTTCTTTGATCATCATGATCAGAACTTTGAGTTCTTCGCCCTCAATGAGTATTGTATTTAGATCACCTAAAGCAAATAATTCTGCAAGTTCCATACTCGAATCCATTACTTGAGACGTGAAAATTGCGTATTCAACTAGTTTTTCTGGTTCTTTAAGGTCTATTGTAGCGGAAGAAGCATTTCGTATAATATATCCCAATATGCCTTTGAGTTTATTCAGGTTTTTAAGATTATTATTTAGGTTTTTGAATAATGTGTCTTCTTCAATAGCCGGGATTGGGAGTTCGTTTTCAACTATTACTGGAGGTTCAGTTTTTTGGATGATTTGTTTTTTGTTGGTCATTATTGTTTTTCCTCTTAATTTATTACTGGTTTGATTGTGACTAGTTCACCTTTTGAAGTTTCCAGGGCAAATTGTATTTTTTCGGGGATTCGAATTACACCTTTTCCAGCATGTTTCGAGCTTTTTATATTTCTAAATTTACTTTGGGTACTTTTTCCATTGATATTTTCGATGCAAACCAGTTCAATTTTTTTACCCTCGTAGAGTTCGTTCCATTTTTCTATTATTTCCTTGTCGATTCGCACTGTGTCTGAGGACACTAGTAAGCCACTTAGTTTTTCAACAATTAACTGGGTTACCGGAGGTTCAGTGAAAAAAGTTTCGTCTTCAAGTTCTATTTTGGGTTTTTCATCTTGTGATTCATTTTTTAGAATTTCTGTATCTTGGGTTTCTTCAGTGATTTGAACTTTTTCACTTGCAGGAACTTCAATTAATTCAACTATTGGTGCTTCGTTTACGGGTAAATCATTTTGAGTATCTTGTATTTCTTCAACAGTTTTGGGAGTTTCTTTAACTGGTTCAGGAGGTTTTTTATTTTCAACTTCAATTTTTGGTAAATTTAGTTGTATACTATCTACAAGTTTGATAACAGTAGGAACCAGCACTCTTGTTAGAGTATTCACATATTTTTCGTCCGCTTTAGTTGTGAGAACAGTTGCAAAATTGAATTTTTCCATCTTAGTCAGATTTATTTTACCTTTTTTGCCTTCAATTCTTATTGACTTAATGCCACATACTGTTTTTGCTTCTTTTTCAATTGAATTTAAAGCAAGGATAGCCTGATCTAAGGTTTTCTTAGATGAGGAATCAGTTTTTGCAATAATATCTGAGTCTTTGAAGACAAAGGTTTCTGACACTTCTGGACATATGTTTTTGATTTCACCTATTGTGTTTTTGAGAGCAGATGCGTATATTGTGCTGTTCATTGTTTCTGGCTCCTAATTTTTTTGTTTTTTTTATATCAAGATATTTTGAACAGGATACGCTCTGGGACTCCTTCTGTTTCCACTACTAAGTATTTTAAGCCGTCAGTGTCGCCAAGTTGATCTAGCCATTTTAGTGATTCTCTAGCTTTTTGAAGGACTAATAGTCTTTCTTGATGGCTTCTCACTACAGATTCGATTGCTGTTAGTTCATCAAAAGGGTTAGCATCTAAAACAATGTTCAGGTTACCCATAGAGATTTCACCTAAGCTTTCACCTGAAGCTTTTTTGCCAGCTAGTTTCATGACTACTTCGCGGATTTTCTTTGATTTCTCAGCTAACGAGCGAATCTCATCTAATCTTCGCAAGTATTCACCTAGAGTACTTTTTGTATGGGAAATGTCTCTATCGAGAGTTTCTTCTATTTCTTCTGCCGATCCATATTCTTTTATTTCTACTACCATTTTTATTTTTACACCTCCAAAGAGGAAACTAAAGAGAGGGGAATTTGGAGTGGTTTGTTTCACCCTACCCCTAAATTTTTTCTAAACAAAGGGAAATTTATGCGTGTTGCCTGATAAGCACCAACTAGTTGTCCACTAGAATCATATAGATCAATTTTGTATGCATTTCCAGCAGTATAAGCTGAAGTTAGCACGACATCTCCAGACAAGACCAGTACCAACTGGACTAGGATTATAGTTATTGCAGCAAGTACGCCATTAACTTTTGCAGTGCTAGTGTGACATTAGAAGTACCAGTATTCTTTACGAGTTACAGTAATTTGATTATCATCGGCAAAAGCAACATTGGTGATTGTAACAGTGTTTGTGTCCATGAAGCCGACTGTTAGGGCTCCCATCCATGCGGCTACTGCGATACTGACTGCAACTGTTACTGCGATGAGTATGATTGATGCGACTACAGGGCTTAGGGCTTTATCGTTTTTCCTTATTTTTCTTAATGTTTTCATTTTTCTCTTTTATCCCTCCTTTGGGATTGATATTATTGGTAGATTGAGCAAGTAATTTAAGTCTTATGACTTAATACACCATATTAATTATGTGTAAAACAAAAAAACACAAAAACATAAAAAAAAACGCAAAACAAGGTTAAATAAACGTTGAAAAAAGGAACTGTACTACAGTTAGACGAAAAAGATGTTAGATCTAGACATCAATTTCATCAAAAAATCCAAGAAGAAGATTTGCCACCTTTTCACCAAACTCTGTTATGACATAATACTTTTTCAAAGGATCAATTCTTACACTTTTTGCCAAACCAAGTTGCTCAATTTCAATCATCCTTGACCTAAAAGTACCATCACTAAGCGTTAACTCATTGCTTCGCATAAAATCCTTTGCCTCTTTCCATTTACCACGACCCATATGTAATAGAAACATGCAATCAATCGCGTGATCTTTTTCAAGCATAGTTTTAACTGCAGAAAGCTTGGGGCCAGTTAGGATATGTTTTACCTTCTCCTCATCTCCATTTTTACTCAAATTTCACCAACTCACATCTAATTATTTACTATGATTATACCACATTTGCCTTAAAAGATTTAACCTATATTACGATTTATGACACATTATACGTGACATATGATACGTTATTTGGGTTACTTTCGTTTCAGATATATTACGATACAATCACCAAAGTTAAGTTTAAACTTAAAAAAATAGGCTCTTACAAAATCCATCTAAATTTCCTTAATTACGAATTCAGTAATAAATCGCATCAATGGAGTAAAAAGAAGTTCTTTTTAAACCAGTAATCCTTTTTTGTAAATATATTCAAATCTTCAACAAACCAATTTACAGAAAGGGATCATCATGAAAAAAAACCATGAAACCAACGAATTATATCAGAAAGAGATCAAGATTAAAGGTCACTTAATCGATTCTATGATTCTCACTAGAATATGGAATAGAATAATGGAGTTGGGTGGAGACTTTGACACCTTAGAATTCAAAGTAGGGAAACATAAAAGCAGTCATAGCTATGCAAGAATTCTTGTGAAAGGAAAAACACAACAACATTTAGAGGATATTTTAGATGAAATCATACCATTAGGAGCAGTTCCTTTTAAGATAGCCGAAGTAGCAGTTGCGCCTGCTCCAGCGAACATGGTTTTTCCAGATAATTTTTACTCAACAACAAACAATCCTACTCAAATCTACTACAAAAATAAATGGATTTCAGCAGAAACCACAATGATGGATAAAGTCATAGTAGTAGATTCCCTGCGCAAAAAAGCCTATTGTAAAGCAATAAGAGACATAAAAAAAGGGGATTTAATTGTTATCGGCGAGGATGGGGTGCATGTTAAACCTCCAGAAAGATCCAGAGAAAATACTGGAATATTCAGATTCATGAGCAGCGGCTCTTCAAGTGAAAAACCTGCAATGGCAGTAATTAGACAAATTGCTGAAGACATCTATAAACTAAAAAAGTCAGGCGGAAAAATTGCAGTTGTAGCAGGTCCAGCATTAGTTCACACAGGAGCTGCAGGGGCCTTAGCAACTTTGATCAGAGAAGGGTTTGTTGATGTTCTATTATCCGGCAACGCGTTAGCAGTTCATGATGTTGAAGGAGATTTGATGAAAACATCACTAGGAATATCTCTACAAGAAGCTACTCCTGCAATAAGAGGATGTAGAAATCATCTAGTAGCAATAAACGAGATCTATAAAGCCGGAAACCTAAAGGAAGCGGTAAAAAAAGGAATACTAAAAAGTGGAATAATCTATGAATGCGTTAAAAATAAGGTACCATACGTATTAGCTGGATCCATTAGAGATGATGGGCCATTACCAGATGTGGTAACTGATGTAGTCATAGCTCAAAACGAATATAAAAAACAACTAAAAGATGTTGATATGGTTTTGATGTTAGCCTCTACACTGCACGCAATAGCTGTTGGAAACATGCTTCCTTCAACAGTTAAACTTGTTTGTCTAGATATCAATCCTGCATCCGTAACAAAACTCTTAGACAGAGGCTCAACCCAAGCTGCAGGCTTGGTCTCAGATATTGGCACTTTTCTACCACTATTAACTCAAGAAATAAAAAAAATAACAAAAAATAATTAAGCTAGCTTAAAAAAAAGGGAAAAGCAAGTCAACTCAAGACAAAAGTAACTAATTCCAAAAAATACAGAAATATAAAAAATAACAATTTTTTTACTGTAAAGGATTAAAAAGATAGACTATCAAAATAGAATAATCAGTATTAGACAAATACCATATTAAAAAGATGGGTACTAATGAAAGATACACTCAAATTTGAAGTTCCTTCTTGGAACCAAATACACAAAATGCTTATCAATCAAACAGAAAAAATTTTATCAGATAAATTCATACCAGATACAATAATAGCCATAACTAGAGGCGGATGGATTCCAGCAAGATTGTTATCAGATCTCTTAGAAGTTTCTAACATAACTACAATAAGAATAGGATTCTATCTAGATCTTTGTAAAACAAGAAAAAAACCAATTTTAACCCAGAAACTTATAGAACAAATTAAATCTAAGAAAATACTCCTAGTTGACGATGTTGCAGACTCAGGAAAAAGTTTGCAAGTTGCAAAAAACCATATTTTAAAAAAAAACCCAGCAATATTAAAAATTGCCACATTATACAAAAAACCCAAAAGCAAAATTGACCCCAACTATTATGAGAAGATTACAAAGTATTGGATAATTTTCCCATGGGATATAAAAGAAACATCTAGAAAACTTTGGGAACGAACTAACAATACTAACTCGATTAAAAATAATAAAATAAAGTTAAAAAAGTCAAGCTTAACAAAAACTCTGATCAATAAATTTCTAAAAGAAATTAACGAGGAAAAATAGTGATAAAATACTTGGAAAAAACCAAAAAATACATTCAAATTACAGGATATAGAAATCTGAAAATAAACGATTCTAAAGAGTTTGTAAAGAAAATAAGAGAAAACACAGCTAAGGATGTGTGGATTCAATTCTTTGACGCTTCAGTTATCGCTACTTGGCAACATCTATTCTTTGCATTTCTAAATGCTCAACTTGGATTCAAAAATCAAAGGAATATCTCAAAAAGCATCGAAATGGAAACTTTACTTTATGCCTCTACACAACACCAAATTAAAAAAGCTATTAAAAACATTGGAGTTAAGAATGAATCTT
Organism: Candidatus Bathyarchaeota archaeon; assembly: GCA_963848105.1. Taxonomy (GTDB): domain Archaea; phylum Thermoproteota; class Bathyarchaeia; order Bathyarchaeales; family Bathycorpusculaceae; genus AD8-1. Next base: position 205,725 of record CAWKCH010000001.1, read on the forward strand.
CAAATGTTGCACTCATAATAGTAGCTAAAGATATTAAGAGAATAAATAGTGCCCTTTTGTCGATTTCAAAAATAATTAAAAGCGAACCAGATGAGAAAGTTCTTGAATTTTCAGATTATAAACAGGATAGAATTCTTAATGTATTTGAAATAAACCAAAACGAAATTGGAGCCGTAATGAAAGAAAATAATATTAGAAATTCCATAAGAGATATTATTTTAGAGAAAATGGCTTTGCTTTCCACTAAATTTTAGAATTAAAGCATTTTTTCTTTAGTCACAGCTAAGATATCTCTGGGTTTTATAAGAGATATTCCTGTAAGCTCACCTAATACTTCAATTAACAAAATATTGTCAGGTTTAGATAAGTTGATTTTTCTTTTTATTTCACTTGCAGCTGCTTCAATGAAGTCTCTTGAATGAAAAGAAGTAAAACGTTTTTCTATTGTGACTCTAAAACTACTATCTTCTCCGATTTTTTGCCCAAGTTCTAATGATACACGACGTATTTCATCTAGATTAGTGTCTACAACTTTTTGAATGGGAATAACTCTAAGAGTATAACGTAACCTGTAAGGGTATTCAAGGATCATTTTTCGGAGCTTTTCTATTACCACAAGAGGATCAAGAGATACTTTTGCCACTAATAAGCCTCTTATTCCAGTTTTTTCTATAAATGGTTCAGGATCACCCAATTCATCTTTTAAAAGATAGCTCATTTCAGAATACGCTTGTCTCTCAGTACTTCTCAGAGTTGTTATTATCAGATTAAAATCATCCATCAAATTTGTAAACCATCTTTAAAGTAGTTACAGCAAGCTTATTTCTGTTTTCTAAAATGGAAACTAAACCTAAAAAAAGATTAACAATAATAACAAATGTAATATGGGTCAGCGAAGATTTTTGGCTTTTTCTCACAGCTAAAAGCTCGAAGCCGTCGCCTCACATCATCCCAATTGGTAAATAGTTTAACCGAATTTAATCATTGCGTTATTTATTCTCAAAGCATGTTTTGATAAAATTGGGTATAAAGCCCTCTTTCAATAAAAATAACAAAACTAACATCAAATATAGAATAATAAACTTATATAACAAACCCAAGTTATTGATTAAAAAGTAACCGTTATATTTAACGAATGAAAACCAATTCTTTTTATACCAGAAAAGAACAAAAATCATTGTTTCAACTTAAACCCATCAGAATAGTATTTGATGAATCACAGTGTTTATCTCAAAATAAAGTAATACATAAAACTTTGAGGAAACATTGGAGGTGAAAAGAATGATTGAAGAAGAAGTGTGGAAAGATGAAAAAGATGAGGATTGGGAAGAAGATGAATGGTAATTCTAAATAAAACAAAATATTTTTTGTAATTTTTACTAATTATTTTATTTGGATTTTCAGGTCCATATTTATAACTCAGGATCTAACTTCCTTATTGAGTTTACAATGACTCGAGTTGCTGTATTAGATTCTGATAAATGCAAAGTTAGAAAATGTGGTCAGATATGTATTAAATTCTGTCCCATGGTACGCAGTCAAGTAGAAGCAATAAGAGTAGAAGAAGATAAAGCAATAATATCAGAGATCTTATGTAGCGGCTGTGGGATATGTGTGAAAAAGTGTCCCTTCAAAGCAATTTCAATAGTAAACCTTCCAGATGAACTCGAAAAAGACTGCAGCCACCGTTTTGGAGAAAACAAGTTCAAACTTTTCCGATTACCCACACCTTCTCCAGGAACCGTATTAGGGTTATTGGGAAAAAATGGAATAGGGAAAACAACAACTCTTAAGGTATTATCCGGAGAGATTAAACCTAATCTTGGAGATCATAATAACCCTCCAGAATGGACCCAAATTATCCAACATTACAGAGGATCAACTCTTCAAGACTATTTCCAAAAAACAAGCAAAAAAAACCTAAAAATAACTCATAAACCCCAGTATGTTGACAAAATTCCCAAAGCTATTTCTGGAAAGGTTAAAGATCTTTTAGAAAAAACAGACGAAAGAGGAATCTTAGGCAAACTTAAGAAAGATCTTGAACTTGAAAAAATATGGAATCGACCATTAGATGTTCTTAGTGGAGGAGAACTACAAAGAGTAGCTGTGGTTGCAGCTTTGAGCCGAGAAGCAGATGTATACCTCTTTGATGAACCATCAAGTTATCTTGATGTTAAACAAAGATTACAAGTAGCAAAAGCAATTCGAACTCTGAAAGAAGAACAAAAAATAATAATAATCGCAGAACATGACTTAGCTATTATCGACTATCTATCAGATCAAATATGTGTTTTTTACGGAGAACCAAGTGTCTATGGTGTTGTCTCACATGTTCATGGAGTTAGAACTGGAATTAACATTTATTTACAAGGATATATTCCCGATGAAAATATTCAATTTAGAAAAACTCCAATAATTTTCCAATCAAAACCACCCTCTATAATTGAGAGCACAAGAAAACCACTTCTCAAATGGGACAACTTTGAAAAGACTTTCAAGGGATTTAAACTCGAAGCTAAACAAGGAGAAATAAAACAAGGAGAAATAATTGGAATTCTTGGACCCAATGGAATTGGAAAGACAACATTTGTTAAAGTTTTAGCAGGAATTGAAAAAGTAAAAAACAAACAAAAATTTCCCCAATTAAAGGTAAGTTATAAACCTCAATACATTGCAGCAGATTATAAAGGAACAGTTCAAGAACTTCTTATTAATATAGCAAAAAGAACTTTTACTTCAAGCTGGTATATGACAGAAATAATTCAACCCCTAAAAATTAACTTACTTTTTGAAAGAAGCGTCCTAGAACTTAGCGGGGGAGAACTACAAAAAGTCGCCATAGCTGCCTGTTTATCAAGAAAAGCAGATATCTTTTTGCTCGACGAACCAAGTGCTTATCTAGATGTTGAAGAAAGATTGAATACAGCAAAAACAATTAGAAGAGTTGTGGAAGCAAACAATATACCTGCTTTTGTCGTAGAACACGATGTTGTAACCCAAGATTTCATAGCAGATCGACTTATGGTTTTTAGCGGTAATCCCGGTGTAAAAGGTGTAGCTAAACCTCCGTGTACATTAAGAGAGGGAATGAATAACTTTTTGAAAGATATGGGCGTAACATTCCGTAGAGATGCCACAACTAGACGTCCCAGAGTTAACAAAGAAAGCTCAAAACTGGATGTTTTTCAAAAGGAAATTGGAGAGTATTATTACACAAGCGTGCGTGAAAAATAAACGCGAAATTAAAAGTTGTTAAAATAAGTTTAGAAAAGGAATAAATGTCTATTATAAGAAAAATAAAATTGAGTAAAAGTGTAGTTAACTTAAAGAATGACCAAAAATATATCGTAGGCAAATTAAAAGAATAGAGTTAATATTGGTGGAGGTTAAATGTCGCAGTCATCTTTCCAGGAAATAAGTGCATCGGATTTCTTCTACCGAAATCGTGACATTGCTGGTTTCACTAATCCATCAAGAGCTATTTTTGCAGCAATAAGAGAATTAGTTGAAAATTCGTTAGATGCTGCTGAAAGCCTAAAGATACCCCCCGACATATATGTTAGACTTCAACCTGCTGGAAAAGAAGGAAATGAGTCACAAGTTTTCAAACTCAGAGTAGAGGATAACGGTTCTGGAATACAGCCCAGATTTATTCCTTCAGCTTTTGGACAAGTATTGTATGGGTCAAAATATAAATTGAAACAAATGAGGGGAACTTTTGGTTTAGGAGGCAAAATGGCTGTTTTATATGGGCAAATAATGACTCACAAACCAGCAGCAATCACATCAAGTACTGGCCAAGCTAAGATTTATTCTTTTAAATTAATGATTGATATTCAAAGAAATCGTCCAATAATAGTGGATAGAAAAGTATTAATCAATAAAGAAAAATGGCGTGGAACAATAGTTGAATTCTTTATTGAAGGAGATTATTTAAGGGCCATGCCTAAAATATTGGAGTATTTCAAACAAACAGCGATGGTTAATCCTTACGCAAATCTTACTTTTGTTGATCCTAAAGGAAGATTGTATAGATTTACTCGAGCAACAACAGAAATGCCTGAACCTCCAAAAGAGACTTTACCACACCCATATGGTGTTGATGTTGAGATGCTTCAAAGATTAATTTACGTTAGTCCTCATAAAAAACTGGTTGATTTTCTAAAAAATCATTTTCATAGAGTCGGCGATATTACAGCAAAAAAGTTTTTAGCATTTACAGGATTAACTCCAACTAAAAAAACCAAGAAACTATCTCATGAAGAAATTGTCACTCTTACTCAAAATTTAAAAAAATTTAAAGAGTTCCTTCCCCCTGATGCTAGTTGTTTATCTCCATTAGGTCAAGATCTTCTAAAAGCAGGAATAATGAAGGAACTAAAACCCGAATATCTGGTTGTTTCTCAACGTAAACCTTCTACTTATGCTGGTCACCCTTTCATAGTAGAAATGGGAATAGCTTATGGAGGAGAAATCCCTAGAAAAAATTCTTTTCAAATATATCGGTTTGCAAATAAAATTCCGCTCTTATATGATGAAGCAAGTGATGTATCATACAAAGTAATAAACGCAATTAATTGGCGCAGATATAAAGTTACCCCCGATATGCCAATTGCAATAGTGGTACATATCTGCAGCACAAAAGTACCATATAAGACAGTAGGAAAGGAGTTTATATCAGACAGATCAGAAGTCAGACGAGAAGTCGCAAATGCACTAAGAGAAGTTAGCCGAAAAATTCACCATTTTATGTCCAAACGAGAACACGTTGATAAAGAAAGAAAAAGAATAAGCATTTTTGCAAAATATTTACCTAGAATAGCTGAGTTCTCAACCAATCTTGCTGGAAAAGAAACCCGCCCTGACATTAAGAAATTAATAGCGAGTGTGAGAAAATATGGAAAAGAAGAGTAAAAACGTCGTCAATGATAAGCAAACTGAAATAATGGCCAGTTTGAAAAAGTTAGGTACACAAATGTATAATCAACTAGATAACGGAGTTTTTCCAACAATCAGCATGCCAAGTCGTTCCACAGAAAATATTAACTATGATCACAATCTTCGCCAATACATTTTAGGTGGAAAAACAGTAACTAGAAGTGCAAGAAATATTCGTCACGTAAAACCGTTTACTCAAATGGCTTGGGCAGCACTTTTTTCTAACGAACTCACTACTCATAGAAAAACCTCAACTTTAAGAGATGTTTATTATTCTGCGCAAGCCTATAACATGACTTTTAAAAATCAACAAGAATCAAATAACATAATTACAGATTTAGAAACTGCAACAGGTCACGCAAGAGAAGAATTTCACATATTCCCTGAAGAACGTTCAGCTGTTTTTGGCGATTTAACCATAGAATATACAGTTCCCGGATATGAAGGAAAAACACTAAATCTATCTGCTCATCCAGATGGAGTACTAATCGGTCCAGCCTTGACCACATCTAAGTTTACCCATACCTCTGCAGATAAAATTATTGCAATAGAGAAAGGTGGATTATTTACAAGATTTATCGAAGAAAAAGTGCATATAAAACACAAATCAATTTTAGTGTTGACTTCCGGACAAGCTCCAAGACAGACCAGGTATTTTCTTAGGAGACTCTCCGATGAACTAAAAATTCCCGTATTCATTTTTACTGATGGGGATCCTTGGGGAATGCACATAGCCATGGTAATAATATCTGGATCAGCAAATGCCGCTCATCTTAGAAATCTAAATACTCCAGATGCAACATGGAGTGGAGTTTGGGCGTCAGATATTGTAAAATATAAACTACCATCAGACCCACTAGATGAAGTAGACATAAAAAGACTCCATGAATTACAAAGAGATCCAAGATATCAAGAAGATCCACTTTGGCAAAAGGAAATCAAAATATTCCTTAAAATAAAACGGAAAGCAGAACTAGAAGCTTATGCTCGCTATGGTTTAACGTATATTGTGGATAAATATTTACCAACAAAACTCAATTAAACTTAATTTTGAGAGAAATTTATAATAAGTCTCCTTGTCTTATTTAATGAAAACAGCTATAGGTATTAGGAAAGATCTATTATGAGTGAAGGAGAAACTTTCTGGCTATCAATGTCAGGCAAAATTTTCGGGATCATTATCGCAATAATTGGATTACTATTTCTCTATTTTACTTTCTCCAGCACTGACACTTTAGGAACATTCACGGGCATTTTTGGTTTTGTAGGAATAGTAATTTTGATTCTCGGTTTATTTATGATCCTTATGAAAACAAGAGAATAACAACAAAAGTTCTTCTTAGACTACAAGTTACAATTATTATAAGTTAAATACAAGCATTTAATGTGAACGTAAAGTTCATTAAAAGTGGTTTTAATCAGCGTTTTTAGTATCTTATGGGCTTAGTGTTTATAAACTAATGAATCCTTATTTTGAATTAGTTTCTATTATGAAAAACAAGAATGAGAGATGTATTCCTGATGCCTATTCGTCAACCTATAGTTTGCGTACTCGGTCATGTGGACACGGGTAAAACTTTATTGTTAGACAGAATTAGGAAAACCACAGTCCAAGCAAGAGAAGCAGGTGGCATAACCCAACATATTGGAGCAAGTTTTTTTCCTGTAGAAACTCTAAAAAAATTGATTGGGCCATTGTTGTCTTCTCTTAAAGGTGAAATTCAAATCCCAGGTTTATTAGTTGTTGATACTCCGGGGCATGAAGCATTCACAAATTTAAGACGAAGAGGAGGTAGTGTAGCAGACATAGCAATTCTTGTTGTTGATGTACTAAAAGGATTTGAGGCTCAAACTCTTGAATGTATAGAAATTCTAAAAGTTCGAAAAACGCCATTTATAGTAGCAGTAAATAAAATAGACCGAATCCCAGGATGGATACCTCAAATATCATCCTCTTTTAGTAAATCCTATTCAACTCAACGGCCAATTGTAAAAGAAACCTTGGATAATAAACTATATGAGATCATGGGTACATTCTCACGTCACGGATCTAGTACTGATCGTTTTGACCGGATTAAGGATTTCACATCAACGATTGCATTGATCCCCACTAGTGCAAAAACTGGAGAAGGAATAAGCGAGTTACTGATGGTTTTAGTTGGTCTTGCTCAAGTATATCTTAAGAAAAAATTGAATACAACAAAGGGTCCAGCTAAGGGATCAGTTCTTGAGATTAAAGAAGAACCAGGATTGGGACTAACGCTCAATACAATAATATACGATGGGACATTAAAAAAAGACGATCTTATTGTTGTTGGAGGAAAAGAAAAGCCAATAATAACGCATATCAGAGCAATACTGGTCCCCAAACCGCTAGATGAAATAAGAGATCCTAGAGACCGATTCTCTTCGGTTTCTAGTGTTTACGCAGCGTCTGGAGTTAAAATAGTAGCATCTAATTTGGAAGGTGCTCTTGCAGGAGCACCATTGTATTCAGTTCCTGCAGGAGAAAAAACAGAAAAATATGTTAAACAAATTACTGAAGAAATTGGAAAAATCAGAATAGCAACAGAAATTAAAGGTATAATATTAAAAGCAGACACATTAGGATCATTGGAAGCTATTTCTGAAATTTTAAAGCAAAATGAAATTAAAATTAAAATAGCGGATGTTGGCGAAGTTTCAAAGCGAGATGTAACTGAAGCTTCAGCAGTAAAAACTCATGATCCATTATTGGGAGTTGTTTTAGCTTTTAACGTAAAAGTTCTACCTGACGCTGAAGAAAACGCAACAAATATTGGGGTAAAAATCTTCAGGGAACCAATAATTTATAATTTGATAGATAATTATTTGGAGTGGTTTAAATCCAAAAAGGAATCAAAAAGTGAACAAGAATTTGAAAGACTTACAAAACCAGGAAAAATTAGGGTAATGCCGGGTTATGTTTTTAGACGAGCTAAACCAGCTATATTTGGTGTAGAAATCCTATCAGGTCGTATTATACAAAAAAATTCGTTGTTGAGAATGGAAGATAGTGCAGTTATCGGAGGAGTTCAGCAAATCCAAGATAAAGGAAAATCGGTATCCGAAGCAAAAAAAGGAATGGAAGTGGCAATTTCGATGGATAAACCAATTTTTGGAAGACATATCTTTGAAAAAGACATCCTTTATGTAAGAGTCCCTGAAGAGGACACAAAGGTATTATTAACAAAACATTTGGATAAACTCACTGAAGAAGAACAAAAACTACTAAAAGAGTATGCCGAATTTATGCGGAAGAAAACACCTTTTTGGGCATTCTAGAAATAAAAAATGTTTGTTATTTAACCCCCTCCAACTGGAGGCAAAATAGCTAAAACATCACCATCAGAAAGTTTTGTGTTCAGTCCATTTAAAGTTGAAACACTTTTTCCATTTATTAAAAATTGAAGAAATCCACGTACATTACAAGTTTTTGGATCGTAAACATATTCTCTGAATGGTTTGCCATAACATTTTGATAGCACGTCAAGAATCTTACTCACTGATGAATTATCTAGAATTGACAAATCTAATATTTCTTCTTTTTTCCCCGTGACTTCTCTAAGACTTGTAAAAAAAAGAATTTTTATTGTCAATATTAACACTGAAAATAAACAAAAAACTTGGTAAATTAAACTGTTATGGTTAAACATTAAGTTATAATCATGAAAGAAGTAGTTTTATAATCACAGAAAAATACGGATAAGAATCAGCAAATTTTTATATTCATTTTTCAATTTAATAAAAAATATATTTTGATTCAAAATATTAAATACTAGTTTTCACATATAATAAATTAGTAATAGATAGAGTTCTTTTGATAACTTCCTCAAAGGTAATCGGGATTTTCTATTTTATTGCAAAATAATCAAATAAAAAAAGGGGGAAAAGACATGATTTGTAACGGAATTATTTATGGACTTGAGTCAAGTATTAAAACAAAACTTGTAACTATAGGGGCCATATCAAGAGAAAAAGCTGCAACAAGCCAAGAAGCTCAACTTAGTATGCAAGAACAAAATTGGTTAGGCTATATCGCTGGTGGCATGTTTGCAAAAGTAAAAAAGACAGGAAAAGATCGATTCTACGCCGCAATTGGTACCTAAATCTTGTGATAGACAACAAAAATAGGAGAATTTTCTCCGAAATAGGGATACAAAAACATCAACAAAACACATTTTTTTATTCTAGAGTAAAAAAGATTTAAACAATGGATTTAAATTTTTTACAGTAAAGAAGGAAAAACATCTTCCTTTAGAAGAACAAAGAGGTTTTCTTAATTGTTTAACACAAATCTGTAAGTATACACGCAGAATTTGTAAGGTAAAAGTTTATATTTCCGTTGCTTTTCTGCTTATTTCCGATTAGAAAGGTTCTACAAGGAAAAATGTGATAAAAAATGGCATATTTAACAACAACAGGTTCAGGACAGCCAGTATTAATTTTAAAAGATGGAACAACTAGAAACAAAGGAAAAGAAGCACAGAGAAATAACATAACTGCTGCTAAGGTAATCGGTGAAGTATTAAAAACTACACTTGGACCTCGTGGCATGGATAAAATGCTTATTGATGGTTTAGGCGATATAACTATAACAAATGATGGTGCAGCTATTTTAGATGAAATAGATGTTGAACATCCAGCCGCTAAAATGATGGTAGAGATCGCTAAAACACAAGACGATATGGTTGGCGATGGAACAACAACAACAGTGGTGTTAGCTAGTGAACTTCTTAAAAAAGGTGAAGAGTTACTTGACCAAAATATTCATCCAATCATGATAGTTAGTGGTTATCGAAAAGCAGCACAAAAAGCTATCGAAATCATAAACAAGTCTTCAATATCAGTCGACATTAAAGATAAAAAAACTCTGCTAAAAATTGCCTTAACTTCAATGGGCAGCAAAGCAGTGGGTGGAGCCAAAGAACATCTCGCACAAATTTCCATAGACTCAGTTATGCAAATCACTGAAGACCGCGGGGATAAAAAAATAGCAGATATTGATAACATTCAACTAGTGAAAAAAACTGGAAAAAGTCTTCTGGAAACTCAACTTGTTAATGGCATAATTATTGATAAAGAAATTGTTCATTCTGGAATGCCCAAGAATGCTAAAAAGGCAAAAATTGCACTTTTAGATTCGGCATTAGAAATTGAAAAAACTGAAATGAGCGCTGAAATCCGAATTCGTGACCCAAATCAAATGAAAGCATTTCTAGATCAAGAAACAAATACTTTGAAAGGAATGGCTGAAAAAATTAAAGCTTCAGGAGCAAATGTTGTATTTTGTCAGAAAGGAATAGATGATATGGTCCAACATTTCTTAGCTAAAGATGGCATAATTGCTGCAAGGAGAATAAAAGAGTCAGACATGGAAAAACTCGCAAAAGCTACAGGTGGGAAAATAGTCTCAAACTTAGATGACATAAAATCTACAGATTTAGGAAAAGCAGGCATAGTTGAAGAACGCAAAATAGGAGACGATAAAATGATATTTGTTGAACAATGCAAAGATCCGCATGCAGTCGCAATATTGATACGTGCTGGACTTGAAAGATTGGTTGACGAAGCTGAAAGAGCAATGACTGATTCTTTATCAGTTGTATCAGATGTTATCGAAAACAACAAGATTGTTGCAGGTGGCGGTGCAATAGAGATAGAAGTCGCTAAAGAACTACGCAAATACGCTCCAAAAGTTGGAGGAAGAGAACAATTAGCAATAGAAGCCTTTGCAGACGCAACAGAAATAATTCCTAAAACTCTAGCAGAAAACGCAGGTTTACAATCTATTGATATTATTGTGGAACTTAGAGCTGCTCACGAAAAAACAAATGGCAAATACAAAGGGGTTAATGTATTCAAGGGAGGAATCATGGATAGCATTGAAAAAGGGGTTATCGAACCAACTGTGGTTAAAGTACAAGCATTTAAATCAGCCGCTGAGTCTGCTGCAATGATAATGAGAATTGATGACGTAATATCCGCCTCAAAATCAAAGGGCGGCCCTGGTGGACCCTAAAAGGGTAAATTAACCACCTAATATTTTTTTTTAAATTAATGACTTTTCGTTAAACTTATTGAGATTACTTTTTTACTATTATTTAGTAATAAATAATGAGTTTAACCTAGGTTTCGGTCTTTATTAATGAAGTAATTAGATAAAAGAAAACTTAATCCAGTTATTTTATTTTAGTTGCCATAAGGAGTTGGTGAAAAAGTGTTTTTCATCATAAAGGTTTTCTATAATTGAAAAACCAGATTTTTTAGAAATATAAGAAATATCATTTTGATTATATTTATAAGATGATTCAGTGTGAATTCCCTCACCTTTGGCAAAAGAAAACACTTTATTTAGAGAGTTAATTTTTACTTTTTGTTGTTTCTTACTAATCAACTTACTTATAATTGCACCCTCTTTTTTATCGTAAATTGATAAATAATCAAATAGGCTAAGATCAAAATTGCCTCCTAATTCTTTGTTAATTCGATTAAGCAAATTTTTATTGAATTTTTCACTTAATCCTTGAGAATCATTATATGCATTCTGAATCAGTATTGGATCTTTTTTTAGATCAAATCCAATAAGCAAATAGTCTCCTATATTTAGAGATCTTCTAATATTTTTAAGAAAAGTTATAGAACTACTAAAATCCATATTTCCAATATTAGAACCCAGAAACAAAACCAAATTAGTACCAGTTTTCATATTCTTTAAACAAGTTAAATCGCATGAATAATCCGCAACAAGTCCAGTTGACTCTAAATCATTAAAATCGCTTTTAAGAGCAGATATTAAATCATCCATCGCACTAGAAGAAATATCAACCGGATAATATCGAAAAGTAATTTTATTTTCCTTAAGATGTCTAAGGAGTATTCTTGTTTTTTGTCCATCACCAACTCCAAATTCAACTATATTGCATATCAAATTTCTTAATAGATTTCCAAAAAAATCACCATTTTCAGAAAAAATTTGAAGCTCAGATCTAGTCAGGTAATATTCGGGTAGTTCCATGATTTTCTTAAATAAATTACTACCTGTTTCGTCGTAAATATATTTACAAGGAAGACTCTTAGGGAAATTTGACAAACCAAACAAAACATCACGCTTAAATTCTTTCAAAAATTGGGTTTCTTTTAGGGTGTTATTAATTGTTTTATTAGTATTCATGTGATAATAAGCCTCATCTACATGGAACAAAATTAATTATGTTTTTAGAATTTTTCACGATTTTTTCTAATTCTATTAATAAAAGTTTGACATCTTCCTTTGTTTGATTGGCACTTAATGAAAAACGCAGTGAACAATGAGCTTCTTCCTCAGTTAGACCCATAGCTAGCAGAACATGCGATGGTTTAGCAGATCCAGCACTACACGCTGAACCGGAAGAAAAGAAAATTCCTTGTCTACTCATTGCTAGCAGAATGGATTCACCTCTATAACCAGGTACTGTTATACTTGAGGTATTTGGAACACGTTCAGAAGATTCTCCATTGATAAAATAATCTTTAAAGATAGAAGATAGCCCCTTTTCTAAAAAGTTACGAATCGACACAAGCTTATCCATCTTTTTTAAAGAATTAGGAATACCTTTTGCTGCTTCACCAAATCCAACTATGCCTATCAGGTTTTCAGTTCCTGATCGTACCCCAAATTCTTGACCACCACCATTTATTATTGGTTCAATGTTAATTCCTCTTTTTCTATATAAAGCACCCACACCTTTAGGACCTTGAATTTTATGTGCAGATAAAGTTAACAGATCAACATTTAATTTTAAAACATCTAGTTCAATTTTTCCAAAAGCTTGAATTGCATCTGTATGAAATAGAACGTTATGCTTATGAGCGATTTCAGTAAGTTCTTTAATTGGCTGAATTACTCCAGTGATATTATTCACCATCATTAAACTGATTAAAACAGTATTTTCATCAATTGAATTGCTCAGATCATCTGGATTGATTCTACCAGATTTATCAACATCAAGATAAGTTACATTAAAACCTCTTTTACCAAGTTCTTTACAGGTTTCTATAACAGAAGGATGCTCAATCTTAGAGGTTATGATATGTTTTCGATTTTTCTTGTCTGAATAAACTATTCCCTTAATTGCTAAATTATTTGCTTCTGAACCGCTTCCTGTGAATATAATACGTTTAGCAGTACAGTTTATTGCTTGGGCAACTTGTCTCCTAGCAGTCTCCATTAATGAACGAGCTATTTTTCCTCCTTTATGGACACTTGAAGGATTAGAATAAATTTCCATAACTTCTTTCATCACCTGCTTTACAGGGTTGGATAAAGGGGTTGTAGCATTATAATCTAAATATATTAATTTCTGAGGAGTTGAAAATTTTGTATATTTTAGTTCAGATTCTGTAATTTCATCAGAGAGTATTCCGGATGATTCCACTGAACTACCGATTTTTTCAACTTCACATAATAGAGATTTGTAAATGGGAAATCCAGAAATTGGATCAAATTGTTTAATATCAGTCAACACATTAACATTATTATTCTTCCAAGATTTTGGACCTATAGGACTACCGCTTGCATGATTTGCATCAATAGCACCTTTGACAATATCATCTGTAACTATTGCACGCATATTTACTGCACCTCGCAGAGTACGAATTTGAACCATTTGTCCATTTTTAATCTTTCTTTCACTAGCATCAACACTATTCAGAAGAACTGTTGGCTCTAAATGATTTTTGTTTAATCCTTTAATTCCATGATGTTGAGTATGGATACTTGTTCTAGTACGACTACCTGAATTGAAAATCAAAGGATATTTCTTGGCAATATCGGGTCTGGAAACTGGGCTTTCAGGAGGTTCTGTATATTTGGGTAGCGGATCATATCCATACTCTTCCAAAACTGTGGAATAGATTTCAAACTTTCCTGTTGGCGTATCAAAACCAGGTTTTCCATCTTTTCGCAATAACCCTTTTTCCCATTTTTTATATTGCATAATTGATGTTGGTTTGTTTATTACCCCACCCGAGTTTTTAACTTGCTCTAGAGTAAAACCTGATCCATTGAGAGCATGGCGGAGAAGTTCGTCTTCATTTTGCGGATAAAGATGCCCATAACCTAATCTTTTCGCTAATTCGGCTATTATGAATATATCACTTCTTGATTCACCAATTGGAGGAATCATCCGCTCTCGAATTTTAAATAGTGACCCATATACCACATACGAAACTATTTCGTAGTATGTTGATGCTGGAAGGACAATGTCAGCATATGCTGCATCTGCAGTAAATTGGCGATCAATACAAACTAAAAAATCTAAAGATTTTAGTGTTTTTTTCCATAAATCTGGATTAGGCCAAGATGTAATTATTGAACCTCCCAAAAGAATTAGAGATTTTATAGGATAAGGAACTCCTTCTAGAACTGATTTGGGTAGTGATATTGCATGCGCTTCATCGCGGTATTTGATATAAATTGGAAAAGTTTCATTCCCAATTCTATTGTTTAGAGTACCAGGATTTTTTATATGAGTATTAGAGTTGATTTTAAAACTATTCTGAGACATTCTAAAACACATACCTCCTGGAACATCAAGTTGACCAGCTAGAGCCCATAAAACAATTGAAGCTCTAATTCCTTGTACACCAGAAGCACTATACTCCATTCCCGTGTACATTAATTTGCTTGCACCATTTGCGCGAGAAAGTTTTCTGGCCAATTCCACAATAATTTTAGAAGGTATCCCGGTTATTGACTCTACAACTTCAGGTCTAAAATGTTGAACATAAGTTGAAAATTCCTTAAAGCCATAAACCCAATTTGAGACAAACTCTTCATCATAGAGTTCTTCCTCAATGATTACATTGCACATGCCAAGTGCTAAAGCACCATCAGTTCCAGGTCTAATTGGAATCCATTGACCCTTTGAGAGTTTAACTGTTTGAGTTCTTCTAGGATCAATGATGATAATTTCTGCACCTCGACTTTTAGCCTCCAAAATCCGCTCTAAATCTATTGGAGGCAGATCAGTCGCAGGATTAGTCCCCCATACTACTATTAACTCAGAATTTTCTATATCATTATACATATCAATTAACATTTTTCCCATCGTAAGATGTGGTGCTATCATTCCATATGATACATAACAAAGGGCTCCAACACCCATCGCATTAGGAGATCCGAAGGGAAAAAGAACACTGCAAGCAGAAGATACCGCAACGTCCTTAGGTTGATAAATATCACAAAAAGCTCTCTCAAAACTTCCTACACCCGTATAGATAGCGTTTGCTTCCGGACCATATTTTTCTTTAATGAAAGTTAACCGATTTACTATAATATCATATGCTTCATCCCAGCTAATTCTTTTAAAATCGTAGGTTCCTTTTGGACCAACTCTTTTTAACGGGTATTTCAATCGATTTTTAGAATAGATAATTTCAGGAGAATGTTCTCCAATTCTGCAAATATGTCCAATTGGAGAAGTTATATCCGGTCTGACAGAAAGAATTTTATCGTTTTCATCATACGTGGCGATTATCCCACAACCTGCACTGCAAACACCACAAATTCCAGATTGTTCTCGGTTATTCTTTGTCATCGTGTTAGATCTACCTCTCTAGAAATATTTTGATGAATTGTAGTTAGAAATCGTAAACCATTTTCTTTATCTTTTAAATTAAGACCTGAATAAGTTTTTAATAAAAGCTCATTTGATATTTTAATAAATAGATTTTCGAGTTGAAGACCTTTTTCAGTGAGTGAAATATAGCAAACTCTCTTATCTTTAGTACATATTTGTTTTTTTATGTATCCTAAATTAAATAATTTCTCTATGAGAGCAGTTACTGTGTTCTTTTTACGATCAATTTTTTCAGATATTTCTTTCATCGTTAATTTTTCATTATCTAAAAGTGAAAAGATTATATCCCCATGAGATGGAGAAATATTTTGTAATCCATTCTCTTTGAGTTTAATTGTTATAAAATTATTAGTCCTTCTTCGGATCCTCGAGATGAGTGTTAGTACTTGTTTTTGATTCAAATAAGGCGCTCCAACAAAAAGAGTTAGTTCCATATGGAACTATATCTTATAAAAAGGTTTTCACAAAAAATTGCATAAGCAAAGTTTTCAATAGTAGAAAAAAACAAAATGTTTGAATTGTAAAGAATAAACTGGCGACACTTGTTAAAGAGGAATTAATAAAAAAATTGGAGAAAAATAAAAATAAAGAAGTAACAAAATACAGATAGTCAACTCATTATATGAATCGGTTATATATCGGAACCACAATTAAAAATAGCACGCTTTAAGGTCCGGTAGTATATTCCGGTCACAGCAAGACAAGAATGGCGTTTTAGCCCTCAAAAAATCCCCATTTTTACTTTTACACCAAAATTTAGGTCTTATACAAAAGCATCAACAAAACACTGTTTTTGAGTTCCCTAACCCAATTTTTTAGGGAATTGTACTAACATGACTTTTTTGTGTTCGCCCACCAGTCCAAATTTGTTCACACAATGATTTGAACCCCAGACACAGTTGAGACATCACCTCGATTTCCACAATTTTAACTTTTTCAAGTATTATAGTCTCGTTTTAAGTGGGTTGGTTCCGGTCATAGCAAGACGAAAATGGTGTTTTCGCCCGCACAAACCCCATTTTTTTTAATTTTAGGTTGATATAAGCCCTTATCAGATAGGGTGAGATTCGAAACCTGTACCCAGTGGAGATATCAACCGCTTAACTTTCTCTTTTTTTAACAGTTAACTTAACTTGACATATACTATAAAATCTCGCCGTTGTTATTGAGAATGGTCTAAAGATAGGTGCAGATGTTAACGTGACACACTCAAAAAGCTTATATTAGTATATGTAATGTAAAAGGCCCTACCTGCACATCTATCCTAAAAAAATAAAAGGCGCTAAAAATGGAATTTTGCCCTAAATGTGGATCACGACTTACACAAAAAAAATCCAAGACTGGAACGAAAATCAAAATTAGTCTTGAATGTTTAAAATGCAGCTATACAAAAAAAGAACTAAAAAACACGTCATCCACTAAAACGCTCAAGAATAATGAAAATCCACAAAAATTTATTACAGTTATAACAAAAGAAGACCAAAAATTGAATACACTCCCAACTCTAAAAATTAAATGTCCAAAATGTGAAAATATAAAAGTCTATGTTTGGCAAGTGCAAACTAGAAGTGGCGACGAAGCTGCAACCCAGTTCATGCGGTGCACAAAATGCGATCATACTTTTAGAGAATACGCATAATTCTTTTTTTTAATATATACTATAAAATCTCGCCGTTTTAGTTTTCAATTTGAGGAACAAATGTCTAATTCATCATGGTATAGTAAAATGAGAACTATCATGCTGCCCATGCCAAGTAGCTTGACTAACCGCATAATTTCCAGAAGAAAGAACTGTACTAAAAGTTAAATTTACATTTACCTCTGAACCCCCAGGTAATACAGCCAATCCAAAACCTGTAAAATCTTTATGCTCTAACTGTTCACAGTCATCAAAATCAGTTTGCGCAACAATAGTTTGATTATTATCAAAAATAGTTACACCATCAATCATAGTAGTTCTACTAGTTATTGCTTTTTACATCAACAGAGAGAACAAGAGGATTACTATTAACAACTGAAACGTTTGTTATTTCACTTCTTAATTGAAACATTGGAACGAAAAAATCGCAAAAAAAATAAGAAGAAAATCAAAAACTAAAGGATTCTTAGTCTGACCTAGTCAAAACCTATGAGTTGATTCTAAAAAAATTCTCTTAAGAATTGTTGTGCCATCATTTACCCTCAATTTCTTTTCCCCAAACCTCTTCCTATACCCAATAGGCACCTCAACAATCTCAAAACCTTTCCGCTTCACTTCACTGTTAAGTTCCACTTCCACATCAAAACCTTTCGACTTCACTTGCCATTTCTTTAGGATTTCAGCACGAATCACCCGCAACCCAGTTAACGGATCTCGCAAGTTCACCCCATTAAACAAACCATGGGAGAAAGCTAGAAGCTTATTTCCAAAATAAAACAAATTATGCAACGCACTGTCTTCAGCGTAGCCATTAAATCTGTTTCCGCAAACCATGCCAACATCAGGGTGATTTTCAAGTATCCGCATCATTTCAGGGATATGCTCCGCCGGATAAGTAAAGTCCGCATCAGTGACAGCAACACAGTCCACATCAGACCCTAGGTACCTCACAGCTTTTGCTATAGCATCGCCTTTGCCTTTACCATCCTGAAACAGAATATGCGCACCCAAATCTTTGGCAATTTCAACCGTCCGGTCGCCACTATGACCATCGACCACTAAAACCTGATTAGGGATAATTTTCCGTGAAATCTCCTCTAGGGTAAGGCCGATGCCTTCCTCTTCATTCAACGCCGCAACTATAACGTCAGCGGAGAATCCCCTATTCGAGTCTTTCCACAAAGATTCTTTCTCCCATACTCATTCTTATGCTACAGCCTGTTTAGCCAATTTATCTGGAATAAAAAAAAGAGAAGTAGGGTTAATCCATACCCATTTTCTTAGCGACTTTAACCATAATAAAAATCACAAAAGCCACTATAATGAAGGTTATCAAAGCCACCAAAAAGTTACCAACACCAAAAGTCTGCTCACCCACAACAGAAGTCAACGAAGACAAATCCCCCAATCCAGGAAAAGCAAGCCCAATAACAGGTAACAACAAATCTTTAACAAGAGACTGAATAAGGCCACCAAGATAAACACCCATAATAAAAGCAACAGCAAGCCCAAGAACCTTAAACTTAATCAGAAAATCCTTAAATTCATTCCAAAGCCCCTTTGGCGGAACTACAACTACCTCAGGTTTTGGGGTTAGTAGTTTTCTGATCTCTGTGAGTTCATCAATCATCTTTTGTTCTTTAGACATAAAAAACCGTTACTCCACAGTCAAAATGTTCTTTTTGCTACAAGTTGGGTTGAGATCATCTTTTCCTTTAAACAAAGCATAGACTTCAACTGTGTTATCCACCCAATCCATATGTTTAGCTTTCCAATCAATACTAAAAGAACCATCTTCTGCCGTAGTTCCAAAAGCCATAATATCATCTTTCATAAACGACCTATCAGCATCCATAATCTCCAATTTACCACCTGAAATAGGCTCACCAGAATCTTTTGTTAAGAGTTTACCAATAAAAGTTACAGTGCTTCCTTTTTTAGCAGTCATTGGTGGAACGAACTCAAACCTTGTTGCTCCAGATAACGAGGTCTTTTTAACTTCTTTAGTCAATGGGGTAGCCATTATAGTCTTATATGGACTATCTGGTTCAGGTTGATTCAGAGTCATATCCTCAACCTCAGCATTACAACTTCTCTTAACCGCCTCAACACCATTCATAACACCCTGCTTAGTCTGATAAGCTTCACTTGCAGCGATTATTTCCCCATTAGAAGCACTAAGATTAAATCTAAACTTAGAATTATCATCTGTGAAAACTTGATATTTTGGAAAGGTTAGTTTTTCTGATTGTACTGTTTTGTCTTCGATTTTTGATTGACAATTTGCCTGAACAGATCTTACTCCATTCATTACACCTGCCTTTTGTTCGTAAGCTTCACTTACTGCCACTATTTTGCTGTTTTCAGCTCTTAATCGGAATCTGTATTTCCCTGCAACATCTTTGAATACTTGATATTTTGAATTCATAATAAACCATCAAACTTGTTAAAGATCAAATTATAGATAAAGCATTGGATTTCAATGTATTACTATCACTTACATTGTATACCTGAAGTTTTTATTATCTTGAAATAGTTAATCAATGTTTAGAAGTGCGTTTTTTATGGTTTTTGAGAGGTGAATAGTAAATGGAGATAAAATGTCCTAAGTGTAGTGCAACTTTTAGTGCTAAAGAAGAGATGGTTGAACATGCTAAGGTTCATGCAACTGAAGCAGCTGACAAATTAAAATCTGGATTTAAAATGTAATCTTTTAATGTTTCTTAGATTAAAAATTAAGAAGCACGGATTGTTTTTTCTTTATTTTCAAAAGAAAAACCTTCTTTTCTTACCTTCCTTCTCACTTGAATTTATAATTGGTTGTTGTTCATCAATAGGAGTATCAACTATTGTAGTTATTTTTAGCTCACTGTCTTTTACATCATCGAAACCTTTTTCTACTAACAACGGGATCTTCATTTTCTTTTTAGGAGATAATTTTTTATTTTTTTTGTTTTTAAGTGCTTTTTTCTTTTTATCATTTTTCTTTGTTAGTTTAGTTTTTGATTTTTCTTTTTGTGTTTCAAGTTTAGAGTCTGTTTTTTGAAGTTTAACATGTTTTTTTTGGAGTTTAGATTCTAGTTCTGTTTTTTGTGTTTCGAGTTTTGTCATAGTTTTTAGTAGTTTATAGTGAAGGGCTTCTAATGTTTTAACGGATGCTTTTTCTTCTGCAATTTGGACTTTTTCTTTGAGAATTACAAGGTTATCTTCTAATTTTTTTTGTTTCTCTTTCAAAGAACGAGTTTTTTCTTCAAGTTTCTTTCTTCGTGAACGTAATTCTAAAAGGTTCACATTAGTCATTTTTAATCGAATGCAACTTTGTTTTTGATAAATAATATAGTTATGAAGTCTGAATTTATATTCTAAATATGGATATCTAAAATTATGGTTATTTAAAAGTTTTTGTTCCTTTCTTTTGAATAAAAATCTTTGCACACTAAACAGATGTATACAAAAACATAAAAAATACAATAATCTACACCCAACTAGTAGACTTTAAAGACGAAGAATACCACGTTGCACACGCAAAAAGCCTCAATGATGAAAACAAATTAATAGAAGCTGGAATTGAATATGTGCGTTACAGCGAAAAACACGAAGTAGCAATCTACAAAAAACCAAAGTAGTATAGTCCAGAGCTCCGGTAGTATAGTCCGGTCAAGTATTACGGCCTCTCACGCCGTGGGCCCGGGTTCGAATCCCGGCCGGAGCACTAAAAGAAATAGCAACAAATAGCCATATTCTAATTCTCTTCAGTTTGAATCTTTAATTTATTAATTATAGTTCTGTAAACATTCAAAGCCGTCTTTTCAGAATTAACATTCTTGATCAACATTCTACCACCTTTAAATAAGCTAATCTCTAAGTCTTGATAATAAAAAATTATTGCAAGATGTGATTTTAATTTTAATTTAAACTCTTTTTGAACAATCGAGGTTAATTCATTTAAATCTAAATTTAAAGGAGTTTTTGGATTAATATTGGCAGTTTCTCTGCCACAAAGCCAAACAAGTTTTTCTGCTGGCACATTTTTATCTTCAATTGATTGGCAAACTGGGCATGTTACATTTTTTGAAATATCGATTGTCGTAAAATACATATCGCTAAAATCGCAAACCATGAGTTTTCCTATTAAAGGTGAACCTATCCCAGTGAGAATCTTGATTGCTTCTAAAGCTTGCATAGAACCAATTATTCCCGGAGTAGCACCAACAACTCCACGAGTTTCACAAGTCATCAATTCTTCATCTGATACTTCAGGTAAAAGACACTTAAGACACCCTGTATCAGGAGGAGAAAAAACTGAAAGATTACCCTCTAAACCAATTGCTGCCCCAAAAACATAAGGAATTTTCATCTTTACACAGGTTCGATTAATTAAATATCGTGTTGACATGTTATCTAAACCATCAACGACACAATTCACTCCCTCTAAGAGTTCTTCAACATTACGTGAATTAATATTTTCAGATACTGCCTGGGTTTCAATCAGCGGATTCATTTTTTCAAGTTGATTTGACGCTATCTCAGCTTTTGGATAATTCAAATCAGAGGTTTTGTAAAGGATTTGCCTATGAAGGTTTTTCAATTCAACAGTATCTTGATCAATTAATATAAGTTTTCCAACTCCAGCAAGCGCAAGATAAATTGAAGAAATAGTCCCTAAACCTCCAACACCAACAACAGCAACCTTTGAATTAAGCAACATATTTTGTTCTTTTGAGCTGAATTCTTTCATCGCTCTTTGTCTACTATAAAATTCTAATGCAAAATCGTGTTTTTCTGATTCATCCATCTCAAGTCAATCCAACACTATCTTTTGATGTTACTCAAATGTATATCAACTTTTGTTCTAAAAATAGTTCAAACCTAATCTAAAAAAATCGTAAAATTAAACTTATTTTAAATTGAAAAAACTATTATTGAATAAAAATAGTTTATTAATTATAGACAAAAGTTTCGGAAAAACTATTAAGGTAAACTTTCCACTGCTTAAAAAAGACAGAAAATAGCGTTTTATGAGGATAAAAAATGCAACTACCTCCAGGAAAAATCCCAGCCAAATTACTTAATGATATTGTTTTCAAAAATTTAGGTATTAAACGCAAAGAGATAATTGTAGGCCCAAAAGCTGGAATAGATGGAGCAGTTTTAGAGTTAGGAGACAAAAACCTCATTGTCTCAATGGATCCTGTCTCTGGCGCTTTTGAAAAAATCGGATGGTTAGCGGTTAATGTTAACGCTAACGATGTTGCTACCTTTGGAGTCGAACCATCTTTTATGTTTTCATGCATCCTACTTCCAGAAAATGCAGACAGTAAACTAATTGAAGACATAAGTAGTCAAATTCATAAAGCCGCAAAAGAAGTCGGAATTGCAATAGTAGGAGGCCATTGTGAATCAACAATCGGTCTAAATAAACCAATAGTTGTAGGATGTGTACTAGGTATTACAGATAAAAAAAAGTATGTGACTGCAAATGGAGCAAAACCGGGAGATAATATTATCCTCACGAAAAGCGCAGGAATAGAAGGTACAGCCATTCTTGCAACTGATAAAGAAAAAATATTAAAAGAAGAAATCGAACTTAATACGATAAAAAACGCAAAAAAATTCTATAAAGAGATAAGCGTTGTAAAAGACGCTCTAACAGCTTTTCAAACTGGAGGAGTTCACGCCATGCATGATCCCACAGAAGGGGGAATCATTGGCGGGATTCACGAAATTGCAGATGCTTCAAAAGTAGGAGTAAGAATAATTAAGAAAAAAATTCAAATAAGAGCTGAAACTTCCGCAATATGTAAATATTTTAGGATTGATCCTTTGCAGTTAATAAGTTCAGGAGCTTTACTAATTTCAGCTAGTCCTAAATACACCAGCGAAATCATGGAAAAATTAGAAAACAAAGGAATTCAAGCAAAAGTCATAGGTAAATTTCTAGATAATCCTAAGCTAAGGATTATTGTACTAGAAAATGGTAAAGAAAGAGTTTTAATGAGACCTAAAGCCGATCAGCTCTGGAAGGCTATTAGATCATAAAATATTTTTGGTAATTTGAAGAGTAAATTGGAGAAACCAGAAAAACATAAAGAAGGGATAAAAAAGCGCAAATTTATATGCATGAGAATAGACCAAACCACATCTTACCTCATCAATAGCATGGGAAAGCCCCTTCTTGCTATTCCAATTTTCTGAAGGTTTATAATGGAAACAATATAGTTCTTTGCCAATTATTGTTTGATACCCCTTTTTCTTAATGTAATTTATTATAAATGCATCTTCATAAGCCTGTAAATAATCAGGTATTTTTATATCTTTAACTGCTTCGAAACGAATTAAAGTATCATGAGTACCTCCACGAATACTAAAACAGTAATTAGCCACAAAACTCTGCAATCTTATGAACCATTTATCTTTAATTCCAGGTACAACATCAATATTAACACCCCACACAGCGCCTACATCGTCTCTTAATTGTTTTTCAGCGGTTTTAAACCAGTTTTTACTTAGAATGATATCACTATCAACAAACATAAACCACTTTGTTTTTACATTACGAATACCAGTTTCTCGGGCTAAAGCCCTTGATCCTTCTAAACTAACAACTTTAATGGTCTTAAATTTCTTGTTTAATTTATTTATAATGCTCAAAGTTTTATCAGTTGAGAAACCATCAACTATAATCAAGTTTTCAACTGGTAAATTAGCATAGATAGATTCTATGCAGCTCTTAAGCATAAAATCACTATTTTTTGTTATCATTACAACATCTATAGTCTGCATTTAAGTACCTCAAACTGGCCAGCTTTGTTCTTTAATGGGATTTGATAATATAGAACTATTGGAAAATAAGAATGTATTTAGTCTCGAACATAACAACTAAACAACAAAAAAATATTGCTACTTTAGATGGTTGGCATATTTTTGCGAGTTAATAATTGGTATATGGAGTAGATTGTGTAAAATCCATATGCTAGTGATAATTGTGTAAGAAGGGATAATCTTCCAAGTTTGAGAGATTCCATAATAATAGCTAAACTGCCTTTCAAAGTCCAAACTTTTTGTGGGCGATAATGAATACAAAATGGACTATAACATGGAACCGATAGGTACCCTTTTTCATTCACCCAATCTTTGATGAATGTATCTTCAAAGACATGAAGTTTCTCTGGAATAACAATATCCTTAACTAATTTTGTTCGAATCAGAGTATCATGTGTTCCTCCACGAATTTGAAATATTTTTCTTGTAATTAAAAGAAAAGCTTCAAGTGTTTTTTTATTATGAAGAGTAGACCATACTTCTATCCCCCAAACAAGGCCGACATTTTTTTTTAAAAATGGTTTAGCTTTAATAAACCAATCTTTGCAGAGAACAACATCACTATCAACAAACATAAACCAGTCAGTTTTTACCTGTTTTATTCCTTTTTGCCTAGAAGTAGCTCGATTGCCATCATCTTTTATTATCAAAACATTATCATATTTTTTTTTAAACTGCAGAACTATATTCATTGTTTTATCAGTTGAAAACCCATCAACTATCACCAAATTATTAATCGGAATATTTTCATAAATTGCTTTTAGACATTTCTCCAAGTGGAGCTCACTATTTTTTGTTAAGACAATAACGTCTACTAGCATAATATTCATTCAATGTTTTTCTATTAATTAAGATTGGTTATCTCCATCGAAGTTTTTTTGCAAAAATACCTCTAGCGGAATATAGAATACTTGATTTGGATTAATTTTTTTTTAAATAATAAAGTCAAAAATATATTAAACGGATACTAAACTAGAAATATTGAGTTTTAAGATTTTTTCTCTAATTACATATATAAATGTTCAAATAGGTCTATCAAATAGTCAAGATAAATCACGGTGCTACATACTTGAATTTGAAACTTCGAAGAGCCTCTAGGATTGCAATAAATGCGCTCACACCCAATAGACCACACCATGCTCAATGGTTGATTACTAGAAAATGTAATTACAGATGCAAAGGCTGCAATGTTTGGAAGGAACAGGACCCAAAAGAACTTTCAACTCGAGAGGTAAAACAAGGATTGGATATTCTCAAAAATATGGGTATTGTGGATATTGTTTTATCTGGAGGAGACCCTCTTTTGAGGGATGACGCAAAAGAAATAATCGAGTATTCATCAGAGCGATTCATAACAACAGTTTATGACAATGGTAGTATGGCAGTAAAAAAAATTGAAGCTTTGCGTAATGTCGATTTTGTCGCAATTTCGATAGATAGCTTGGATGAAACAAAACATGATTTTATTAAAGATGTACCTGGTGCTTGGAAGAGAGCAATGAATACCGTTGAGATTTTAAAAAAAGAAAAAATAAACGTATGTGTTACTCCAACAATTTCTCAGTTTAACTTGTATGAGATTGTTGATATTACGAAATATTTCACTGAAAGAGGAATTCCAGTCTGGTACTGCTTATATTCATATGATCAAAGTAGTGATGAAAATCAACTTTTTAGAATTGGTAAATCCAATGATAAATTCGTTATTAGAGATAAACAAGCAATGGTAAAACTTTGTGACACATTAATTGAAATGAGAAAAAATAATAATAAAATTCTAATAACAGATAAGGTATTGAAAGCTCTTAGAAGTCTTTTTTCAGAAGAAAAAAGAGTGTGGGATTGCCAAGCACTTAAAAATTTTTTAGTTATAGATCATTTAGGTAGAATTGCAGGGTGTCATAATCAAAATATTGCGGCCACCATATTTGATTTACCTAAAATGTGGAATAGTAAAGAATTCAATTCACTTCGTAAAACGTATAATTCATGCTCACAATGTAATTACTTATGTTATATTGCGTATTCTCTTCATGGAAGCCCATATGGGAACTTGTTAATTGTAAAAGATCACTGGAAAAACGCTAAATTGTTTCTCTCAAAAGAGTGAAAAAGTTTGTCAGTAAGAAAAAAAAATTGAAATAACAGGTTCAAGAAATTATTTTCTTTTTGTTATAAAAAAATCAATCTGAGGGATTTTTGTCTGTGAAGATAACGTTTTCCATTACTTTGCATAAAACGTCAAAAACTTCTTTTGCATTCAATTTTTCAGTATCTAAAACTAGATTGAATGGTGTAAAATCTTCACCTAAATTGAATCCGTATAATTTTTTATAGATATTTTTTGTTTTAGTTTCTTTTTCTTTTAAAACTTCAAGAGCTTTTGATTTAGTCATTTTATCTCGATGCGCAATTCTTTCAGCTCTCTTATCAACAGAAGCTAATAACCATATTTTAAAGCCATAATTAATTAACCAAGGTACAGTCCAACTGTCCAATAGAACGTTACCACTTTTTGCGAATTCTTGAAGTTTTTCATCAACTAATTCATCGTATTTTAAATTTTTTTCTCTTGCTTCTAAAAAACTAAGACCTTCGGGACTTTCCCACCACCCAGGCGTGTTTGAATCATAGCCCTCTTCTGCTGCTAGAGCTTTTAGTGCATCTCCTCCAGAATAATATATTAGGTCATATTTCGCAGCAATTTTTTTTGATAGGGTACTTTTTCCAGTTCCCGCTAGTCCAGATATGCAAACAACAATTTTTTTTTCTGGAGCCACCTCTTTTTGCTCTTTATTACTCATAATGATAACCACAGTTAAGTTTTAGGAAATGGGGGTAATACCTATAATTCTAGAAGCAAGAGTTCCAAAAAAGAAAGAACAGATCATATACCAATATACAACAGGTAATCCGTCAGCAAAAAGTCCAGGCAAATAAGCTACTGCTATTGATCCATATGTTGGGATTAAAAATAAATACCAAATTATTATGTAACTAAAAGAAATTGGCATTAAGATCATCTGTGGTTTCATCATTTTAGTTTGCATCTTGTTTATTTGTGATTCTTTCTTTTTCAATTTCGTTATAAGTTTTTGATCTTTTGCACGTGTGGCCTTCATCAATTGAGATCGATATTCAGAAGTTTCTTTTTGCATAACTCTATATTCTTTCCAGCCGCACATACGCGTTATTAATAAACGATTAATAGTCATGTTAATGAATGAAATTGTAATTGCGAGTAGCATTATTACTAAGGTTGCTATTGGAATTATTGTAATATCTATCATCTTATTTCTCCTTGTACTTCGTTTCTTGTAGCCTATCTCGTTTTCTTGTTAATAACCATTTTTGCTGTTTAAACTATTCTCCTAGAATACGTCTAAAAGCTGGAAACATTTCAGCTGCTCTTTCGCGCATTAATAATTCATAATATTGGTATATAATTCCAACTGAAAGTAAGATACCAGTACCGGAACCAAATACTCCTAAGAAATCGGATACTCCAGCCACTAACCCTACAATTATGCCTCCTAATACTGTAACTACTGGAATGTATCGTTTGAGAATTGCTTCTATGGGTTTGCTGGATCGTCTATATCCGGGAATTTGCATTCCTGAATCCATAAGTTGTTGTGCTACTTTTGATGCGCCTAATCCTCCAACTTCAAGCCAAATAAGAGAGAACACTGCACAAAAAGCAACAAGAATGACCAAATAAATTGCAGCTCTTAAAGGTTCAGCTACAACTCCTTGAAGAGTATTAGGAGGGGTAACAAAGTAAGCCAGACCGCCAACTGCTTGAATACCAGCTTCTGTAGCGTTGTAGTCACCGGTTATCTGAAATAGGATATTAGTTCCTGGAAGCGGTTGCCCTTGAGTACTCCAGAGAAGTTGAGTGAAGAAGTATACGTTTGCAAATAAAGCTGAAGCGAAAATTACTGGAAGATTAGAAACATACAAGAGCTTAATTGGATATCTGCTTCGAAAACCTTTGTAACCCGCATAAGTCATAGGTAGCTCAACTCGGACACCTTCTAAATAAATTATAATAACAAAAGCGCCAATGGTCGCTATGAATCCAATTAATGAGGGGTAAACACCAGCACCAAGTATCCAATCAGTTATTGTCTGTTGGCCATTGAAGAATAAGGAAAGAGACCCAACAAATAATCCAGTACCAGGATTGAAAGTTTGCCAAAGAATATTTTGTGCAACTCCAGCCATAATAAATAAACTAATTCCGCTACCAAGGCCCCAACCTTTTTGGACTAATTCATCCATTAACATTACAATTATTCCAGCACCTATTAGTTGTGTAAAAATTATAACAGTGGTAGCTGTTGGGAGAGCTCCATACATCCCACTAATTATGTATGCTGCAGCTTGAACTCCGGTAAGAAGAATAGAGAAAAATTTACTAGCAACAGTAAATAGACCTCGATCTTCATGATCAGACATATTAGCTTGAATAATAGAAGATCCAACGAGCAACTGGAGTATTAACCCTGACGTTACGATTGGACCAATACCCAATTCCATTAAAGTACCACGATTTGAAGCAAAGATTACTCTTAGAGCTCCAAAATTATCTGTTTGTTCTGAAGGTATACCATAAAGTGGAACCTCAGTCATTACTAAATAAATGATAAGAACTATGGCTGTCCAAAAAAGTTTTTCATTAAATCCAACTTTACGTTCAGGAACTTTAATTTCAGGCAGTATTCTTGCAAGAGGCTTGAAAAGATTTAGAAATCGTCCAGCCATTGCTTAACTGTTACTCTCCTTGTCCCTGAGATTGAATTAATACTTGCCCGCCGGCTTTCTTAATCTTTTCTGCAGCAGCTTTTGAACAAGAAAGCACATTAACGGTTAATTGTTTAGTTAGTTTTCCAGAACCCAACAATTTTGTGAATCCTAGATTTGATAGATCCACATATATTTTGCCTTTCTCTTTTTCAACTGAAATCTTTTCAGAAATTTCATCAAGTGCAGAAATGTTGATTACATTTTCCTTTGAATGTACACTTTGAGGTGAAGTGAATCCATGTTTTCCAAAATAGTTTGGTTCTTTAGCAGTAACATAGCTCCATAAATGTTTATGGCGCCCTACCTTTCTATGTCCTCTGCAGCCAGCGCCTCTATGTTGACCTATCTTACCCCAGCCGCAGGTTCTAGAACCTCGTGTTTTTCTAGTTTTTCTTAGTTTATGAGGCATATTTTATCCGCTCAGTTATCAAGATTTAACTTTTTTTGCTTTCCTAAGTTTAATTTGAAGTACACCATTATTGTACTTTGTTGATATAACGTTTGGAATCACTACCTTCGGCAGATTTAAACTTTTGTAGTATCTACGATCATTTCCCTTTGCAGATAGCGTTAATTTCTGGTCTTTCACATCTATTTTGAAAGTTTCCTTATTAAAACCTGCGATTTCAACAATTATTGTGATCCAATTCTCTTCTTGAAAAACGTCAATTAAAGGTGTAGGAGATTTCCATTTTCTTTGGGTATAAAATTGTGATGATCTAAGATTTGGAGGATAACCTGTTCTTGTAGCACGCAAAGGTTCGAAATGAGTAATTCTCGGATGATTTTTAATGTTAGTTTCATCTGAGGTTTTTGAAGATAGCCATTTCAGATGTTTTTTGCTTCTCCGCCACTTAGTACTCATTTTTTTTCCTCCTGATTACAAAGGCAATTTCCATAGTCGCTTTAAAAGGTATCGTAAATGAATTTAAGAAAAAATAAAAGATTTTTTTAGATCATTTTCAGAATAAGATCGTTAATTTTTTCTTTGCGATATCCAGCTTCTCCTCCGGCAGCAAAGCTTTTCTTGGTTTTTCCCTTAAAGCCTTTCTTTGGTGGATGAAGTTTAAAGTTTGTTTGGATATTTGGTATTTTCCAGTATTCAACTTTGCAGTTAAAAATAGCGTTTGCTAAACCAGTTATCGATTCGTAGCCAAGTTCTTTAGCGTATTCGTCTGTGAAGCGTTTGTTACCAGCGAGTCTTCCACGTTTCTTTAGCATCTTTACTAATGTTTCTTCTGTAATCTCACCCCAAGTGACATAATTTTGTACTCGGTATAACATTCCAATAAATGAGGGACGATTATCGATGACAACTGCATTGTGAGTCTTTTTCATATTTAGCATATCAAGAGTTTCTCTTGCTTCCCGCTTAGCTCTAATTGTGCCTCTTATTTTTACAACTACAAAACACTTTGACTTCTCAACTTTTTCTGTCAACTATTTCACCCAGTCTGCTTGAGTAATTAAACTATAAGTTTTTCTTAGAGCATCGAAAACAGCACCAGCGTAGGATGGAACTGTTCTTGTTGAACCGTAACTTCGTATCCAAAGATCTTTAACACCAGCTAGACCCAAAATAGTTTTCGCTACTTCACTTGTAGCTAGCCCTAAACCTCTTGGTCCTGGAACAATAATTACTCTAACGCCACCGCATTTTCCTTCAATCTGAAATGGTATTGAGTGGGTTTTTCCACATCCGCATTCCCAACTTCCACAACCACGTTTCACTGGGAGTATATTGAGTCGTGCAGAAGCCGCTCCCTTCTCTATTGCTGTTCGAACTTGACTTGCTTTTCCTGATCCTAAACCTATATAACCGTCTTTATTTCCAACAGCTACTATAGCTTTAAATCTAGATTTTTCACCTGCGTCTGTTTGTTTCTGAACTAGGTTCACATCTATTACTTCTTCTTGGAGATCTGGAAGTAATGCATTAACTATTTGTGGTTCAGAAATCTTCAAACCGCTTAGAAAAACTTCGTCAATTGAAGTGATTGCGCCTTCGTGTACTAGTTTACCTAATCTAGTTTTAGGGATCCATTCTTCCGCGGTATCCCTTCCTCTTCGTTTATAACTCATGTTTGTTTGTCACCTTTTGCATATGAACTAATAATTGCAGATTTTATTTTCGTGAAATGATTGGAAATATCCTGGGGAGAAATTTTTTGTTCCAGATATTTTGAGAATTTTGCAGAATAGTCTTCAGAGTCTGTTTCTAAAATAAGGCCATATTTTTCAATATGTTTCCCTTCTAATCTTTCTTTAATTATTTTATTCTCATTATGAGGTATACTAATCCCTGCGTCTACTACTCCGCTCAGAGTTGCAAATATTTTAGATCCTTTAGTCGGATTAAGTAGCCCTATATCTAATATTGCATTATCCACGGCATTGTTTTTTGCTTTTAATCCACAGATTAAACCTGTCAGATATGCCGCAGGAATATTTCCTGTTGGAGCTTTCCAACCGTATTTTTTCTTTAACTCTCTACTATGAGCGGAAGCTAGGACTATATCACCATTCACTTTGGAAATAATAATTTGAACTGAAACATTTTTTGCTGAGAACCTTGGTACAAGTCTTGGTCTTTCTGAAACTACCATAGCTTTACGAGCATGAAAATCAGTTTTCCCTTCTCGTCTTCTTCTCAGAGGTACTCGATAAGTAGATTTTTTACCCATTAACGATTCCTCCACAGATCATTAGTTTTTAAGTAGCGCTCTAAATCTGCAATTGACTCATATTTTCCACTACCAGCAATCATGTATATTTTTCTGTAAGTAGATTCTGTAATAATTCTACTAGCTTTTAACTCTCTAAGTCTTTTCCGAAGAGAACGAATACGTATTATCCAAGCATCTTTCTTAGTAATTTTTGCTCTTGGACTTCCAGTTTTACTTCCAGGACCATTACGACGTCCTTTTCGTTTCTTTTCAATAATTACTTTTGCTCTAGATCGACTGACACCTGCTTCGGGTCTTGAAACTATTATCTTTTCATGAATTAATTTTCTAACTTCTTCCCGCGTAATTGCAGTATCAACATCATCTACTCTTGCAGGGTCAATCCATACTCTATTTTGACCAATTTTCATTATTTGGGCTGCTAGCCTTCTTTGATTACTAAGATTAGTCATTGATCTTTTTCATCTCCACTAGTTTTGTTTTCTAGTTGATCCATATTTTCATCCATAACTTCTTCTACTTCTTCGATTGGTTGTTCCTCATCCACTATGGCTTCATCTTTTTCTTTATCTGGATTAATAGCTATTTTGGGATTTAATACGTAAATGTCGCGAGTTTTCGCTTCTTTAATTATTTCAATTTTTTTTCTTTTACCAACAGTGTGACCAATGCGAGCTGCTTGAATTTTCGGATCAACGAGAGAGAGGTCTCCAATATTATGCACTAACACTTCACGATAACCAGAAGGATGAAGGCCCCTTGCTATTTTTGGTCCCTTATAACCGACGCTTACTCCTGCTGGCCATCCCTTAATTTTTCTTCGTACTTTATGATCTAAACCAGTAGGTCTACGCCAACTTTTTCCAATTCTGACATATCTCCAACTTTCAGGCCGAACAAAATCTGGCTTATGCTCTTTTGCGCGTTTTCGTACTCTAAGTGGTTTTTGAGGTAATGATGTTTTTCTTTCAGCCATTATGTCATTCCCTCATTTCTTTCGAAAACATAAACTCCATCCAAGAAAACTCGAGGATCTTTATTTTTAACTTTAGTTGCTTGCTCGATATTTGCAGCAGTTTGACTTACATTCTCCAAATTTAGACCTTCAACAATTATATCTTCGCCTTGAACGATAACTTTGACATCGCCAATTTTTTTAGCTTTTCGAATATTCCTTTCGCCCGTAAAATTTTCAATTATAACAAACTTACCTTGATCCTTTACTGACATCGGAAAGTGAGAAAACACAATTTTCAGTTTATAAGAAAATCCTTTTTCAACACCAGTTATCATATTTAATATATGAGAACGAATGGTACCTATCAAAGCAGTCTCTTTCTTTCGAGGCCATTTAGCCCAAATTCGAACTAATCTATTCTCACATTCAAGTGAAACCGCTGCGTGCGAAAAATCACGAATCAGAGTTCCTTTAGTACCTGTGACAGTAACTTTCCTCTCAGCAACATTTATATCGACACCATCTGGAACTTGAATAGTTTTAGAAATTTCTGGTAATCGCATTAAAAGTACCCCGCTAATAAACGAAGGCTAATAGCCTTCCTCCAATATTTTTTTCTTCAGCAGTTCTGTGAGATATTATCCCCTGTGAAGTTGTAACTATCATTATTCCAAAATCTCTGGAAGGTAAAAACTGTTTTTCCCAATTTTCAAATGCCCCAGTTTTTACAGCAAAACGTGGCTTTATGGCACTGCACTTGTTTATTCGACCCAAGAGTTGTACTTTAAATTTTCCAGAGCGACCATCATCAATGAATTCAAATTCACCTAAATACCCATTTAATTGCATTATTCTCAGCACTTGACCTAAGAGTTTAGAGGCAGGGCTAATGATGCATTCACGTTTGTTGCGCATTTCATTATTTATGATCGTAATTAAACCGTTTGTAAGTGTATCCATTTCATTTTCGCCTACTCATATTTTTTGAATCCAAGTTTTGGTGCTGCTTCTCTAAAACAGTGTCTACAGAGATATAAATTGTAACGGCGTATGATAGGCCCGTATGATCCGCACCTAACACAAGGTCTTGAACCTTTTCCATATGTTCTTTCTTTCTTTATTTGTTGTTTGGCCATATATCATCCTTCCAATTTATACAATTTCGACCTCTAAAATCTGTTTTATAAATGCAATTGAGTCATCAGGAGTGAGCAAATGACTTTTACCAATATGTGTCTTGCGATTTCTTCTAATTTTCACTCGATTACCTGGTCTGTTTACTGTAACGCAAATATCCATACCGAAAATACCAACGTTAGGATCGTATTTAACTCCTGCAATTTCAATATGTTCTTTAAGTCCAAAAGCAAAATTGCCTTGTTTATCAAAAGATGAACGAGAAAATTTGTTTTCAATAACTGGTAGAACTTTTTTCAGGAAATCTATTGCAGGTTGTTTTCTTAAAGTAACGACACATGCTATGGGTTCACCTTGGCGTATCCCAAATTCACGTATAGTTTTCTTTGCTTTTTTCTTTACAGGTTTTTGGCCAGTTATCTCCTGTAAAACATTAGAAGCTTTTTCTAGGGGAGCACCGGATTTTCCAACATTTAGATTAACTACAACCTTATCAATTCTAGGTTGGAGCATTGGTTGGATCTTCTGGGGTTTGATGGGGGTTTGCTCAGTCATTGGATATTTCCTCCTTTAGAGAGATTAAAGATTTTGATGTTCCTATTACAAATATGAAATCCATTATTGTTTGATATTGCTTCCCCGATTTATCCTCTATCATGACTAAAGCATTTTTACGTTTCTTTGCCACTGTTTTTTCGATTTCAACAATTTTCCCGTATTTTCCAATGTTTTTACCACCAGTTATTATAGCAATATTGTCTTCTTTAGTTTTCAATTGTCCAATGATTTCTTTTTCTGGAATACTGAGTTTTAGAACGTCAAAGGTTTCATAACTAATTTGTGGCATTTTTGTAGAGTCTTCAGTTTTAAATAGAATAGTTGAACCATCATGAAAAGCGTATTGAATATTATTATTCTTAATAATAGTTTTATTTTCAACTCTAAATAGTTTGAATTTAGATTCTTCAGTGTCTATAGGATTTACAAATAATCCTTTGTGTGAAGGAACTAGTCGATAAGATTTATTCAAGCCGATAAAAGAGATTACATCCATTAAACCTACTGGAAAATCATCTTTAAGTCTAACTTTTCCATCAACATAGACTTTTCCTTGTGTAACTATTTTTTTCGCTTCTTTTCTGGTTTTAGCTAGCTCGAGAATATCGCGAATTACAAGCGATAGAGGTAAACAGTTTTTGAGAGAGTGCGACCCAGGTGAGGGTTTTATCACCCAAGTAAATTGTTTCCTTGGAATCGGCCAGAATCTCGGAGCTGGCTTTCGTTTTAATCTTCCAGTTTTTCCTTTCTTACCCAAATTTACTTACCTTCTTTTATTTTTGATTCAGTTTTGCGTTTAGAACGCGTTTTTTTTACAGTGTTAGAACCTACTTCTTTTTTAGTTTTTTCAGAGTTAGTTACTTTTTTTTCATCTTTTGATTGATCTGAAGATTTTTTCGTTAATTTTGTAGGTTTTGCTTTAATTTTTTTAGCTTTTTTTATTTGATTAAGTGGTTTTTTTCTTTCGACAATAGCTTTACGCCATTTATCATCAAGGTTAAGTTTTTTTATAATTACCTTTGAGGGATGTACTGAAACAAATATGTTGGTTCCATCAACTTTCTCACGGGTTAATCCTTCAATAAATATACGGTACCGTTTCAAATCTACTCTACTGATTTTGCCTTCAAAGCCTTTGTTATCGCCACGAATTACTTGTATTGTATCACCTTTGCGTATTGGAAGAGATTTTATTCCTTTTGAAGCAATAAGTTCTGGTGAAAGGTGTGCGGCCATAATCTTTTGGCGGAGATGCAGAGGTGCATTATAGAGCATTTTTCTTTGTTTTCCAGGTTTTGTTACAGGTATTTTTTTTTGCATACTATTTCACCTATACGATTGTACGAGCGGCACTAGCTACTCTTGGCCATCTTTCAGCAGCTTCTCTAGCAACAGGTCCACGAATTTCTGATCCTTTCATTTCTCCATCAGGAGTTATAATTGCAGCAGCATTATCTTCAAATTGGATCCAAACACCATCGATTCGTCGATATGGTTTTCTTTGCCTTACAATTACTGCTTGAAACATTTTCTTTCTCATTTCTGGTGTACCCTGCCTAACAGAGATTGTTATTCTGTCGCCAACAGAAGCTGAAGGATAACGTCTCAATCTTCCTTTATACCCAATAACCTGAATTAAGCGTAATACACGTGCTCCAGTGTTATCAGCACATTTTAGAACTGTTCCAGGAATAAGTCCTTTTGAGAGTTTTTCTCCATGTGAAAGCATACCTTTTGCAATAAGGGCTCTTTGTTTTGCTTTAGCAGCCATCTATTTTTTCTCCAATTTCTCTACAATAACAAAAGATACAGTTTTACTAAGAGGACGACATTCAACAATTTTTACTTGTTGTCCTTCCTTAGCATTTATGCAAGGTGGATTATGAGAGGGTATATGACCGCTTCTTTTTTCATACCTAACATATTTTGGTGAAAATTGAAGGTATTCCCGTTCTACTATAGCAGTTTTATCCATTTTTGAAGTTGCGACAACACCTTCGAAAACACGACCCCTTACAGCAAGAGTACCGTGGAATGGACAATTTTTATCATTACATGATTTCTTGGGTTTCTTAAATGTTAAAGACATTACCATAACCTCTTTATTTTTTTCTTTAGACGATCTTCAGGTCTTCCAACTAGGAGATTGCCATCAATTTCAACGGTTTGTCCGTCATAAAGCTTAAATCTAAAAATTGCCGAGTTTTTGATTATATTTTTAGGTTTTGTTTTATGTAAAATAGTAAAAGTGTTCTTAGTTTCCTTGATTACTTTGCCTTGAAGCCCTATATAATCAAAATGACTACTTTGTGATATTGTACTTTGAAGTCCAATAAATTCTCTTTTAAGGATATTAGGGGTTATCTTCACTTAGTTTTTTTCTCCTTTGGTTTTTTTGATTGTTTGGATTTAGTTACTTTTTTTTCTTTTACTACCCTAATACCAAGTGTATATTCATTTTCAATTGTTAATATTTGAGCAATAGTTTTACGCAGTTCCCTAATTCTCCCGGGTTTTTCAACTGCTCCACCTGCACGAACCATAGTTTTTAATCGTGCTAATTCAACTCTCAACTCTGATAAATTTTTATTCCGTTCTTCTGAGGACATATTACTGATATTTTTCAATCTCAATATTGGCATCGACTATTTCGCCTCTTTAGTATCTTTTATTTTCTTTTTGGTATCCTCAGACGATGTTAATGAAGTATTAAGTGATTTCTTTTTAATCGTTTTAACAACCTTAGGCTCTACAGCAACAACTTTCGCCACAGGAACCTTAGCAGCCACCTTAACAACAGGTTTAGCCTTAACAACCTTAGGCTCTACAGCAACAACTTTCGCCACAGGAACCTTAGCAGCCACCTTAACAACAGGTTTAGCCTTAACAACCTTAGGCTCTACAGCAACAACTTTCTGCCACAGGAACCTTAGCAGCCACCTTAACAACAGGTTTAGCCTTAACAACCTTAGGCTCTACAGCAACAACTTTCGCCACAGGAACCTTAGCAGCCACCTTAACAACAGGTTTAGCCTTAACAACCTTAGGCTCTACAGCAACAACTTTCGCCACAGGAACCTTAGCAGCCACCTTAACAACAGGTTTAGCCTTAACAACCTTAGGCTCTACAGCAACAACTTTCGCCACAGGAACCTTAGCAGCCACCTTAACAACAGGTTTAGCCTTAACAACCTTAGGCTCTACAGCAACAACTTTCGCCACAGGAACCTCTTCGACTTTCACTGTGGATTCTGGGAGGTTTTCTATTTTTTTCTCTATAATTATCGGCTTCTCCTCTGGAGGCGAAGGTTCAATAATTTTTATTTTATCTGGAAATTGAACATTAGAAGGCATAATCATTACACGGACTCCTAATATTCCAGGTTTAAGTTGAACATGAACTGCAGATTTTTTCATATTTTTTAATGCAGGATCACCTACTCTTGGAAAAGTTCCTGCGCGGAATTTTTCGAATCTTGCACGTTCAGTCCGCAGTTTTCCACTTATTACGATTTCTACGCCTAAAGCTCCAGCTTCCATCACCTGATTTAACGCCCAATAACCAGCTCTTCTAAAATGGATACCTCTTTGCAGAGCAGAAGAGACTCTGGACGCCACTACAAAGGCGTTAAATTCTGGAACTTCAATTTCTGAAACAGATATCTGCGGATTTGGTAATTTGAAGTTTTGTTCAAGTGTTACTGCGAGCTCTTTTATAGTTTCCCCACCACGTCCAATAACTAAACCTGGACGCATTGCATAAATTACAATGTGAGTTCCTAAGGGAGTCTTAGAAATATCTACTCCACCGTAACCTGAACGTTCGAGTTTTTTTTGTAAAAATTCGTCGATTTCTGTTTTTTTAATAGCTTCAGTTATAAATCGTTTAACAATAGACACTAAAATCCTTCTCCTTGTCCAGGTTTCTCCGTTAGAACAATCTCGATATGTGTTGTAGTTTCATTTTTTGGAGAAGCTCTACCATGAGCTCGAGGTGTAAAACGTTTAATTTTCATACCTGGATAAGCAGCTGCATGAAATATTTTAAGTCGTTCTATGTCCATACCTTTATTCTCGGCATTAGCTTCAGCACCTTCAACTACTTGAAGGATTTTTTGCGCTGCCTTTATAGGGTATCTTCCTGCAAAAGTTTTTTCAAGCCCACGACGATGGGCAGTTTTCTTTGTGTGTCTTCTAAATGGAACGGGTTTTTCCTTTTTAATAACTTCCCGTAGGTATCGCTTTGCTAAGGTTAATTTCATCCCCCTAATAGTTGCACATACCTCTCTAGACGATTTTTGGGACACTCTAATCTCACGACCACTAGCTATCGCTGTTTTTTCAGGGTCTAAGTCTTCTGTTATTATGGAGTATCCCCATTTTGGCACTTCATATCTCTCCAACTGCGCAATTCATCTGCGTAATGGCGATTTATATGGCTTTCCATATCCTAACTCTGTTTTAGACTGAGATAAGAAGGCTTTTCAATATTTAACGATTTTATCTTGTGTAGAATAAAAAATAACTAATATTTCTAAGGATCATTATTTTTTTTAATTATTCATTCGATCTGTTTATTTTTAACTCATTTGTATTTAGTAAATAAAAAAAGGATTGATAATAAAATGAAGGGGAATAATGAAAAAGTTACTATGTTGCATGGTGCTGGAGGAACAGTTATGCATGATTTAGTTAAAAACTATATTGTAAAACACTTCAAGAACATTGATAACGTAGATAAAGCAGAAGTTCCTCTTCAAGCGATGGATGATGCCGCAGCAATTGGAGACATAGTTCTAAAGAGCGATTCACATGCTGTTAAACCATTATTTTTTCCTGGGGGAAACATTGGACACATAGCAATATCGGGAACAGTAAATGACATTGCAGCTTTAGGTGCTGAACCCTACGCGTTGGCATGTGGAGTAATTTTGGAAGAAGGCTTTGCTCTTTCTGATTTTGAAAAGATTTTAATTAGTATGAGAGAAATGTGCGTTCAAGCTAGAGTAGGAATAGTAACAGGAGACACTAAGGTAGTTGAGAGAGGAACTCTTGGAGGGTGTGTGATGAATGTTTCAGGTATAGGTAGAAGAACTAAAGCAACTGAAAGTAATTTGCTAGTTGTAAACCAATTTCAAAAAGATTTCACGCAAAGATGGCTTCTTGACTCTAACTTAAGAGAAGGTAATAAAATAATTCTGTCGGGAACTATAGGTGACCATGGAATTGCTATATTATCAGCTCAACAGGGATTAAAATTTGGAAGCAATATTGAGTCTGACGTTAAGCCTTTGAATATAATGATTCAAAAAATGCTTGGCAAAATCGGGGGAATAGTATCTATCAAAGATCCCACCAGGGGGGGATTAGCTGAGTGTTTAAACGAATTTAGTGAGAAATCAAAAGTAGGTATTTTGATCCGCGAAGATAAAATACCCATCAGAGAAGATGTCAGGGCTGCATGTGAAATGTTGGGATTGGATCCGTTTGAAATTGGAAATGAGGGAAAAATTGCAATAGGAGTTGTAGAAGAAAAAGCTAACCAGGTTTTAGAGTTTCTCAGGAGCACAGATGAAGGAAAAGATTCAGAGATAATTGGCGAGGTTACAAGAGAATTTGAGGGAGTTGGGATGAAAACTACTGTTGGGGGCAATAGAATTATAGCCAGACCTGTAGGGGATCCTGTTCCAAGGATTTGTTGAAATCATTGATAAGCAACTATTAATTATTTGGAGTTCTTCCAAAAATCAGATACTCGACCAGCTTTTTTAAGTTTCCAATTTCCAAAAAAGTCTTTCTTGTAGAAATGATATAAACTGCAATTAGTGCAATGCATTATGCGTTGACCTTTTTCAAAATCAACTTCAAACAGATCTAACGGTGATTTGCAATCAATACATGACCCACTATACTTTTTCTCGGTTTCACCACTCATTCTTTGTCACTTGCAATTTGATATAAACTTTTAACCTTTATACTTTGCCAGAAAAACTAAGAAAGCGTATTTTCATACTAGACATTTATTTGGATCTAGTAGAAGTTGTTGCCCAAACTCTACAAGTACCTTCACTGCTGACCATACAGGCTCCAACAGGTTTTTGTGGAGTACAAGCTTTCATAAACATCGGACATTCATCAGGTTTTATCTTACCAATAATAACTAGGTGACATTCACATCCAAGCAAAATGTCCCTACCTTGTTCAACATGAACGTCAAATTTTTCATTTGCATCATAAACTTCTAACTCTTTTCTTAGTTTAAGAGCTGAGTCAGGCAATCTACCAATACCCCTCCAATTTGAGCCAATAACTTTGAAGGCTTTACCCATTACTTGTAGAGCTTTTGGATTACCTTCCCAATTAACCATTCGAGAATATTCATTTTCTAATCGTGGTTTCTTTGTCTTATTTTGTTTTAAGAGCATATAAATTCCCATGAGTACATCAATAGGTTCAAACCCGGCCACAACTGTTGGCATGCGATAAACTTTTGGAAATAATTCATAAGGTTTCATTCCAATGATTACACTAACATGGCCAGGAGCTAGAAAGCCATCTATTTGCAGATCTCCTACTCCTAAAAGCAACTCCATTGCTGGTGGAATCAAACGATGTGAGGATAAAAAACTAAAATTAACGGGTGGTTTTTTAAGAACTTCAACGGCAGTTGTTGGAGCAGTAGTTTCAAAACCAACTGCAAAAAAGACAAACTCTTTATTCGGTTCAGCTTTTGCTAATCTCACTGCATCTGATACACCATAAACTATTCGAACATCAGCACCTTCAGCTTTGACTTCTAATAGAGATTTTTGACTTCCGGGAACCCTTAAAACATCCCCAAAACAGGTGATAACAACTCCTTTTTGGGCAATTTGGACAGCTTCATCAATTTCAGCTGCAGGAACAATACAAACAGGACAACCTGGTCCTGCTATAACTTCAATATTTGATGGCAAAAGACTTCGTAAACCGTAGTGAGTTATAGTCCATTCATGAGTACCACAAACGTGACAAAATTTTATGATTTCATTGGCAGGAGCTATCTTGTTTATCTTTTGCGCAATTTTTTTTGCTAATTCTGGTTCTCTGAATCTTAATCTTTCGGTCATTCAACAATCAACTTAATCCCTATTATTCAATACCAGACGATAAGATCTCATTCCATAAACTAATAGTCTCAAGCGCTTCTTTTTCATCCACAGTGTGAATAGCATAACCCGCATGTACTAACACATAACCACCCACTGTAGTTTCCACCAAACTTATATTGACTCCTTTTAGGACACCTTGTCCGAAATCTACTTGGGCATTATCACCTTCAATGCTTATTACACGCGCTGGAATCGCTAGACACATTTTAAATCAGTTTAATTCGAGGAGAAAACCGTGATAAATTGGTTATGGTCTAAAACCTAAAAAAGCCAGCTGCAACTGCTTGACCAAAAGATAAACCGCCATCTCCTGGAGGAATTTGATTATGTACTATTAAATTCAAATTTTCAGATTCAACCTTTTTTCGAATGATATCTGACATAATTTTGTTGCTTGCCACTCCGCCTGAGAAACCAATATTTTTTATTCCTTTCTCTAAAGCGTTTTCTATACCTATTTCGGCTAAACCTTCAGCCAAATATGCGTGAGCAGAATAAGCCAAATCTTTCGCCGAGTATTGTTTGCGACAATTAAAAATTGACAAAAGTAGTTGAGTTGTTAATAAAGTATGATTTTTCACAATTGGTTTTTGATTTAAAATATTTTTACCATTAAATGCAATAGATTCAAGTTTAATAGCTGGTTCACCTTCATAACTACGTTCGAAAACTACTCCTAAAATTGCAGCTACAGCGTCCAAGATTCTACCGCAACTAGTGGTTTCGAGCATATTTTCTTTCGTTGATAATTGATTAAGTATTATTTCGGTTTCAGTTTTAGTATGAGGTAAATATTTGGAGTTTTCTGAAAGCCAATTTGTAATGTCGATTTTTTTATGAAGAATTCCTGCTGCGATACGAATTGGAAATCGAGTTGCTAGATCTCCGCCTAGCAGCGGTTGTTTTTCTAAGTGACCAATTCGTTCAAAAATATTTGAATTCCGAGTAGAAAAAAAGATTTCTCCACCCCATGCTTCACCATTTATTCCGTATCCATATCCATCACAGACAATCCCAACCATTTCGTTTATTGAATGTTCCAGCATTAGTGCAGCAACATGAGCATGATGGTGTTGAATCTGAATTAGTTCCCAATTATTCAACGCTGCTAATTTTTTAGCAAGATGTGTAGTAATGAATTTCGGATGTAAATCACATGCAATAGCCTCAATTTTACTATTTGTTAATCGGATTAAATGTGTTGTTGCTTTTTCTAGAAAAGCTCTTGTTTCAATGTTTTCAATATCACCTATATGTTGACTAATGAATGCTTTGTTATCTTGAAGAATACAGGAAGTATTATTCAGTTCACCACCTAAACCAACGATAGAGCGTTGAGCTTTTTCATTTAGAAGGATTGGTTTAGGTGAATAGCCTCTACTTCTCCTTAAAAATAATGGATTATCACCATGTACCCTTAATACTGAATCATCGCAGCGATAGGCAATTTCTCGGTTATGAAACAAGAAATAATCAACTATTCCATTCAGTCTGTTTAATGCTACATCATTGTCTTTTATAATTGGTTGGTTTGGTGGGTTGGCACTCGTCATAACAAATGCTGGATCAGACACTTTATCAAAGAGCATATAGTGTAATGCAGTATAAGGTAGCATTATACCCAAATTATTAAGATCTGGTGCAATAAGAGATGAAAGAGGAAAACTTGACTTCTTATTCAATAATACTATGGGTCTAGCAGAAGAGGTAAGTAGTTTTTCTTCTCTTAGATTAATATCAGCTAAAGTTTTGGCTGTATCTAAATTTTTGGCCATTACAGCAAACGGTTTTGATCGTCTATGCTTAACTTTTCTAAGTTTTAGTAAGGGGGTAGTTTTAATTGAAGAAGAGGCTAAATGAAAACCCCCGTAACCTTTTATTGCAACTATGGAACCTTCTGAAAGTAATTTGCCAGCTTCCAGCACAGGATCTTTGGTGGAAATTTCTTTGCCAGTTACGGATGTCAAAAAAACTTTTGGACCACAAGTTGGACATGCTACCGTCTGGGCATGAAAACGTCTATTTTTTGGATCGCCATACTCTTCTTTACATTTACCAAAAAGAGGGAACTTTTTCATAGTTGTGTTAACTCGATCATATGGTAATCTTTCTATTATTGTAAATCTCGGTCCACAATTGGTACATGTAATGAAAAAATAGTTGTATCTAGGATTTTTAGGATCTCTTAACTCAATTAGACATTCATCGCAAATGGCTATATCTGGAGGAATAATTGAACCGGATAAATTATTTTGTGAAGAGCTATTCTCAATAGTAAAGTCAGTATAATGATTTTCACCGATAAGTAAAGTGGTAATAATCTTGTGAATCTGAGCTATAGGCGGGGAATTTGTTTTTAGATCGAACTGAAAAAAATTTATTGCTTTTTCTGCACCTTCTAAGAGAATTTCAACACCAGCATCTCCTCTATTTCGAACATATCCATTTAATCGATGTTTTTTTGCAGTTCGATAAATAAATGGACGAAAACCTACACCTTGAACGATACCCGAAACAGTGATTTTAATGCGCAATACAAGCCAACTCTGAAACAAAAAGTTAACAAATCTCTTATACATTTTGATGTTTTCCAGATAAGATATACGCATTATTTCTCGAGGGTTTTCTAATAGTTTGGTTAAAAATGGAGTAGATAAGATCTTTTAGGTAGTTAAACGAAGTATTTTTGAATTTATGGTGTTTTATTTTGGGAATAAAATATCTTAACCCAGTCAAAGAAAAAGCTTCAAATCCACTAGTTGAAGAAGTGTATACTCAAATAAAACGAGATTTCGGTAAAATAGTAGAACCTTTTTCAGTACACTCATCTTTTCCAAAACTGCTAGCAGGAGTCTGGATGGCAAGTCGCGAATCAGAGCTCGTTGGAGTTGTTCCTAGAAGTTATAAAGAAGCAGTTGCCACTACAGTTTCAGTTCTAAATAACTGCCCTTATTGTGTTGATGCACACTCAATAATGCTCTATGCTGCCGGAGAGAAAGGAATAGCTGACGCAATTTGCAATGGTAAATATGATCAAATTTCTGATGAGAAAA
Source organism: Candidatus Bathyarchaeota archaeon (assembly GCA_963848105.1). Taxonomy (GTDB): domain Archaea; phylum Thermoproteota; class Bathyarchaeia; order Bathyarchaeales; family Bathycorpusculaceae; genus AD8-1. The sequence goes on from CAWKCH010000001.1 coordinate 250,120, forward strand.
TAAGAAAAATAGTAAAATGGACAGTATCAACACTTTCACCAGGATCTAAGACAAATTATGATTTGCCTTTTTCTAAAGAGTTTGAACCAGAAATTATAGGTACAATTGTTTTTTATCAGTATATTAATCGAATCGCAAATGTTTTTCTTAGTGAAACACCCTTACCATCAAATATTTCATGGTTAACTGGATTTATGAAAATTGTAGCAGGCAGAATGTTTTCACGTGCAGTTAAGAGATCTAAATCTCTGGGGGATTCATTGAAATTTTTACCTAAAGCAGTTTTACCAATCGAGTTTAGTTGGGCAAAAGGTAGTTCCAATGTTTCAGGAGCTTTTGCTCGTTTTGCGTCAGCAGTTGAAGAGATAGGAAATATATTAATAGATTCAGAAGTTCGCTGTTGTGTAAAAGAATACCTTGATTCCTGGAAGGGAGAAAAACCTGGAATCAGTAGAAAATGGATTGAATTGCCAACTAAAAAATTGAGTAGATCAAAACGAATTGCAGCTCAACTTGCTTTACTGACAGCTATTTCTCCTTACCAAATAGACAAAAAACTGGTTGTAGGTTTTAAAAGATTTTTTCCTGAAGATAGAACATTATTAGGTTTAGTATCATGGGCAAGTTTTTCAACTGCTAAAAAAATTGGAACAAGCTTCTATTCTATATGATTTTATGTTATATTGGCTCCGTTTTGTTTTAGTTTCTCCTCATTTTGGAGTATTCTTCTCAAAACTTTTCCTGCTGAACTAATGGGTAAAGTTTTTCTGAATTCCACTTCTTTTATGGCTTTATACGGCGCAACTTTTTCGTTAACAAAAGTCAATATTTCCATTTTAGAAATCTTTGTTTCATCTTTTAAGACGATAAACGCTTTTGGAATTTGGCCTAAAAATAGAGCAGGCTTTCCAATAACTGCACAGAGTTTTACTGCTGGATGTTCATAGATTATATCTTCAAGTTCTCGCGGATAAATACTATAGTCTTTATATTTGATTAAATCTTTTTTTCTATCAGTTATGTAAAAATAACCATCTTTGTCCATTTTTCCAATATCACCCGTTAGAAGCCAGCCATCTTTAAGTATAAGAGCAGTTTCATCTGAATTTTGCCAATAGCCAAGCATTACTTGGGGTCCTTTAATTGCTAATTCACCTTTTTCGTCTACATCAAGTTCTTTCTTGTAGTTGTTTATGTCAAGAATTTTCGCATCGGTATCAGGTAAGGGTAATCCTATTGATCCAATTCTCATGTTTTCCATTGTTTTATCAATTGGGTTACAGTGAGTAACAGGTGATGCTTCTGTAAGACCGTATCCTTCAGCAAGAAATCCATTTGTTATTGCCATAAATTTTTTCTGCACATAAGGAGGAAGAGGTGATGCACCAGAAATGCAAACGCGTATGCTAGTTAAATCAAAGGTTTCAATTTTTGGATTTGTCAACAACACAGAGTACATTGTAGGTACTCCACAAAAAATTGTAATTCTTTGTTTCTGAATTGTTTCTAATATTTTTGTGGAATCAAATTTTGGAATTAAAATCATTGTTGCGGCTAAACTTATTGGCACATTCATGCTTGTAGTCATACCATAAATGTGAAATAACGGCAGTGTAGTGAGAAATCGTTCGTGTGCTTTTTTGGCTTTTATCCAAGTTGCAAACATTAGTGTGTTAGAGACTAGATTCATATGAGTAAGCATAGCACCTTTAGTTATACCTGTCGTGCCTCCGGTATATTGCAGAACTGCAAGGTCAAGTTTTGAATTGATTTCTATTCGGGGAATGGGGGAAATAGAATTCTTTTTAAGAATTTCTTTAAAAGAAAACACGTTTTTTTTATCAGTTAAACTCTTTAAGCGAGATTGGGTATCAATTGATTGCCAATTTGGGTCAGTGATTATCACATTTTCTAGTTTAGTTTTTTGTTTGATTTTTTCAATGATTGGATAAAGTGAGTTTAAAGTGACAATACTTTTTGCTCCTGAATTTATTAATTGGTAATTAACCTCACGTTCTCTATGCAGGGGACTTATTGTAGTTACAACTGCACCAATTTTTAGTATGCCAAAATATGCAATTATAAACTGAGGAATATTGTTTAGAAAAAGTGCAACACGATCACCTTTCTTAATATTAATTTTGAGTAGTCCAGCAGCGAATTGATCTGATAAAACATTCAATTCACCATAAGTGATTTCGTCATTAAAATAACCAATAGCGATTTGTTCAGGATAATTTTTGGCAGTCTTTCTCAAAAGATCTTGAAGAGACACTTCAGGATAATCTATATTGTTGGGGACATGGATAGGCCAGAATTTAAACCATTTTTTTTCTTTCCTAACCATAAATGCACACCATTACATATAGGCTATAATAAGAAGTAATAATATTTTTCACATATCCGCGTATAGAGATACAAAGAAGCTAATCAAATAGTGAATATTTAGTTTGTTTAGATTGGATGAAATGATTAAAAAATGTTAGATACTATCAAGAATAGAATTGTCAAATGTAGAGGATAGTAAATGTAAAAAAAATATTTTCTAAGAGAGTATAATATTGAGTTAGCAGTGATATTAATTTCAATTTTGAACCTACTTTCTTGATGTAATAAAACTATTGGAAGAGCTAATAGTGCTAATCCTTGAAAATCTCCAAATAAGAAAGGAAGATTTAGTGCAAATAAACTGATAATACCAATTTTTTTATCGTCTAATAATAAATTCATAAAAAGAACAGTCAAAACTACATAAAATGAACCTTCAGTATTAAGAATTAAAGATAAAAAAATAGGAACAAAAGCAAGAAGGCTTCGTTTTTTGAAATATTGAATTGTTAGTCCACCTAAAAATAAAGAAAAAAAGATATTCAATCTTTCAAAAGGTTGAATATTAAAAACAAGGAAATAAGGAAGCTGAGAGATAAAACCGAAAATTAAGAGTGTTAAGAGATATTTTTTTGGTTTTTTAGTACTATTTAATCCTAAAGCTATTAAGTAAGCAAAAAGAGGAAAAGCAAGTCTCCCAATTATTCTAAGAATAGCCAGATCGGGAAATAATGTGTATCCAATATGGTCTATTGTCATTGTTACTAGTGCAAATATTTTTATGAGGTCTCTGATTAGATCAAGCTTCACTCGTATACCCTGTCTAAACGGAATATAATTTAGCAGATATAGGTTTTTTTGTTAATCTAAAAAAGTGGTTTTTATAACTTGAATAAAAGAAATAAAAGAAAATAAAGGTGAATAATTTATTTATTTTATTTTCTGTTCATTAGGTATTTGTGCATCGCTTTAGCCGCTGTTTTTCCAGCACCCATAGCACTAATAACTGTTGCAGCACCTGTCACAACGTCGCCTCCAGCGTAAACTCCATCTATACTTGTTTTGCCGTTTTCATCAACCAGAATCGTTCCCCGTCTTGGATTTACCTCTAGACCATCAGTAGTCCTTTGAATAATAGGATTAGGAGTTTGACCAATGGCAATAATTACAGTATCTGTTTCCATAGTGAACTCAGAACCTTTAATTGGAATTGGTCTACGTCTTCCTGAATCATCAGGTGGACCCAGTTCCATAGCTATACAATCCATAGATTTCACCCAACCTTTTTCGTCACCAGTAAACTTTAGAGGTGCTGCTAAAAATTTGCATACTAAACCTTCTTCCTCAGCATTTTCTATTTCCTCTTGTCTTGCAGGCAACTCATCACGTGATCGTCTATAGAGTAAACAGACGTCAGCACCTAAACGCATAGATGAACGAGCGCAATCCATGGCAACGTTACCGCCTCCTATAACAACAACGTGTTTACCAATACGCATAGGAGTATCGTACTCTGGGAAATCAAATGCTTTCATTAGGTTATTGCGAATTAAAAATTCGTTTGCGGAATAAATACCTCCCAGGTTCTCTCCAGATATCCCCATGAATCTGGGCAATCCAGCTCCTGAACCTATGAATACTGCATCTGTACCAGTTTTCATGAGCTCTGGAATTGTATGTGTTCTACCAACCAAGTTTCCTACACGTAAATCTACGCCTATTTCTTGTATGTATTTCACTTCATTTCGAACAATGGCTTTGGGTAATCGAAATTCAGGAATACCATATATTAATACTCCACCGGGTAAGTGAAGAGCTTCGAACATAGTTACTTCATGTCCAAGTTTAATTAAATCAGCAGCTGCAGTAAGTCCAGCAGGACCAGCACCCACAATAGCAACTTTTTTACCTGTTGGTGGTGTTTTTTCGGGTAATTGGAAACCATTATCTCTTTCCCAATCAGCTAGGTAACGTTCTAATCGTCCTACACTAACTGGATCTCCAATTTTTCCAAGAACACATTTCGCTTGACATTGTTCCTCTTGTGGACAAACTCTTCCACAAACAGCAGGAAGAGCATTTTTAGATTTTATTGTAACTATGCCTTCAGCATATTTTTTTTCTTTAATACACTTAATAAATTCTGGAATTGGTACTTCAACAGGACATCCTGCTACACATTGGGGTTTAACACATTGTAAACACCTAGTAGCTTCTTCTTGGGCTTGTTCTTCATTGTATCCTAGAGCAACTTCACTAAAGTTTTTAACCCTAACTTTTGGGTCTTGCTTTGGCATCTCAACTTCTATTTTTTTAATTTTAGGTTTAGGCTTTGTGTTTACCACATTTACAACCTCCAATGTTTTTTTCCCATAATAGAGAACTTACGCGCTCTTCTGGAAGGAACAACCTTTGACGTTGAACAAGTTCATCAAAATCAACTTTGTGTCCATCAAATTCTGGACCGTCAACACAGCCAAAAAGCATTTTTCCTGAAACAGTCACTCGGCACACACCACACATTCCCATTCCATCAATCATTATCGGAGTAGCGGTTACAATTGTGGGAATTGCATATGGTTTTGTTATTTCACTAACCTCTTTCATCATCACAACAGGTCCCATAACTACACAACGGTCAAACTTTTCATTTTTTAGGATTTCCGCTAGAAAATCTAGGCCTTTATATCCAAAAGACCCATCATCTGTTGCAAGGTAAACCTTGTCACTTAGAGATTTTGCTTTCTCTTGCATCAATAACCCGTCTTGTATCCTTGCGCCTAAAATCGTAGTTACGTTGTTACCAGCTTCCTTCATAGCCTTTACCTGCAATAAAAGAGGTGCAATCATTACGCTACCTCCAACACATAAAACTTTTCCATAATTTTTTATTTCAGAAGGATTCCCTAAAGGTCCCGTAAGATTGGCTAAAACATCACCGACTTGTAATTTTCCTAATTCTTTAGTGGTCTTGCCAACTTCATGAAAAGCAAAAGAAACTGTTCCTTTTTCTTTATCATAGTCGCAGATTGTAAGAGGTATACGTTCACCCTCCTCACTAAGAATTACTATTACAAATTGACCTGGTTCAGCTTTAGCAGCTATATGTGGAGCAGATACTTCAAACATTTTTGTCTTGGGAGCAAGTTCTTCAATAGCCATTATTTTGTAAGTCATTTTTCTTCTCCTTTAGTACTACAGCAACAAGGTAAAGTTGATAGTTTCTCAGTAAATTCGTTAATTTTTTGTTCAAGTTCACCAGCACATCTGGGTGAAGTTTCACAATATTCAAAGCGATCAAGCAGATTCATTTTTTTCAGTACAGTCCTTAATACTTCTAAATTACGATCCGCAGTATCTCTGCCTTCTTCAAGTTTACAATCCTCTGGAGAACATACAATTCCCATTACTCCATCAAATCCACATGTTAGAGCATTGATAATATGAACAGGATCTAAAGATTTAAAACATGGAATCTCTAGGGTCATAACATTCTTGTTCTCAAACGCATTATTTGGATCGTCCAATGCTGAAAAATCTGACCATTGACAAACAAAAGCAAGTAACGCTGGTTTGTTGTTAACAGATTTTATTTTAGAAGCTGATTTAGCATAACGCTTTATAACTTCTTCGAACTCGAATCCTTTTATTTCAATGGCTTCATGAGGACAAACCAATGCGCAAGCACCACAACCAACACATTCTTCTTCAAGAATAGTCGGTGTAGCAAAAGGCTCGGCCTTAATGGCATCATATGGACATATGAAAACACATTTGTCGCATCCTACACATTTAGACGTATCATATACTGCTTTTCGAGAGTATTTTACTACTCGGAGAACGTTTTTATCATATCCTAGCTGTTCTAGGACGTTTTTACTCAATTGAAGTCTTCGGGTATTGATTTTTGTTCCTTCTTTGTACCTACAGAATTTGTCTTCACATTGAATTGAAAGTATATTTTTAATACCAGAATTCAAAGTTTTGAAAATAAAATCTGTCGGGATTCTTCCTGAACAGGGTAGTCTCAAAGGAATATAATTCTCAACTTTTATACCTTGATCTGCCAGAATTTCTTCAGTTTCACAAGTTGAAGGTGAGTTACCTCGACACATTAAAACTAGTGTGTCGCTAGGATCTTTCTTCCTTGAACACTCTACATAATCTAAAAGGTGATCGTAATCGTAGTATGCCATTTCTATGGCGGATACTGGACAGGCACTCGAACATATGCCACAAACTTGACATTCTTGAATGTCAATTGCTACCTCACCTGTTTTAGAATCACGTTTTATTGCCTCATATGGGCAAATTGAGTAACATACACTGCATCTACTACAAAGGTCTTGGTTAATATTTACTACAGCGAGACATTCTTCACTCATAATGAAATCCTTCTTTTCTTAGTGTTATTTGACGCTGTAAGCGTACTAGCTAAGCTTATGAAATCATGAAAGAGGGTTTTTAATGATATAATGTTTTCCCTCTATTTTCGATAATACGGTCGTTTTATGTAGCTGTAAGCTTCAAGGGCAGCTGTAATACCTTGACCTACTGCAGTTCCAATTTGTTTAACAGGATTATTTGTAAGATCTCCTGCCGCGTAAACTCCTTGTATATTTGTTTGTTGAGAAGAATCAGTTATTATGTATCCTTTATCATTGAGATTTACGCCACTATTTTGGACAATTTTATTATTTGGTGCTTCACCAATTTGTACAAAAACAGCGTCAACTTTAAGCGTCTTTTTTTCGTTAGTTTTTTTATTATTCAGAATAACTTGAGTTACGAGTTTATCACCTATAATTTCTTGAATTTCACTGTTCCAAAATATTTTTACATTTTTTTTGGATTGAATGTCTTTCACTAAAGCTTGTTCTGCACGAAAAGCTTCCCTTCGGTGAACAACAAATACTTCAGAAACTATTCCTGATAAATAAAGAGTTGTTGTCGCTGAAGTGTTTCCACCACCTACAACTAAAACGCGTTTTCCTTTAAATAAAGGCCCATCGCAAACTCCACAATAACTTACACCTCTTCCTTTGAATTTTTTTTCCCCATTGACTCCAATTTCTTTATAATGAGATCCTGTTGCCAAAAGTATTGCTTTGGAAGTATAGCTGGCTTTGTTTGTTTTAACTATTCTATCTTGTTCAGTAATCATAAATTCTATTGCAGATTCCAACTCATGAATAGTCACTCCCAGTTGTCTACATTGGAGAACCATTTTTTCAGCTAATTCACCACCAGATATTTTTGAAAATCCAGGATAATTCTCTATAATTGGCGCGTCAGCAGTTGTGCCACCAGCCATTTTTGCTTCTATAATAAGAGTTTTTAATCCACTTCTAGCAGCATAGATTCCGGCCGCTAGACCTGCAGGGCCAGCACCAACAATTATAAGTTCCCAATAATCCATTTTTATCCAACTCCATTAACAGAGTATTTTGATGCAAAGCAGTTTATGAATTATTCGGAGAATAATTTGTTAAAAAAATTTAGCCAGTTGAAATGAGCCAAAAATACTAGTTGCCACTTTTCCGTAAAAGAAATAGCTAGTGATGGTTGTAAAGGTAAAATAAGTTTTCAAACTAATCGTCAATAAAAGATCCAATAAAGGTAGGAGATTTTAATTAGATATCTACTGCATTACTGTTTGTGATATTTGATGTTGAAGGAAGCTTGGAAAGTTGCTATTGAAGCTTTAAGTTGGATTGAAATACAAAAACTAAGTGAACAAATGGCTTTATCAAAAACTATTGAGCAACTACAAGTAGAAGACCCCAACTCTATTCGATATGCATATAGACTTGTATGTGAAACTGTTAGAAGAAAAAATCAAATTGACGCATTTATTGAACAGATTATTAATCCTGAAATATTCAATAATTTACATTTGGGTCTTCAATCATTTTTACGACTGTTTATCTATCAAACAAGAATTACCAGAAATTGGTCAAAAATAGATCTAAAAGAAGCGGAAAAAATAGCTAAATTAGGCAGATCTATTTTAGGATGGAAAATGCTCAGAGAAATTGAAAATATTTTGGGATTTATACTAACACTGGAAATATCTTTAATTATAAATAAATTAAATGAAATAGAAAAAATAGCTTTTCAAACATATCATCCTATATGGTTCGTAGAATATTGCATTAAGATTCTGGGGAAAAGTCAAACTATAAGTTTTCTTGAAGCAAACATGAATTTACCACCAGAGTATATTCGGTTAAACACTCTAAAAGGGTCTGAAACAGAAATTTTGAAAAAACTCTCAGAAGATAATGTTGAATTAAAGAAAATAGAATTTTTAAAATACGTTTATGAAGTCATTAGAACGAAACAACCTTTGACCAAAATATCTAGCTTTCAAAATGGAATGTTCTATATTCAAGATAAAGCAAGTTGTTTTGCAGCAGAAATTGCTAATTCAAAACCGGGTATTACTGTTTTTGATGTTTGTTCTGCTCCAGGTACTAAGACAACTTACTTGGCTCAGCTTATGGGAAATCAAGGCAGTATTTATTCAATTGACTATTCACTACGAAGAAGCAAAGTGTGGAAAAAAGAAATTAGGCAAATGGGTGTTAGAATAGCTAATCAAATAATAGCTGATGCATGTACTTCTTTGCCCTTTGGAGCACAGGCAGATATTATAGTTTTGGATCCTCCTTGCACAAGCACTGGAGTTTTTGCTAAACAACCATCAGCCAAATGGAGGATTTCCTCGCTATCTATTGATAAAATGGCAGACATTCAATGGCAAATGATTAGCAATTGTGCAGATATGATCAAAAAGGGAGGATTTCTAATTTACTCCACCTGCAGCATTACAATTGAAGAAAATGAAATGATTATTGAAAAATTCCTAAAAAAATATGCGGACTTTTCTTTAGTCGAAATAAAACCCAATATTGGACTTCCCGGTTTTAGAGGTTTAAAAGAATGTCAAAGGTTCTTTCCTAATTTACATAATAGTAACGGGTTTTTTGTTGCGAAACTTAGGAAAAAATAATTTACCTTAAAAAGTATTTATTCAATTTGCATTTTTTTCAATCGAACTAAGTAATTCTAGAATAATTTTCGCAGCAGAAATAGCTGTTATTCCAGTATCATAAATAGGTGCAACTTCTACAACATCAAAACCAATAATTCTGTGATCATTTAAGGAACATAATATATCAATGAGTTCATTTGTTTTGATTCCTTCGGGTTCAGGATTTTGAACTCCAGGTGCGTATGCTGGATCTAGGATGTCCATGTCTATGGAAAGATAGACATTTTCATAAGAAGATATAGTATTTTTTATTTCTTTAATTATCTCAGAAGTTCCTTTTTTTATTATTTTATGTGATGTAATGTAATCAATTTCATTTTTCTTTGAATAATCCAACTCTTCTTTGCAAACGGCGCGGGTACCAACTTCGATTATTTTTGCAGGTTGTATAGTTTCATTTATCAAACGCATGAAAGTTGTATGAGAAAGAGAAAGACCCAAAAATTCTTTTCTTAAATCAAGGTGAGCATCAAAGACTACCATTGCTGTTTTTTGAGGTTTTGATATAAGACCTTTTAGAATTCCCAATGTAATTGTATGTTCACCACCAATTACAATCGGTATTTTTTTCTCCTTTAAGAGATCTTTAGTTACCAAATCTAACGTATTGATTGTTTTTTCAGGATCACTAGAAACGTGCACATCGCCTAAATCAACTATTGGAAGCAATTCTGTGTCAAAATTTGATCGAAGACTATAGGTTTCAATATTTAGAGAGGCTTGACGAATTGCTGTTGGTCCAAATCTAGCTCCTGTGCGATATGTGCTTGTTACGTCAAAAGGAACTCCTAAAAGGGCATATTTTGCGTTAACAAAAGATTGTTGAATGCCATTAAAAACATTTGATTGGGAGACTAATAGTTCTAAATTGCTCATATTGGATTCCTTCTTTTAGTGTTTACTAAAGGTTCCTCTAAACCTTTTTGCTCGTCAATAATGTTACCGTTACTTGCTCATTTGAATCGATAAATTGTTGATTCGCTGGAATTTCAATATATCCGTCAGCTTTTGATAGAGTAGTTATTGCTCCTGATGCGCCAGTCTGTATGGGTATAGCCAATATTTTTTGGTTTTTATCTCTTGTAAGACTAACTGTGACAAAAGTTTTTCTCCCTTTTGCTGAAAATAACCTTGTAGTCAGATTGGCTTTAACAATTTTTTCAGATATTTTATTTCCGGCCAAACTCTGGATGACTGGTCGCACTAGTAGATAAAATATCAGCAAAGCAGAGGTAGGATGCCCAGGGAGAGAAAAAATTGGTTTTTTTCCAATAAAGGCTACAGTTGTAGGTTTTCCCGGTTTAACAGCTATTCCTGAAATAATTACACCTGGTTTACCTAAAGAGTTTACAATTTTGGGTGTATAATCCCGTGGACCCACAGAAACTCCACCAGAAGTTATTATTATATCAGAGGAAACTAAGGCATCTCTTAAAGCAATCTCTAATGCAGCTTCATCATCAGGTATAACTCCTAGACAAATCGATTTACCACCACTTTCTTTAACTGCAGTACTCAAACTGTAAGCATTAATATCATAAATTTTACCAGGCGCTAAATCTTTTCCTGGTTCGGTTATCTCCGCTCCTGTGGATATAACTGACACAACAGGTATTTTTAGCACATTTACATAGTCCATACCTATTGCAGCCAGAACTCCAATTTCGGGAGCACCTAAAAGTTGACCAGTCTTTAGAACTTTTTCGCCTTTCTCCAGGTCAGTGCCTTTTTTCATGATATTTTCATCAATGGTTACTGCTCGATAAATTAAGATAGACCCCCCCTGTTTCTGGGTGTTTTCTACCATTACAACAGCATCAGCTCCTGGAGGAATTGGTGCACCTGTTACAATCTCAACTGATTGATTTTTTCTGATTTCTATTTTCGGAGGTTCTCCAACATTTATTGTTCCAATAATAGATAGAGCAATTGGCTTATTTTCTTCAGCTCCATAAATATCCTCAGCTTTTACCGCATATCCATCTACAGTTGATCTGTCAAAAGGAGGAATATTCACCTTAGTAACTACATCTTCAAGTAGGATTCGAGAATATGCTTCTTTTAAAGGAATTTTTTCTCCACCTAAAGGTTCAGGATTGAGTTGGGCGAGTAACAATTTTTTAGCATGATCAAAAGTCATTAATTCTCTAAACATCTTTGATAAGATTCTCCACTCTTCCAAATAATTGAACGGTTACTAACTCATCTTTTCGAATTCCTTCTCTATTAGAAGGCACAACAACAAAACCATTAGCTCTTGTCATTGATGAAATGATACCTGAACCTCTTGCACTTATTGGCTCTACAATGAATTCTTTTTTCTTCTGGATGACTCGAACACGAAGATAAGTCTGTCTACCTAGTCTTGTCGCAACTTTTCTATTCATGATTCCATTGATTGTGTGTCGTTTATCAGAATTTGAACCTAACAGTTTGCTTATTAAAGGTCTCATAAAAACTTCAAATCCGATCATCGCAGCAACTGGATTTCCTGAAAGGATCAGAATTGGTTTTCCGTCCACAACAGCTAGGCCAGTTGGCATTGCAGGTCTTAATGCCATCCCATGAGCAATAACACCCGGATTACCAATTTTGCTAATTACTTCGGGTAAAAGGTCAAATTGTCCCACGCTAGTTCCACCTGTTGTAATAAGAGCATCACAATTTTTTAGACCTAGTTCAATTTTTTCAGATAAATCTTTCACATTGTCTTTAGATATACCTAGATCTATTGGTTCACAACCAAGTTCTCTGCACAAGCCTGAAATGGTTATTCGATTTGATTCGAAAATCTGACCGCTGGAAAGAGTTCCTCCAGAAGTAACGAGTTCGTTTCCAGTTGCAAGAACAGCAATTTTTGGTTTTCGTGTTACATTAATCGATGTATAACCTAAGGCTGCTATCAATGCTAAATGGTGCGGTTTTAATCTAGTCCCTGATTTCAAACCAATTTCACCCGCTTTAACATCTTCACCTTTTTTTGAGACGTTAGCCCATTTAGGTAATTGTGTAAAAATTTCTAATCTGGAATTGGTTTTTTTTGTGTTTTCGATCATCACTGCTGCATCGGCACCATCAGGAATGGGATTTCCAGTCCAAACTGGAATCGCTTGTTTAGAAGAAATTTTTTGTAAAGTTGTTAAATTGAGAGTTTTAGATTGATATTGAGATGCTCCAATTGTATCAATAGATAAAATAGCATATCCATCAACTGCGGATTTATCAAACCTTGGAAGATCTTCTGTTACTATTATGTCTGAAGATAAAACTCGATTAAGAGCTTCTGTTATTGGAATTTTTGTTTCTTCGCATTTGTGGATGTTTAATATATTAAGCCATTTTTTCATGGCTTTATCTGTAGATATAAGTTTTTGAAAGCCTTTCAATCTAACCAATGAAATTCCCTGAAAATGATAAGTAGTTAATATAAAAAATGTATCGAAGAGATTTAACTATTTATCGCCTTATTCAGGGTATCACGCATAAATATAGAATCCAAATCAAGAAGCGGTGTTTCACTTATTATTACAGGATGCATTTTGTATTCAACTAAAACTTCAGATAATAACTGGAAATCAGGCCCATAATCTTTGTTGTTTAATATATGATGGCGCCTTTCACCTTTAGTTGTGAATTCAATTTTTGAAAAGTGACAATGCATATTTCTAACAGCTTGTGTTCCCAATCGTTGTTCAACAGTATTAATAATAGATCTAAAATCACCCACTTCTTTAAGAAGACCATTATGTCTAGCATGTAAATGACCCCAATCAATAACTAAATGGGTTTGTTCAACTTCTTCACAAAAAGTTAAGATTTCTTCTAATGAACCAACTTGAGAAGATTTCCCCATAGTTTCGGGTCCAAGTTTAACTTTTTTTATTCCTAAACCGTTCATAGTTTCTACAATGTCTCTTAATTCTATCACACATTTTTTTAAAGCCTCATTTTTATCCATTTTACCATAAAAACCTGGATGAAAAACTAATACGTACGCATTCATCCATTTAGCAGCTTGCGCACAAGCAATTATTCTACGTTTACTTGCCTCAACAATATCCTCTTTTCCACAAAGATTCAAGAAATAAGAACCATGAATACTTAACACTACATCATTGTTTAACGCTTGATTTCCAAGTTTTTCAGCTGATTCTTTTTTTATCTGAGGTTTCTGACCCCAACGAACAGCCGGATATTCAAAAGCGGTAAGACCCTCTGCATGTAATAGACCAGGAACATCAGAGATATTACTTACAATTTTTTTAAATCTTTCTGGAACCCCTGCTGGACCAAAACGAGTGTAGTCCGTCATCAATTTCATTTCACACAATAATTTACTGTTTGAATACAATTTCTTATTAAAAAATTTGACTCTTAGGATAAATATTAATCATGAGTCAAAATTACTAGGACCTAAACCCTATATTTGAAATCATAATTCAATTTAAACCAAAGTTAACAGAAAATAAGAGAGTAAACAATTGTTCATTAATCTTATTAAATGGAAATATTTGAATTCAGGTTCAATTAAAAATAAAATCCAATATAATACTTCAGAAATGTTTAAACCTAATTTGTACAAATCAGTACATGCCTGGCTCAGGAACCATTCTGAAATAATTTCAGATATGATTAATACCGAAACTCAAGGTAAAGAAAAATGGTGAAAATTCGTAAAAAAGCAGCAAACAAAGTAAATAAAGAGTCTAACGCTCAAAGAGTATTAGATAGAATTCGCCAAGAGAATATTACAGAAATTAAACCAGTTTATGATCCAGAAAGAGATTGTGTTAATTGTTATCCAATAGTAGAGAAGTTTGTTAATTCTGATATAAAAATTGAACCAATATTGGAAGAAATAGCTGAAACTGGAGTCTTGGCAAAAGAACTTTATGATAAAATGGTTCTTTGTCCAAAATGCAATTCTCATCATACAACTACTCGTTATAACTGTCCATATTGCAACTCTTTTGATATTGAAAAAAGTTCATTGATTGAACATATTAAATGCGGATATATGGATGTAGAACAAAAATTTCGCAAAGAAAAAAAATTAGTTTGTCCAAAATGTGGAAATAAACTGAATAAAGTTGATTTTGATTATAAAAAAGCAGGCGTTTGGTGTAAATGCAATAATTGTGAAAAAAATTTTGACATACCTACGCCTTCACATTTCTGCAGAAAATGTGGTTCAATATCTACTTTTGAAGAAATAAATTTGAAAAATATTTTCTCTTATAAAGTAAAAGAAGGAGCAAAAAATAGAGCAGCAAATAGTCCACTTCTTAATATCGGACTAAATAAATTTTTAACAGAAAATGGGTGGAAAGTTAAAAGCACAACGAAGATTAATGGAAAATCTGGAGCAGAACACTCATTTGATATTATAGCCGTTAAGAAATCCAAATCAAAAGAAATGATGGTTGTAGATATATCAACTTCAGAAGAAATGGTCGCTGAACAACCGGTAGTAGCTTTATTTGCAAAAATATTTGATGTTTCTCCAAAAAGATCAATACTAATCGCTATACCAAAGATCAATGATAACGGAAAGAAAATGGCCGAATTATATAAAATTCAAATAATAGAGGCAAAAGATCAAACTCAAGTTGTCGAAAAATTGAAAAAAATATTGGAAGCTTAATCTGATGAAAAAACTGAGAGATTTCCTCTTTCAGTCGAAACTTTTGTTGTAAAGGGTTCATCTGGAAGTATTATATTCTCAAATAGTTTTAAAATTGTCTCTCCTGGAGAAACAAAAGTTTCTATTTCATATCTTTGATGTCTTGTCGAATTATTAACCCAAAAAGAAGTCAAATGCGAAGTTAGCGATCCTTCATTTCGGAAAGCAACCAAAGCACCAAACTGGGTTTCTGTAATTTGAATCCAGTCAATCTCTGAATTAAAGGGCATATCTGTAGTAGCAATACCTGTAATTTTTATTTTCCAATAACCTGTTTCATTTCTGAAGTCTGTCGATTCTAAATTTATTGATTGAGTTTTATTTTCTTTGATATCAGGTAAATTATTTGAAATGTAATTTAAATAACCTGATCCGTTTGTCGAATAATTGTCTGATGTGAAGTTATATAACTGAACAATAACATTCACAGATCCAATTGACCAAGCGATATCAGAATTCCAGATAAGTTTAGACCATTCTTCCGTATTACTCTGACTAAGAAATTCCATTTCTATTAAATGTTCATTGGTCCAAAGATGCAACAAAACTACGTCGATATTCCAACTGTCTTCAATAACATCATTAATTTCAGAGGTACTTTTGAATCGAATTGTAAACTTTTGAGATTCCAAATAATTGGAAATTGAAACATTATTCCAGCCTGAATTCAAATCATTAAAAAGAGTTTCCCAGTCAGAACCAGTCCAATAATCTACTTGGAGATTTTCATCGTCCAATATTCCGACATAAATACAGAGCTCTTCATTTAGGTGATTAAAATTAAGATCCGTCCATTGAACCTCTAAATCAAGCTCAAAAGAAGTAGAATTTTCTTTCTGAATTATAACATCATCTACCCACACATTCTCACCACCTCCCAAGGTAGCATCAAATCTAATTCTAAAATTGGAGATAAAATATTGACTATCTGTTATTTTTTCAGAATAATGCAACCAATTATCATCAGAGCCAGCAATATCTAGTTCATAAATCAGATCATAACTTGATCCATCGTAATAATACAAAGTAAAATCTGAGGATTCTATATCATCTTTTCTAAACCAAAAATCGACATAAATTGCGTTAGCTCCGATCATATTCAGATTGTTACTTATAAAAGGACCTTCACCTTGGTTATTATAAGCCCAAGCAGAAGAGGAGCCACTATGAATTGGAGAATTATCTTCTTGCCAATTTGCAGATATTATATTCCAATTTTCATCCCAAATAGGCCCTTCAAACCCATCATCAAGCACTGTGAAATTAACATAGGTATTTGTCTCTGATAACGTATCGAAAATTGAGTCTGGACCATAACGTTGAGCAGAAAAATTTGAGTGTATACCTTTGTCAAAAGAAGAATCTATATCTGATGAGTCAAGACCCACAAATTCTTGAAGATTTTCTCCAGAAAAATAACTGGAAAAAGCCATTGTATCACCATCATCTATAATGAGATTTGATATATCTCCAGATATCCAATTGGTTGATCCTCCAAGGATGTAGCCATTAGGATTTTGGATCCATGAATTATTTACTGATTGTACGTCAATAATTTCGATTTTTTCTTGAATTTTTTCCCAATCAATCTGATTCATTTGGTAGCTCCAAAGAATTACGTTACCAACAATTGTCACTATTAAAACTAGACTTAGCATAACGACTATAACCGTGCTAATTCCCCGTTTTTTATTCCTAAGGAGCTTTGTAATAGCTTGCAATATGCGTCCCCCTGTTTGTTAATAAATCAATATAATACGATTCTCCAGAAATCCAGTTATAATCAACTAAAAGCCAATCATTTTCATTGATTCCTAAGTTGAAAGGTGAATTGAATAATTGACCAACCTTATTAACATAAACTGCAGCAACTTGAAAAGAGACTTTTCCAACATTTCGAACATAAATACTTACATTGTCACTTCCTTCATCGAACCATACGTCTTCAACCAGTAAACGTTCTCCCATTGTCTCTCTAAGATTAGTTGTTATGATAAAAGTTGCTGAAGTAGCTAAAGACATAACAGAAACTGCCACTATAGTGAGCAAAAGATGACTAAGCACAGGTGTTATAGCCCTTTTATTTTTAAAAAATTTTTTTAGTTGTTTTTTTATTTTTTTCACCTCATAAAAAAAATCTTAGAGCTAGGTAACCAATTAACATCATTATCACACTGTGCTTTAATCCAGAATTTATTGAACCTTCACCCATTTTCCCTGCAACAAGTCCGCTAAAAAAACCTTGAACTATTGTTAAATGCAAAAAAATTCGCTGTAAAACTAAAGGTGATGATGTAGACATTGAAAACAGTGCTACACCTTCAATATCAGTAAAGAATGTATTAAATAATATAATAATAGTGAAAATAAAAACAAAAAGAGCTACGTATATTATTGCAATATATGGTCTTGTTTGAGTTTTACGTTCTTTTTCTAATATATTAGTTGTCTCAATAAATTTGCTTAGAGGATCAAAAACTTGTTCTGCGCGACCCCCTGAACGACTTGCCTCAATTATCATAGGTATAGTCCTCTGAGTCAATACAGTACCTACTCGGTTTTCAAAAACTATTAGAGCTTCTTCAAATGAAGATCCCCAGGACATTTGTACAGTCATTTTTTGTAATTCTTTAGTTAATGGACCATAATCTCGTTTAGATGCTTCTTCTAAAGCTTGGGGAAGAGTCATACCTACTTCCTGAGCTTGAACTATGCTTCTGAATAGATCAGGTAAATGTTCATCGATTGCTTTTTTCCATTGATAATCAATAGTAGTTAAAATTGTGATTGGAATGATTAATACAAGAAGGGCAACGAATACAAAATCATCTATTGATGAATTAAATCCTACAGTGGTATAGCCAAAAACTACTATTAGTAGACCTACAAGTAATGAAGCTACTATTGTCGTTTTTTTTGTATTGTTTTTTATTTTTGGCATTTTTACCTACCATTTAGGAGATACTGTATCTAAGATAATCAAGAATATTGTACCCAAAATTGGAATTGCTAAATAAGTTAGTAAACTTAGTAGAAGTTCAGGATTAAGTAAACCCATATCGGTACCACCTAACGCCGACATAACCGACACTAAAATAACAAGAATCAAAGGTCCAGTTAACAACAGAGCTACATAAACCTCAGAGAGAACGGATAAATTGTCGGAGTACTTTTTAAGACTTAGTTTTTTTAATTTCATTGCAGATTCAAATTTTCCACGCAAATAAGTTCCAAGATCTCCACCTGAATGAATTGCAGATATTATCCCTTCGATAATATCCTTAAATCTTAAAGAAGAAGTTCGTGAAGAGACTTTTTCTAGCGCTGAGATTATATCCAAACCAAACAAGTTAATATTGGCAATAATTTCTTTGGCTTCAGTAGAAGCTGCAAGAGGATCTTTTAATGTTGAAATTGAAGAAAAAATTTTTTCAGAAGAAACTCCAGCAGTTGCTAAAATAGACATGTAACCAACAGTAAAAGGCATCTCATCATCTAGTTCTCTTTTCCGTTTATCCGCACGATAAACAGGATAGAGATAAAAACCAAATATTGAAATAGCAAATGAGAATAAAGCTCCTCCTATACCAAACAGTAACGCTGAAACAACCGACATATTGAGAAAAAAGAAGAAAGTAATTGGCAAAATTACTCCAACGATAAGGGTAATTAATAGAGAAGAAAGAATTGTTAAGCTCACATATGCTTTAAAATTGTATTTTAATCCTGATTTGAGTATTGTTTGATCCAAATCTTTAAACAGGGGAATAAACTTCAAAATTTTATTACCCATCAGATTATAGGAAATAGTTAATGGACTATCAAAATCTTTTGGTATCTTATTACTAGAAGAATATTGTCTCCTTTTGAGAAAAGCTGAAGAAACACTCTGCAATTTGCTAGTAAATGAACGAAATTTTTCTTTTATTTGCTTCTTCATTTCAATCCCATCTTAGCTTTTTGAATCACACGAATAGGATTAACATAATATTCTCGAATGACTGTGGCTACATCTATTTGATTTCTAATACCTTGCTTGACTATCCAATCAAGAACAATTTCTCTATTTTTTAATTCAAGTTGAATATCTTCATCACTAAAACCCATTTTCAATTTGTGTTTCTCTAGAAGAATACTATTTTTTAAAGAGGAGAATTTGTCAAATTTAGGGTTCCAATTGAATACTTCTTTTGTGCAAATATCATTTGTTGTTTTATCAACACCGTTAATTTCAGTTACTACTTTCACACGTCTTGCTGGTTTACCATTAACTTCAGTTCTTTCCATGATCAAAATAATATCTGTCATTGCTACAAGCATTCTAGGAATATTCATTGGTTCAGATTCTAGCCGATTTATAACTGAATCAACTGATTCAGCATGTATTGTACACATTCCCAAATGCCCAGTAGCCATTGCTTGAAATAAGGTATAGGCTTCGGCCCCCCGTACTTCACCTACAATAATATAATCAGGTCTTTGTCTTACTGCTGCTTTTAAGAGATCAAAAAGATTAATTGTATTATTCTGTTTGTCGTCATTAAAACCTGCCCTTACAACTGATGGTATCCAGTTTTCATGTGGAAGATTTATTTCTTGAGTATCTTCAACACTAACTATTTTCATTTCAGGTTTAATAAAAATTGATAAACCATTTAGAGTGGTCGTTTTTCCACAAGCTACTCCTCCAGCCACCATCACTGATGCACGATTCTCAATTAGATACCATAAGTACGCAGCCATGCTGGAAGGTAATGTATTAAATAATATTAAATCTGAAATTGTTAATGGATCAGCTTTAAAACGTCTAATAGTAAAAGTAGAGCCTCGTCTAGTAATTTCTTTACCATAAGTTAATTGTATACGACTTCCATCTGGAAGTGACGCATCTAATATAGGAGCAGCTATCGAAACATTTTTCCCGGATAAATAAGCTAAACGAACTACAAACGAGTTAAGTTCTGCGGCAGTCTTAAAAATAATATTTGTAGGAAGGGACTCAAATTCTCTATGCCAGATATAAAGTGGAATATTTACACCATCTGTAGAAATGTCTTCAATTAATGGATCATTCATTAATGGATCTATTTTACCATATCCAATAAAATCTCTCACAATATAATATGTGAGTTTATCAATTGCTTCGATTGGAATTTTCAATCGATATTTTTTTATCAGGTCGTTAATTTTTTGTTTCAAGTATTTTTCTGCTTTATTTTTGTTTTCTATTTCTTTCATATTTACATCTAGTTCATCCATCAGAAAGGTTTTGATTTCGTTAAGATATTGAATTTCCTTTGGATCAAGAGTAGGTTCTAGTATTTCATAGCGCATTTTTTGTGTTTCTTTCTCTCGAACTATTGCAGCATATACATAAGGTTCACGAATTGCATAAATTTCCTGGAACATAGTTGGTTTTTTAAAGATATCACTAAGCAAAGGAGATTTGGATGACTTATTAAGAACCTTTAGAGTTTCTGCTCGCCGCTTTTTTTTCGTCTGCCTTTTCCTCCTTAGAGTGAACAGTAGATATACACTTTCAAAAACACATTGTGTCGCAAGTCTTAATAAGCTATATGTATTTACAATATTTAGTTGGTTTCTTATAAAAAAAGTGTTTTTCAGAACATAAGAAAGATCAAAATATTAAAGTACTAATCATAGGAACAGAAACATAAAAACGTAAATAAATCGCAATTGCCAAAATTAGAAAACTAATAGTTAATAAAATAAAATCTCCACGATGCAATTTTAATTCGTAAAGGTTTGTCCGATTTTTAGTAGCACCCCAAGCCCTAGACTCCATTGCTTCAGCTAATTCGAGACTTCGTCTAATAGCACTAACAATCAGAGGAATTAGAATTGGTATATAATTACGAATTCTTTTCAGAAAACCACCTTTCTCTAATTCTAGACCTCTAGCTTTTTGAGCATCCATTATCGTTTGAGCTTCTTCAGCTAATACAGGAACAAAGCGTACAGCAGTAGTAAAAGCAAAAGCAAATTCATAAGGAACATGGGTTTGTTCCAAAGCTAATCCCAGATGATCTGGTGATGTGGTCAAAAAGAAAACTGAAAATGATTCTACTAATACCACAAACCTCAAGGTCATTGCAATAGCTGATTCAATATCGATTATAGCTAAAACGTATCCTGACGTAAAATAGTTAGAGGCTATATTAACTATAAAAATAAAAGACGCTAAAAATGCAGCTCCTCGCAAAGAACGCAACCATTCTTTTTGAACTCCAGCTATAAGAACAAAGGGGATAGGCATTAAAAATAGGGCTAACAAAACTAGAAGTTGATTGAAAAGAATGGCTACCACAAAAATTACACAAACATAAACGAATTTCATTCTTGGATCCAAATTATGAATTGGAGAATAGACTTTCCGGAATTTTAAGCCATCAAAAACACTCATGGTCTTTTCTCCAAAACTTTAGATAGGACGTTCTTAGCTTCGTATAAATCAATTATGTTTTTTGGGAGATCAAACTGGGAAAGTGAGTGAAATACTTGAGCGATTTGAGGCAAAACGATAGATGATTGAGTTAAAATTTCTGGATTAGTTAGAATTTTTTTCCCTTCACCATCAGCCACAATTGTTCCATCTTTCATTAATAAAACTCTAGGATTGCATTCAGCTACAAACTCTACGTCATGTGTAACGATAACAACTGTTTTTTTCTGAGTCTGCATTTGAATTATGAATTGTCTCAAATTCTCTTTTTGTCGATAGTCTTGACCAATTGTTGGTTCATCCAAAATTAATGTTTTAGGATTCCAAGCTAATACTGAAGCGAGAGCAACTCGTTTTCGTTCCCCACCACTTAGAAGAAAAGGAGATGTTTTTCGATATTGTGATAATCCTAGAAGATTCAGAGCCCATGTAATTCGTTTCTCTACTATATCTTTTGCAAAACCAAAATTTTTCAACGCGAAAGCAATTTCTTCTTCGACTGTTTCGCTAAAAAGTTGATGATCTGGATTTTGAAAAACAAAACCTGCATCTTTTGCTAAGGCTGCAACACTGGTTTTTGTTGTTTCAACATTATCAATACGAACAACTCCTTTTGATGGTTTCAGAAGTCCGTTAAAATGTTTTACAAGTGTGGTTTTTCCAGCCCCATTTTGACCCATTATAGCTACAAATTCACCTTCTTTAACAATTAGGGAGACATCTTTTAACGCTTCAACATTGTTTGGATAAGAAAAAGAAACATTTTCTACTTCGATCATTTAGGTTTCAAAAACTCCTCTAAGAGAATAGCTATTTCTTCTGAACTAAGGGGAATAGTCTTACCTATGTTAAATCCGGATTTTGTAAGCATTTGATACAAGAGTGTAGCTTTAGGTATTCCTACACCGAGTAATCGAGTTTTTTCAGATGTTAATATTTCACGTGGTTTTCCATCGAGACAAATTTTTCCTTTATCCATGATTATTATTCGACTAGCATATCTTGCAGTTAGATCAAGTCTGTGTTCAACCAGAATAACAGTTATTCCTAATTTTGTATTTAGGTCATGAATCACTTGGAATATTTTTTCAGCACTAAGAGGATCTAGAAAAGATGTGGGTTCATCTAGAACTATCAATTCAGGACGCATTGCTAGAACCGAAGCAATTGCAACCCGTTGTTGTTGACCACCAGAGACTTCGTGGGGTGACCTTTCTCGCAAATCATAAATACCTACTTGTTTTAATGCCCAATCAACTCTTTTTCTAATATCTTTCCGGTTCACACCGAGGTTTTCTAATCCAAAAGCAACGTCTTTTTCAATAGAAAGGGCAAAAAGCTGATTTTCAGGGTTTTGAAAAACTAGACCCACATATTTAGCCAGTTCATAAGTTTGTTTCGAAGAGGTTTTCAAACCATTTACGGTTATTTCTCCTTTAAGTTCACCTTGATAAAAATTTGGGACAAGACCGTTGAAACATCTACACAGGGTTGTTTTTCCACAACCACTAGGACCTGTAATTAAAACAAATTCCCCCTTATTCACTTTAAGGGAAATGTTATCAATTGAAGGAGTTTTTCCACCCGGATATATATAGGTGAGATTTTCGATCTCAATTATGGGCATATTTATCTTGCCTGCCAATCTAATGCACCATTTTTAACATTTAATTGTACCTGTTCACAATGGTTTTTCCAGAATTTTTTGGATGAGCACTAAACACTCTTCAAACCCATTTTCCACTTCACCCTCACCATTTAATCCTGCAGCTAAAGAATGTCCACCACCAGTTCCATGAAGATACTCACCTAATGGTTGAGCAATATCTGTTCCCAAGTGAATTCCTGTATCGTTATTAAATTTTTTAGTACAACGGAGACTCATATCAATTATCTCGCCTTTTTTACCCGCTACAGCAACCATATGTGCTCCTAAATCTATAAGTGCACGCGCTGCAGAAGCGTGATAAGAGCTTACCTCTGAAACAACAATTATCCATTTGTTAATTGTCGTTATTCGAGATCTTCCAGATGCTTTAATTCTTGCTATTCTTTCAGAAAAACTCATAGACATAGATAAAGAAGTTAACGCCTTTTGAGGATCCACACCTATTTCACATAACTCAGAAATTGTTCTAAAAGTTTCAGATTTTCCCAGAATAAAATGGCGGGTATCAAAAGCTATTCCAAGAAACAATGCATTAGCTACATTCAAATCGGGTTTAAAGTTCATTTCTTTATAGAATCTATAAATTATTTCGCATGTAGATGGAGAAGTGTCATCTATGACACATAATGTTGCTGTTAACTTTGTTTTAGGATGGAGGGCATGATGGTCCACTACTATTATTGGAGTTTTTGTTCTTGTTTGATCATTAATTAGGTTTCCGAGTTGTTGGATTGTATTGGTATCTATTAAAACAATAATATCAACATTGGATATATCAGGAGTAAGTTCACAAGTTATTGGAACATATGTCATAAAATGTTTTGATAAACGACTGATTCCTTGATCAGCTCCAATAATTACATTCAGATTTGCTCTGAGTTTTTTTAGCAGACTCTGAAACGCATATGCTGAACCCAAAGCATCAGGATCAGCATTAGGATGACATAAGAGAAGAATAGAACTTGCTTTTGTCTTATCTATTAGATTAAGAATATTAGAAAAATTCATTTTAAGTTTCTCAAATAGGCTTTAGAGGTTTTAATCGCTTCTTTAACGGCTTCTTTTGCTAACAAATTAGCATTTACGTTTTTAACTTTTGGAGATAATATTAGAATTACTTCAACTGCAACAGTTACAGGCTTTTCACTAGTAGTTTCCACAATTATGTTTAAAGTTTCCACCAGTTTCGAAGAAATTTTGGAGAGAATATGTTTTTTTGCGGCAGTTTCTACGGCTTCAGATAAAAGTTCTAATTGAATAGTGGTTAGCTCGGGTAATCCCAGCTTTTCCACTAATTTCACCCATGTAAAAAAATAAGTTGATTATTGAGAAACTGGCTTGAGATCAGCTTGAAGTTTAGTTTGCGCTTCTTTTACTTGAGAACGCAATCTCTCTTCTTGCCTAACGATAACAGTGCTTCTTGTATTAAGAAGCTCTTTTCTTTCGACTAATTCTTCAGTAAGCTTGGTTTTTTCGGCTTTTATTAGAAGAGAGCCAGCGGTTTTGTAAATAACAGCGTCATCTGCAGTTTTTTGAAGTTCATTCAATGTTTGTTCAACTTCTGTTTTCTCCATTTCTATTTGTTGCTTTTGAGCTAATACTGATTGCATTGTTTGTTGTAATTGTTGAAATCGTAATAATCGTTCTTGAACTTGTGGAGGTAACTTTGAAATTTGATCACTCATATTCCATCTTTCCGTCTGCAGTGCAATAAGTAAGGCTCTTAATTAAGCATTTTCCAAACAAGCATCAAAGTTTTATGCTTTAGCAACTGATCTTTTGAAAAAATATTGAAATTAGATATAAACAATTTTTTTAAAAGTAGGTTTTTTGGTGCCGGGGGCGGGATTCGAGCCCGCGACTTCTGGACATTGGGCGTTAGGCCTCCTTTGTTCTCCAGATTATGAGTCTGGCGCCCTAAGCCAAGCTAGGCTACCCCGGCTATTTATTTTCAGTTTATTCCTGATAAAGATGGCCCAATTTAAGGTTATTTATCGATATCTTAGGAGGAAAGTGTAACAAATCTTTGATTTAATTAAAAAAGATTATTTGTGTTCAATTTTTTCCACATGAGTGGGTTTTCCAATGTAAACTATGTCAGTAGAATCGATAAAGAGTCCTGCTTCAAGAACTCCAGTAATCAATTTCAGTTTTTTATTTAGCTCTTTGGGATTTTTAATTATTCCAAAACTAGCATCTATAATTGCGTTTCCATTATCAGTTATTACTGGTCCCACCTTACCAGTCCCTTCTCTAACAACAATTTTTCCACCCATTAGCTCTATTTGGTTTTTTACTAAAGAAAGAGCAAAAGGCAACACTTCAATAGGAACTGGATGATTCCCATCACCTAGATTTGTTACTTTTTTATTTTGATCAGCTATTATGATGTTTATTTTTGATGCAGACGCAACAATTTTTTCGCGAGTTAATGCACCACCCATACCTTTTATCAAATTAAGTTGAGAGTTTATTTGATCAGCCCCATCTATCGTTAAATCGATTATTGGATGTTCTTCAAACGTAGTGATTTTTATACCATATCTAGTTGCCAATAAAAAAGCTTGATACGATGAGGGTATAGCCCAAATAACAAGTTTTTCTTTTTTGACTTTTTCCCCAAGTTCTTCTATAGCATAGGCAACTGTACTTCCACTGCCTAAACCAACAACAAAACCATTTTCAACATGCTTAACTGCTGCTTTTGCTACTTCTTTTTTTGCTTTCTCAACCCAATTCGAGTTATGATTCAATCTCAATCTGTCCTAATTTATCTAATACTTTTTCTACTTCGCTTGTAATCGCTTCTATTCTTTTCTCAGCTTCACTCTTTGAACTTGATGTCTCAATTGTCGATTTCCGACGCTTCCTTTTTTTATCTATTTTTAAGTCATCTGTCTGTTCTTCTATAGAGTCTAATGATTTTGGAATACGAACCTTTACTTCTTTTATTGGTTCTATACTAATCTTTGATCGCAAATCTTCAACTTTTGTGGTTAGATCTCCAAAACGTTCACTAAAAAGTTTCATTAGATCTTCTTGCATACCTTCAAGCTCATGTAATGTAACAATTGTTTCATCTTTAGATATTGATTCTCTAATAGCCATCATTCGTGATTTGTATGATCCAGCAAGATTATCTCTTTCTATTTCAGAAATTTTACCTTCACCATGAGCTTCATACAACCTTCTTATCGCATCGCTTAAAATTTCTCTTTCCACATCAAGAATTCTAAGCTCATTTTTAGCTTGTGAAGCATCATTAAATTTTACGCTTTTTGTAACCCTAAAAGGCAAACCTGTTAAATTTGGCTGAACTTTAGTGTTATTTATTTTCTTTTCAGGTTTTTCATCCCTTTTTCGCATCGCGTATATTATTGTTACTGAAGAGACAATTACCACTAATACAACTGCTATCAGTATTGCAGGATCAACTAAAGCCATGATATCCTCTGTATCTGATAGATTTTGGTATATATATAAATTAATATACCATTTCTTGGTGCATAACGTTTATTGAAATACTAATATGAAAAAATTTTAAGACGAAATAATAGTTTAGCTCTAAAACTAAATAAAAATCCGAGGTTTATAAATTAAAAAATTTTCTTTTTAAGTCCAAAATTTTTTTTAAAAAAAATTTTATAAGGAAGAAACTGGTCAAAAGGATATTATTTCAATCAAAATAACTAAATTAAAACAAAAAAATTATTTCTAGTCAAGGTTCTTTCGCGAAGAAAGTTGAATGGAGCCTCGGGCGGGCTTTGATCCCGCGACCACCGCCTTACCAAGGCGGTGCCCCACCAGGCTAGGCTACCGAGGCACTTACTTTGTTGTTTAAGCCCAGAGTTATTGACAACATGGTCATGAAACTTTGTCATTACTTTTGTGGTTTGACCACTTTGACTTGTAGCTGTTTGAAATTGAAAGCCTTGATTTTCTAATAAAGTTTTCAGTAATAATAAATCATTTATTTTATGATAAGTGAACTGTGGCTTCTTCAACTCATTTAATCCCTTGTAATGACGTACTCTACAATACCTAACCTCATCTTTCTTGTTGAAAAACAGTTGAGCAGAACCAACTTTATGGCATACTGGACACTCAAGTTTTACACACTTAATTTTAGTCATCTACGTTTCACCTCAATAATTATGAATTGGTGACCAGGTGACCATAAGAAGCTTAAAAAGACCCTTCAAAAACAATTTTGGGTCACTAAAGAAACTTAGGATAACAAGCAATCAACAAATATTGACTAATTATGCACTATTGATATTTTGAAACATTAGAAAATGTGCTAGGGGTAAACGGCTATCTATATTGGTGTTATGAGTCCTAAAAATTTTTCAGTTTCATCATATACTTGGATTGAATACTTTTGTTTGTTCTTTTTGTTATATTCTTTGATACAAAACAAATGGGCTTTGCCTAACCATGTTGACTTTTTACTTGTTTTGCCTGTTTGACAGTTTTCACATGGTACGCTTTCTAATGTTGATGGTAGCATATTGTCATCTGTGTCCCATTCTTTGCATATGGGGCATAACCATTTTGGTTTCCGAATGTTCATTCAATCCCTTCTTAGGAGTGTGTTGTTGTTTTCATATATAAATTCCAATGAAATTTGCTTCTAGAGCATATTTAGGGATGTTAGAAACTTACCGTTGTTATTTTTTTCAAAGTAGCTTTTGTGTTCTTTGTTTGTTCATCCCAAGAAAACTTAGGAAAAAAAGGAATAAAAAAAGTATAGATTTACTTCTTTCTTTTTAAGATAACCAAAGTCACAACTACTAAGATGATAATGATAGCAATAATAATACCATAAAGTAACATTGGATCTAATTCAGAAATTTCAGTTTGAACTATATTTGTACTTACTGCTAGCCAAGATTGAGTGTATGTGTCAGTAGTTTGATCTATCTGAATTACTATCCCAGTAGTTCTGTCCCAATGATAATCTAAATCACCAAAACTACCGTAGATTAATTCTCTTGTTACACCTTCAAAAGTGTACTCTTCAATTCCTAAAATTTCAATACTTCCTTCTTCTTTATGATTGACTTCATCACCTACATTTAGGTTGGCTGGGATAATGATAAAGTCTGGTGCTCCTTCTTCAAGATTAAAAGTTACAGGAGTTGTAATCTCAGCTGCTTCTAGTGAGACTGTTTTTATTTCAAGTGTTATGTTTGTTCATTGAATTGCTTGTACCTCAAATCTTGCAGTTTCAGGATAGGTTTGTGGGGGTGTTCCAGTGTAGGTGATTTCATATTCTATCCAATCTCCTTCCTTTTACGCCAATACTGACTTGAGCTAAAACAGAAAGTACTAGAAGAGAAAATAATAAAGTAATGAATACTGAACAAGATTTTTTATTCATTATTAATCAGTCTTATAATTTAAATTTTTAACATTTAAGATTTTAGATAGTCAATTGGTTTGGTTACTTTTTGGTGTTCTTTGTTTACTCTACCCAAAGAAAACTTAAATGAAAAAATATCTAGTAGAAAACATTAAGCAGGGAAAGTAGCCCAGCGTTCATCCAATACACTGTCACCTATCATAACCTTAGCTACATATAATGCTCCATTTGGATGGCCACCTATGGTGCTTACGAATTTTACACTGGATAATAATTCTCCTTTTATCTCTTTAACTTCATTTGCTAGAAGTGGTTTGGTAATTGAACCGTTATCAGAAAAGCCCTGTATGTTGTTTATGAGTTCAATTTTGCTATCATTTACAAACATTTGTACTAGTAATTTTAGCTCATTAACGTCATTTACTCCCATATTATGTACTGTGATATTAAACCTACATTCAAGTATTAGACCCACTGTATTTTCCCAAGCTTTATCCATTGAGAAAGCTGTAATCTTAACGTTGGTTGAGTTTATCTGGTTAGGTTTGATGTATTGATTATAGATTATCCATGTGAAAATTGGTAAGGCAATAATAGAGATTAGAACTATAGCTATTGTTGTTCTTTTCATCTAAGTTTTCCTCTTGTACTTTTTGAAGTATGTTAGGATTCCTAGTGCTATTAGTAGTAGTGTTGTGCCAAAGAGTATGAGGGTATGGATTCTAGAATCTAATGGGTGGAAGTGGTATTGGAGTAGGTGTTGGTGAAGGAGTAAGTGTAGACTGTAAATCTATTGGATTAATTGATGGATAATTATCCTGATTACTTCCTCATCTATTCTGCAAGGAGAGTCTCCCACCAGGTTACCGTCTATATCTGTTCCATTATAATTGTTCCAGTAATTACCAACAGTGCCATTATCCCAAATGCTTACAGATTTAATTAACCAAGAAGTAACGCCTTGTTTGATTTCCAATGAAATAATGCAATAGAAATTGTTTCTGAAGCAAATGTTTGAATTAGACTCAATAAGCCTACATCAATAATGTTGTTTCTGGTAATTGTGTTATTATTTGAATCATCCAAATTGATAGTTAGATAGTTGTCAATTATAGTGTTAAAATTGCTATAAACTAAATGTGTGTCTTGGTTTGTTTTCACTTTAGTGATTTCACAGTTTGAACAATTGTAAAGATATATGCTGTTTGGGTTGTTTGTATATATTTCAAGGTTTTGTATTGTTACGTTATTCACTTCTCTGTAGTTTTATTCCAACATTGTAGTAGCCAGTTTTGGAAACTATTTATGTGGTATCCTGCTCCATCAAAGAATATGTCACTGCATTCTATGCTGATTGTGTATGTTTGAGAAATATTGCCTGTTAGAGTGTATGTTTTTCCTGTTTGTGTTATGTATTCTGTTTGAGGTGTTATGGTTCCATCTTTTTTTATTGTAATTATTGGTAAATACTTGTGGTCTGTTAGACTTGCTTTTGTGTCTTGAACCATCAATGATGAAACACATAATATCATCGAAAATTACAGCAACAAAAGATTTGTAATGATTGCTTTTGTTCATCACTTATCCAATATTACGTAGTGTTGTTTTGTGTTTAAGGGTTCTTGTAAAGAAAACTTAACCAAACAACAGTCAACAAACCTTGACTAACTCCAATAAGTGATCTTAGATCATAAGAAAGCCTAGAAATCATTACTCTAATGATAGCTTAGCTAACTTTTTTCACTTGCTTTCTTCTACCGTGCACCCCAGAAATTAATTTCGTTTCGATTGGTCAAACCCAAAAACTGGACACCGCCTCAGATAGGCAATGACCCCCAAATCTCCATTGACCAACACCCAAAAACCCCAAACAGGTGCCTTAGCCAACTAAGATAAAATTCAAAAATTAAACCAACCCAGAAAAATAAACAAGGGTCATTTTATCACGTAATCAAATTATTTTTTGATGTATTAAACCAAAAAATAGCTAAGATAACAGGTTTCAATTGCCATCAATCATATCAGTCAGTATCATGGATGATTCCAAGGTATTACTTCCCATGTTACTGTTTCCTTTTATACTCCACACTTTTGATCAATAACCCATTTCACTTTATATGAGTGCTTTAAACAAAAAAAATAATCTAAAGATTCCAAGTTTTAACAAATGCTTGTCAAATTCCCTTATCAGCTAAGCTACAAGATATAATATTCCAGAACTCTTCTCCTCATTTGGGTTCTGGTTCATTGGGCACGACAACTGGAGTTCGGTTGGGATGTTTAAGCACCCCTTTGCTTCCAGGCTACTCTGGCACCAACCAACTCCTTGTCTACGCTCATAGCTAAGGTGGTTTTCGAAGTTGGTTAAACGTAAAAATATTAGAGATTTATGGGAGTGTAGTTGGGATTGTGGTTTTAAGCATCGCATAAACCTGCACGATGTCTGGCTGTCAGAGTAGTGTCTGTCGGCGGAATCGGTCCTATGACCGGATTGTGACTGAACTTCTCGACATCAAGTGGTTCTGACTTCACCCGCGACCCGGGAGTGCTGTAATGCTATTGGGAATCCGTTGGAGGAGCATGCGCCAAGATTATCGCCTGGTCCTTCGTACCAACTGCGATTATTCTGATCGCCGTGGCCTGGGTCACGGTGACGGCCTACCAGCAGGTGACCGAGGAACTGGTTATCGAGAGGAACCAGGAGCTGACCCGTCTTTCGGCGGGCGAGTTCGCGGCCGGGTTGACCGAACACACCGTTCTTCTAACAGAGTACAGCGGCCTTTACGCCGATCCGACCAGCGCCGCGCACATCCATGAGAATGATTTGCAGGCTCAACGGGATGCCTTGAGACAGGCCAGAGGTCGTCTTGAGGTTTTTGATGGTGGTGTGCTCGTTCTCGACAATCAGGGGACCGTCGTGGCCGCAGAGCCAGGCAGGCCTGAAGCTCTGGGGCAAAATTGGTCCGATCGCGGCTACTTTCGCCAGATGCTGCGCTCTCAAAAGCCTACCTTCTCGGATGTTGTGGCAGATGGGCCGGGGAATGCCGACGTTATCGTTGTCGCCGTGCCCATCACGGGCCCACAGGGCCAGTTTCTGGGATTGTTGGCCGGCATGTTCCGTCTCGGCGAAACCACTGCCAATCCGTTCTGGACCGAAATCACCAAACTAGGCGGTGGCAAGAGCGGCAGCGCGTATTGGG
>CAWKCH010000002.1:0-432226 GCA_963848105.1 Candidatus Bathyarchaeota archaeon
CCACTTTCCTCAAAATAGAGTCCATAATTAGCCTTATTTACTTCCATTAATTTACTTCCATTTACTTCCATCTTGTGATAGAGATAGACTCGCTTTCCATTCTCAAATCTTTGATAATGCTGGACTCTAGCCGATTTTCCCCTTACTTGTTGCAATCCTTCATTATGACAAACTGGACATTCAATTTTCATTTTATAACTTCCTTTCCATAGTTTTGGCGATTGACTTTCCGTGAATTTCTTCTTCAAGTTTTTTGAGCCTATATTTTATTTATATCATTTTTGTTGTTTTCTTCACATAACATTTGGGTAAGCTCACGTTTTTTAATAAGAAAAATCGAATCAAATGAAACTTTATCTACATTGTAATGTTGTCTAATTGAATCTGTAGCTTGAAAAAGTTGAAAATATAAAGAATAAAACAATAATGGAAAATAGTCAGCTTGCGAGCTAACACACTACCTGTAGTTACTGTTTTTCATGAAAATCAAAAAAATTTTTGATAAAAAGGAAAGGTTTGTGGGATATGTTGAAAACGTATCCAATTCGAACGAGGCTACCTCATCCCATAACAAGTTGTATACAAAAGCATCAACAAAACACAGTTTTTAGCACATCTAATTTTTTGACCACGAAAAAATTATCCATCCAACTGCAATCAAAATAAAACCAATCAAATAATGATGAAGTATTGGCGGACCAAACCAACTAGACCATAAAGCACTACCCCCATTTGTATCAGCAAAAAATATTGCTTGCTCTACACTACCATGCAACGCTATTACAAAACCAGACCAGAAAATAATCTGAATCAATACTTGTCTATACTTTTCTGATAATCCCAATATAGTTCACCTTATTATTTTAGGCATACTATTATCCAATAAAAGATTTTCCAGAATTAATTTTTTACAATACTTTTAGTCATAATATTTAGCATTATAGAATTTGGTTTAAGACACAAGCATTAGGGCAAACTAATTTCCTAGGTTCTTATGTTTTCTCATTTTCTATTTTATTTTCTAGTTTCATATTTCATTCACTTTTTGTATTTCATCCTTTTGCAGGATGATACTTGTCCCTTTCTTGTATGGTAATAATAAATCTTTAGACCTTTGATTTAAAAAGAAAAACATTTATGTTGACACTTAATTTTTACGTTCAAAAAAATAATTATTTGCCGTCTTGATCTTGTTGCCATTCGGTTCTATTAGGGCAACTCATTTCTTAGAGCGAATCCCTTTATGGGTATATTCGTGCTGATTAATTTCTGAATAATCTTGAAAGTGAAAAAGATTAGGTAGCTTGTTTCAGAAAAGGGATATTTTTCAACATATCTCATAAGCTTTCCCTGTTTTTCTTATTTGATCAATCATTGATATGTATTTAGCCAAAAATTATGTTGGAACTCTGCACAAAATAATGAATTATACAAAATAAGGAGAAAAATATGAAATTTAATAAGGAATAATGATATTACACCAATCTTTTTTGACTGTATCGAGATTCAATAAATCAACTACTCTGTTATTGAATATTCGGCTACTAATGGAGTTTTTTGATAATTTTAAAAAAATTAGTTACAATAATTACATCGTATTACAATGTACACACTCAGTTTAAATCAGCCATAACTTTAGTCTACTACTGAGGCTTTTTAATAATGAAAAATAAAATTACAATAGGTCTTTTACTACTGACTTTAATTTTAGGTGTTTATTCCCCATTAATTCAAGCGCAACCCACTCTAAATATAATTGAAACAGCTGATGCTGATGGTTCCTTTACGACTTTACTTGCCGCTTTAGATGCAGCTAGTTTAACAAGCGCATTAGAAGGAGAAGGTCCTTTCACAGTGTTTGCACCTACAGACGACGCATTCGCAGCACTAGAACCTGCATTTCTCACCTATTTATTAGCTAACCCAGATGTACTTTCAGAAGTTTTACTCTATCACGTAGTGGCTGGAGCAGTAAATTCAACCGTTGTCGTTGGCTTAACTGAAGTTGAGACTTTACAAGGCAGCATGGTAAACATAACAGTTAACGGAGGAGTTATGATAGATGGCGCTAACGTAGTAGCTGTTGACGTAGAATGTTCTAACGGCATAATTCACGTTATAGATGCAGTTATGTTGCCTCCTGACGTCTTGGACATAATAGGAACTGCAACATCAGCTGGTTCCTTTACGACTTTACTTGCCGCTTTAGATGCAGCTAGTTTAACAAGCGCATTAGAAGGAGAAGGTCCTTTCACAGTGTTTGCACCTACAGACGACGCATTCGCAGCTGTTGATCCCGCTGTTTTAGATTGGCTTTTAGCTAATCCATCTGTTTTAAGTGAGGTTCTGTTGTATCATGTTGTTGCTGGAGAGATAAATTCTACTGATGTGGTGGCTTTAGGTTCGATTGAAACATTGCAAGGTGGAAATCTTACAATTACTGAAGGTTCAGTTTTGGTTGATGGAGCTACTGTCTTGGCTGCTGATATTGAATCGGGTAATGGTATTATTCATGTGATTGATTCTGTTTTGATACCTCAAGCTATTGTTGCAATGCCAGATAGTGGAATAGCTTCAACAACGATTGTTGGTGTTGGTTTTAATCCTGATGCCACTGTAACTTTATCTTGGGGTGACTCAAGTATACCTACTGTTCCAGCGATGGTTACTGTTGATTCAAACGGAATTTTCACGGCTATAATTAGTGTTCCAACACAAAATGATCCTGGAGTTCATACAATAACTGCAAGTGATGATGAGGGAGCTATGGCAAGTACAACTTTCACAGTTGTTGATATGACTGGCCCAGCGGGTGCAACTGGTGCTACTGGTGCAGCAGGTCCAACAGGATCGACTGGCTCAGCGGGTGCAACTGGTGCTACTGGTCCAGCAGGTACTGATGGTGAGCTGTGGTGCTACGGGTGCTACGGGTCCAGCGGGTGCTGACTGGAGAAGATGGAGCAGGTGCTCCTATTGAGGGCGTTGTTGGTGGAATTGGTATTGGTATCGTTGCTTTGCTTGTAGCTTTATTTGTGTTCTTTCAAAAAAAGTAGGTAGATAAATTTGAAAATTCTTAGCTTTGAAATTCGTGGAGGTGGATTCCATAGTTAAATGTGGTATTTGTGGCGCTGAGGTTCCTGAACAACCAAAAGTTACAGCTGACGGTAAATGTTCTATCTGCAGTGCGAAACTAGCACCAGCAAAGTAATAGATTAAAGTTCAATTAAGTTCTCCCCTCTTTTTTTAACAATTGAAAAGTGGTATTAATAGCACCTAGAACAATCTTCTACAACGATTTATAAATACAAAACAATTATTTTTTTCTTTAAACAGATAAATAAAGTTAGGACTAAATAAAAAGTATGATAAGGAATTTAAAAAAATTTTCTTTTGTATTAATCACTTTACTTATCCCAACTGGTATTGTTGCCTTTCAAAAACCTTTTGTCCTAGCTCAATCAGAAACCACAATTCAAAATATAACCTTCCATAACTATTCTTTGGATTATAAAGCCAACAATGGATCATATTATATTTACAATGGAGCTGATATCCAAGGTCCTAAACTAACTAATGCTTTTAAGGTATCTCCAAGAGCTCAAATATCTGGTTTAGTAACAACTTTTGGTTTTGAGTGGACTTATTGGAGCGGAGCAGTTATTTGGACTTATAATCTAGAACAAGATTTACATGTAAAAGGTACTGTTCAAATGACTGTGCATATGAGTAGTAGTGATATGATTTCTGGTCTTTTTGCTGGAGGTGGCTTTGGAATGGGGTTAGTCGAGATGGACGAAAACAAAAAGGAGATTAATAGGTTTCTTACCGAAGGCGGATCGACATTAGGATCTAATCCATTAAGTTCAACATCTAAGGCATATACATTAAGCATTCCCATGGACCATGTTTTTCCAAAAGAACATCTTTTAGGTTTTTTTGTTGGGGTTGGAGGAACTGAACCTAATTATAATTTCACAATATATTTTGATTCAGCTCAACAAAAATCTGGTGCAATAATCCCCATAGTTAAGTCTTCTATTCCCACTCCCTCTCCCTCAACAACACCAATAAATACCCCTTCTCCAACGCCATCAGTTACACAATCTCCTTTTCCTTCACAAAATTCCCCAGTACCAACAAGTAATTTAGAAGAAACAGATAAAACAGAACTTCTTGTCTACAGTACGATTATTTTAGTATCAGTTATCTTAATTAGTGTTATAACGTTTCGATTCTTAAAAAAATCGAAAAAATCTTTGAATTAATTATGATAAAAAAAAATCCTAATCGAAAAGAGGAAACTAAAATGCCGCATGTTGTACTAAACGGAAAAATAAAAATCGAATCAATTTTTGATAAATTAAAACCTATATTTATTAAGAATAATGGAAATATTCTGAAAACTCAAGAAGTTTATTTGGAACGCAAAAAAACTATGATTCTTATTGACTCTTTAGTTATTGAATCTGAACAAAAAGCATCTTTTTTTACAATTATCTCGAGTAGAGAAAATAGTATAGTTGTTAGACTTTTTCCCAATTCTAAAATTAAAAAAACTAAAGGAGTAAAGAAGTTATTAGCAGAGATAGTTAAACAGTTGATAGAAGAATTTCCTGAATTAATAGTTTCTGAAACAAATCTTGAGGATTATCTATGATACAATATATTACATTTGTTGGAAATAGAAAAAATATTATTTCAAGATTCATCCAATACTTTTGTATTAAAAAATTTTCTTATCAATAGGGTATTGTAATAAAATAAATCGGGTTGGCAAAAATTAGGAGAGGGTAATAATCAAAAATATTCTTCTTACAGAAAAACTCACTAAATCCTATAAATTAGGAAAATTGCCTGTTATAGCTCTTAATGGTGTTGATGTTGCAATTAAAGAAGGCGAGTTTGTTTCAATTCTTGGTCCTTCAGGCAGTGGAAAATCTACTCTTCTTAACATGTTAGGAGCATTGGATAGACCTACCTCAGGTAAATAATTAGATAGATAATGTGGATCTTTCAAAATTAAGTGACAATCAGATTTCACTTTTGCAACGTCGAATTGGTATTGTTTTTCAATTTTTTAATTTGATTGATAGACTTAATGCGACAGAAAATGTAGCTCTTCCTTTAGCAATTGAGAATGTGAAAAAACAAACTAGACAAAAACTCGCAGAAGAGTTGCTTATTGCCGTTGGGTTAGGGAAAAGATTAAAACATAAACCAAATGAACTGTCAGGCGGAGAAAGTCAAGGCGTAGCTATTGCAAGGGCTCTGATAAACAATCCTCATTTTCTTTTGCTAGATGAGCCTACAGGCAATATTGATTCAAAAAATGCGAATGATTTAATGAAGCTTATTTGCAAAATAAACACCGAAAGAAAAGTTACTATTTTAATGGTAACACATGATAACAAAATTGCAGAATATGCTCATCGAACTTTGTATCTTTTAGATGGCAGAATTGTCAATAAGTGGAGACTATTAATTGCTGATCAGGGACATTCTTCTTTATGCAGTTAATGCAATAAGAAGAAAAAAAACCAGAAAACTATTAGCAATTCTTGGTGTGGCAATAGGAATAGCAGCAATTGTATCTTTGATATCGCTCAGTCAAGGATTTCAAGAAGCTGTAAGAGTTCAATTTCAAAAGGGTTTTTCCGCAGATACTATAATTGTTACAACCCAAAGTACAGATTTTCTTGAAACTGAATCTGATTTTGATTTATATTTGAACGATACCCAAATAATAAACCAAATTGAAAACGTAAAAGGTTCAGTTGCTTTAATCCAAAAAACTTGTTTTCTTAAGATTGGGGAAAGAGAAATAAGTGTTATTGTAGTAGGTGTAGATTTTGAAAAATATTCAGAAATTTATCCTAGTACCTTTAGAGCTAGAGAAGGGGATATTCTATCATATCAAAATTTATCTGTAATTATTGGTTCAAGGAGTTAATGATCCTTGGAAAAACCAAACAAAATATGGTGAAATAAATGATTCAGTTAATATAACGTGGACAACAAGAAATGGTTTTCAGATCGAAAATAAAACCTATCAAACAAATCTGCTAGCTATCTTAGAAGATGTTGGAAGTGCAAGTATTGGTGGACCAGCTGATAATGGAGTTTACATACCTATCGAAACTGCTCAGGATTTTTTTGAAACTAATAAAACTACAACAATAATTGTTCAGCTAAATGGTAGTTCCGAAAATTTAATAGATCAAACCTCAAAAACAATTCAAGACTCTTTTGGAGGGAGAGTTCAAGTTGTTACCCCCCAGGCAGTTTTAAATGCAATCTCATCAATAGTTTCAACTATAGAGCTTTTCTTAACCGGAATTTCAGCAATTTCCTTGCTTGTTGCTGGAGTGGGTATAATGAACATAATGCTCACTTCATTAATGGAAAGAACAAGGGAGATAGGGATTTTGAAAGCCTTGGGGATGTTCAAGAGAACTGTCTTGGCAATTTTTCTTAATGAAGCATTAATAATTGGTCTAATAGGTTCTTGTGGTAGGAATTTTATTGGGAATTGGGCTTGCCACTGCGATTGATCAGTTTGGTTTAGTTTCTGGATTAGCCAGCGGTACTGAGAGTACTTTTATTGGTGAGATTCGAATAGTTCCAGTTTTTTCATTGAATTTAATTTTTTATTCTTTTGGATTTGGAGTAATTATTAGCATTATATTTGGTTTATATCCAGCTTGGCGTGCGGGAAAATTAACTGCTGTTGATGCACTTAGACATGAATAAATGGGGAGGAAAAATGGAAAATAAAAAAATTCTCCGAGAAATCCTGTAATCTATTCCAATAAAATTTCTAGAGAATTGTTACCCGGAATGATAAAACCTCTAGTTTGGTCAATTAATATTCCTGTTGTGAATAGCTCATGGAAAAATTTATTCAAAGAATTAACAGGATCTGCTGCAGATAGGATAAGGATCGAAAAACTAGCCCGTTGTTTTTATTATCGTGCATATTTCAATATGAGCGTTGTTGGAGATTTTTTTGAACTTTTAGGAATTTCAAGAGATGCTTTGGAAGTAATTTCTGGTATTAAAAAAGCATCTAATTCGAAGGGGATTTTTAAGCCTAGTTTAAAAATACTCAGATATTTACCTCGAATGACAGCATTTGGCTTTAAATTATATTTTTTTAATAAAAAAATTGAGCAATTTCTAAGACAAAAAACTCGACAATACAAGAAGATTGACAATATTGTTTTAAAGCATATCAATTTTAAAAATTGCTTTAATATTATTGATCGACTTATTTTAATTCATCAAGATTCATCATATATTGTGATTTTAACTCAAATACTAAATTCTATTTATAATCAAGCTCTAAAAAGAATAAATAATGATAAAGAAATTAATCAAAAAATTATTTATTCTAATTAGAGAAAAATATGCTTGCTCAAATTGATCCAGAAAAATTTATCTCAAACCTCAATTCTTTTTTTAATAAACTTCCAAAAGAAATTCAAAAAGTTGTTCTAAAAACAGATTATTTAACGTTCAAAGATGACCCAAAAATTGGTTCCTTTAGAAAAGAATTTGATATTTTTATGAGAAGATTTGGACATCTAAGTGATAATGCTAATGATTTTTCTAAAACAACTTGGAAAGAAAATCCTGAATTGGCACTTAGAATGATTATTTATCATTATCCTTCATCTGAAATGAATTTTTCAAATCCAAAATCTAAATCGAGCAATTCTGAGAAAACTAATTTCTTATCGAAATTTATTACTAAAAGAGCAAAACAATATCAAATATATCGTGGATCTATAGGTTTTGTTTATAATTTTGGTTTTGGTCTATTTAGGAAATTGTTTTTATTTATTGGACAAGTTTTTAAAGAAAAGAATATATTGGATTCAAAAGAGGATATTTTTTATCTTAAGTATGAGGAAATTAAAAAATCTTTCAAGAAATCCTTCTTTGAAAAATAAATATAATCTTATTATTGATGAAAGGAAAAGTCCAGATGAATAGAGTATCAAACTTTGGATCTTCCTGAAATTATCTTTGATGATTTACCCCTAAGCAAGATTAAAAAAAGAATTGTCGATAAAAATTTGATTGGAGTAGCTTCCTCAAGAGGCAAATATTCCGGTGTGACAAAAGTTGTTCTAGGTATTGAAGATTTTGATAAAATTCAAAAAGGTGATGTTTTAATTATACCTTATTCGGATCCAGGTTGGACACCATTATTTTCAAAAGTGGGGCAATTATTTCAGAATCAGGAGGGTTATTATCCCATTGTTCAATTATTGCTCGGGAATATGGCATCCCTGCAATTGTTTCTGTGAAAGGAGCTCTTCAAATTCAGAATGGAACAAAGATTATGGTTGATGGATTGCTGGAAAGATAAAAATATTGGATAATTGAGGAGAATTAATTGGATTATTATAATTAGTTTATTTATTTTAATTGCAAGCTATTTAATTGGGTCTTTATCATTTGCTCGAATATTTTTATTTTTTAAAAAAACAAATAGAAAAATCGAAGATTTAGAGATAAAATCAGGAATTCAGAAGATAAAAGCAAAGATGTTTTTGGTGCAGGTGCAGGAAGTGCTTCAATGATTCTTGGAACTAAATATGGAATTATTATTGGGATATTGGATATACTAAAAGCCTTAGTTCCAATTTTGTTGATACTGCATATTTTATTTTCCTAATGAATATTATCACCTGATTTTTTCATTGGGAGTACTTATAGGTCATAATTGGCCAATATATTTCAATTTAAAGGTGGTCGGGGTATTTCTGTTATTTTTGGAGGTTTTTTGGCTATTGATTTATTGGGTGCGGGTATTACGACAATCTTGGGTTTATTGTTTGGAATGATTGTTGTCGGTGATCCGTTACTGGGCTATAGTGGATGGCTTTGGTTGATGGTACCTTGGTTGTTTCTTCGAAGTTTTGATTGGGTATTTTTATTTTATTCTATTTTAGTGCTATTGATATTTCTTATTGCAACTATTCCTGAAATTAGGGCATTTTTAATTCATAAGAAGGAAAACAATCTTAAGCAGTATAATGAGGAAAAAATGAATTCGTCTGCTCAATGGAGAAGCATTCAAAAAATACAAGATTATATTGATAAACTAGGTTTTTTTAAATATCCAGCTAAGACTAATTGTGTTAATAATTATTGTGTATATTTTTTATTTATTTAGTAAATTTAATGTCTAATAATTAGGAAAAATTAACTGTCATTTTTAGATTACAATAGAAC
The DNA here is from genome assembly GCA_963848105.1 of Candidatus Bathyarchaeota archaeon. Classification (GTDB taxonomy): domain Archaea; phylum Thermoproteota; class Bathyarchaeia; order Bathyarchaeales; family Bathycorpusculaceae; genus AD8-1. Next base: position 9,244 of record CAWKCH010000002.1, read on the forward strand.
ATTATTCCATATTAATTTAATAAGAGTTGGAAATAAAAAATTAATTGTCACTATTTTAGCAGAGGAGAAATTAATACTTTGAGATTACTCCCTATTGATTTATTGCGTTGGATTATTTTAGTAGTTTTTGCTTTGTTACTGGATTTTTTGTTGTTTATTATATGGTTGCTCCTTTTGATTTATTAGGTTTTTATAGCATTCTTCTTACTGGAACAGCTGGAGGTACAATTTTTTTAATTGCTGACTAAATTTAGAGGTAAAAAAATTTTCCTCGCGATTATTTTTATTCTGGTTTTTGGATAATAGGATTCGCTTCTGCTAATGCTGTATTTTTATCCCAAGAAGATATCTATGAAATTCCACCAATAACTCGAGCAGATGGTGGTGATGGGCATACAGCAATTTTGTATTTTACTCATGGTGAGCCTCCGGGATATGATCCCTTGCCGTGGATTCTTACAATGAGAGAATTTGAACACGATAACGTACCTTTCGTTCCTTGGATAGTTCGTCCATTATTTTTTAATAATTTAAGAAATAATATCTTGAAGCGGGTGGTAGTGCTCATAACAAACTGCATAAAGCATTTTTTGATAATTTACGTTGGTCAATGTCGATGAAGAAGCTAAGGTACAAGATTTTATTTAGCGTTTTTAGACAGTGAGCCACACCCAGATCAAATGGCTGCAAAGGCTATCAATAAGGAGCTAGTAGAATAATAATCCTTCCAGTTTTTATTACTGAGTCAACCCATACTATTGCTGGACAAGAAATGGTTTCTAGTGTACAACCAGAGAAATTTGGTGTCAGTAATTATTACACTGGTGCACTAGGGGATTCGGATTGATTCATAGAGTGTTTGTTGATAGAGCAATGAGTTATCTGTTGGATGTAAAAAACAGATATAGGAATTATTATTGTTGGCCATGGACAGCCCATGAATGGGAGGAACTCTACCCTGAGCAAAACCATCAAGAGGACAATATAGGCATTTATTCGTGAAAAGTTGATAGCTAATGATTTCCTGCCTAAAATGTTGTTTCTGGATGGATGTCATTTCAAGAACCCACAATTCACAATCGGCAATAAATTGTCAGGAAATAATGTAAGAAAAATATTGGTATTTTCTGTTAGTTTAAGTGCGGATTCGATTCACAGTGAAGTTGATGTACCCAAAGCAATCAGAAACTCAAATTTGCCTGAGGGAATACAAATAGAGTATATTGGACAATATGGAGATCATCCATTGGCTATACAAGCATTAATTGAAAAAATATCACAAGCGGATACATAAAAATCATTTTTTCCAGATGTTTATTAAGTTGAAAATAATATTATTCTTAAACTATTTGTTTTATCTCCATTTTATTCATTTTAGTTAGTTAACTAAGTCATTTTCAACACACTTAATTAGTGATCTAAATAGAAGATTAATGATTTTCTAAATATGGATACCTTTAAGATAAAAAAAAGTAGTAGTTAGTGCAAAAATATTAAAATTCAGAGTAAAAGAAACTGAATCACAAAAACAGTAATTATTGAATAGCTACGGCTTCAAGTAATTGGAGGGTAGCATCAAAGATTTGGCTCTGTTGCTGTTCTCTAGTTATTGTTGCTACGTTATCGCCTCCTTGATCACCATACCACCCAAACTGTGCATGATTCCCACCCGCTATTTCGATTCGCATTGTGGAGTCTGGAAGCAGATTTAGCGAATCTTCTATCTGAGAGTCACTTACAAGTCCATCATTGGTACCGTGTATTGTTGTCACCAACAAATTATCTTCTGACAAATCAGTCCCCGAGGCTGGGTAAGCCGCCCACAACACCAGTCCTTTGACTTCGGAAGGGTTTTCATGAGCAAATTGAGCTGCCATTGTGCCACCTAGAGAATGCCCACCGATAACCCAAGAACTAATCTGCGAATAGGACTTAATTACATCACTAGCTATGTTAACACCAAAAACAGCCAAGTTAAGAGGCATCCTCACAATCACTACAAGGTATCCTTTCGCAGCAATTCTATGCGCCATGGGAGCATATGACCGGAAATCAACCCTTCCACCAGGATAAATAATGAATCCGACACTTTTGTTGGAAATTACTGGCTGAAAAACAAGCCAATCTGAAGTTGACACAATAACTTCTGAATCAGATTCTAAAGCATCATAAGCTTCCAGCATCGGAGCAGGCGGAGTTTCAGCCCAAACCACAAAACCAACCAAAACAATCGTGACTGCGAGGATAATACCGATTATTATTTTGAACCTTCGTTTCAAACTAATTCCCATTAATTATTTTTATCATATCTGAGATATCAACCTTCGCAATTTTTGATCGAAGCTCTAACCTTTTGTTAGAATTATGAATTATTAAGTTATATTCAAAATTTACTTAAAATATCAAATTGCAAAGCAATCTACCTAAGCAGTTAATTTAATTAATATTAATCAATAAATAAGGAAACTAAAAATAATCTAGAAGTGAAATTTTTGATTGAAACAAATATGGTCTACTGGATTGGAGCTATGGTTTTTGCATTATCTTCTTTATTATTTGCGTATATAGAAACAAAAAAACAAAATATTAAACAGATTTTCAGATCACACATGTATGTTAGCTTTATCACAACAATTTCCTATGTAATTATGGCACTAGCACTTGCTACTTTAGTAGCGCAGAGTGGAGAGGTTATTTTTTGGACAAGATGGCTCTTCTATATGGGAAGTTGCAGCATATTAACAGTAGATATTGCACATTACATGTTAAAATCAAATATTAAAAAAACTGAAATTGCTATTCTTACCTCCCTCACAATGTTTTGCGGTTTTCTAGCTTCAATAACATTAAACAATTATAGCTGGTTATTTTTTGCTTTAAGCACAGTTGCTTATGTTGGTATGCTCTTAACATTATTCACAAAAGCAAATGAAAACAAAAAATCGAGCAATTCAATAATGTGGTATGTGTTAATTACTTGGTCATTATTCCCGATAGTTTGGATCTTAGCTCCAACAGGTTTGGGTTTAATAACAACACTTGAAGAAGCAATACTCTATTTTGTTCTTGACTTAATAACAAAAATAGCGTTTGGTTTATACATAACAAAACTAAAAAGAATTACTATTTAATAGTAATTGAATCCTTATTTTTTGGCCAAGAAAAAATTATCCAGCCTAACGCGATTAAACTAAAGCCTATTAAATACTGATGCAGTATTGGAGGACCAAACCAACTTGACCATAATGCACTACCTTCATTGGTATTCGCGAAAAATATTGCCTGTTCTATACTCATGTAACGCTATTGCAAAACCAGACTAGAAAATAATTTGAATTCCCAATTGTCTATATTTTTCTATTAACCCCAATATCACTCACTTTATTCAATTCGTGAAGAATATTTAACATAAATGATTTTTTAGGGTTAATTTTAATCCAGTATTTTAGGATTCATAAAAAAGGTTTTCTTTAGTGAAAAAATTTAAAATGATTTAAAATTTTAACTATCCATTTTGGAGAATTGTTATATTTTGCTTGTTTTTTTAATAGTATTATGGTTGAACAAATAGAATATGAATTACTCAAAAAACTAGATAAAATTGAAATCAGAAGATATCCCAGTTTTCTAATAGCCAAAGTTGATGGTTATGGGGACAACGGTTTTAATATCCTATTTGAGTTTATCACTGGAAAAAATAATTCCACTTCTGAAATTAGTATGACCGCTCCAGTAATTTCTCAAGAAATTAAAATGACAGCACCTGTTTTATCTGAAGGCGGATCAATTGCTTTTGTCATGCCTTCAAAATATTCAATTGAATCAGTTCCTAAACCAGTTGATGATCGAATAAATATTATTGAAATGCCTAAAAGAACTCTTGCAGTTTTACGATTTTCAGGTAGATGGTCAACTTCTTTGTTTAATAAGAAATCTGCACAATTATTGGATCGTCTTGCTAAAGAAAAAATCAAAACTAAAGGAAATATTTTTTCAATGAGATATAGCTCTCCTTTTACACCTTCGTTTTTAAGAAGAAATGAAGTAGCTATCGAAATAGAAAAACCATAATTTTATTTCTATTTAATTACAAAAATTGCTTTTTATATTATCGTATGTGATTATACATTAGGAGTTTTATAATTGGAAATTGACAAAATAAGTTCCATTGGGAGACCTCTTGATTTCAATTATAAAACTAATAAAGCGATTGTAATCATCACAACAATAACTATTATGTTTGGATTTGTTCTTTCTATCTTAAAAGAGTTTACAATTTCTAATGTTATTTTATTAGGAGTGTCCTTTGGAATAACATTTTTTGTAAGTTGGGCTATATCTCGTGAAATAGACCCAGATAATTCTATCTCTGCGTTTATTGGTTTAATTCCTCTGTTTATTATTCTGTTCTTTTGGATAGAAACTAATATTATTATTTTGTTTTGGCTATTGATTTCTTTGCGTATTATTAATCGAACTACAGGATTACCTGCCAGAATTTTTGATTCAGGAATGTTATTTGTAATTAGTGTTTTGATGAGTTATTTTTATAGTCCGATTTTTGGATTGTTATCAACTATAGTTTTCTTGTTTGACGCGAAATTAATTGATGGCCAAAAATTTCAGTTAATATTTGCTTCATTAAGTCTGTTTTTATCAATTATTTTTTTCACTATAAATAATCAAGTCTTTGTGTTACCCATTTTTTCTACGCTTCAATTATTAAGTATTTTAATAATTGCTATTGTGTTTGCGTTTATTTCATATTTCACCAAAGATGTTAAATCAAAAGGCGATAAAAACAATGAGCCTTTATCTTTGTCACGTATAAGAGCTGCTCAAATTTTTATTTTATTTTCAGTTTTATTAATGAGTTTTGTGGAAATTGGTTTAACAGCCATGATTCCTGTTTGGTGTGTTTTATTAGGTGTAATTATTCACAGATTTTCACTATGCTTTAAAGATTAGAATTGATTAAACAAAATTATATTGATTTTCAGATATCCTTTTATTAATAGATTATCTAAAATTATCTGGTGTAGTTTTTTGGATTTATTTACTGTAATAGAAAATAGAAGAAGTATCAGGAAATACAAACAAAAATCGGTGGATAAAGAAAAAATAGTTAAGATTTTTGAGACTACTCGTCTTTCTCCCTCGGCAATGAATCTTCAACCTTATGGTTTTGTCATAATCTCAAAAAATAACGTGATTAAAGAAATTAATTCAGCTTGTAATCAAATTTGGGATGCTCCAATAATGATTGCTGTTTGTGCTTTTCCGAACCAGGCTTGGGTTAGAGATGATGGAGAAGAATATTGGAAAGCTGATGCAGCTATTGCTATGAGCAATATTTCTCTAGCAGCTTACAATTTAGGTTTAGGAACTTGTTGGATAGTTGCTTTTAATGAAGAAAAAATTAAGAAAATTTTAGGAGTTGATTCTAAGGCTAGGGTCGTAGCCATGACTCCTTTGGGTTATCCAGCTGAAAATAAAGGTCCAGTGACAAAAAGAAAAACTTTAGATGAATTAGTACATTATGACAAATGGTGAAAATCTAAAAAGTAATTTTTTACAAAATATTTAATTGCTTTATTAACACAGATTTTACCAATTACTTCTGTTAAAACTTACAGCTTGACAATGACGGATAGTCTTTTGGAGTTAATATCTTCGACTACTCCTCTTTTTAATAAGTGCAAGTAGCAAGAAAATTTAGTGAGGATAGATAAGTAAAAACATTAAAAAATCTTAATACTTGCATCATGAAACTTAATTCCAATAATCTTTTTCTAAATCTTCATTTTTTAAATTAAATTTTTGCACCTTTAAACCCACTGCTTGAAGATCCACTCTTTAAAATAAATCCATCAACTTCAGCTATAGAGCTTAGAAATTGAACAGAGAACTTTTTGATTTTTTTTGTTAAATCAAGACCAGTTGCAGGCTGAACAAGCTTTAATTCATTATTTTGTTTCACAATTCGAAGTGTTTCTCTTGGAACTCCTAAACCTATTTCTACCTCAGGGCAAACCGGCAAAAAAATAACGTTTTTTTTCATTTTTCGAACGAAATCGTCTGAAACTATCTGAGCATTCCATCTTACTGGTTCAAACTCTATGCATTTGCTAATAACAACAATAGATTTAGAAAATTTTCGCATGGAAATTACTATCCCTTTTATTGTTATCCTTTGAACTAATTTGGGAGATTAAAGAGAATTAGTAGCTTTTAACTAATAAAGTGATATAGAAAATTAGTCTAACTCTTAATTTTGTGTTTTTAAAAAAAAGAGAATCTGTTTTTTATTAGAATGGAGCAAATATTCCAATAAAAACGAGCCAGCCCAAGATTGATTTTGCTACAAAGCTAAGAATAATATAGAATCTTTCACCGTACAGATAATCTTTCCAACGTCCAACTCCTTTGTATTGAAGTACCATGTTGAGGGCGAAAATGTTGAAAACTATGAAATACACAAATATTATTGTATAAACAAAGGTTGGAACCTCCAAGCCTGTTGATAGTATAGATGCTATAAAGTAAGCATATAGGACAACCCATGGGAGAAAACCTGAAATTGTTCCAAGTATAAATGCTGACCAGTCGGTTTTTTTTGTATATTGGTTTAGTTTTTCCATCATGTATCCAAACATTGTCATCATTGCATTCAAGGTGAAAATCATCACTAAAGACCAAAAGTCCCATACTCCCAAGAAGAGAGCGATTAGTGTTATCATTATTGAGCTTGAGAAAGCGTATTCGTACCAGCGATAGGGATTCATGCCTTTTTTTAGGTTTTCATTATACTTGCCATTTTTTGCAAATGCTATAATGAAGTGAGCTAATGCCGAAAGTAATGGAAAAGAGGCTACTATAACTCCAATATATCCGATAGTGATCATTATCTGCGGATCAGGAACCACTTCAAATACTAATGGTGGACCTTGTGTTATTGTAATTTTTGTATAGAAGGTGTAGATGTTTCTTTCCCATTCAAGCATCGTTCCAAGGCTTAACATTAATAATCCTTGTATTAGATGTAGGATTCCTGCTGCTGTATTGAACCGTTTAAGGTAAGCAAAAGATATTGGTGATTTGGCTATAATTTCTTGTCTTTCTACAGTATTCATAAAACATTATATCTTTATAATTACCTTTTAACTCTTTTGAAAAACTAAAGTAAGTAATTATTATTCAATTATTTGTTAGTTTTCAACGAAAATATTTTAGTCACAAAAAAATATGTAGAGTGGTGTTTAGTTTGACAGTTTTTAAGTTACCTAAAATGGAAAAAAGTGAGATAAAAAAACTTCTAAAAGAACAATGATTTGTCGAATTGCATTTAAAGGAGATAAGTACCCGTATTTGATTCCTTTCCAATATGTTCTGGTGGATGAATCGCTTTATTTCCATTTTACAGATTATGGTAAAAAAATGAAATTACTTGAACGGGATAAACTAGTATGTGTTGAAATAGAAAAGTATAGTCCAGATTTAAGCTCTTACAATTTTGTTGTTTTTAGAGGCGAATTAGAAGTTGTAAACAATTCGGATGAAAGGACTAAAGTTATCAATAAAATAGCGAAAACGGGAAAACAAAAACTTTCACCAAACTTTCTTGCAGTACACGGCTTAAAAAAAAGAGGAAGGATGGTATTCCTTTTCTTCAAAAAGACCATTTGTTATAGTCAAGCTTAAAGAAGTGACTGAAATAATAGGTCTCAAATCACCCGATTGAGCAATTAAAATTTTCAAACATTATTAGAATAGTTTTGGTTTTAAACCATAATAATCCCTTATTTTGAGTTATAGTAAGCCCCTAACAGTTTGTTTCTTTTGAGCATCTACTCCTACATCTTGAACATCGATTAGAAAGAACTTTTAAATTCCTTATTTTATCTATTTCACCCAATCTTTTCGCATATTTCCATTTCTCATCCACATCTGAGCGGTGATTATAACCTCTTCTTTTCATCTCCTCAACTAGTTCCTCGTGACGAGTGTACAAATTATGAATTTCAAGCAACCCCTTTTCCAAATACCCATCCACTTTCTTTTGAAGATTAATAGTTCCAATAAACATATGAATTTCCACATGTTCACCAAGAAGATGCTGTCTACACATAACCTTTGGATTTACCATCCACATTCTCATAATTAACCACCTAAGAGACCTATCATTATAAGTTATTCAAATCATTTACCAAAACAGCCTCTAAAAAACAAAATCCTTAACGCTAAAAATTATTTTTTTCGAAAAACTCGATTTGGCAAAAGGCTAACAATTATAACTAAGACTGGACCTAAAAGAAGCCCTGACCAAGTAAACAAACCTGCCAAAGCCAAAACAAGTAAACTAATTCGATCTCTTATTGATAACTTTCCTTTGAAAAAAACTATCTTTTTCACCAAAACAAATCCGAGAATCACAGGAAGTGAAACAAAAACAAGAGTTACAACAACTAGCGAATTATAGGTTGATCCAATAAGAGCAAATAACATTTGCATCAATAACATTAAACCACTCCCAAAATAAAGAAGTCCAGCACTAATACCCACTAAATTAAGAATACCCAATTTTATGAGCGATTTCCAAGATAATAGAACAAAACCAAAGAAAGCAACAATAGCGCCAGAATCAAAAGAAATGGTGGTCCTTCCCATTAATGGATATCAATTAGATCAAAAGGGAATAAGCAACCATTCAGATAAGGTGAATTCTTCTTTGTATCCAATTGCAATCCCATATTTTCCTTCTATTAAATTTGGGTCATAAATAACCGAATAGAAATCGCCGTCATTTACTATAGTCTCGTTAACATCTATGAGATAATAATAACTGGCGGGAGTGAAATGTTCATACTCAGGTTTTTCAGGTGTTGAAGATTCTATTAAATTTGCCCCAAATCCTTCGGGTATTTCAATGAAAACAGGCAGTAAATCTGAATCTTGAAGGTTTTCTCCTATAATAATCAGGTTAGGCGAGAATTTATCCTTGATTTCTTTTATATACAAATTTGCTCTGAGTCTTTCCCAGAATTTAGGTGGAGTTTGAAATATTCAGCTTCACCTTCATGATTTAGTTCTCCCATAAAGTCCATGATTTTGTCGGATTGGGAATTTCAAAAGCTGTATCTAAACTGTGAATTTCCTCACTTGGATTAAGGGGTGTATGAACTGCTACTAATGAAACGATAACAGATGTGGAAAATATTAGGAAAATCAATACTAAAAAATGGGTTGATCTTGACATTTACACCTGTTTATTATTTATCTATAAGATATAAAAAAAACAATAATTAGTATATTTTCTGAGTATTCTTATCATAAAATATAACAAAATTTACTTTTTGTCAGCTCCTAATTGTCCAAGCCATCTTAAACGCCATTGTATTATTTCCAACATTTGTCTTTCAAGTGCCTCATACCTATTTTGATACTCTTCAACTGGCCAATTATGAGGTATTTCATACTCAAATTCAATCAGAGGAAAAGTTTTGTTTGCTTCAATTAATACATCACGAATATACTCAGGCGGAACGATTTTGTTGGGCAAATATGCATCAACTAGATCTTTTTCAAATTTACCTTTAATCAATTATAAATACACCTAAAAGAATAACAGCATCAATAAATTAATATTTTTCATCCTTAATTTTTTTTTCCTAACAATTTTACAGCGCTACCAATATGATTTGTCCATAAATCATGCGGTGAATTATCCAAATTAATTTTCCCTTTTTTTTAAAAAAACTTTTTCTCAAGAACAAAAAGCTCAAATATTTAAAAGGAAAATAGAGGTTAAAAAGTACAGAAAATAAATCTCAAACTACATTTTTAGTAAAAGTTTCTAAAATTTAAAAAAAGAAAAGTGTAGATTAGTCTACTTTTGTAAACCTCTTCTTAGGAGCCATACAAATAGGACATCTATCAGGAGCTTCACCCTCAACAGTATTTCCACAGACTTCACAAACATAATAATCAACATCAGCAGATTCTTTACCACTCTTCAACTCATCAACAGCTTTTGAGAAAAGACCAGCATGAATCTTCTCCACCTGATTAGCAACCCTAAAACTCCAAACAGCCTTAGCATTCCCCTCAGAAGTGGCAACTTCAATAAATTCAGGATACATCTTATCAAACTCAAAGGTCTCACCAGAAACAGCAGTCTTCAAGTTTTCAACAGTAGATTTTACCTCTCCAATAATTCCCAAATGATTCAAAGCATGAACAGTCTCTGCATGAGCAGCAGCTCTAAAAAGTTTAGCCACAGATTTTAAACCTTCTTCTTCAGCTTTTTTAGCAAAAGCTAGGTATCTTCTATTAGCTTGAGATTCACCAGCAAAAGCATCTTTTAAATTAATAATAGTCTTAACCAATTAAACCACACAAGAACCAAAAACAATTAAGCTTAAAAACAATCCTAAAAGATTAGACAGAAATATACGTTAAACTTATTCGATTGTAAAAATTTCTAAATCGAAAAAAAGAGAAGATTAAGCGGGCAATATCACCACTGTGGCCGGGGTTCAAATCCAGACTCGACCCAATTTTGGCTAAGTGGCATATCATAGTATCATCGATATTAAGCGCTTGCTAAGATCATACGAGGTCAAAACGATCAAGGTTCATTACCTTGTTCCAAACCGCTACAAAGTCGTGCAAGAACTTCTCCTGAGAGTCCTCACATGCATAGACTTCCGCCAAAGCACGGAGTTGAGAGTTCGAGCCAAAGATGAGATCAACACGGGTGCCGGTCCATTTGAGTTTACCCGTTGACCGATCACGACCTTCAAAAACATCTTTGTCTTCAGAGGTTGCCTTCCATGTCGTACTCATATCGAGCAGATTCACAAAGAAGTCATTTGTGAGCATCTTTGGCCGTTTGGTAAAGACACCATGCTTGGACCGTCTGAAGTTGGAATTCAAGACCCGCATACCACCAACGAGAACCGTCATCTCAGGAGCGGTCAGGGTCAGCAGTTGTGCACGATCAACCAGCAGTTCTTCTGCAGATACAGCGTATTTGGTTTTTTGGTAGTTACGGAATCCGTCTGCAACTGGTTCGAGTGCTCTGAATGACTCCACGTCGGTTTGCTCCTGGGATGCATCCATACGTCCTGGTGTGAAGGGAACTTTTACATCGTGACCGGCATTTTTTGCTGCTTGCTCAATACCTGCGCATCCACCCAGGACAATCAAATCAGCGAGTGGATACCTTTTTCTCACCGGACTGCGCATTGTTGAATTCTTTCTGGATTTCCTTAAGGGTTTCAAGTACCTTCTTCAGTTGCTCAGGCTGGTTGACTTCCCAATCCTTTTGAGGTGCAAGACGAATACGTGCCCCGTTAGCACCACCCCGCTTGTCAGAACCACGGAACGTGGAAGCGGAAGCCCAGGCTGTAGAGACCAGCTCCGAAATAGACAGCCCCGAAGCAAGGATCTTGCTCTTTAGATCTGCGATGTCTTGCTCATCGATCAGTTCATGATCGACTGTGGGCACTGGATCTTGCCAGATTAGATCTTCATCAGGAACTTCAGGACCGAGATAACGCGAGCGGGGACCCATGTCTCGATGTGTTAGTTTGAACCATGCTCGTGCAAAAGCGTCTGCGAATTCATCTGGGTTATCGTGGAAATGCTTCTGAGATCGGTCGATAGATCGGATCCATTCTCAGCGATAGATCCGCTGTGGTCATGATGGTCGTAATACGCTTTGAAGGATCGTGAGCAGCAGGCGCAAGATCATTTTCTTCCGGATTGATCGGGACCCACTGCCAGGCACCGGCAGGGCTTTTTACCAGATCCCAATCATATTCGAATAACATCTCGAAATAGCCCATATCCCATTGAGTCGGTTTAGGTGTCCACGCACCTTCGATACCACTGGTGATCGTGTCATCCCCCTTGCCACTACCGAAACTGCTCTTCCAGCCAAGACCCTGTTCTTCGATGCCTGCACCTTCCGGCTCAGGACCGACAAGGGCAGGATCGCTAGCACCATGGCATTTACCAAAAGTATGTCCACCAGCGACGAGAGCGACGGTTTCTTCATCATTCATCGCCATGCGTGCAAAAGTTTCTCGAATATCACGACCTGATGCAACCGCACTTGGTTGGCCATTTGGTCCTTCCGGATTCACATAGATCAAACCCATCTGCACCGCAGCAAGAGGATTCTCAAGTTCTCGATCACCGGTATAGCGCTTGTCATCAAGCCATTCACTTTCGGTACCCCAGTAAATGTCCTCTTCAGGTTCCCAAACATCTTCGCGCCCACCACCAAAGCCAAAGGTCTTCAATCCCATTGATTCCAGAGCGCAGTTACCAGCAAGGATCATCAGATCAGCCCAGGAGATTTTCTTGCCGTATTTTTGCTTGATTGGCCAAAGCAAACGGCGTGCCTTGTCGAGGTTAACGTTATCAGGCCAGCTGTTTAGAGGAGCGAAACGTTGATGCCCGAGGAAGCACCTCCGCGACCATCGCCCGTGCGGTAGGTACCTGCACTATGCCAGGCCATCCGAATGAAAAGTCCCCCATAGTGACCATAATCTGCTGGCCACCAGTCCTGTGAGTCTGTCATCAGGGCATATAGGTCTTTCTTCAAAGCTTCGAGGTCGAGTTTCTTGAATTCTTCAGCATAATTAAACTCCTTACCCATTGGATTGGACATGGGGGAATGCTGATGCAAAATATTCAGGTTCAATTGGTTTGGCCACCAGTCCCGGGTTGACTTTCGTGCAAGGCTAATTTTACTTCTCTTTTTTTCATTCAAATTAATAAAACTCCTTTCTGTATGTTTTCTTTGAAGCTGGGTTAATTTAAAAGTTAAGTTTCTTGGTCTTTTTCGAATTGTTTTTGATTAATTGTTAAATTATTATTTCATTAATCTAAAAAAGTGTGGGTTTTCGTGTGATAATTCCACTTCTTATAGGGTTCGGAGGCATCCAAAGCTGAATTAACACTGGTACTGGAAATCAAAGCAACTTGAGTTAGTTTTTGACATTTACCCTTTGCAAATAGACTATCTTGGCAAAAGGGATAGAATAGTTGCAGTTGCAAAAAACTCTAATCAATGGGGCTAATTAAAAAAGAAGACACAATCCTGTTTACAGCAGCTTTTAGAACTGCCAAAAAGCATTCGAGTAACATAATTAAGATCCATAATATCAAAGAACTTTTGGATTTTGGAAAAATAAAGTATTAACCTTTAAAGTCAATTAATAATTGATACAAGTGAGTATGTTATGAAACTCCACATTTACCTTTTTAGACATGGTGAAACGTATTTTAATAGAAGCAAAAGATTCACAGGTAGAATTAATTCGAGATTGAATCCTAAAGGATTAAAACAAGCTAATTTGATAGCTGAGAAATTAAAAGAGAAGAAATTTCAAATGGCTTTTAAGACGAGTTTATCTCGTTCCTCTGATAGTTTGGAAATAGTCCTCAGATATCATCCTGAGTGTAAAAGTGTGATTGTTGATGACAGAATTATTGAAAGGTCCTATGGAATTTTTGAGAGGAGTCTTCACAAAACTATAATAAAAAAATATGGTAAAAAACAATTTGATCGTTGGCACAGATCCTATAGGGTTCCTCCTCCTGGTGGCGAATCAATACAAATGGTTGAAAAGAGGGTTTTGTCTTTTGTAAAAGATTTGCTTATTTTGATAAAGAGCGAGAAAATTAATGTTGCGATTTCTGCTCATAATAATTCAATGAGGCCATTTAGGAGATATTTTGAAAATCTAACTATTAAACAAATGATGGTCTTGGAAAATCCATACGAAAAATATTTCGATTACACTATAAAGTGTTAATCAGTATCTCTTAAAAAATGGGAATTGCCTGTGATATCTCCACTTGGTACAGGGTTCGAATCCCACCCCCCGCACCAATTAAAGTTCTAAAAAAATAAAAAACAAATTTAGTGTTTGGTTTAGTTTTAATTCTTAAAAGAGTGGGTTTTATTAGAAAAGTAGAAAAATAACTGGTCTTATTCTTGATGTTAAAAATAACAGTGATATAGAAAGAGGGTTATGCAATTGAAAAAAACTAGTTATATCCTACTCGGAGTAACTTTGTCTGTTATTTTATTTATTGTGTTTTCACCTAAAGCTGAAGGTATATCGAATAATCCGTGTAGTCCTTGTCATCCTTCTCCAAATGGAGCTTATGACCAGTTTTTGGATATTCTGGAAAATGATGTTCAAACTCAAATACCTTCTGAGATAGATACAGAACAGATAAAGACGGTTTCTTTGATTATTGAAAATGGGGGAAGTCCTGGGGAGTATGATATGATATCAGATGTTTCGCTAAGTCTCTCTTCACAGTATGGTTTTTTTTCAGTTGATTCCATAACCCATAATCTTGGTGAGATGGCCATCGGCAAAAGAAGTGCTGTTTGGCAAATAACTGGATTAACGGATGGATTTGATACAATTCTGATTAGTGGAACTGGTACAAATCTACATGGGCCTTCTCAGTTCTCAGACAGTTATTCAATTCCAATTACCGTAGGTCAACCTACAAGTACTCCAACACCCACACCAACACAAACTCCAACACCCACACCAACACAAACTCCAACACCCACACCAACACAAACTCCAACACCCACACCAACACAAACTCCAACACCCACACCAACACCGATAATAAACCAATTGTCAGTCATCTTTCAATCACCAAAAGAGAGAGAAAATTGGCCTTCTTTAACAAACCAAAATATCAGTTGGCTAACAAATGGAGGCACACCTCCTTTAAGAATTACATTAGAATATCTTACAGCAAACACTAGTGAACATTGGACAAAGATAGCGAATAACATTGCGAATAATGGGTCATTAGCTTGGAAAATTCCAAGTAAAAACGGAACAATAAATCTGCGAATCACTATCTTTGATTCAAGTAGTCCTCCACAAACAGCAATGGCCTTGGTCAATATCCAAGTTACAGAACCTATTCCTGAATTCTCAACAATTTTAATGCCAATAATTTTGATGGGAACAATAAGCATAATTATTATTTTCAAAAGAACAATAAAAAAAACACCAAATATTATTAATTAATATCAAAACAAAAATTATTTAAAAAAAATAAATCATGGAATCAAGAAAAATGAGTCTTCATGAATTAAGCTCTATAATGCTCTACATACATCCTACAATAGCAATCGCAGGACATGTTTGGGTATTCATATTCACTTTCTTTTTAATAATTAATAGTACTAACCTTCAAAACAAAACAAAGTATGTTGGTATTTTAGCTTGGCTATTTACTTTTTTAGGATTAATCACAGGAATCATTTGGGCTCAATTAGCATGGAGTAGTTTTTGGTCTTGGGATCCAAAAGAAACAATGACCTTAATACTGTTTTCCACTTTTTCAACAAGTCTTTTGTTTTTTTTTGAGAATAGAAGGAAAATAGCATTATGTTTTTCTGCAATTTCTTGTGTCCTAGTGATAATTACAATAATGATCTCATTCATATTGGCTGGACTGCACTCGTTCATTTAATCAGAAAACATAATAGCTAAATTTACATTGGGTACAGTGTTTAAATAAAAATTCGTAGAAAAAAAGAGAGAACTGTGTAAGATTAGGTTTTTTCTCGACATGCAACTTGGGCACATAAAGAGTCATAAGCATTTTTTCTACCTAATTCGAATGCTTTAAGATTCACTTCTACAGTTTTTTTTGGAACCGAATCAATAATGCTTTGCTTGACATATTTTTCTTCAACTGGAAATACCTGTAAAGCCGACAAACACCCAAGAAAAACCGTGTTTTCAGTTCTCGCATTTCCACTTTCTTTGGCTAGTTTTAAAGCATCTATAAGAGCAATATTTGATGTCCACTTTTTAAGCTTCGAAATAACTTGATCTATCTCAAAGTATTCAATTTTATTTTTCGAATCAATTATCGTTGAAGTCTCTATTGGAGGGTGCATTATTCTTTTATTCATCAAAATTATTCCGTCTTTTTTAAGATATTCAATATATCGTAAAGACTCGATAGCTTCCAAAGCAATCATTATATCTGCTTGCCCAATGGGAATTAAAGGTGAAAAAGCGTCATCGCCTATTCGCATATGAACAGAAACAGCTCCACTTCTCTGCGAAAGCCCATACATTTCACCAGTTACTATTTTTTTTCCACTTTTTGCACAAGCATCACCAATAACTCTAGTTAACAGGACTAAACCCTGACCTCCAACACCACAAATAAACACGTTTAAACTCATTTTTTCACCCCAGCTCGTTTTACTGAATGGAGAGGACACAACTGTGAACAAACGGAACAACCATCACAAAGTTCAAGAGAAATTCGAGGTTGTTTATCACTATCTAATTCATATGCAGGACAATAGAAAGTTCGAAGGCACACATAAGGTCGTTTACACATGGTTTTATCAACATAGAAAGGGACAATAGGTTCTCCATTTCTTCTCTTAACTCTATCACCATATAATGCACATTCTCTTCTAGAGATAACCACCGACAAACCATCAAAATCCAAAGCTCTTCTAAATACCTCAATGTTGTTTTTTACATCATAGGAATCCACAACTTCTACAAAATCCACTCCTATCGCCTCACAAATATTCTCAATTGAAACTTTTTTTCCTTTTCTTCCACCTGCAATAAATTCAGTTGAGGGATTAAATTGTTGACCAGTCATTGCTGTTACTGAATTATCTAAGATAAATACGGTAAACTTGTTTCCATTATGAACAGCATTGACGATAGCAGGAATACCTGCATGGAAAAAGGTTGAATCTCCAATTATTGCTACTACTCTCTCTTCAATAACATGAGATAAACCATTAGCCACACCTACTCCAGCGCCCATACATAATGAACTATCTGAACGAGATATTGGTGGATATATCCACATGGAATAGCAGCCGATATCATTAGCAAAATAATGGTTTTGACCTTTAGACACCTGGATTTTTAAAGCTTGATTTAACGCTACAAAAGTAGCTCTATGAGGACATCCTGCACAGAAAGTAGGATATCGATCAGGCAGACCATCCCTTAGGTTTTTTGCTTTAAGAATTAAAGCTTGGTAATCAGGTTTTTTTGTTTCAGTCGCAAAGGCGATTCCTGCAGCAACTATATCCGGATTGTATTCCCAAGCTTCTGAAAAAGTGTTAGAAAGTTTTCCGAAAATTGCTAGACTAGGATTAACGTCTTTTGATAAAACATATATTTCTTTTTCCAGATATGGTGATAATTCTTCAACTATTATTACTTTTTTTAGAGACTTTAAAAAATTACTAATTAGTTGTTTTGGTAGCGGATAGGTAGTGCCTAATTTTAAAATTTTAATCTTATTTTGTAATCCAAGAATCTTGAGAGCTTCAAGGACATGTAAATAGGAAACAGATGAAGTTATTATTCCAATTTCAGATTCAACATTTGTAAGTAAATTAAATTCTGAAGTTTCAAATTCCTCAGATAGGGCTTTTGTGCGTTCTAGCATTTTAAGCTTTTTTTGTCTAGCTACCTCGCCTAAAGTAGTATATTTTTCTCCTAGCTCTAACCATTTAACCTTCTTGAAATCCTTACGATTGAATTCTTTTAGATCAACAAGTCCACTTTGATGATTCACTCTTGTCACAGTTCGAATAATTACAGGAACACGATGTCTCTCAGAAATTTCAAATGCTCTTTTAGTCATATCTTTTGCTTCTTGAGGAGAAGATGGCTCAAGCATTGGAATATATGAATTCGTTGCAAAGAATCTACCATCTTCTTCTGATTGAGAAGAATGAGCATGAGGATCATCAGCCATAACTATAACAAGACCACCTCTAACGCCAGTATATCCAAGAACAAACAAAATATCAGAAGCCACATTAGTTCCTACACTCTTCATAGCTGTAAGACTACGAACTCCTGAGAAAGCTGCACCAGCACAAACTTCAAGGGCTACTTTCTCATTTGAGGTAATTTCCATTTGATAATCGAATTCATTTACTGCAGCTGAAAAAGTATCTAATACTTCTGATGTTGGAGCACCTGGATAGAATGCTACCATTTTTACATCTGCTTCTAATGCGCCTCTGACTATCGCTTCATTACCTAACATAAAAGCAGTTCTTGCTTCTTTTGTTAAAACATCTTTTAGAACCATATTAGAAATAGTGATTTGTTAAGTAATAAACCTTAATATTTGCTAATAATTGACTTGTTTCGCTCTTATTGCAGCTAATTTTCCACCGGCTTTAAGCATTCTTTTTTCTCGATTACTCAAATTGAGTACTACACGGATTGTATCTTTTGTGGTAACATTTGTTAATAATACAATATTTTCCAGATCTTTTACGTCAATACTTAGAGTGTCACCTTGGTTTATTCGTTTGTAGTCCTGTTTACTAATGAAAGTTAATGGTAATATCCCAAAATTTACAAGATTAGCTTGATGTATTCTGGCAAATGACTTGGCAATAATTGCTTTAACACCAAGAAATTTAGGTGCCAATGCAGCATGCTCTCTTGAAGAGCCTTGACCATAGTTTTCACCGCCGATAATAAAACCACCAGTTTTTTCTAAAGCTCTTTTGGAAAACAAAGAATCTACATAGCGGAAAACATGTTTGCTTATCTCAGGAATATTGCTTCTCAATGACATAACCTCAGAACCACCTGGAAGAATATCATCTGTTGAAATGTTATCTCTAGTTTTAAGTAACACTTCTCCATTGAGAATAGCAGGTAAAGGTGGAAAATCAGGAAGCGTTTTTATATTTGGACCTCTCATAATTTTTCTCGAATGCAATTTTGCAGATGGAAAAATAAACTGAGAATCATCGATTAAAATTTTTTCAGGCATTATTATTTCAGGATAATTCCCAAGTTTTCTCGGATCAGTTACTTCACCATAAATTGCTGAAGCAACAGCCGTTTCAGGACTCACTAAATAAATTTTAGCGTTTTGAGTTCCAGAGCGACCCTTAAAGTTTCTATTAAAAGTTCTAAGAGTAACTGCGTTTGTTGGAGGAGCTTGTCCAATTCCAATGCAGGGGCCACACCCATTCTCTATTACTCGCGCTCCAGCTTTTATTATATCCAAGATTTCCCCACTTGAAACAAGGTTTTCTAAAACTTGTCTAGAACCCGGTGAAATCGTTAAACTCACATTATCATTAACTTTTCTATGTCTAAGCAGACTTGCAACCATTTTCAGGTCTCTTAAAGAAGAATTAGTACAACTTCCTATACAGACTTGGTCCACAGGTAGACCCTCAATGTTCTTGACGGTTTCCACTTTATCTGGACTATGTGGAAGAGCTAATTGAGGTTCTATATCAGATAGATTTAGTTCAATCAATTCACTGTAACTAGCATTTTTGTCAGGTTTTAGTTCTAGCCACTGGTTTTCACGTCCTTGACTTCGTAGAAATGATTTGGTAATTTCATCTGATGGAAATATTGATGTGGTTGCTCCTGTTTCGGTTCCCATATTGGTTATTGTTCCTCGTTCTGGAACGCTTAATGTGTTTACTCCTGGACCGAAATATTCTAGGATTTTATTTACTCCACCCTTAACAGTAAGTTTTTTCAAAAGTAACAATATAACATCTTTTGCACTAACAAATGGCGATAAAGAACCTTCAAGTTTTATACCCATTACTCTTGGCATTTCTAAAAAGAAAGCTTCTCCAGCCATAGCTGCAGCAACATCTAAACCTCCTGCACCAATTGCAATCATTCCAATACCACCACCTGTTGGAGTATGACTATCACTGCCCAGAAGAGTATAACCAGGTTTCGAAAAACGTTCTAAATAGAGTTGATGACAAATACCATTTCCTGGTTTCGAAAAAATTATTCCATATTTTTCTGCAATTTCCTTTAAATATTTATGGTCATCAGCATTTCTATAATCATTTTGAAGCATGTTATGATCTACAAAGCTCAAACTCAATTTTGTTTGAACTCGAGGAACACCCATTGCCTCAAATTCCAAATAGGCTAAAGTTCCAGTAGAATCTTGAGTAAGAGTATGATCGATTGATAATCCAATCTGATTTCCAGGCACCATTTGGCCTTCAACTAAATGGGATGAAATAATTTTTTCTGTGAGATTTTTATCCAAGTTTTTTGCCTTCTAAATCGATTTTTGTGAACAGTAATAAATTATAGTTAAACTTAATTCTAAACTAAGAAGTTAAGAATCGTGAATTTAAGGTTCGCGCAATAATCAGATATTCTTCAGTTATTGGGTGGAATAAAAAAAACCTTAAAATGATAAGCTAAACACTAAAGTTATTGAAATTGTCCAAAAATAAAGGGAAGGAAAACAACAATGGTTAGATTTAATATTAAAGAAATTGCTAAAAAAAAGGATACTAGAATCGTTTTAGCTTTAGATTTTCCTTTTTGTGGGATAGATAATCAAGAGAAACTTCTCGCTAAAGCACAATACATTTTCAATGAAGTGCACCCGTATATTAGTGCTGTAAAAATCAATCATCATTTAGTGCTTCCTCTGGGCACTTTTCATGGAGTAAAAAAACTAATTGAATTAATTCATGAAAAAGATATTCCTGTGATAATGGATTGTAAAGCAAATGATATTGGAGCAACTAATAGGGTAATTGCAGAGTATTATTATTCAGCGGGTTTTGATGCTATTATAGCTAATCCTTTTGTTGGTTGGATTGAGGGATTAAAACCAATATTTGAAGTTGCTAAAGAAATGCAAAGGGGCGTTATACTTCTCGCATATATGAGTCATAAGGGTGCAAAAGAGGGATATGGTCAATTTGTTTATGATGAAAATACTGACGAAAAAATTCCTCAGTTTATTTCCTTCGCCAAAAAGGCATTAAAATGGGGTGCTGATGGCGTGGTTGTTGGTGCTACAGTACCTGAGCGAATCAAAGAGATTCATAAAATTTTAGGGGATAAAATACCAATATTTGCTCCAGGAATTGGAGTTCAAGGTGGAAAAGCAAAATCAGCTCTTAATGCGGGTGCCAGTTATCTTATAGTAGGAAGAAGTATAACGTTAGCAGATAATCCGAAGAAAACAGCAAAATTGCTACAAGAAAAACTAAAAAAAGCAGATAAAACTAATAGTTGAATCTCAGAAAAAAATAGATTAACGAGTTATCTTCCACGTTTTTCCCATAACTCTTTTTTCAGAAGGTCTCTTACTGCTGATCGTATAACTGAACTTCGACTTGGATACATATTACCTCGAACAAGTTCATCTAAACCTTCAAGATAAGCTTCTGGTAGTAGAACAGTTACAAGTTTCACTTTTTACCCCTCAACATGTTTGTTAGATGTTATGTGATAAATATAAGGGTTAATCTTGTTTGGGAATGATATTAAAAAACACCGTAAAAAAGGGAGATTTTCTAGTAACTCCCATACTTTTCACAGTATCTATCAATTGTTGGAAATAAAGTACTAATTCTTTCAACTCGTTTTTGTGAATTGATTTTATCATCAAGTTTAATAACGTCTTTTGGTTTACTGAATTTTTCTGTCGTTCCATCATCTCTTTTTCTTTTGATTTTTATACAATCGTCAACCATACAACATAAAACACAAGCTCCACAATAAACACAAAGATCTTTGATGATTTTCACCTCACCAGTTTGCCAATACAAAGCGTTAGTTGGACATGCTTTTATACAAAGTTTACATTCTAATCCCCAACAAGTTCGCTTATTAATACTAATATCACCTTCTTTAAAGAGATCTTTGACTCCTGAAGAAGACAATAACTCTTTTCTTTGAGATTTTATGTTCTCTTCTTTATTTTCTGATAACATACCAAATATGTCGATACTAGAAGAATTATTATCAGGCATAACAAATCATCAGATAAATTACTAAATCGTATAATAATCCTGAATTATAATTACTTATCTTAGAAAAAACACAAAAAAAAGACACCCAGACCTTGGAAACTAAAATTTTTAAGATAAATGGGGTAAATATCTAGTCAACCAATAAAATCTCGGTCTTTTTAGCACATTTTATAAACTCGGCAGGTATTAAAATAGAATTTTAATCGCAATACTTAAGCTACAGAAAACCTTGACAATAACTATTAACGTGTAAAAACAATGGAGAGAATATTCAATTAGTCCTAGAAAGAGAAGTCCTAGAAATGCCAAAAATAAAGGCAGAGCAAGTCCAATCATTGTCGATAAAGAATATGATGCAATAATCAAACGAATGAGTCCAAATGGAAAAGGAATGGCTACTATCAAAGGTGTCCTAGTCTTCATAGCAAATAGTAAAATCGGAGACCATCTAAAAGTTAAAATAACAAACGTAGACGCATTTAGTGCAGACGCTGAAATAATTAAAACAATAACTAATGAGCCATAATAAATTTGGTTTTTTAAGATTAATTAATAACCTATAACTTACAAAATTAGGTTTCTCTATGCTTTAACCTAATCAAAAATATTTCGTTGATTAAGAAAAGAAGGTTATGTGTATTGATGTTGAATCAAATTAAAAAAGAATTGAAACAACTCAGTAATCCTGAAAAAGCAAGAATACTTTCAAGATTTTTTAAAACTGGAAAAGGAGAATACGGTGAAGGTGATATTTTTCTTGGAATTCCTGTTCCTAAACAACGCAAAGTAGCAAAGAGACATATTGACATATCTTTTACCGATCTCCAAGAACTACTAAACAGTAAATTTCATGAATATCGGTTAACAGGAATGCTAATATTAGTATTCAAATATGAAAAAACCGATAGTCCTAGCAAGAACAAAATTTTTAGGTTTTATCTAAACAACACAAAAAATATTAACAATTGGGATTTAGTTGATTTAAGTGCACCAAAAATTATTGGAGACTATTTGATTAACAAAAATAGATCTATTTTGTTCGAACTTGCAAAATCCAATAATTTATGGGAGAGAAGGATAGCAATTCTCTCAACTTTCAGGTTTATAAAAAACAACGATTTTGAAGATGCAATTAGAATTTCAAAAGTATTATTAAATGACGAACATGATCTAATTCATAAAGCAGTCGGTTGGATGCTAAGGGAAATTGGAAAAAGAGACCAGGAAAGAGAAGAAGAATTTTTAAGAAAATACTATAGCCAAATGCCGAGAACTATGCTCAGATATGCTATTGAGAAATTTAGTGAAAATAAAAGAAAAAAATATTTATCTAAAAAGTTACATAAGAATTTTGGATAATTACATTGCAGACTCCCTTGATTTTTTTGAGAGTCTTTAAGTACCCAAAACTTATAAAATAGTGAGTTAAAAGGGACTGCTTTTTGCTTTTTCAATAGTTTTTCTTAAAGTTGACAAAGAAACACCACTATTTCTTGAAAGTTTTAAGAGATCTGAACTTAATAATTGTTTTATGAGGATTATCCCGGAATCAATTAATCTTATTCGTGTTTCAGTCCGCAATCCCCTGATACAACTTAAAGGATAAACTTTTTTTTCTTCAATCATACTTTGCAAACTTAGTTTTTCAGGTGAACTCCAACCTATTTGTAAAATGTTTCTGCAGTTTCCATAAAGTATTGCTTGTTCTGAAAATCTGGTATTAGTCACCAACATTGCCCTTTCTATTTTTAAATTATTTTTTCCCAGTTCATATCCTTCAGTCACATCTTCCAAAACGGCTCTAGCTATTCTACTTTCATCCAAACCAGTAGGAGTATGATAGTGATAATGATGTTTAGCTTCGACAAAAAAAGTCACTCCATCTTTTCTTGCGAGTCCATCAACTTCATGACGAACACATTTCCCTTGCAATAATTGATTGGAACTAACTGCATAACCATTAAAAGATAGCAAGATCTGAACAAACATTTCAAATTCTGGTTTTGAAATCATTAAGCTAAGTGCTTTTCTTAAATCTAGAAAATGTTTAACAGAAGGTTTATACTTTTCAAGTAAATTAAAAACGATTTTGAAAATTTTTGATGTTGTTATCCCATCATAAAGTTGTCTTTCCACTTCATTTACGATGTCGATAGCTATTTTTTGATTAACACCCATTTTCAAGCATGTTCTAATAATTTTTTCTCTATCAAATAATTGTCTTGACCCATTAGCTTTAGTGATAAAAACTCTCAACATCTGACCCTTCATATAACAGGTAATAGAGTTATTTTTTAATTAATTAATAAAGATTTTTTTTATAAAAAATCAACTGGTTTTTTCAAAGTATTATTAAATGTAAAACAAAATTAAAACTAGTTTATATTCAATATTTATTAGCCATTAATGATTGTCAATTGAAGAAGGTTTCAATTTGGGGACGCCAAAAACTAGAAGGGACATAATCATAAGAATGCCCATATTATTCGCAGGATTTTTTTTATTGGCAATTGGAATAGTTGCAAATTTGTATGCTTCTTTGGGAACAAGTCCATGGGGAGTGTTCCATGTAGGATTAACGATAATCACACCTTTAACTCTTGGACAAATCACTCAAATTGTTGGATTGGTTATTGTACTGTCGAGTTGGCTTCTAGGATTCTCACCAGGTTTTGGGACTTTTGCAAATATGATCACAATTGGATTCTTTATCGATCTTGTGATTGATTGGAAAATAATTCCCACACAAACACAAATAGGCTTCCAAATAATCCAGTTGATTTTAAGCATAATTATCTTGGGTGCAGGAGTTTTTCTATACCTCAAAGCTCAACTTGGCGCAGGACCTAGAGATGGACTTATGATAGCATTAACTGCAAAATTCAACAAACCTATCTCCCATATTAGAGTTCCAATGGATATTATTGTAAGTATTTTAGGTTATTTACTTGGTGGACCTTTATGGATAGGAACTATAATCACGGCATTGACCCTCGGATATTGTATGCAATTTTTTTTCAAAATTGGAAAATTTAACAGCACATCTGAACAACTAAGTCTTATGAAGCTATATCAAATTATCAAAATGGGAAATTAAACAAAAAAATGCTGATACATAATTTTATTAAAGTTTAATAAATTCGGAAAAAAACCTTATAGCTTTGAAAACACTTCTCTTCGAATCGTGAATAAAAAATGTGTGAATTTAACGTAATCTTAGATGGAGAAAAAATTTATCAGGATGTCATATATGCTAAAGACGAAAAAAACACAATTACAGTTAAAACAATATTAGGTGAAAGCAAACAATTTGAAAACTGTAAAATTCTCGAAGTTGATGTAAATAACGCAAAACTAGTTTTAGAAAAACTACAATAAAAACGATTTAGAATAATCATGTTATAAGTATAACATCAACATTTTTCTCAGATGCTAAAACTAAATGCAAAATAATAATAAAGCATAAAACAAATGGTTATAAATTGTTTGACAAGGATATTACATAAAAAAGATGCTTATTCATAGCATGTTATGAAATTTAGCATAGCTATTAATCTATATCTTGTTAACGCCTTCTAAATTGAGAGTAAAATGTAAATTAAACGATCTAAAAATTGTCAGTATTTTAGAGATTTAAATAAAGCTTTAAACATTATCTGCTAATAAGGAAAACAGTAATGAAAAGTAGTGATAAATTTGAAAAGGATTTATCTGCTTTATTACGCAGACTCACAAGAGATGTTGACAAAAATGTTGAAAATAAGCTCAATATGCTTAAAGATGGGTTAATTGGCCTCCAAAAGAAAAATGTTGTTAAAATCAACCATTCAGTGATGGAACTTGTATGCGCTAAACATCTTATTCTAAAGGGATACGAAGTACAAATAGAATATCCGTTAAATGAAATATTAACCTGTGATTTATACTCCATTAAAGGGTATGGAAATCTGGTAGTTGAAATTGAAACAGGTTTTATTCCACCTGATCAAGCATTATTTCCATTAACTTATATTTCAGCGCGTTTAGCAAGCAAGATTATTAGATATAGTAGCTTTGCAGGGAAATTTGCGTTAGGTATGCCGCCTCACTATACTTTGCCATTGCCAGAATCGTTAGCTAAACCACCAAGAAAAAGGACAAATGAAGAAATAAACGAAATTAAGAATCTTTGCGATAAGTATTATAGAAATCCTCCAGTTACAGTTGAAGAAATTCGCAATGCTCGTATTCAAGATATTTATTTAATTGATGTGGATAGAACAAGAGTCCAAGAGATTGATCCAGAAACATATGTTAATTTAGTTGTAGAAAAAGGACTATCATTCAACCATAAATTGTAATTGGGGATTATTTAGAAATTGACGTTTTTTGTTTACATTCTCTTATGTGAAGATGGAAGTTTCTATACTGGATCCACAAAAGATTTGGATAACAGAGTGAAATTGCATATGAATGGAAAAGGAGCAAGATATACAAAAAGTCATAAACCAAAAAAAGTTGTATTTGTGGAATTTTTTAAAACTCGTTCTGAAGCATTAAAAAGGGAGAGAAGAATCAAAAAATTGTCACACAATCAAAAACATGGTTTAATAATGAAAAATAATTATTCTGCAGATTAAAGTATAATAGTTAAAAATAGTCCAGTAGCAAAAGGTATAATCAAATTATCATTTAATGGCAAAGGCAAATACTCAAAAAACATAGCAACAGCTGCGCCAAATAAAGCAATCGGAGGAGAAACAAAAAATAACGCCCCTAAAAAAGCAAAAAAGAAACCGATTAACGAGCCCTCCAGAGTTTTGTCTTTATTAAAAAGAAATGGTTTTTTCGAAAATCTACCACCAAAAATAGATGCAGCACTATCTCCAAAAGCAAACGTTGCAATAGCTGCACTACTTGCAGGAGCTGGAAATAATAATAAAGTTAACAATATCCCTGTTCCAAAATACAAAGGAGCTGCTGCAAAATCATATACTTCTGAGTTTGAAACCGTATTTTTAGTTATCAACGAAACAATTGGAAAACTTTTCCTGTTCATTCTTGCTAATTCAGACATGAAATAGACTATCATAATACTGCAAATCAACAAAGCCATAAGGGGAACACTGATCAATCCAGCCAAAATTGGCACAAAAAAACCGGAAGAATGCACAACCTCCCTAAGAACATCATTTTTTGATATAGGTGATCTAATCTTTTGTTCATTATCAATAATTGATATAATTCCAGATAAATTGCCTGTTAATACATTATCAGCTGTTACCCTTAACATAAAATCAGGATTAAAACCTATTTTGAAAACTTCCGGAAGGAATATTGAATTATTGTTTCTATCATCGCCTACAACCACACAATCGATAAGAGGTATTTTTTCCGAAGACAAAATATCTAGTAGAACTTTAAATTTTCCTTTATTATCTATAACATCTCCTGAAATTTCACCAGTTAAAAATTCGTTATTTAAGCCAATTTCTATGCCATAAGCATAATCAGCACCAAGACTATCACCCAACTTCTTAACTATTGTTGAAGGTAACCCTGAGCTGATTAACGCGATTTTAAAGTCCCGCTCTTTCAATTGTCTAAAAATACTTTGGAGATGGGGTATCGATGGAATTTCATCAAATATAGTGATTAAATTGTTAATATTAACGTCTTTCAGTAAATAGAAAATATGTCTAAAAGCTGTTTTCAATGATAAAATCCGTAGCTCATATAGAAAACCGATAAAGAGCATTCTTAATAGCTGTAAAAATCCAATACTTTTTCCTGTTTCATAAATGAATCGATTTTTCGGAATAAGAACGCCTTCAACATCAAAAACTATAAGACGCTTTCTATGCTCAATTGGTTTTTCCAACCCATGTCACTTTCATAAATCTTTAAGGTCTAGTTTGAAACTGCATAAATAACTAATTTTACCTTAAAATCAATTGCGATAAATAAAGATGAACAACAAGCTTGACTATCTAAAAATAACTTATTGAGTAGACTGATTCATTTCTGTTTTTTTTGAGTGAATAGCTTCAACTGTGATATTAACATTTTTTTCATCAACCACAATTATTATTTGTGAAGTATGAGGTGCAAAAATACCTCGTTTAATATTAATTCCAGATATTGAACTAATAGCTAAAGAAGCGACCCCTGGGGAATTTTTCATTTTATCACCTATAAGAGTAACAACACCCAAACCGTAATCTATCTTGAGGTTCTCATCAAACCCTTTCAGTTTTTCCTCATTTTTTTTCAGGAAATCAGAGTCCATAAATAAAAAATCTCTAATTCTTACTCCTGTTTCCAGTGTTTCAGCACCTAAATCTAAGAAATCATTTCGTTTTTCCCAAATTCTCAGAGAGTCCTCAAATGAATGACTTTTTTCATCATTCATAGAAAGAATTGCAGCTCCAAATTTTCCAGTTATACATTTCACAATATCTCC
Organism: Candidatus Bathyarchaeota archaeon; assembly: GCA_963848105.1. Classification (GTDB taxonomy): domain Archaea; phylum Thermoproteota; class Bathyarchaeia; order Bathyarchaeales; family Bathycorpusculaceae; genus AD8-1. The sequence goes on from CAWKCH010000002.1 coordinate 37,536, forward strand.
GCCAATGGGTTTGGACTGAATAATCGAGTATTTTTCAGGATAATCTAAAGGAACAATTCGAAGTGGTTGCAAAAATTTTCTAGCCATCGCAATTGCAGGATTTTGCACAATTTTCATACCCATCATAGAAGCTTTATGAGCTTCATTGTAAGTGAGTGAAGTTATGTGATCAGTTAGTTGATCTGGAACAACCTTCGGATCGGCACTTTGAATCGGAACATCTTTGAACAAGATGGTTTCAGTTTGAAAACGACTTTTTAATAAACATGAAATAAAAACTGCTGACAAATCAGAACCGCCTCGCCCTAATATTGTCTCAAGACCATCAGATGTAACGCCGAGAAATCCGGCCATAGAAATAATTTTTCCTTCCTCCAGGCATTCCATCAAAATATTTCTTCTTTTTTTGCTGAGTTCATAATTTGGAGATGCATCATCAAAACTATCATCTGTTACAATTGGCCAATTAGGCAAAGAAAGTCTACAAGAGTCAAACTTATTGCTTTTGAGAACACTATCCATGATAGCTGACATTGCCAGTTCGCCTCCAAGAGTTAAAATCTTTGCTTTTATGTTGCCATCAAATCGCTTATTAATAGAATTTAAAGCCTCCAGAGTTAACGCTTTAAAAGTATCAATTACTTTTAACGTATTATTGTAATAACTTTCTTTCACGTGCTTTTTAGCTAAATTATAATAAACTTCAAAAACGGGATTCAATGGAAGAGGGGAAGATTGAGCATATGAATTTCCTATTTGAATAAGACTATCAGTTATACCAGTTGGAGCAGAAAATACAACTATTGGACCTAAGTCGTTTTTATCTTTAAGTTCCTTTATTCTTTGAAGAATATTAATTATTCTTTTACCTTCAACATCTAAAAGGCTGCCACCAAATTTTGCTACTGCAAGCGTTTTTTTCAAAAGGATTACTCCTGAACATAATTTACCATTTATATCGCACTTAATAATTTTCCTAACAATAAAATCAAGAAATATTATGTAAATATTTTATAAAACAGATTTTATTTTATTAAAACACACTAAAAAATTGAGAGAATTTTTTTTGTAGGTATCAACATATTTTTTAAAGAATCTTTTTATTCAAATGAAGTATGATTAAAAACACCAAGGAGCGGAAGTAGCTATCAACGTTTCATTTGATAAGCGTGAAATCATATTGTTATCGGCTCTTTTGTTCTTTGCATTTATAATCCGTTTCATATTGTTTCCGATTTCAGGTTATGAAGTTGATCTTAACACGTTTTCTTCCTGGTTTGGCACAGCTGCTCAATACGGTCCTAGGATATTTTATAATGTTGTCAGTTGGTGTGACTATCCACCTTTTAATGTTTACATATTTTGGGGATTAGGTTCAATAGCAAATACTTATTCGATTTTCGGAACACCGCAGATGTTTTATCTAATAAAATTATTACCCAGTCTTTTTGATATTGCTACTACTGCAGTAATATTTGTTTATCTTAGAAAACAAACAAAGTTTTCAACATCTTTACTAGTTGCTATTTTGTATGTGTTCAATCCTGCCATAATTATTAACTCTGCAGTATGGGGACAATTTGACTCAATTTACACTTTCTTCCTGTTGGCATCAATAACACTATTCTTATCCTCAAAACCTAAACTATCAATAGTTTTTTTGGTAATTAGTCTATTAACTAAACCACAAAGTATAGCAATAGTTCCACTAATGGTGTTTTTGGTTTTCAAAAAATATGGTTGGAAAACACTATTAACATCGTTGCTTACAGGTATTGTAACAGCTTTTGTGGTAATCATTCCTTTTGAGTGGAATAATCCAATAGTTTTCTTATCGAATATTTATTTTGGAGCTTTAGAAGGATATGCATATACATCTGTAAACGCCTTCAATTTTTGGGCTTTTGGAGGACTCTGGGTAAGAGAAACAACAATTCTTTTTGCAACTGGTTGGTTATTATTTGGAGCCTTAGTTGGATTTGTTTTATTTACAGTTCACAAACGTTTCCATATTTCCGAACAATTGCTCGTGTTATTTTCAGCCTTCATACTTTTTTTTGGTTTCTTTATGCTTCCAACAAGAATTCATGAACGCTACTTATTTCCAGCATTAAGCATGCTAGCGTTGTCTATACCATTTTTAAAGAAAATGAGACCGATATACATCGTTCTATCTTTTACTTGTTTTATAAATCAGTTATACGTACTTTATTATCTAAACTTGGGAACTTTTATTCCAGCAGGCGACTTGGTAGTTATAGGAGTGAGTTTGATAAATTTGGTGACTTTCATATATGTTTTAATGTTGTTATGGGACGAATTTAGAGGCCGACAATGGTTGATATATGAAAATAAAACTAACTCAAACAACACGTTAGAGGAGGGAAAAAACCACGATTCTTAATAAACAAGATTTCTTAACGATCATTATACTTTCAGGAATATTCTTCACAATGGCTACATTGAATCTAGGGAATAATCAGGTTCCTGTAACCAATTGGGAAACAAATGAAAAAGCTGATTTTTTTATCGATTTTGGTAAAATTGAAAAAGTTGGAACGGTATATTTCTTATTAAAAAATACTTCTGAAACCAAAATTAATGTTTACTCTGGAGAACCAGGAAATTGGATTTTAGAAGGCACAATTGATATTAAATTTTCATATTACAGCTGGACTGACGGATTAGATCTAGACACAAATTCACAATATATCGGGTTTAATGTTGATAGTGGGTTTATGAAAATTGCTGAATTGGCAATTTTAGATTCATTTGATCAAAAGATAACAATAAATTCTATTGGTAGTGAAAATTCTTCTAAAATAAACCTTGATTATTTAATTGATGAACAAAACCTTGTTCAATTTCCAACTACTTACATGGGAGAAACATTTTTTGATGAAATATATTTTGTTAGAACAGCAGAAAATTATTTGAAAGTACAGCATCCTTACGAATGGACTCATCCACCGCTTGGAAAACTAATAATGGCTTCGGGAATTGGCATTTTTGGTTTTAATCCTTTCGGATGGAGAATAATGGGTGTTATTTTTGCAACATTAATGATTCCATTAATTTATTTTATTGGCAAAATACTATTTCAAACTTGGATAGGAGGTTTTACAGCAGCATTTTTGTTGACTTTTGATTTTATGCATTTTACATTATCAAGAATAGCTACTGTTGATACATATGTAATCTTTTTTTCAATTGCCTCACAACTATTTTTTCTGATATACTTAAAAAAATTATTAAAGTTCGGATGGAAAAATACACCTACTAAACCATTATTTTTTGCGTTTATATTTTTCGCATTAGGATTTTCAACAAAATGGATTGCAATTTATGGTTTAGCTGCTCAAATCATAATTCTTTTTGCAATCAGACTTAAAGAAATGGTAAAACTTAAAAAAATTAATCTATCAGAAAAAATCAACATGTTTCTAGAATATCCGTATTCTAAAATCATAGAATTTTTGCTTATAGCAGTTGTAATCTATTTTCTTACCTATATTCCCGATATTATTTCAGGTAGAACAATCTCAGAAGTTTTTGGTTTACAAGGAGGAATGTACAATTATCATTCAACTTTAAACGCCACTCATTCTTTCTCTTCAGCATGGTGGAGTTGGCCATTAATTCTAAAACCAGTGTGGCTATATGTATCCTATCTTCCACTTAGTTTAAAGTCTACTATCGTACTATTAGGAAACCCAGCTGTATGGTGGATCGGTTTTTCTTCAATAATCTTTACTACAATAAGTTTCTGGAAGAAAAAAAGTTTTGAGAGCATGTTTATCCTTGTGTTTTTCTTTATTCATTGGATCCCTTATATGCTAATTTCAAGAATTACTTTTCTATACCATTTCTATATCAATGTACCAATACTATGTCTAGCTTCAGCCTATTTTATAAATAAATATTGGAATACAAAATGGGGAAAAATAATCGGTGTAATATATTTTTCAATTGTTGTGATTTTATTTGGGTACTTCTATAACATTATTTCAGGCACATCGTCAACCGTTTCATGGATAGATAGCTTAAAGTGGCTTCCAGGATGGATTTTTTAAAAATGAAACTGAACCAAAATTCACAAACTGTAAAAGTTTCAGTGGTCTTTCCTGCATATAATGAAGCAGATGTTTTAGAAGACACTATCCAAAAAGTAATTAAAAAATTGGATAATTTTACTGATTCTTATGAGATAATAATAGCTGAAGATGGTAGCACAGACGGAACTAGTAAACTCGCAGCAACTTTGGCAAAAAAAAATCCGCGTATAACGCATATTCATGGAATAAATCGGCTCGGTAGAGGAATAGCGCTAAGAAATAGTTTTAAGAAAAGTAAAGGGAAAACTCTCATCTACATGGATTTAGATCTCGCTACAGATCTAGATCACTTAAAAGAATTAATTTCAGCTATTAATCTAGAAGGATTTGACGTAGCTACAGGATCAAGACTTCTGCCAGAAAGCAAAGTAGATCGAAGTTGGACCAGGCATATTGCATCTAGTTCGTATAATTTAATGGTTCGCATATTGCTTGGTTCCAAAATTAAAGATCATCAATGTGGTTTTAAATCATTTCGCAGAGAACCACTATTGCTTTTGCTTAATGAAGTAGAAGCCAATCACTGGTTTTGGGATACAGAAATTCTCGTTCGCGCAAATCTCAAGGGACTAAAAATTAAAGAAATTCCAGTTTTGTGGAAAAGTGGAAAAGAAACAAAAGTTAGACTCTTAGAAGATTCACTGAGCATGTTTTGGCAAGCTCTCTCTCTTTGGTGGAAAATTAAAATCAGAAAATAAAAAAGTTATTTTTTAATTATCAGTAATAAAAAGCCTCTAGCAACAAAAGATAAACCTAGAATTATCAAAATACCTGCCCAAAATACCCACCAACCATTGATGCTTGTCGATATATTGAGGAATCTAGCAATAAGATAACTAGTTCCCATCCAATAGATCAAACTGCCTAAAGTCTCAGCAATTTTTTTTGTGGTTGATTGTATTTTTACCCTTGCCAGCAATAACACAAGTTGGAATAATCCCAAACCTACACAGAACTGAAATACCGCAGCATAAAGTACTACATGAGCTGAAGGAGAAATCGGGGATGGTAAAAATAAACCAGCATCTGAATTCAAAAATCTTGTTCCCGGAACTTCAGCAAGGGTAAACGAGTTAAAGAAAGATATTATCGCATCCCATAAATTGTGAGGTTGAGCAAAATTAAAAACTAAACCAACCAGGATAAGAACTACACCAGCGGAAATTGCATAAATTAGTTTTTCACTTTGCGTGTATTTATTTGGTTGGGTATCATCAGTTTTGCTCATTTAATTCACATTAATCCAATCGATTATTTGTAAACAAACAACATAAAATTTTCCATTTGTTCTATCAAATAAAGTAAACATTTTAAATAGTTATTAAAAGATACAGAAATAGAGAGGAAAAAAAGATGTCATATTGTTCAAAATGTGGGAATAAAGTTGAGGAAAATATGGCTTTTTGTTCCAGATGTGGGGCTCCCTTAAAACCTAGTGATGCAACTTCAGTTCCGCTACGAATTCAACAAGAAGAAAAAGCTGAAAAACAAGAGAAAAACGAAAAAGATGAACCTGAAAAAACTGAAAAACAAGAAAAGGGGGAATATGGATTTGTTGGATGGTTGATTGGAGGACTAATATTAATTACAACAGGATTATTAGCCACATTACAATTCGCTAAAATTATTCCTACAGGAACTATGATTCCTTCTTTGCTCTTAATAATTGGGAGTATAGTTATAGTCTCTGCTCTTTACTTTGTTAATTTAGCTCGAAAAAGAGTACCTACTCCTTAAAGAAATCTTCCTAAAAGTAGTCGATAGAGTTTGTGTTCTAGCAAAGTCAAGGTTTTTCGCCTTCCAAATATTCGAAAATAATTTTTTCCTGCTGACTCAATTAAATCACCAATATCATATCTGGGAAACATACTAGATGAAATTATCAAACTTCCCCATTCGCCTCGTTTGAGATCGGAAAGTAATTTCACTGTCTTTCCGGTTTTAACTTCAAAGAGGTAGGAGTCATAGTTAGGAGTAACATATGGGAATTCATCTAGTTGTTGAGCAAAAACTCCTTCAGTTGCTGTATACATCTCTATTAGTGGTACAGAACCAAAATACTTCTTGAAAATTGGAGCGTATTTAAATTGTATTTTAGGAACACTAGTACAAAATAAAGCTTTAAAACTCCATAAATCAGAGGGTTTTTTTCCATATTTATGCTTAATATATTTTGCAAAAGCAAGAATCACAGGTACCACACCCATCGTGGCTGTTATTCTTTTTTCGAGAGCTTGTTGGTAAACCAGTTCAAATCGGCGTTCCCAATATTTCTTTGTTATCCCCGAACCTATTTCATCTATTTTTTCTTGCCTAGGAACTAAGCTAACTCGATCAAACATAGGATTAAGTCGAGCGTAAGTTCCTGAACTATAACCAAATGTAACTTGTTTGCCATGTATGGTTATAGAATGCACAGAAGAAGGAAAATTGAGGTTGAGTATATCTCCTGTGAAAACTTCATAATTTTTTGTTCTTAGCGCATAATTAATTAATGCTCTTGAGCCACAAGAAAAAATTTGTTTTAAGTGTGTTTTTGTAGCTGGTAAAACTTTTGAAATGCCAGTTGAACCTCTGGTCATAACCCAACAATCAGGTGCTTCTGATAGAATTGATAGGTAGTTGCCATTTCGAACTTTTTTTAGATAGGGTAATAAAAACTGATAGTTAATTATTGGAAAACTTTTTTGATATGTCTTTAGATCTTTTATTTCAAGAGCATTATGGTTTTTACCAAAAACCGTTTTTGCATACTCAATAAGCAAATTATCTAATACTTGATTTTGCGCTTTTACAGGATTTTTTAATGAATCATACCAAGGAGATATTATAGGCTGTAAAATACTAGTAATGGTATTTTCATCCGGTAACATAATTGTTCTCTTAAAATCTCAGTTCAATTGCTTTATATGTTTCTCCATTTATACAAACCAATAGCAAAAAAATTTTGCCAAGGCGAAAAACATGGTGGAAAGCATTCATCAAACAGCTAGTAGAATTTCTCAACTCAAAATTCAAGGAGCAAGAAACGTAGCAATAGCAGCTATTAAAGCTCTTGTAAAATTATCAGAATTAACAAAATCAAAAAATAAGAAGGAATTTTTAGAAGACTTGTTAAGAGGTCAAAAGATACTTTTTAGCTCCCGAGAAACGGAACCCCTCATGAGGAATGCAATTAAATGGACAATATCAGAGATCGAAAAAACTGATGAAGAAAAAATCAAAGTATTAACTAAAATCGTATCAGCAAGTGCACAAGAATTCTTGAAAAATCTCGAAGATTCAAAAATAAAAATAGCACAAATAGGAAGTAAACGTATAAAAAATAATTCAGTTGTTTTAACCCACTGTCATTCATCAACTGTAACAAAACTTCTAGCTGCTGCAAATAGAGAGGGAAAAAAATTTGAGGTTTTTTGTACAGAAACAAGACCCTTATTTCAAGGTAGAATTACTGCAAAAGAATTGATAAAAGAAGGAATAAAAACAACAATAATTGTGGATTCAGCTGTTCGATCAATAATAAAGGAAATAGATCTAGTCATTGTAGGTTCAGATGCGATAACTTCAGAAGGAAACGTGATCAATAAAATAGGAACAAGCACTATTGCATTAATAGCTAGAGAGGCAAGAAAACCGTTTTATGTTGTTTCAGAACTTTTGAAGTTTGATCCAGTCACAATTTGTGGAGATTATGAAAAAATTGAGGAAAGAGATCCAAGTGAAATTTGGAAAGATGCCCCAGAAAATTTACTTTTTAGAAATCCAGCATTTGACATTACTAGACGAGATTTTATCCATGGGATAATTTGTGAGGAAGGGATTATTCCTCCACATTCAATATATGAAGTTGTTAATCGAAAGTATAAGTGGATTTTTTGATAATTATCATGTTTTCCAAAAGTTAACTGCATTCTTCAACTCAGCATGAGTCTTGGAATATTCTGCTAAATTAACGCATTTTAGTGTTCCCTCCACAGCTTGTCGCATTGCAGTGGCACCTGCTTGGGTTCCATTTGGATGACCATGAATACCTCCCCCAGCTTGAATTATGAAATCTTTTCCAAAAGTATCTATTAAGCTAGGTATAAGACCAGGATGTAAACCTCCAGAGGCAACTGGCATAACTTTTCTATAAGTGCTCATATTCTCTTTTAAAGCGTGAATATTTTCTAATACCTCATCTTTTGTTTCAGACATTTTTCCTACAACAGTACCGACGTGAAGTTGGTCTACGCCTATGATTCTCGCAATTTTTGCGATTGTTTGCATAGATATACCATGTTTTGGTTTTTTAGTAAATGCAGCATGACCAGCTCTATGAGCATGGATTATTAATTTGAAATTTTGGTCTCTTAATGTTTGAAGCGCGGAAAAACCACATGTTAAAATATCAACCATAATATAATTACCGCCTTGGTCTTGTACAAATTGAGCTCTTTTCAACATTACTTCAGTTTCTGCAGTTATATTTGCCATGTAGACTTTGCGTTCTCCAGTTTCTTCTTCGGCTTTATCTTTAACTTCAAGAGTTTTTATTATTCGTTCTTCAAAAGGATTGAAATTCTGACTGCTTAAATTCTCGTCATCTTTAACAATATCACAACCGCCTAACCAAGATTCATAAGCCACTTGAGCATGATCTGCAGTTTTTAACCCAAGTTTTGGTTTAATTATAGTACCCACTAATGGTCTTTCTCGGACTCTTAGCAACTTTCTTATGCCTTTAATACCATATTTTGGACCTTTGAAACTATCTAATAAAACAGCAGGTAAAGAAATATTCACAAGACGCAAATTTTCCAATGCTTTAAGCCCGAAAACATTTCCAGCAACACTACTCAGTATATTTGGCATATTTCCCTTTTCAAAAAGGTCCTCAGGATAAGCTATTTGAATAAAATTTCTATCTATTTTAAAAACAGTGGCAGCAAGTTTTTTCATGTAAGGCTTCTCTGTTGAAAGTTTTGTCCAAGTTCCAATAGAACTTTCTGCAGCGACACCCCCTGCAGCTTCATTCAAACTAATACCCTTTGGTTCAACGTAAAAAGTGCAAATAAGATCTGAATCATTTGGTGTGAATTCTAAATTTACAAAATCCAAATACTCCAAAATTTAATCCTCAACAAAAATAAAGATTAACATTACTTAAAATCTTTAACTATCCTTGTATAAATCTTAGAGTGTGTGAGTTTCATGAAGTTGATTGCTGAAGTTTTGAAAATTACAGCTGGAGGAAAACAAATTGCTATAATATCTGAAGAAAGCGCTAATTCATTAGGAGTCCACTCTTCAGATAGGATAAAGATTACGCATGGATCTAAAGAAATGATTGCTATTACAAATATAGCAACCCATTTCCCTAGAAATCGAATTGGGTTTTATCAGGAAATCTCTGAATCACTTGGAATAAAGGGTGAAGAAACAGTGACAGTGGAGACTGCTGAAATTCCAGAGTCATTGATACATGTAAGAGCAAAACTTCGTGGTGAAAGACTAAAAGAAAAAGAAATAAAAACTATAGTTGAAGATGTTGTTGAAAGACACCTCAGTGAGGTTGAAATAGCTGCTTTTCTTACCGCACTCAATATTTATGGACTGAGTATAGGTGAAAACGAGGCTTTATCAAGAGTAATGGTTGAAACTGGCAAAAAACTTGATTTTGGTGCGGCACCTATCCTCGATAAACACAGTATTGGTGGTATACCTGGAGATAAAACATCATTAATTGTTGTACCTATTATAGCAGCTGCAGGGTTTACAATTCCTAAAACATCTTCGCGAGCAGTAACATCTCCTGCTGGTACTGCAGATCGTTTTGAAATATTATGTCCTGTTAAACTATCAAATATTGAAATTAAAAATGTTGTTAAAAAAACAAATGGGTGTCTTGTTTGGGGTGGAGCTTTAGATTTAGCTCCAGCAGACGATTTATTTATTCAAGTTGAATATCCATTAGGAATAGATCCTCTTTTATTACCATCCATTCTAAGTAAGAAAAAAGCAATAGGGGCTACACATATTGTAATAGATATCCCAACAGGAAGAGGTGCTAAAATTAAAAATTTAGTTGAAGCGACCAATTTAGCTTCTGATTTTGTAGAGATAGGACAAAGATTAAAAATGAATATCCAATGCGCCCTAACTTTTGGTGAACAACCTTTAGGGTGGGCTGTTGGACCTGCTCTTGAAGCCAAAGAAGCATTATCAACTCTTATGGGACATGGGCCTGACGACTTAAAAGAAAAGGCTATTACTTTAGCAAGTATGCTTTTTGAAATGGTTGGACAAATAAATGGACGACAAAAAGCTCAATATATTTTACAATCTGGAAAAGCCGAAAAAAAACTCAGAGAAATAATTGGAGAACAAGGAGGCAATCCAAAAATAAAACCCTCTGAAGTTGAATTAGGTAATAAAATAGGTTCGATATTTGCTGCTAAATCTGGAATAATTTCGCGAATAAATAATAGAAGTATTGTTCGAATTGCAAAAGCAGCTGGAGCACCTAAAGCTAAAGGATCAGGTGTAAAAATTCTCAAAAAATTGGGGGAACCTGTAAAGAAAAATGAAACAATTCTAGAAATTTATGCTGAAAGAAACACTAAATTAAAAGTAGCTTTGAAGATGGCAAATAAACTTCAACCTATTGTGTTAAATAAAAAAATTGGGGAACAAATATTATTAGGAAAAATTCCCAAGAAGTTCAGTAATCAAGAACAGTTCATAATAGAGAGATAAGAAGAAGAGGGATATTGTTTTAGAAACGCTTGGGATCAGTATTGATATCAACTATAGCAGCTGTCTTAGTTGAAAAACATTTATCTATTGCTTCTTCAAGGTCTTCAGGTTTTAGCACTTTAATTCCTAATCCACCTGCATTTTGTGCAAAACTGGCAAAATCAAAATTATAAAGATTAGTTTGCCAATTTTGATAGCCTTCAACTTTTTGCTCTTGCATAATCATTCCTAAGCTTTGATTATTTAGAACAAAGACCTTTATTGGGAGAGTATATTTCATCGCAGTCAAGAAATCATTCATAACCATCGAAAAACCACCATCACCACTTATGCAAACACTCATCCTATCAGGATATGCAATTGAACCAGCTAAAGCACCTGGTAAACCAAAACCCATAGAAGCTAAATATCCGCTCATAATCATTTTCTGTGTTGATTTCATCTGGAAGTTGCGACCAAACCACCAAGCATTTTCTCCTACATCTAGCGAAATTATAGCATTATCAGGAATTTTTTCAGCAAGAACTTTCATTATATATTGAGCTCTAATTGGAGTAGAGGATATATCAGCTTCAGTTTCTAATAATTCTAACCAGCTATTTTTCAATTGTTTAATTTCAGTTAAATATGGGGAATTATGACTTTTTTTGACTCTCTCAGTCAGTCTTGGAACGATAATTGCACTATTGCCTATTAAACCAATAGCTACTGGATAATTCTTTGCGATCATATTCATATCAATATCTATTTGGATTGTTTTCTTTTCTGGAATTCGTGTTTGATCAGAATAGGAAGCCCCGATAACAATTAGTAAATCAGCTTTTCTAACAAGTTCAGCTGAAGCAGTCGAAGCAATTGTTCCATGACTACCTACGTATAGAGGTTCTGTGGCATCGAGAATTCCTTTTGCTCTAAATGTGGTTACTATAGGTGCAGAAATTTTTTTAGCTAACATTAAAACATTTTTACCCTGTGATATTGCACCAAATCCAGCTATTATAACAGGTCTTTTGGATTCATCAATAATGCGAGCAGCTTTATCTATCAGTGAATCTTTAGATCGAAAAGCCAAATTTGTAATTCTACCCTCAAGTGGAAGAATTTTTGTTTCATAAGGAATCTTTTGAACATCTCTTGGAACACCAAGATGCGATACACCACGATCTAAAAGAGAATGTTTCACAGCTAGAGTTGCTAGTGTTGTTGTTTGGTTTTTAGCCATTAGAATTTTGTTAAATACACAAATTGGTTCAAAAAAGGAATATTGATCAATCTCTTGAATTGAACCAGGACCCATTAGTTGTCGAGCAACCAACCCTGTAATCGCTAGAACAGGTGATTTATCCAAGTTTGCATCATATAATCCAGTAGCAAGATTGGTAGCACCAGGTCCTGAAACTCCAAGGCATGCAGCAACATTTCCAGTGAGTTTACCATAAGCTGAGGCCATAAAAGCGGCGACCTGTTCATGTCTTACTTGGAAAAATTTTATTTTGCTACTTTTTCTTATCGCATCTACAATCCCAAGTGTTGAAGTACCTGGGATTCCAAAAACATATTTTACTCCCCACTCTGCAAGTTGTTCTATTAGAACATCTGAAACTGTATGGTCTTTAGTTTTTAATTTAGATTTTTTAGTGAGAATAATAAATTCTGTTTTAGCGGATCCACATACTGGACATACCCAGTTTAAAGGTAAATCAGAAAAAAGCACGGATTCATTATCTTCGTCATAAACGTAATTGCAAACTGTACATCTAAATTTTGTCAAATGAAAACCTCAAAAGTTATTCAAATATCTGAATATTAATTCTATCATATCTATATTTCTTTTAAATCAATTTCAATTTATTTTTCACCAATTAATCGACTAATAATATTTCCAGAGTTATTGAGAATTTTCAGAGTATAGGGTATGTAAAAATTTTAGAATTTTATAAATTTCTAAAACAAATAAGATAATTTGCATAATTTGGTTAAAATCCTTCTATTAATTTTTAAAAAAAAGTAGTATGTGAATATTATTTGGTAAAGGACTTCGTATAGGAATGCTAAATTAGTTTGATTCTAATTTTGCAATAGCTTCTGCGACACCTTTGCTTTCGTTGTCTAACCATTTTTTATATTCTGTTAGTTTCTTTATTTTTTCTTCTTTTGTAAGAAAGTGTCTTCCGTGATGAGAGGAGCAACACATGTTTTCTTCTCCATGATGCATAATTTCACCTCCAAAATCCATTATCGGTTTTACGACATTGGTTATCCGACACTGACATATAAAAAAGTATCGGTAAACCGATAGACTTTTCAAAAAATCTGTTAATATCGATTATCCGATAATAATTTACATGGAACACTGTGCAACAAAAGGATTTCTCTCTTTTCTGGTCCTATGGCTAGTCAGTAGACAAAAAATGACAGGAGCAGAAATCGCCTCAGAGTTAGAAAAAAGGAGAGGAAAAAAACCCAGTCCAGGAACAATATACCCCGTTCTAAAGAATATGAAAGAGAGAGAACTTCTGTCGATAGATGAAAATAAAAGATATACTCTAACAGAAAATGGTAAAAATAGCTTGGATGTCCATTTGGATTTGTTTATAAAAACGTTCTACGATATCGATGAAATGAAATCTTGTTGTTGCAAATCTAGAACATCTGAAAAAAAAATTCCTTAGATCATTTTAAGAAAATTTTGTTTTTATCAATAAAAAAAATAATAAATAAAAAAAATCGCAAATTTTGAATAAATCACGAATAAAATATTGCATCCCTACAACCATAGACCCCTTCTTTAAATTCCACTTTTAACCTAGAAAATAAGTCCGCTTAAAGGAATAGAGTTCTACCAACTTATTGCCAAATAAGAGAATTTTGTTTAATATTTTACTTAATATAATACTATTACTATTACTTTATATTAGGCCATATGTAATACTTAACACCAGGAATCTAAATGAAAAGCATAAAAATCGAGTGGCAAAAAGGAGAAACTTGGCATTCAACCCGATTACCAGTTTTAATCAACAAAACAGGATTCTATTATGTTTGCAATTCAATGAATACAATTCTCATGTGGAAAAATTATTGTGAAGGCACTCCCGTTATAAGCAAAGATAAAACAAATGAAAAAATACAAAAGGTTGGAAGAATTGCCCAATACAAACATATTTTCTTAGGAGAAGGAAAGAGTTTCACTGAACACCTTGATGAAAAACATAAAGACAACATCCAAGGGTACCTACAGGATTTAATACCAAACATAGAGGGATAAAAAAAATGAATAAAGCAGAAGGTAAACTTCGCAAGTCTTCAAAAGGAAACACGGGGTTACTATTTCTGCCAAGTCATTTAATGTTGGATTCGACTTTTCCGTTCAAAGATATACCCTTAATGGTTAAAATTCGTATTGAAGGAAAAAAATTAATAATTGAACGCTAGATCTCCAAATTTCATTATTAGAAAAGAGACAGAGTCTTTTTTTCTAAAGAGACTTATTTTTTGATAGTCAAAAGAGTATTCCAATTAAATCAAATTAATATAAAATACTAAGAGCAGTTAGTAAGGAATCGCAGACCACACACATGGAGAAAGCTTTCTTTTTTACATAGTTAATTTCATGTATCGAAAAGAAAGAAAAGAAGTGCACAAATTTGTTTGTTCAGTTATTCAGATAAAGATTTGATTTTTTTTAGCAAATACTTGGAAATCATATCCCATTCCCCTATTAGATTTTATTTTATTGATTCTAATGTCTACAAAATTGCATTCTTTGAGTCGCTTGTTTAGATTACTTTTTGTGAATAAGTGAAAAACTGAATATCTGCCTCTACTCTGACTTAATCCTGTTTTATAGAAGAGTAAGCCCCAAAAACTAGCAACAATAAGGTTAAGCTCACATCCTGGTTTGAGAATCCTACAAATTTCTTTGAAAACATTATCGCAGTTTTCCACATGCTGTATAGCCCTTCTAGAATAAACTTGGTTCACGCAACTATTTTTTATTGGAAGATTTTCCAAATCTGCAAGTATATTCGCATCACTATTTTTTCTGATATCAATTCCCAAGTATTTCTTTTGTTTAGTGAGGCCACACCCTAAATCCAAACTTACCATTATTTTTTCAGCTGCTTATTTAGTAAAAAATTTCAATTGAAGAGCTTAAAAATGTTCCCCCATAATGAACATTGTCAGAAAATTTAAGAAAATAAATAGCCATTTCCTCGTAGCTAAGTGTTGGAATTGGATTACATAAATGTGGAAATATCCCCTTCAAAACTGCAAAATTTTAAAAAAAATAATCAGTTCAGGAGCCATTTCACATTTTCAAAACTATACTTTTCAATCAAAGGCTCAATAATTTCAGAAGCACAGTTATCATCAACTTCAATCCCAACCACTAAATCACCAACATAATAAACAACAGCAACACAATGACCATTAGAATTAGCCTCGATAATACACAAATCACCCTCATCCCTGATAACCCATGATCTATCACTGTTCTTTACAAAATTAGCTCTGCAAATTGTCTCTCTAACAATATTTGGAGAATTCTCAGTTTTGCAGTAAACAAACATAATAAACTACACCTCAATATAAAAAAAGAAGACTATTTAATAGAAATCAGAAGTTGTTATCTCTCTAACTCTTTTCTAATCTGCTGAAATTCATCTCTAGAAATCTCTCCCTTTGCATACCTCTCAGCCAAAATCTCAGAAGCCCTACACCCACTCTGATAACTTGAAACACTATGAGAATCACAATTATGTCTTGAAGAAATCAAGAAATAGTAAATTGCTATTGCACCAAAGATAAAACATAAAGGAACAAAAAACATCATTCCCCAACCAAACCACATCAAACACCATTTACCTCCACAAAACACCTATCTAAAAGATCAAGTCCTTTTTTATCTCAAGAAACTCTTCTCTTGTTATTTCTCCCTTAGCATATCTTTCTTGTAGGATCTCTGATGCTGATCTATTGCTAGTTTTCTCTTGTTCAACACGCTCATGAGAATGACTGCAAGTTGATAGTGCTAACCAAGGGAACATTCCAAAGCCACAAAACATACACAAATTTTTCACCTCAATTACTTAACACAAAGAAAAAGGGAGTTTACCAGCCCCAGCAACCAAAGCCTCTGCGACCTGAGCTTCTAGGACCGTAATAAGTGTCATCAATGTTATTGTTGCCATAATAGTATCCACGATCTTTCATATACTCTAGCATCTGGTTGAACCATTCCTGGTTTTGAACTTCACTGTAATGTTCTTCCATGTACTGTGTCATATCATTAAACCATGTCTGATCTTCAATGCCGTTCCATCTTGTTTGCATGTAGTTTTGCATTCTTGTCCACCAGTCTTCATTAAAAGTGTCTTGAACAGAGGTTGTTCTTGGTGTGAATGGCGTATTGGTGTAGTGTGCAAAGGATAAACCAATTGTTACTGCGGATATTGCGATGATTGCTGTTAGTGCTATTACGATTTTTAGTGTTTTCATTTTTTAATCACAATTATAACATAGTTATGGCGTCTTATGTAGGTTGGCTGAAACAAAACTGAAACAGATTTGAAACAGGTTTTGCAACAGTTTCAATGACTATTCTTGTTCTTCTCTAAAGGACTCAAAGCCTTCTTTCAATAGAAAAGGAATTAAAACTAAAGCCATCATTGGATCTGCCCACCACCAACCAAACAAAATATTCAAACCCAAACCTGCTAGAACAATAAGATCTTGAAGATCACAAATCAAACTCTCATAAGCCTCCGCTAACAAAGCTCTTGAGTTCAATCTTTTGGCAATTCTTTTTTTGAAAAAAAATAAAATAGTCATAAGAATTGCACTTAAAATTGTAATATAGATTCCAGAGTAACTCTCTTGAGGTCTACTAAAGTATCCAAGAAGCGTTGCAGTTGACTGAAACAGAATAATTGCTGAAAGCAAGAAAAAAGTAATTCCAACTAGCCTAAGAGCCTTTTTCTCTGTTGAGCTCTCATTCTTTTTTTCTTCATAAAATCTCCAGATCAGTACAGCTCCAGCAAACAGTTCAATTAGGCTATCCAATCCAAAAGCAAAAAGAGCAACACTACTAGCAAGTAAAGCTGACCATAAAGCAATGCCAGCTTCAAAAATGTTCCAGATCTCACCTATCCAAACAAGCAGCAGAGCTTTTTTCTTGAGAGACTTTTTATTTAAAACCAACAAAAACGCACTCAACTAAATCAAATTATTTAGGAATACTAAAACCATACGGATAGTGATTGCATCTCAAAGATCAGGAAAAATCCCTCTAAAATAGCATAAACAAATTTCGAAAAAACATAACCTAATAAAAAAGCATTTATAACTAATAAAAAAACAGAAACAAGAAAATGAATCACCAAAAGATACCTAATAAAAAAGCTAAAAGAAACATCTTTGCATTAGGATTTACAAGTTTTTTCACAGATCTCTCAAGCGAAATGGTCCTAAGTCTATTACCCACATTTATAATCAGCTTGCCAGGATCCAGCCCAGCGCTACTTGGTTTAATTGAAGGAATAGCTGAAGCCCTCAGTTATGGCATGAGAGCAATATCAGGATTGTTTTCCGATAAACTGGGAAAAAGAAAGAGCATAGTTCTAATGGGTTATGGACTATCAAACATAGTTAAACCCTTCTTTGGAGTTGTAAATAGTGTCTATGAAGCATTAACAATTAGAGTATTTGACAGAATAGGAAAAGGAGTTAGAACAGCACCAAGAGATGCTCTAATATGTGATTCAACTTCAGAAGAAAATAGAGGGGCATCCTTTGGGTTACACAGAACACTTGACCAAGCAGGAGCAATTCTTGGTCCACTTTTAGCTTCTGGTTTACTAATATTTTTAGGCTATACCATAAGGGAAGTTTTTTGGGCCTCAATAATACCAGGATTAGCTGCTTTGATGATTCTAATTTTCTTTGTTAAAGAGCAATCTTGCAAAATAGATACTAAATTCACTTTTTTCAAAGGTATTCAAAAAGTGATGCAAAAAGATTTTCTCTGGCCATTAATTATTGTCTCAGTTTTTTCTCTGGGAGCATTTAATTTCTCTTTTATTTTACTTTATGGATTAGAAGTTGGAATTAGCAGTGAATTTATTCCTTTGTTATTTGCTTTAGTTAATGTTGCTCATGTTGCTGTTGCTATCCCTGCAGGAGTATTAGCTGATAGAATAGGAAGAGAAAAGATGTTATTTGTTGGGTATAGTGTGTTTCTTGCAGTCACCTTGGCTATATTCATTGGACCTGCTAATTATTTTGTTGCTTTAGTTGTAGCTATATTGTTTGGGTTATACCAAGGTATTGTAAACACAGTGACAAGAGCCATGATTCCAAAATATGTAAAAACCAATCTAGTTGGAACTGCATATGGAATGTACTACTTAGTAGCAGGATTTTCTTTTCTAATAGCTAACCTAATTATGGGTATATTATGGAGCAAATTTGGACCAAACCTATCAGTATTATACAGTATAACATTAACATTAGCATCATTACTTGGTTTTGCT
Organism: Candidatus Bathyarchaeota archaeon; assembly: GCA_963848105.1. GTDB lineage: Archaea > Thermoproteota > Bathyarchaeia > Bathyarchaeales > Bathycorpusculaceae > AD8-1. The sequence goes on from CAWKCH010000002.1 coordinate 55,927, forward strand.
ATTTTCATAAAAAGAAATCAAAAGTAATACTAAAAGCACTTAGATAGGAATTGCATCCCCTGCATATGGAAACATCTCCCTCAAAACCCCAATTTTTTACTAAAAAGAAGAAGGAGTTTCAGACTACTTTTGCTTTATTGAATGCTCTTAGAGCAAGAAGATACATAAGAATACCAAATCCAATCAAGAATCCAAAGGATAAGAATAGATCATTGGTTCCGATTGAGTACTGGGTTCCTAAAGCAAAGAAGTCTGGACCAAGACTAAAGTATCGTATACCTGTTATAAAGTATGAAAGAGGATTGATTTTGCTGATTGCTTGAATCACAACGGGCATAGATTCTATTGGGTAAAGAGCATTACTTGCAAAGAAGAGTGGCAATGTTAGCATTGTAATTAAAGCTTGTACTCCTTCATGGCTCGCTATGTTGATTGAAATTAAACTGGAAAGAAACATCAGTCCCATTGCAAACAATATAGTAAGTGAAACAATCCCAACTATTGAAATGATAATTTGAACAATAGTGAATCCACTAAAGAATTGTACACCTAAGATCAGACCTAGAACAACTATTATTATAGTTTGTATTAGTGACTTTGTTATTCCACTCAAAGTTATTCCAGATAATATGCTTGACCGAGGCATGGGAGATGCTATCATTTCTTTCATTAATCCAAATTGCTTGTCTAATTGAATAGTTATTCCACTATACAAGCAGGTGAACAGAACAGTCATTGAAATGATACCAGCTGCAATAAAACTCATGTAGTTTACAGAAGCAATTCCAGGCAAACTAGGCATACCTGTTGCAAGCATGTCAAAGTTGCTTGACATTGATAGACCATATAGAACAAGCCAAAGTGCAGGTTGAATCAAAGAAGCAAACAGCATAGCTCTGGAACGGAAGAATTTAACCATGTCTCTCCAATAAACTGCTAGATATTCAGTTCCCATTAATGGCTGCCTCCACCCATTCCCATCATTTTCATCATAGACATCATTGGGGACTGTTCTTTGTTTTCATCTCTAAGTCCTCTTCCAGTATAATGGATGAATACGTCATCTAGAGTAGGTTTTTTTATGTTGATGTTTATGGCTTCAATCTCTTCATTTTTGATTTTTTCAATTAGTTTAGGCATAAATTGTGTAGCTTCGTTTTTTAGAGAAATAACAAGTCCTTTTGAAGAGTTTTTTACATTTTTTATTTCTTTCATTTCTTTTAGGATACCAGTTGTTTTTTCATCATTTTTTGTTTCAAGATAAATCATGTCTTTTCCTAAAGAATTTTTTAGGTTCTCAGGTGTTCCATTTGCTATTATTTTGCCTTTATCAATGATGTAAATAGAATCACTTAATCGGTCTGCTTCATCCATATAATGAGTTGTAAGGAAAATTGTGACTCCTTCTTGGTTCACTTTTTTTATGTAATGCCAGATTTTCATTCTCGTTTGAATATCAAGACCAATTGTTGGTTCATCAAGGAAAAGAAGCTTTGGCCTAGTTAATAGTCCTCTTGCAATCTCTAATCTACGTTTCATGCCTCCACTTAGGTTTTTTACTAACTCATTTCTTTTTTCAGTTAGTTCTACTACTTTGAGAAGTTCATCTATTCTAGATCGCCTCGCTTCTTTTGGTAATGAATAGATTCTACCATGAAATTCTAAGGATTCCCAAACAGTTAAACCAAAATCAAGTGTTTCATTTTGAAAGACAATTCCTATAGATTTACGTACATCAGATTTCTGTTTTGATAAGTCAAAATCTGAAATTGTTACTTTTCCCTTCTGGATTGGCAAAAGCGTTGTAAGTACATTGATAGTTGTGGTTTTCCCTGCCCCGTTAGGTCCTAGAAAAGAGAATATTTCACCCTTTTTTACATCAAAACTAATGTTGTCAACTGCTTTCACTTCTCCATAGCTATGTTGAAGCCCTTCAACAGATAATATAGTTTCATTCATTATTTCATATCTTCTTTAATTTTTTTTAATACCTTTCTTGTTATTGATAACCCTTCTTTGATTTTCTTAGGGTCTACATCTTCAGCAAGTAGTTTTAAAATCTATTTGATAGTATATTCTAATAAAAAATAACCAAATTATAAAAGATTACACTTCAGTATTCATCAATTGATCATAGTTGCCAACAACACAAAAGAATCATGTTAACTAATTGAGGATGGTTTTACCTTTGTCACTGGAGAATACAGTGATGGAGGAAAGATCTTCAAAAAAACTCAAACAGTATATGGATGTATGCCATGGAGCTGGGGATGGGAATTGAACCCATATAGAGCAGCTCTGCAGGCTACCGCCTGAACCATTCGGCCACCCCAGCAGGAACACTCTAAAGTTGGGACTGAAATAAAAATATTGTTAGTTAAATAAAAAGTAATAGCAATTTTATAAAAAAAAAGAAAAAACTAGAAAAAAGAGCCTATCGAAATTACTGAGTTTTCTGAGGTATTCCTTGTTTCAGCACTTGAGTTGCCATGCTAGCCAAGAAAATAATGCTAAAAACTAATACTGCAATCCCTATCTTATATTCTGCTTCTATATCAGAGTAGAAAATAGCAAAAAAAGAGATCAACATCAAAACTACAACAAGAATTTCTTGAAAACCTGATAAATTAGATAATCCCAATCTTGAACTCATTTTAATCCCAATTTAATATCGCAAGTTCTCATTGTAGCTTATTAGTTTTATCTTAAACAAAAATCGTTCTTATCAAGCATTAGAGCTCTATGATTTGAACAAGCTTTTATAAGAATGATCATGAGATGTTTATTGAAAATTAATCACTGATAAATGTGAAGGCGCAAATTGGATGCCCTACATTAAAAAAATCGAAGTAAAAGGCTTCAAATCCTTCGGACCAAAAACAGTTAAGATAAATCTAGATAAAGGTTTTACTGTTATAACAGGTCCCAATGGAAGCGGAAAAACTAACATCATGGATGCAGCATTATTCGCTTTAGGAGAACTAAGTACCAGAAGGATGAGAGCTGATAACGCATCAAAATTGATTTTTCATGGATCTGAAAAAGCAGGATTACAAAAAGGAAAAAAAGCTAAAGTAATAATACAATTTGATAATTCAGATTCTACAATGCCCGTGGACACTCTAACAGTTACTGTTTCACGTGAAGTATTTAGAAATGGACAAAGTGTCTACAGATTAAATGGACGAAGACTTTCAAGAACACACATACTTGAAATTTTATCAATGGCTTCAATAGGCAGCACAAGTCAAAACATTATCCCTCAAGGTACCATAACTCGACTAACTGATATTACTCCAATGGAAAGAAGAAAAATAATCGAAGATCTTGTGGGAATAGCTCAATATGATTCTGAAAAATCAGATGCTGAAGACAAATTGCGGACAGCCGATATTTCCATCCGAACAGCTATGGGTAGAATAGATGAAGTTCAAAAAAGAGTAGATGATCTTGAACGCGAACGTAATGGGTTATTGAGGCATAACTTTATTCAAAAAGAATTGAAAAAATTCCAAGCTGTAAAAATATCTAATGAAATTATACAAATAAATAAAAAAATAGAAAAAACTTCTTCACAAGTTAAAAAAGTTGAAGGAAAAGTTGAAAAATTCCGATCTTTGCGTGAAAATCATAGATCAAAAAGACGAGAAATCGAAGGAGATTGGAGGAAACTAAGTTCAGAGATTGTTGAAGAAGGAGGCTCCCGAGTATTAAAAGTTCAGATCAGAATTGGTGAACTTAGATCAGATTTAACTGAATTAAATACAAAAATAAGCTCTGGAAAAGCTAGTTTAGAAAGTTTAAGCAGAGTTAAAAAAAATACTTCTGAGCAATTTCTTTCAATTAGAAATGAGATTAAAGAGGGACGAGCTAGAGCTAGAAAACTTCAAAAAGTTAATGAAAAAATTCAGTTCGATATAAAAAATAAAGAGATTGAACATGAATCTTTAGCAACTGAGACTACTCAGCTGTGGGGAGGTCTTGGACAAAACAATAATAGGATAAGAGAAATTGAAAAAAACATCCAAAATAACTATAGAAAAATTGCATTTTTAAGATCAGAGTATCTAAAGGATAAAAACGAAATACAACTCAATTCTAGACGCCAAAAAGAATTGAACGAGAGAAAAAGAATATTTATTGAAACATTATCTGAGCTTGAAAAATCACTTAATGAACTGGAAAAATTCCAAAAAGAACAAAAAACAAATCTAAAAAACCTAAAGGATTCTATAGAGAAGAGAAAAGGACAAAAAGAAGTAGCAAAAAACGAAATTTTTGAGGCAGGAAAAATTGCTAATTCAGCAAAATCTGCAGTAATAGAATTTGTTACACAAAGAGAACTTGCTGAAACTGTAGCAGCTGAAGAAAAAGCGCTAAGAAGTATTGAAGAACTAAGTAATATTGGTGGAATCTCAGGAGTTAAAGGAAGATTACGAACTTTAATTAAAGTCGATAAAAACTACAAAAAAGCTGTGTCTGCAGCAGCAGTTGGATGGCTTAATTCCTTGGTGGTTAAAGACGTTGACACAGCGTTTACTTGTACAGAAACTCTTCGGAAGATGAAATTAGGAAGAATAAAAATTATCCCAATTCAAGGAACAACAAAAACAAAAATGGAAAAGATTACAAACCGTAACGGAATTCTTGGAGTTGTCTCTGATTTTATTAAATTTGAGTCTGAAATTACATCTGCAGTCAATTTTATTTTTGGGGACACAATAATAGTCTCAGATGAAAAAACCGCGTTTATATTATCAAGTAAAGGATATCGCGTAGTTACTAAAAGAGGAGATCTATACGAAGCAGGAGGAGCTTTTGAGAGTGGATACTATCGGGCTCCAATAGATTTCTCAAAGATAATTCCCAGTGAGAACGCAATATCTAGTTTAGATGAAGCTGTTAACGCCCTGCAAAAACATCTTTCCCAAAAAGATGGAGATATAATATTTTTTGAAGAAGAAATAGAAAGAACCAGAATTGATAGCGCAAGACTTTCAGAATCAATTGTCGCTCTTGATAGGGAAATATCAAGAATAAAACGAAGTGTAAAAAGAAGCACCAATAACATTAGTCGTGTTGATAAACACCTTCTTAAAATTGAAACTGAAATAGAGAGTAAAAAAATCCAAATCGGAGTCTATAAATCTGAAAGAAATATAATTCAAAAAGAGGTTAAAAAACTCCAAGAAGAACTATCTGAGTTAAGAAACAAAACAGATCTTGCTCACATTCAAGAACTTGAGATTCAACGAGAAAAAACCGCAGAAGAGGTAATAAATCTCAGACAGAACCTAGGCACTGTTCAAACAGAATTAGCTACGATTAAGTCTCAACTAGAAAAAGTATTAGAAATAGGCTACCAAAACTCTAAGATTCAGCTCTCAAAAATAGAACAACAAGAAAGAAGAACACAAAAAGAAGTAACAGCTGCTTTGGAAAAGCAAGGAATAGTAAAAATTGAAATTTCAGAACTTGAAAAAAACCGTATTGAACTGTCCAAATCAGTATTATCAGCAAGAGAAGAATCAAAAAAATTCACTTCACAAATAGATACAATTGATTCAGAATTGAATAAGCTGGATAACGAATACTTAGAGACAGAAAGTCTATTAAACCAACTCAAACTTAGCGTCCAAACCAACCAACTTCAGCTTCACCAATATCAAGAACAAAATAGACTAATTGGTTATGAAAAAATTATTGAAGTCACACCTAAACAAGTTGAAGAAGCAGAAACAACAATAAAAATGATGCAATTTGAAATCGAACGAATTGGAGCTGTAAATCAACTTGCATCAGATCATTATATAGAACAAATATCAAGATATAGAGATTTATCTCTGCGACTAAATGAACTTGAAAGAGAAAAACAAGCTATAGTAAAATTCATGGAAGAAATTGAGAGTAAAAAACGAAAAGTATTCTTGACAGCGTTTGAAAAAATCAACATCAATATTCAATCATATTTTTCAAAACTTACTGGAGGAGGAAGTTCAAATCTAAAATTAGCAAACCCCGAAGATCCTTTTCAAGGAGGAATCGACATGTTTGTTGAGTTTCCAGATAAACCTTCAATAGTTGTTAGCGGAGCAAGTGGTGGTGAGAGATCAGTTTCGGCAGTTGCGTTCATTTTTGCCTTAAAAGAATTCACTCCCGCGTCATTTTACATTCTTGACGAAGTAGACGCACACTTAGATGCTTTCCACACAACAAGACTAGCTGATCTTCTTCTTGAAGAATCTGAAAAAAACCAATTTATCGTAATTACACTAAGACCAGAATTAGTAAATAAAGCACAAAAAATCTTTGGAGTATATGAACGAAACGGAGTATCAAGCATAATAACCGCTAAATCTTTGGGGAAAATCACGTAATGTCAAAAACAACAAAGAAACCTTTTTTCTTACGTCCCCCATGGAATATTCTCTTCGAAATAAATAGACTCGAAAAACTTACACCCTGGAACGTAAATATAGCATATTTACTCAGATCGTTTTTGACAGAAATGGAAAATACAGGAGAAGTTGATTTTCGAGCTTCAGGAGTTGCATTAGATTCATCAGCATTAATTTACTTAATGAAATCAAAGCTTTTACTAACACTTCAAGAACCACCCATGCCTCCAAAAAAAATTGGAGATATTAATCTTCCACCTCTTTTTCTACCTTTAAGACAAGAATTAACATCAACCACTATTCAAAATTTATTGGAAGTTTTAACCGAAGTACTTAAAGGAGAAAAAACTCATCGACTGGATAGAATTGCCGCTAAACCAATATTACCAATATTTACAGATATTTTACCTCAATTTGAAGGATTTTTAACAGAATTAGACTTAGAAATGGATAAATTATATGAAGTTCTCAATAGCAAAGTTAAGGGTGCTGGAATAATCGAATTTGCTACTTTAATAAAAGGAAAAAACCGTATGGAAGCGGTTCAAACATTTATTCTTCTCCTATTTTTAGCCCAAGTTGATAGAGTTAAATTATGGCAAAATGAAGAAACAGAGGAATTATATGTAGTTCTGGGGAATTTAAACATTGGAAAAGAACAAAAAGCGATCAACTAAAACAGATATTTTAGATCAAATGTCCAACCTGGAAGAAAAAACCAAGAAAGACAAAGTACTCGTAGAAGCAGCACTATATGTTGCTGGTAGACCGTTAGATCTTAAAGAATTATGTTCAGTTTTAAGTACACGATCTAAAAAGAAAACAAAAAAAATTCTTAAAATGCTTATAGAAGAATATCGTTCAAAAAGAACAGCTCTTGAAATTATTGAACTAAAAGATGAGCGTTATGTTTTACAATTAAAAGCTGAATTTACACCTTTGGTGAAAAAACTTGTCAACAGACCCCTACTTTCTTCAGGTCCATTAAAAACATTGTCATATATAGCATTTAGACAACCAGTATTACAAAAAAGAGTAATTGATGTAAGAGGTCAACATGCCTATGGTCACGTAAAAACTTTAAGAGAAATGGGATTAATTATTGCTGAAAGAAGTGGTCGGTCAATAGCTCTTAGGACAACTGATTATTTTGCAGATTATTTTGGTTTAACTCTTGAAACTGCCTCTATGAAAAGAGAGCTCAGAAGAATATTTGGATCGGGATTAAAGGAAGAGAATCAGCAGTAAAATGGATATGTTTATATTACGAAATAACGGTGATAGTGAACACCTCAACTATTCAATCAAAAAGGTAAAAATGAAATGTCAGTTTGGCACGGTAATTCACGTAAAAAGAAAGAAACAGGCGGTAGAAAACGACCTTATCGAGTAAAAAGGAATTTTGAGAAGGGTACATTTCCAGCTGAAACTACTCTAGGCGAACCTAGAAGGAGAACTGTAAGAGGACATGGTGGTCAAACTAAAGTCAAATTATTAAAAGACAAGTTTGTTTCAGTAACTAATCTCAAAAGTGGAAAAACAGAAAAAACAGAAATTTTACGTGTAGTTAGCAATAAAGCTAATCTAGATTATAACAGGAGAGGCGTAATAACTAAAGGTGCAGAAATAGAAACGACACTAGGACGTGCACGCGTTACTTCCCGTCCAGGAAGCGATGGGGTTATCAACGCCGTAATAATAAATAAAGAATAAACAGATTATTTCTTACGTTTTTTCGGAGAATTACTTCTGATTCTAAATAGTTCTTTTCCTATTTCAGAAATTAATTGTTCTTTTGAATCTTTTTTCTCTACCAATAAGGAACCTGTTTGTATCCATGGTTTTTTTGGGTAACTAACTTCTAAATTCACTTCGTATTGAAAGCCTATCTTTGAAACAGCGCTAATTATCTCACTTATTTTAGGTGAATGAATAGCTATTGTTTTTGGGACCCTTCGACCTGTTTGTCTTGTTCTTTTTGAATCAAAGTAAGCCGGCCATATTATTGCTTTATCTTGTTTTCGCATGATTATTCATCACTTGATTTATTTATGGGAGTAATACGCAATTAATTCATTATTGTTATGATCCACGCGTACAAACCCAAAACGTTCAAATTGTATTGTAATATCGGGTTTTAAATTTTTGCAAGCGCTCTCAGCAATTCCTTCATTTGACGAATTATCAGGCATGATAACTTTACAAGAAATTTCTTCCCCTCGAGATACCCAATGTATGAATTTGGATTTATTTTTTCTTGCTTCAAGGTAAGATTCGCTATTAAAAGAAGCTTCTACAGAATTATCAAAAATATTCTTAATTTCAACATTAAATAGGTCCATCAATCTGATTATGTTTCCTTTGGATAAAGTTTTAATATCGTTCTTATCAATCCAAAAAGTCGAAGATTTTAGATCTCCCTTGGGAATAATAACATAAGTTCTAAAGCCAACATCACTTTTTTGTGGATGTAACTTGAGTTTGACCTTAAAAATATTAGGAATACCAGTCACCTTTAGTTTTATTGGATTTAAAACAAGAAAATATCTATTGCTTTTTAGATCGATTAATTTGCGATTATAAGAGTAAAGATTTTCCCAACTTAAAGTAACATCAGCTGTTTTTGGTCCAACATCAATCATCATTTTCTTGATTGACTCAGGAGTTATTCCTCGTTTCTTTAACGCTACAAAAGTAGCTAACCGTGGATCATCCCACCCTGAATAAACTCCCTCTGTTACACCTTGAACTATTTTTGATTTACTCAGATGAGCTCCTGTAATTTTTAACCGCCCATAATGTATGGTTTCAGGGTAATCCCATCCCAGATAGGCATACATGTATTTTTGACGAACCGCATTGGTCAGATGCTCTTTGCCACGAATTATGTGAGTAATCCCCATAAGATGGTCATCTATTCCAGCCGCAATATTGTATAATGGCCAAACATGATATTTGTTCCCGACCCTTGGGTGTGGAAATTTTTCATTGTCAATTATCCTCAAAGCAGGCCAATCTCTTGCCGCTGGATTAGGATGTGTTATATCCGTTTTAATTCTAACAACAGCCTCTCCCGCTGCATAAGATCCATTAAGCATAAGATTCCATCGTTCCAAGTTTTTTTTAATTGAAAGAGCACGACAAATACAAGCCTGATTCTTAAGTATTTTTTTTCGAAAAACTTCTGGAACACATTTACAAACATACGCGTTACCTTCACTGAGAAGTTTTTCTGCGTATTTATAATAAATCGGAAGTCTGTCACTTTGGATATATTCCTCATCAACAGTACAACCAAGCCAAGATAGATCCTTTCGAATCTTTTCATAGAATTCCAAAATAGGTTGTTTTACTTTTGGGTCAGTATCTTCAAATCTTAAAATAAATTTACCTTGATATTTTCGTGCATATTCATGACTTAAAATTATAGCTCGTGCTGAGCCTAAATGCAATACACAATCTGGATTTGGAGAAAACCTTGTAACAATAGAATCATATTTTTCAACATTTTCAAGTTGGGGAAGCGATTTTTTCAATATAGTTTTTTCTTTTTTCAGAAGTTCTGGCCATTTATGATTAACCATTTGTTTTTGTTCATCAACAGAAAGGTTGTTAATTTCAGTAGCTATTTGACTGATTAACTTTGATAGTTCTTTTATTTTTGTTTTAAGATCATGGTTTTCAACTATTATTTTTCCAATAATAGCTCCTACTTGGGCTTTTCCTTTATGATGAACAGCATTTAACAAAGCAGCTTTTCGAATAAACATAATAAGATCTTTGTCTTGGTCAAGTAACAATTTTATTTCATCCATTAAAAATTAAATAGATCTGTGAATCAAGAATTGTGCAAACGCTTTTAATTTTTCTTTTGCATCCGATGGTAATAAATAACTTTCAGCAGCTAACCAACTATTTTCAACCATCTTCGAAGCAATAGATTTCACATATTTAATAGACCCATTTTTTCTCATAATATTTATAGCTTCATCTCTTAATTTTTGATCAGAAGTATGCATATCTAAAATGTTGAGCAGCCTCTTTTTTTCTTGAAGATTTGCAACCTTCAATGTATGAATAACGAGTAACGTTCTTTTACCTTCAGTTATATCCATTCCAAGAGCCCCTTTTTTTTCAGCAAATTTTTCTTCAGTCAGATCTAAAACATCATCTTGCATCTGGAAAGCAACTCCAATGCTTTCTGCAAAATCACCTAGTTTTCCAATTAATTCTTTGCTAGTTTCTGAAAGGACAGCAGCAATCTTTGCGGCCATCCTAGACAAAGTACCGGTTTTATAGGCACACATCTGTAAATAGTCTTCTTGGGTTAAATCATCAGTATCAGCAAGACCTTTATGCCAGGCAATATCCATTGCTTGACCCATACTAAGATTAATCATTTCTTGGACATAAATCTCATAAATATCACGCAAAGTCTCCGCAGAAATTTTTTTCCTGTTCAAAATAAGTGGTAAAAGCGGAAGATAATACATGGCATTTCCAGCATTTACTGCAATATCCAGACCAAAAATCTTGTATGTACATTTTTTATCACGCCTTAGATCAGAAGAATCTTCAACATCATCTATCATTAAAGTACCGTTATGTACAACCTCAGGAATAATTGCAAAATCTAAAAAATCCGCAGGATTTTTTCCTAATGCTTCACATATCAACAAAAAAAGTACGGGACGCCACCTTTTTCCGCCCCTATCTAATAGATCCCAGATTGGATCAGCAATGGCTTTGTTCAAAGCTTCAATATTATAACTATAATTAGGAGGGTTAAGCTTGAAAATTACATCGTTTGTAGCAAATTTCCTAGGAATATATTTTTCAATCGTTTTATCCAGTAAAGGAGCTTTTTCTTCTAGAAACTTCAAAATATTCAAATATCAATGAACTCCTCTTCTAGCATAACTTTCAATATTGCATCCTCTCAATTTGAGCCATTCAGCGGTTTTGCCCGTTATAACTAGAGGTGTGCTATATAGATCTTCAATGTTTTTAGCACCAACAAGAAACATAACATTCTTAAGTTCAGCCATTAAAAATGAAAGCAAATTCCTAGTTTCCTTAACACCACAAACTGCCGTTCTCAGAATAGGACGTGCAATACTTGATAAACTTGCTTTTAATGCTAAAGCTTTTGCAATATCTAAACCACATCTGATACCTCCTGAAGCGATAATGGGTATTGATACCTCTGGAACTATTTCTGCAATACTTGAAACCGTAGGAATTCCCCAATCCCAAAATGCATCACCTAATAGGTGTTGGACATGATTTTCTTCTCCTTTAGTTCGGAAAAATTCTACTGCAGCAAAACTTGTTCCACCTGTTCCCCCTACATCAATTGCTTTCACCCCTACATCTTCTAGTTTTTTCGCTTCCTCCGCTGCAATTCCACAACCTGTTTCTTTAACAATAACGGGTTTGTCTATAGCTTTTGTAATTTCGCTAATTCTTTTTATAATGCCTTTAAAATTAGTTTGACCCTCAGGTTGAATAGCTTCTTGAAGTGCATTTAGATGTATAGCTACTGCATCTGCATCTATCATCTTAATTGTTTTTTTTATTTCTTTAACTCCATATCCATTGACAAGTTGAACCCCACCTATGTTAGCGATTAGGAAAGCTGTTGGAGCCTTTTTTCGAGCTATTGCAAAAGTTTTCTCTAGATCTTGATCTTCCAAAGCGACTCTCTGACTACCAACACCCATTCCAATTTGAAGAGCTTCAACAGACTCTGCGATAACTGAATTTATTGCTGCAGCTTCAGTTGTTCCACCAGTCATTGCTCCAACGATTATTGGTGCAGCTAATTTGTGGCCTAGAAATTCTGTAGACAAGTCAATTTCTTGTTTATTAATTTCTGGTAAAGCCTTGTGAATAAAATGAATATCTTCAAAGCCTGGGGTAACTTTTTTGGCTTGAGCAAATTGATCTAAACATATTTTTATATGATCTGTTTTTCTTTTTTCTGTCACTTCTTTCATCTTTACTCCTTCTCAAATAAAGTTCCTTCAACTTTAGCTCCAATTAGTGCCTTGTAGAGACGATTTGGTTTATTGGCGTTTATGATCGAAATGGGGATATTCTGTTCGATCGCTAAAGAAAGTTCATTGATTTTACCTAACATACCCCCAGTAACATCTGATGTGGTTGAAGTACCAATTGAATTCTTAATTTTTTTCAATTCTTCCAAATTTAGTTTTGAGTATAATTTTGAATTTTTTATTTCTTTAGGATCGGAGTCAAATAATCCATCAACATCTACTCCCATAATAATCCTATCCGCTCCAAATTTTCTTGCTAAGTGAGTAACAATTTGATCTCCTGAAAGCACAGTAAAACCTAATTGATCATCTAATATAGCATCACCATAAAGAACGGGGACTATACCCATATCCAATAACTTTGTTATAATTGTCTCTTCAAAATAGCTTATTCGCCCATTTTTAGTCATCATACACGATGAGGGAGTTATACTTAATGCTGGAATAGTATGCCAAATTAGTGCATCCATAACCAGTCCATTAAGAACAGTCATAACATGATGGGTTTCTGCAAAACCTACCTTCTGCGAATCTTGTTTTAGGCCGTCTTTTATAGCATATTTTTTTGCTGTTGGATGACCAAAACTGCCTCCACCATGTACTATTATTAAATTAGCTAATTTTGCTTTTTTTATCTCTTCAACTAACCGATTTATTGTTTTTGTTTTAGCTGCTAATTCACCGTTTTTGTCAGTGATAACAGAACCACCAATTTTCAGAATTGTAGGTTTTTTATTTATCATATTTTATTCACTTTTTATCTGGACTTAAAATACTTACTTTTTCGTTTTCTACACGAATCAAATCGCCTGTTTGTATTTTTGAAATGTCTATCAAATCAACGCAGGGTATTTCAGATATTATGGCTCCCACGGCTATTACTGTTCCACATTCTTTGTTGATTATTCCAGCAGGTGCTGTACCACTTTTCTTCATTCTGTATAAAGTATATGATCCAACTGTTGAACCTTTTCCAGTTGGAAAAACCAAGATTTTTCCTTTAACACTTTTTCCTTGAAGTTCATGTCCTTTTTCGATTATTGTACCGGTAGTTGGATCTACCCCGCCATAAAATGAAATTGGTTCAGATGTAACTAAAGCTACATCTTGAATTTTTCCTTTCATTATTATTCTTCCTTTCATTTCCATTTTCCAGTTACCGCCGCATCAACACATTCTTTTACACTACCCATTTTTGTCAACATTTTATTGTGTCTTGAATAATAACAACCCTTGGCAGATGTAGTTGCTACAGATTTAAACCTCCCTTTTAGAGGAGCTACTGCCATACAGGTATCGCAGGCAAATTTACCTCCTGCACGTTCAATTATTTTTGTGTAACCCCGAACATCAGAAAGTTGTTTTGCAGTTCGTGAACTTGCTACCCAAAATTCGGTTTTTGGAGATATTTGTTTGTTATTCAATAATTGAGCTATTTGAGAAATTTCTTTTATAGAACAATGTGGGCAACCAATGCATACTAATTCTATATCTGTAACTTGATCGTTTATTTTTGAATAAGCTTCTTGGAGGTCTTTTTGTTCAATAATAATTTTTTCTGTGGGAATTTGATATTTTTCATATCCTGGAGTAATACCTTTGATGTAATAAAGTGGTTTTGCCCCATAAGTTACTATAGAAGCAGAAAAAGATTTCAGTTCATCCACATCTGCGTCTTTTATGCCTGTTAAATATGGTATTTTATTTTCAGCTTTTTTCCGATACTGTAACCTAAAGCACCAAAATCTGAGATCTTTTTTAGAGAGGTATCTACATGTATGTGAATATTTGGGACACGGTTTTCATCCAAATGAAGTCCATAATAAGGTGTTTTGCCAACAAATGCTGCTGCAAGTGCTGATGGACCACCTTCCCTATTGGTTTTTGCTCCGATAACTGAATTTGCGAAGGTAACTGCTGATGATTCAGACCAAGCTATGTGTTCTCCATAACGAGGAAGATTGCCTATTAGGTAGGGTGTGCAAGTGCAGGAGATAAGAATCCCCATTTTTTCAAAAGCTTTTATAACCAATTTTTGTTTTTTTGCAAAATCCTCACTAATTCCAAGATTTTTCCAGTTTTCTAAATCCATTCCAGCAGGATTAAGGGTAGTTAATACTTTGACTTTTCCATCTTTTGCTAATTCTTCTAAGAATTCTAAACCAGCGTCTCCCAAGTTATGATATGAGACGCCTGAGACTTGCACAGATCCTACATCTATTAGTTTTTCAGCGTCGTAAATTTCCCCTAAAGCAACAAGGATTTCCATAGATTTTTTAACAGCGTATCCATTTTCGCCTTTTAACATTCTATTTTCTTTTTTAGTAAGATACATAAAAGATCACAAAAAATTATCCAAATTTATTTTTTCATATTCTATTCTTTTAAATCCTTTACCAGTTTTTTTATCAGGAATTGTAGCATCTAGTCCAACTTTACAAGTTCGGGCTTTCTTGCCTTCAGTTAAATCTCCAGAGGGATCTAAAGAAGAGCCTCTCATATTTGGAAGAACAACGGCATCTTTATCAGCTTGAAATCTTGTTGCTATGGACCATTCCACATCATTTGATTTATAAATATCAATATCATCATCAACAACTATACAGTGTTTTAATGATTTATGACCTCTAAAGGCAGCTTCAATGGCTTTTTTCCCATCGGTTGGGTGTTCCTTCTTTATTTTTATTACAGCATGAAGCCAACTGCAACCTCCAGGAGTAATATAAACATCTTTACAAGTGCATACATCATTTACCGCATTAAAGATCGCAGGCTCCATAGGCATACCCATTAAGAATTTATGTTCATTTTTTCCCGCGAGTATTGCTTGATAAATGGGATCTTTTCTATGAGTAACACAAGTAATCTCTATCACTGGTTGTTGTCTTATTCTATCAACAATTCCTGTTAAATCTAGAAAAGGCCCTTCAGGAACTTTTTCTTTAGTGATTTTTCCTTCTAACACAATTTCGCAATCTTTGGGAACTTCAAGATCTACTGTTTTGCATTTCACTAATTCAGTGGTTTCTAAAGCATTAGCCATCCCTAATTCGTCAACTCCTTTGGGTAATGATGTTGCTGCAGAAATCAAAATTGCTGTTGAGTTACCAATACATATAGCAATTTCGAGTTCTCCGCCAGCTTTTTGTAGGGCAGTATCTGTTCCTCTACCTTCAACAATTCTAGCGACAAATTTGTTTTTATCCAACATCATTAATCTGTGAAAACACATGTTTCTACCTAATTCAGGGTCTTTTACTATAGCTACTCCTGAAGGAATATAGTTGCCACCATCTTTTTTAGTGTATTTAAGAATTGGTAGTTTTCTAACATCGATATTTTTTTCAACAATTTCTTGACAGGGTCCTTTTTCCACAACTTTAGGTGTTTTCGGATTGTTCATAGCTTTTGAAAGATTGCCTAAGAGTTCTTGTCTTGTCAAGTTTAGAGCTTTTGCAATTAGTATTTTTGAAGATATTAAACCAGCAACAACAGGAATATCTGATTCTCTAATTTTTTCAAATATTACTGGTTTCTCATCAAGAGAACTTATAATGCCAGCCATTTCATATTTTGTTGAGACTTCTTTGGTGATATGAGTTAATTCTCCAGCGCGTTCCAAGTGATCTAAAAAGTTTCTAAAACCCAATTTTTTTCACCGTATCAGTAAGTATTAATGGTCGCTTTATATTCTTTTAATTCCAATTTTAGTTCTAAGTACCTCAAAACCTTCAGTTTCTATGGCTTTAGCAACTTTCTCCTGCAGTTTTTTTCCCGGAGTTAATGCAACCATACACCCCCCACCTCCACCACCGGTAAGTTTTGCTCCATAAGCACCTGTTTCTTTCGCAATAACTACTAAGTCATCTAAGTCTTTACAAGAAACACCTATTTCCATTAATAGTCGATGGTTATTGTTCATCAATTCACCTACTTTTATTAAATCAAAATTCTGAATTGCTGTTCTGGCATTAATTGCTAATTCTTTGGCTTGCTTGAAAAGAGGATCATATTTTTGAGAATAAGTTTTTTTTCTTTCTGCTACTCCTTCGACCATAGCTTTTGTATTCGCTACTATCCCGGTGCTCCCAATCACTATTTCAACTGGTTTTTCTAATGAGATTTCTTCAATTCTATTGGGTCCATCAGTTAGGTTTTTTTCAAACCAAAGAAGACCACCAAATGTAGCAGCGGTATTATCAATACCTGAAGGATTTCCAGCATAAGCCTTCTCAGCTTCATAAGCTATCTCGTTAATTTCCTGATCCGAAACAGAAAAAGCAAATTCTTCAGTAATAGCACGAGCAATAGCAACACTACTAGCAGCTGAAGCACCCAAACCACTAAAACCAGGGAGAGAGCCACCTAACCAAATATTTAATCCAACAGTATTTGGATTAAGATTCATTTTCGTAAGCATGCGATTTATTGATTCAAATTGTTGCAGTTTTTTTTCTTTTGCATACCCTTTAGAACCTTTTCGTTCATCTTTAACACTAATTTTTTCAACATTTTTTTTAACTACAGCATCAGCTGTTGAATCAATAGCAGATACTATTCCAGGTACACCATGAACCACAAAATGCTCACCGAATAAAATGACTTTTCCAAAACCAGAGCCCTTTCCCATTTTTAAATACCTCGAATCATAGCTATTATGAAAAGTAGATAAAAACATTCTTTTTATTTCAAATTTTCAAAAAAATTAAAACAAGAGTAAACGGAATAACAATAAAATTAAAAGCTAATAAAACGGTAGCAAAGGTTTTAGTCTCTTCCAACATAGAAGTATTGAGGAAAAACAGTAGAATGGACCAAAAAAGTTTATTTGAATTCTCAGAGAAACAAAAAAAAGTCATAAAAAAAGAAAAGAGAATAGAGGCAACTATTGACTTAGCTTCACCTGCCATTTTAAAAAAGAAAACAAAAGAAAGAAGTAAAAAAAATACAAATTTTCCTCCAATTTCCCCAGATAATTTATCGCCCTCATATTTTGTATCTGCAAAATATGATGGTAAAGAAAAAAAAGCGGTAATAAAACTATATGAACCAAAATCTGAGAGAATATTTTTTTGGTTAGATAACACAAATCACAAACCTTACTGTTTAACAAACTTGAAACCTGATGAACTTAAAAAAATACCTCGTTTAATAAATCATCAAGGTTTAGATCATTTTGAAACTTTGGAAAAGTTTGATCCCTTATTGGATAAAAATATTGAAGTAACAAAAATTGTAACTAATGACCCTTTAGCAATCGGTGGTCGTGTACAAGGATGCATACGAGATATAATTCCAGAAGATTTTCCAAAATTTTCTACAGGTTCAATTGACCCTGAAGATATTAAAGTCTGGGAGTCAAAAATTCGTTATTATCAGTCATATATTTTCGATAGAAATCTTTTTCCCGGAATGATTTATGAGGTTAAAAATGGTAATCTCACTTCAGTTAATCTTGAAGAAACAAAAAAAGTTCTAAAAAAAATTAAGGAAAAATTTCAGGATACACCGCATGAAGAATTAGAGTACATAGAAAGATGGGCAAAATTACTTGAATATCCAGGACCTAAGTTTAGAAGAGCAGCTATAGACATCGAAGTTCAATCATCAGTATCAACTAGAATTCCTGATCCTCGTAAAGCGGTAGATCCGGTAATCTGTGTTTCAGCTTACGGATCAGATAATCAAAAAAAAATCTTAATTCTTAAAAGACAAGGTATATTTCAAGGAATTGAAAAACTATCTGAAGATATTGAAATAGAATATTTTGATTCTGAAAAAAATCTTCTTTTTGCAGTTTTTGAAATACTTTGGGACTACCCATTTATTTTAACTTATAATGGTGATGATTTTGATCTTCGGTATTTAGCAAATCGTGCCTTAAATCTGGGTATTAAAAGAAGTGAAATTCCAATAGAAGTAAGACAAAGAGTTTGTCTACTTAAGTATGGAATTCATATCGACTTGTATAGGTTCTTTTTTAACAGATCGATAAAGATCTACGCATTCAAAAACCGTTACAGAAATGTATCTCTAAATGATGTTGGTAGCGCTATTTTAGGGATGGAGAAAATTCAAATAGAAAAAACATTTGGTGAATTAACATATTCTGAACTAGGTAAATATTGTCTCAGAGATTCAGAGATTACATTTAAACTGACCAGTTTTAAAGAAGAGTTAACAATGAAACTAATTCTGGTTTTATCTAGGATAAGTGGAATGCCCATAGAAGATGTAAGTCGTCAAGGAGTATCACGTTGGATAAGAAATTTTATGCATCGTGAACACAGAAGAAGAAATATATTAATTCCTAATTACGAAGATATCCTCTCAAAAAAAGGAAAAACGACTACAACCTCAGTAATAAAAGGAAAAAAATACAAAGGAGCAATAGTTGTTGAACCTGTTCCCGGAGTTCACTTTAATGTTGCAGTATTGGATTTCCCAAGTTTGTACCCTTCGATAATAAAAGTGTGGAATTTAGGCTATCAATCTGTACGTTGTCCTCATTTTGAATGTAAAACAAATTTAATACCTAACACTTCACATTGGGTTTGCACAAAAAAACGTGGTTTAGAAAGTCTGCTGATAGGCTCGCTTAGAGATATGCGAGTGAAATGGTATAAAGCAAGAGCTAATGATATAACACTATCACCAGATCTTAGAAATTGGTATAGTGTAACTCAAGGAGCATTAAAAGTAATTTTAAATGCCAGTTATGGAGTTTTTGGAGCAGACAGTTTTGATCTGTATTGTCCCCCTGTTGCAGAAGCAACTGCAGCAATTGGTAGACATTCAATAACTCAAATCCAAAATAAAGCAAAACAATTGGGAATACAAGTATTATATGGAGATACAGACAGCCTCTTTTTAAAAAATCCTAGAAAAGAACAAATTACAGAATTAACTCTTTGGACTGAAAAAGAGTTGAAAATGGGTATAGATGTCGAAAAAGTTTACAGATATGCAGTTTTTAGTTCACGTAAAAAGAATTATCTCGGTATTCTAAAAGATGGAACAGTTGATGTCAAGGGATTAACAGGAAAAAAGAGACATACGCCCTCAATAATAAAGAACGCTTTTAATAAAATGAAAGAAAGGCTTGCTCAAGTTCAGAATCCAACAGAATTCGAAGAAGCAAAAAAAGACATTGAGAAAATTGTCCATGATCAGTATATAAGAATAAAGAAAAGAAAGTGGGAAAATATGAACGAGCTTGCTTTTCGGGTAGTTTTGGGAGAAGATCTTCAGCACTATACAAAAACTACACCCCAACATGTGAAAGCAGCTAGAATTCTTCAAAAAAATGGAGTTGAGATAAAAGCAGGTGACGTAATCAGTTTTATCAAGGTTATACGTGAACCTCGAGTTAAACCTGTTGAAGTGACAACAAGAAACGAGGTTGATGTCGATAAATATGTAGCTCATTTGAAGTCAACTTTTGACCAAATCTTAGATGCATTAGGTTTGAGTTTTGATGAGATCATAGGTTTAACAAAACTTGAAAGATTCTTTTCATAACAAAGTATGAATATTTTAATTATTGAAATAATAAGGCTTCAAATAGGTTAAAAAAAATGTTTGGAAAAAATTAAAAATACTTCCAGAAATTTTGAGGTTAATTAGTGTCAAACAAATCTATTCTAACCAATTTTTTTTAAAAGTTCTGTTAATAACATTTTAATTTAAACTAAAATTATAATACTTCTAGAAAAGCCGCTATTACAGTAAAAACAACCATAATTAAGGAGATAATAACAACTACTTTACTTTCCGTTAAAGAACGACGATAAGTTATTAATGTAACCAAACTACGTCGGTGTTTAGAATATAGAGTACTTCCATTGAAAGTAACATTAGCCCTTTTCTTAAGCAAAAAAATTGTTAATAGAATTAGAACAGAATTAAAAACGAAAGGTAGAATTGAAATTATTAATGATAGTTTAAGATCTGTAATAATGGCAAAAGAAGCTATAGTCATACCTATAGCAAAAGATCCAGTATTTCCAACAAATATTTTTCCTTGAAAATTGAAATATGCTAAAATCAACCAAACTAATAATGGACCTATCATTAAAAGATATGATGAGGATAAAATCATTAAGCCGGTCAAAACAATTGCAGGACAAAGTGTCTCCAGACCATTTAGACCACCTAGCTGATTAACGGTATTTGTGACTATCATGACTATTAACGGAATAATTATGAAATAATAGGCTTCGTTAAACTGTAAAAGTCCTATTAGAGGCAAAGCAATAGAAGTTCTTAATCCACTTTCTGTTGCAAAATAAATTAGAGGCAAAGCAGCAATCAATGGCATAAAAGCCTTAATTCTCCATTTAAGATCTATCCAATCGTCTAATAATCCCATAAATCCACCAAATAGGATGCAAACTGCGAGAGTCAAAGGAGCCGAAACATTATTTGAAGAATCCACTATACCCATGAAATAGACAGAAAAAAGGTAAACTGTAGTAAAAAGAACATAAATCGCTCCAAAACCATTTGGAATGAGCGGTTTACCTACTTTATGTTGATCAGGTACGCTTGGAAACAAAGTTTTTTTCCTCTCAACAATTAAGATGTTGAATTGTAGTAACTCTCATAATCGATCTCATATAGAGCTACTAATGGGATTACACCACCATACTCAAAGGGAGATATTTCGGAACCAGAAATAAAAGCTGGTTTGAAATAAGAGGGTTCCACACTAACTTCATCTGGAATAACAGGAGCCGATAGTGCAGCAGGTGACTCTGTATAGATTTGTTTTGCCCAACTCATCAGCTTATATATTGTTGAGTCACGTCCTGCAGCATTCCAATCCCAAGTCCCTGTTTGAGTGTTGAGTTGACCAAAATCATTTTCATCAGTCCACATCGAATTTTCAGCTATCCAACCATCATTAATAATTCTCTCTCGAGCTGCACCAGAAATACTTGCCATCCAACTCCATTTTCCTTCATCACCCCAAGCCCCGGGACCCGCAATAAAACTGGTTTGATCTGAAGCTTGGCTTATGAAAACAGTATGGAACACTAAAATATATTTAGCGTCATATTGAGCTAACATTGGTATTGCTTCATTTTCAGATGCCATAAAAATAAAACCTATATCTTCAATTTTTGTTGTATTGACTGTCGCATTGTCAGCTAATGTTGTTACATTTCCAGGTATTCCCAACCAATAACCATAATCCCACCAAGCACAAACAACATCTGTTGACTTGAGGTTTTGGCTAGTATAGTTTAACATATCTAACCATTCATTAACTGGTTCATTTGGAGCTATTGGAAGACTACCAGAACTAAGAGTGATAGGAGAATATGCTTGATTTAGCACTCTTGGAATCCCACCATTTTGAGGAGTAAAAGCAAAACTTAAAACTAAAAGTATAAAGATTAAACCAATTGCTGCACCACCATATTCTTTACCTACACGCTGTAACCTGCGTTTTGATTTTCCAGCCATTATCGATGTTTCTTTCAATAACGTAAAAAAGGGATTAAGTAAGCCTATAATTCCTTTTGAAGCTAAAATGGCAAAAGCTGGTGCAAAGATTACAAGTAACCTAACCATAGAGGAAGCAAAATAAAGAGAAGTGGCTCCAAAAATTAAAAGGAAGACATTTCGGTTTGTAGGATTTCTCATTGTGAAAAATAAACCAGTTAAAAAGAATAATATGCTCAAACCCAGTTCATAATAAAGATAGCCCCATGATGAAATTCTATGTTCTGCAACAGACTCGATTAGAGGATTGGCGGAACGGACGGAAGGATCCAAGACAGATATAAACTTTCCAGCTATGCTTCCCATGTAACCAAGTTGCCACATAATTATTATAGATCCAATTATTGCCGAGACGGATATAACGGTTAGGTAAATCTTTGTTTTTGAGGAGATATTGTGTCGAAGAAGTTCTGCTAAACAAAGTAAAACGAATAATCCTGCAACAGGCAGAATAGCGCTTGAAACTAGATAATTATATGAGATATAGGGCCATTGGACAGCAATGAAAAGGGCCAAACCAAAAGTGATGCTATAAGAAATTAGAAGTCTTTGACTATATCTTTTCAGCAGAATGAGAGTAAAAATGAAAAGTACTGTTAAGTTCACTAAAAAGTAAGCTGCACCCCAACCTAAAATGAAGTATGCTAATGAACCAGCAGCACCTAAAGAATAAAACATAGAAGAAGACAAGGATCTTTTCAGGTCAATAGATCTTAAAAACATGAAAATAAACAATAACAGTCCGATAATACCTGGAAGTTCACTATCGAAAAATCCTAGGGAACTCCTTTGAAGAAATGATGGAGAAAGAGCAAGAAAAAGTGCAGAAAATAAACCAATACTTTTCCCCCCCATATCTTTGCCAACAAAGTACATGATTAAACAGGCAAATGCGCCCAATAAGGCAGGTAAAATAGCACAAAAAGACATCAAATCAACATTTACACCAAAGAATGAGACTGCATTATAGAGTATAGCGGCAGTCATTGGTAATGACGGTAAAGAACGAGACATATCTAATCCTTCGGGATACCAGAGTTGTTCATTTATCCATCCTGGTTCTGGATAATAGGGTGAAAGCAAGCCATTTTCGACCATTTGATTGGTTAGACTAAATTGGTAATAAGGGTCAAATTCATTTAGGCGCATAGTGCCTGATGGAATTTCCCATCTAAGAGGTAATATACGAACGCTAAAAGCTATAACAAGAATTAAAATCAAAGCTGAATAACAAATAACGGTTGTGCGATTCATATTTCGCATTTGTCCTAAAGATTTGAAACCATTAATTAATTTTTCATTTGACAGTATCTTTTCCTCCGACATGCACTGTATCAGCACTTAAATTAGGTCTTCTATTTGCTTTTGTGATTAATAATTGTTTAGATAATATCTGTGGGTTAAAATAAGAGCGAGCGATTAATACGTAATTTTTTTATTTGAAAGGTCGAATATCAACATCGATAGGCAATAAAGAAAGCTTTTTTCCACAGTTGGGACATTTTCCATCGTGCTGTTGGATGATTTCATCAGGGGGCTTAAGATCTCCACCATTATATAAAACATGACGACATTCGTGACAGATAACAAGTTGAGGCATCAGGGTCACTTCTATGGAAATAACAAACGTCAGCTATTTAATTGTTACTAACTAGCTAATTAGAGAAAAAATTCTGTTAAAAAACATTTCAGATTAATTATATTCATAACGTGAGGGTTTTGTACGTTTCTTAAGGAATACAACTCCAATAGTTGTAACTAGTATTGAAGACAAAATTACTATAAAAGAAATTTCTGGAAAAAGTTCAGAGTCAGGAATTCCCATTGTTAGAGGAAGAGAAGCTAGAACAGCTGCTGCTAAACCCCGAGGAAACATTATTGTCATTAAAGTTTCAACGGGATGAAGATTAGATTTTAGAGTTGTTATTTTTATTATTATAAAGCGGATTCCAAGAAAAGCAAAAGTCAGTAAAAGTCCAAATAGAACTGAAGAGAAAGATGAAAAAGTAAATAGAAGACCTGTAAATACGAAAAAGAAAGAACGGATTAAGAAACTAATTTGACAATGAAAGTCACGTACATGTTCGTCAATAGAGACGGTAGTTCTAAACTTAAACAGTTTTGCTATTGAACCGTTATTTCCAATTATTAAACCTAAAAACAAAGCTGAAATCGCACCACTGCCCCCTAAAAGGGTAGCTACAACATACGTTAAAAATAATACAGCTAAGGTTAACATGTAGGCATTAGGTTTTCCTTTCAATTTTTCTAGCGCAAATAGCCATATTACACCAAAACCTAAACCCACGAGAATACCCACACTAAAAGCTATTCCAACTGAACTAAGAGCAACGTCTAGACTTATTTCTCCTGAAAGAATGATATTTATCGCAGCGAATGCTCCAACAGTACATAAGACATCAGTTAATATAGATTCAAGACTCAGTAGAGTCTCAACTTCTTCATTAACCCCAAGTTTTCTGGTTAAAGCAATAACTATTAAGGAGCTACCACCTCCAACTATGCTCCCTAATAACAAGCCATTAAGAAGTCTCCAACCCAGAAAAACTTTGCATAGAGCAGCTGTTATTAAAACATTTAAAGTCCACCCCATTAATGCCATTATAAGAGCTCTAGGACTATTTTTCACAGCTTCTCTAATTTTCATATTTAGACCGCCATCAAAAAGAATTATAATAAGTGCTAAAGCTGAAAAATAAGGAGTAATTGCTAATAATTCGTCTTGAGCAAAGAATTGAAAAACTGGCCCCATAAGTACCCCTAACAAAAGTAGCAAAAGGGGATCTGGAATACTAGTCCTTTTGAAAAATTCTTCCCCTAGAAAACCTAATATAATTATAACTGCCGCAACTAAAAATGCTACTACTGCTACGTCCAAATTTTCTTCAGCCTCAAGACATTGGGTGATATAGTTCATCTCTCCAATAGTGGAGAGTTACTATTGATTTTTAATTACGTATAAAACTAAAAAGATTTTCTAAAAAAAATCAAAAGACAAAAAGCTACAAAGTAGATTTTATGTTGTGTAAACCTTTTTGAGTTAGTTTTAATTTCCATTGATCAAGTGTGGCCAACAGATTTTGCAAAAACTTACATTAATAATAACTGAAAAGCCCGATGCAGCCAAAAGAATAGCAATAGCTCTTGATTACGATGGAATACCGCAAAAAAAATCTGAAAATGGGATTAATTACTACTTAGTAAAAAGAGATGTATCAATAATTGTTGTCCCAGCTCTTGGACACTTATATACAGTTGCATGTCAAAAACAAGAAAAATACGATTATCCAGTTTTCAATTTCAACTGGGTACCCAGATATGTTGTTGAACGTAGGGCTTATCAAATTCGATCGTACATAAATATAATTTCAAAATTATCAAGAAAAGCAGAAAGATTCATCGATGCATGTGATTATGATATTGAAGGGAGCATAATTGGATATACAATTTTAAAATATGCCTGTAAAAACAAAGAAGAAATAGCATATAGAATGAAGTATTCAACTCTGGGAAAAGAGGAAATAATAAAGGCATATAACAATGCATCATTGCATCTTGATTTTTCTATTATCGAAGCAGGATTAACAAGACATGAAGTGGATTGGTTATATGGAATCAACTTATCTAGAGCATTGACAATAATAGCAAAAAAATATAGTAATCATTATGCAACACTGAGTACTGGAAGAGTACAAGGACCAACATTAAATTTTCTTGAAACACGAGAAATAAATAGAAGGATATTTGTTCCAAGCCCTTATTGGAACGTAAAAGCTAAAATCAAAATAGGCAGATCTCTCTTTGAAGCAGAATACAAAAAGAGAATAATCAAAAAAAAACACATTCTAGATGAAATAATTAAAAATTGCAAAGGAAAAGATTGCTCAATTGAAAAAATCGAGAATGTGGAACGTGGATTATCACCTCCATTTCCATTTTATTTAGGGTCTCTACAAAGAGAAGCCTATAAACTCTTTAAAATAACACCAGCACGTACTGCTAAGATTGCTCAACGTTTGTATCTTGAAGCTTTAATTTCGTATCCTAGAACTAGCAGCCAAAAACTACCTATTTCAATAGGTTACAAGACTATCATAGAAAAACTGAGAAAAAATCCAGAATATGAGAAAGAAGCAATGGAACTTCTTGCAAAAAGATTGTTAAAACCAAATGAAGGAACAAAAAATGATTCAGCTCACCCAGCTATTTTCCCTACTGGGAATCCTCCAGAAAAAAGGTTGCTTCTAATAGAAAAAAAAATATTAGATCTCATAATAAAAAGATTTTTAGCAGTTTTCAGTGACTGTGCAGTAATACAAGAAACAACTTTAACCATTAGCATTGATAACAATCATTTTTTAATAAATGGAAATAAAACTTTAGAGGAAGGCTGGACTCACGCTTATAAACCATATTTCAAGATGAAAAATAATATTTTACCCCCTATAGACAAAAAACAAAAAGTTAAGTTTTCCAAAGTAATAACAGAAAAAAAATTCACAAAGCCTCCCTTTAGTTTTAAATCCAAGTAGCTTACTAAAAAGAATGGAAAAAGAGAATATTGGCACAAAAGCAACCCGTTCTGGAATCGTACAGACTTTGGAAAAACGAAAATATATTGAGGGAAAAAAAATTGTTGTTTCAGAACTAGGATTCGAAGTAATTGAAATTCTCAGAGAATATTGTCCAACTATAGTGTCAATTGAGTTAACACGTGAAATAGAAGAGAGAATGGAAAAAATAAAACAAAACAAGGAAAAAAGAGAGAATGTAATAAAAGACACAATCGAACTGTTAACAAAAATAACAACAACTCTAAAAAACAAAGAAGAAATAATTGGAGCACGTTTAAATAACGCTTTAAAAAAAACAATATTTCATAAAAAAGAGGTGGGAAATTGCACTTCTTGTAAAAATGGAAAACTTGTAATTTTAAGATCAAAAAAAACTGGTAAACGTTTTGTTGGATGTACAAACTATTTTGAAGGAACATGTAAAACAGCATATCCACTCCCACAAAAGGGAGTAATAAAGCCAACTATTCAATCTTGCAAAAGTTGCGGGTGTCCTATAGTAACAGTCATCACTAGAGAGAAGAGAATCTGGAACCTATGTATAGACCCAAAATGTCCATCTAAAAGGAAAAGAAAAAAATGAAATGCAAATTATGCAAAAGGGAACAAATAGGTAAAGAATTATGTGTATTTCATAACCTTGCTTATGAGAAAATAATAGAAGTTTATACCCAATGGGTGGATGCATTGAACATCAATTGGGAAGATTATTTAAGTGAGATTGAGAAAAATTCATTAACAGGTAAATGGGCTAAAGAGGTAATAGAGTTCATAAAAGAGTAGCGAGTTAACTGTAATGTCACACAAAGTTAAAAGACAGAATTCTTCTATGGCATCATCATTTGAACGATGGAGGAATAAGATTTCAAGCATTAGACCTTCATCTTTTACAATCACTCTCATAGTAATTGCTTATGCGATTTTTCTTTTTGGTGGGGGTTTGTTCACCATTGTTGTACCAATTTTTCCACCATATATCAATAATAATTTCTTATTTATCTATCCAGAACTTGCATCTCAATTCATTTCAGACACGGTAATTGCAGCAACATTATACGTTATGGGCTTCACAGGATTATTGGCTTTATATCAAAGTACAAAATATGCCTACAAACCAAGACAAGCATATATGACTGCAATAATCGGGGTTTCTCTTTTGTTTATAGCGTACATATTTTTAGAAAGTATTCTTTTGATAAAGATTTCTTAGTATAGAAATCTACCAAGGGTGTTTTTTCAAACCCAATTTATAAGCCATGAAGTTAGTCAGGAGATGGATAGGTGGGGTTATTAAAATAACAACTACTACAAGTTCCCAATATAGTATCGATAAAGGAATAGAAAAAAATAGTGCCCCAATAACAAAATCGATTTGATCAACTATAGGAAGAAGGTTTCCTGGCGAGATTCCTAATCGTCTCTTAATGAATGCTCCTGTTAAGTCACCTAACAAGGCACCTAAGGGTGGAAGAAAAACAAAAAGGAAAGGAAAATCGAATAAAAATAATTCTACCAATCCAACTAATATTCCAATAGTTAATCCAAAAAAGAAACCTCTAAAAGTTTTGTTAGATCCAAAAACTCTTTTTCCATCATAAAAATTCTTCCCGAAATCCATTGTCAATCCACCTCCGGCAAGAACTGGAGTTGCATTCGCACAGTAAGCAGGAAATATGAATAATAATGCTTCAAATAGCAGTATAGAAAGTATCATTTTATCAACCATCGTTAAGGGAATATACAATTATGTATTCCGGTTCCATTTATTCTTAAGTTACAATAAGATTCCCTAAAATTTGTAGATGTTTTTTCGAATTCAGCTTTAATAATTTGGGGATCTAAAGTTGGTTTCATAGAAATTATGGTTTCTGCCCAAAAACTTAAAACTCTCGTAGCAACGGGTTCTACGCTAACATAAGATTCACCAAAAACACTTCGAACTTGACTGGTTATTATTATTGGCAGTTTTTGAGTTTTAGTGTTTTGAGCTAAAACAGCCAGTTGTCTATTTAGTTCACGATTTAAATTAAATGTCTGTTTAGAAGATGCTCCAATCTTTGCTCGATATAGAGAAGTAAAAGTATCAATTACAACTAAACCAAAGTTTTTCGCTGTATATTCAGAGAGATTATCTATGACTATTGCCTGCTCTTTGAAGTCAATAGGTTTCATTAGAAGGATAAGATCAGCAATTTGTTCAAAATTTTCTGATGCTATTTGAGACAACCTAAAAGCAGAGAATGTACCATCACAATCTATGTACAGAGTTTTCTGATTTTTCAAAGCACAGTTCATAGCACATTGCATAGCAAGAGTGGTTTTTCCTGTTTCTGGTTCACCATAAATTAAGGTAATATTGCCAGGAGAAATTCCCCCACCTAAATGGTTGTCTAAACACTCACAACCAGTTTGTATCCTTTGTATCACGTTAATTCTCATCCAGAAATATAAATTATGAATCTAATAATCTGTTCCATAAAAACAATATTAAATATTTAATATGTGTGACTAAACATTTGAATGCCAAAGTGAGTAGAGGTTTATTTTTTTTGCCGAGTTGATTCAAAAAAATGTTCTATTTCTTCAGCTAAAAGGTTATCTTCATTTGGAATAAGTTTCAATCTCTCGCTCATCCAAGAAGGAAGAAAAGCACGACAATAATATGTGGCAAAACGATGATCCATGAAAATTATAGCACCTTTATCAGTAAGTGTCCTAATGGGTCTACCCGCGGATTGTGAGGCTTTTTTCATTGCAGGTAAAAGATAACCATATTCTCTACCTTTGCCAGGGAAACATGTTTCATAATATGAAATTTGGGCTTTAACTCTAGGTTTTGGTTCGGCATAAGGTACTCCTATAACTATTACAGAATTCATTTGATCCCCTGGAAAATCAACACCTTCAGAAGTTCTGCCACCTTGAACTCCTAAAAATACGGCTCCACCATTCTTACTGCAATTTTTAAAATCAGTAACTAATTTTTCGTTTATTTTAGAACTCATTCCACGATATTCATAAAAAAGTGGTTTATCCAAAGCTTGTTCTAAACCTTCATCGAGTAAAGCAGAGAGAACTCTAAATGAAGCGACAAAAATTCCGGTATTTGCAGGAGTATTTTCAACCACTTCTACTATTCTACTAATCATTGTCTGATACATGATTGGTGTTCTTTTTTGCATTGCAGTTGATAAGCCAAGGCAAACTAGTGAGAGAACATTTTCTTGCGGGAAAGGAGATGGAACAAGAGTTTGTATCGTGTTTTCTGGAAGTTTAGTTATAAGAGCGTAGGCTTGAAGGGGTTGAAGAGTACCGGACATTATTACATTAGAATATGTTGATGAAAAAACTGGCGAAGTAATCTTAGATGGATCTAAAGCAATTATCTCCAACTTTGCAGTTCTGTTTTTTTCCCGAGTAAGATATGTGCTTACTGTATTAATGAAAGATTCATCGCCGATAGTATTTAGCCAGTTTAATAGAAATTCGCCCATACCATGAATGTAAGATCTGGGATTTTTTCCATCAGAAAGTAAAATTTGTTTTATTTTATTGCCAACTTCATGAAGTTCATTAAAAAAAGATATAGGATTTGGAATACTACCATGTTTTTGAAGCATTTCAAGAATGACTTTAGGCTGGATTATCTTTTCTCCGTTAATATTAAGAGCATATTTTTCAATTTCATTTCTAAGAAAATTAGCAAAAAAAGCAATATCTTTATTCCCAAATTTGTTTGCTTCTAGCTCAGCTTGTTTCAGAACAAAAAGGGATAAACTTCGACTTGAAATATTTATAGCAGTTTCTGGCAAATTATGTGCTTCATCAACAATCAAAATGATCTTCTGTAGCTGAGATTCAAGACTTTTTAGAAAAGCTGTGCGGATAACTGGATCAAAAACATAGAGGTAGCTCAACGCTATAACTCTAACATCAGATAAGGATGATTTAACAAGTTCATATGAGCATATATTTTTTTTTCCACATACATATTGAATTTCAGAAGATTTATACGGTCTCATAGAAATTTGTTGTTGAAGTTGAATATAATCATATTTTTCTTGAGTCGGATTTCGGTGATAAGGACATCTGCCTTTTGTTTTAAGTAATTCACAGATTTCCATGTGAGACTTCGAGTCATTAGTATTTTTTGAAGCAAATTTGTTAAGGCACATAATGCTTCTACCCTTAATTGAAACACCTGAAACTTTTTGCTTCTTGAATATCGCTCTTAATTCTTCTATCACACGATCATGCTGTCTATGAGTACGAGCTACATACAATATTTTAAGATCATTTTCAATTGCAATTGGAAGACAAGCAGATAGAGAGGATATAGTTTTTCCTAATCCATTACTTCCTTCTATCAAAACAGATCGACGAGATCTAACAGAGTTAAAAACAGTTTTTATAAAAGTATCTTGGTTAGGCCGTATTGATTTGTAAGGGAAAAAATCCAGTACCTTTTTAGGCATCATTGAAGTCTTTGTCTTATCCATTACGCCACCTTGTTCTTGAAAATAATAAATACTGAGAAGACTAACATGCTATAAATAGACAATGGGGAAATACTGATGGAACGAGCGAAAGTAATTAAAGAAGAAATTGTTGAACAAGATACCCGTTTTCTAGCAGTCTATGTTGAAGCAAAAAATTCATGTTTGGTAATGTTAAGCGAAAAAGAGGATAAGATGGGAACATTAGCTTTAGCAGTTCCAAATCCCAAGGGTTTAGTAGGCCCAGTAACATCTCAAACTCTACTAGGAGATAGAAATGTCATCATGGCTAGAATGTTGGCGGAATATATAGCAGCTAAAAAGGAGAAAATAGCCATGGTTTCAGTATATCTAGAAAGACTAAATGAAATGCAAGCCCAAAAAATCTTCATGAATTTGATAGAAAAAGTATTTCTTAAAGAATACAAAAAAGATCCAATTAAAACATAAATTTTTTAATAGTTTTTCGAGTTCACATAATCTTTCCCTAGTAATTGATAAAAAATAAAATCAAGATTCAGTGAATGAAATAAAATTGTTCTTAAAGAGAGAGAAAACATTAGATAATAGAAAAACATCCTAAAAAGATCAACTCTATACTATAATTCAATGAAAATACCATAAAGTCAAATAATTTATTAATAGTAAAGGACCAAAATTTTTTGGCTAAATATAAAGAAAACATGAAAATTGCGAGGTGGATAAATGAAAAAAACTATTTTACTAAAAGTAGATCCAAATAAACCTGATTTGAGAAAAATAATAGTAGCTGCAAACATAATAAAAAAAGGAGGACTAGTGGCTTTTCCAACAGAAACTGTATACGGATTGGGTGCTAACGCATTAAATTCCAAGGCTATTCTTTCTCTTTTTAAAGCAAAAAATAGACCATTAGACAATCCACCTATTATTCATGTTGAAAACTTGAATCAGATAAAATACTTAGCAAAAGAAATAACAATCAAAGCTAAAATATTAATTGATAAATTTTGGCCAGGACCATTAACAATAGTTTTCCAAAGATCAGAAAAAACACCAAAAGAAGCAACAGCAGGATTAGATACTATTGCGATCAGGATGCCCCAACACAAAGTGGCATTAGCACTTATTAAGAACAGTAATTGTTCAATATCAGCTCCTAGCGCTAATCTATCAGGAAAACCAAGTCCAACTATGGCTAAACATGTTTTTGATGATCTTAATGGGAAAATTGATGTGATTTTAGACGGTGGTCCTACAGGTATTGGTGTAGAATCAACAGTGGTTAACGTTACTGTCGATCCACCAGAAATTCTCCGTCCAGGAGGGATTTCAATTGAAGAAATTAAAAAAACCATTGGAAATATCAAGATTCACCCATTTGTATTAGCTGATAAACAATTATTCCTGGAAAAAAGTCGTTCTCCAGGAATGAAGCATA
Organism: Candidatus Bathyarchaeota archaeon; assembly: GCA_963848105.1. Classification (GTDB taxonomy): domain Archaea; phylum Thermoproteota; class Bathyarchaeia; order Bathyarchaeales; family Bathycorpusculaceae; genus AD8-1. The sequence goes on from CAWKCH010000002.1 coordinate 88,405, forward strand.
AACATTATGCACCAAAAGCTAAAGTAATTCTTGTCGAAGGGACTGTCTCATCAATTGTTAAAAAGGTCGCAGAACTATCAAAACAATACATGCTTAAAGAGTTAAAAGTGGGTATTCTTGCCACTCAAGAAACAATTAAGTATTATAACACTGATGTCGTGAAATCTCTGGGAAGTCGTTTCAATCTCAAAGTTATTGCTCAAAATCTTTTTAGCTTATTACGTGAATTCGACGATGAGAACGTCGAAATAATAATTGCTGAGGGAATACCGTGTGAAGGGATGGGGTTAGCTGTTATGAATAGACTCAGAAAAGCAGCAGCATACAATATAGTTAAAACGTAGAATAATAGGAAAAAACTTATATCGAAAGGGATATTTGTTCGTGTTGAAATTAACAGTTTTAAAAAAAATAATGAGTGATAAAATATGTCTGTAGGTGGAGGAAACGTTCCAGTTTTAGTATTAAAAGAAGGCACCGGAAGAACAACCGGACGCCAAGCACAAAAAAATAACATAATGGCCGCTAAGATAATATCAGAGTCAGTAAAGAGCACATTAGGTCCATGCGGCATGGATAAAATGTTAGTAACCAGTTTTGGAGATGTAGCCATTACAAACGATGGAGCAACTATTCTAAAAGAGCTAGAAGTACAACACCCGGCTGCAAAGATGCTAGTAGAAGTAGCTAAAGCTCAAGATAATGAAGTAGGAGATGGAACAACAACCGCCGTAATTTTAGCTGGAGAATTATTAGCCAAAGCTGAAAGTTTACTTGATCGAAATGTCCATCCAACAGTAATTATTGAAGGGTACAAAAAAGCTAGTGAGAAAGCTCAAGAAGTTCTAGAAAAAATTGGAATCCCAGTAAACATAAAAGATGAAAAAACTCTACGAGATGTTGCCATAACTTCTTTGTCAAGTAAAGGCATAAATGTTGCAGAAAAACATTTTTCAAAAATAATTGTTGATGCAGTTAAAAAAGTAGCTGAAAAAATTGATGGTAAATTAGTAGCAGATATCGATTTAATTAAGATTGTAAAGAAACATGGACAAAGTTTAGATGAAACTGAACTCGTAAATGGAATGGTTATTGATAAAAAGATTGCAAGTTCACAAATGCCAAGAAGGGTAAATAACGCAAAAATAGCTTTACTAAACGCTAAAGTTGAAATTGAGAAAACAGAATATGATGCAAAAATCAACATAGAAAGTCCTGAACAGATGCAACTCTTCTTGGATGAAGAAGAACATATGATAAAAGATATGGTCGATTCGATAATAAAATCTGGGGCTAACGTGGTATTTTCTGAAAAAAGCATAGACGATATGGCTTTACACTTCTTAGCTAAGAAAAATATTTTGACAATTAAAAGTGTTAGTAGCAGCGATATGGAAAAATTGGCTAAAGCTACAGGTGGAAAAATTACTAGTAGTATAGTTGATCTAAACTCAACTTCACTTGGAAAAGCCCAAATAGTTGAAGAGGTTAAGGTCGCTGAAGATAAATTAATTTTCATTCGAGAATGTAAAAATCCTAAAGCAGTAACGATTGTAATTAGAGGTGCAACAGGTCAAGTTATTGATGAAGCTGAACGATCAGTACATGATGCCCTTTGTGTAGTTAGAAATGCAGTTGAAGATGGCAAAATTATTGCTGGCGGAGGTGCACCCGAGGCAGAACTTGCTAAAAACTTAAGAAATTATGCTGTTAAAGTAGGTGGACGAGAACAATTAGCAGTTGAAGCATACGCTGAAGCATTAGAAGCTATTCCTTTGACTTTAGCTGAAAATGCAGGATTGGATCCAATAGACATAATGGTTGCACTAAGAGCAGAACATGAAAAGAAAAATCATCAATACTTTGGAATTGAAGTAACTACAGGAAAAATAAAAAATATGCTTGATTTATTTATTCTTGAGCCTTTAAGAGTGAAACAGCAAGTTATCAAGTCAGCTACAGAAGCAGCAAATATGATACTGAAGATCGACGATTTGATATCGATCAAAGGTACAAAAGCACCTCCAATGCCTCCTGGAGGCATGGGCGGCATGGGCGGCATGGGCGGCATGGGCGGCATGGGCGGCATGGGCGGCATGGGCGGCATGGGCGGCATGCCTTACTAAAATCCAAAGGATTTTTTTCCTTTTTTATTTTTATTAGATACAAAATGTATCTAAAACGATTTTGAAATTAAATTTCAACCCAGAAGTATAGTAGAATTTGCTGTCAATTGGTTATAATTTAAGAGTGTAAATCTTATATCCTTGATAAGTCCAGAAATAGTCTTGGCAATCAAAGATAGTAATTCTTCGGGAGACAAATATTATGAAACATATTAAAATCACTGCGTTTGACTGCCCAGATGCATGGTTTCAAGCACTAAATAACATCTGGAATAAAGGAGATTCATTCCAAGTAGGGTATGGTTCAGAAATAACTGAAACAAAAAAACTCAATTTGTCAATAGAGATCAAACACCCAGAAAATAGACCATTGATTAGCGATAAAGCACCTTGTGATATGAAATACATTCAATGGTATGCCTTGGCATACTTATGGTGTGGTGAAAAACAAGATGAAACCTACACTTATGGAAGCAGGATTAGGGAACCAGTTGATCAAGTGGAAGAAGCGATAAAAAGATACGTAGAAGAAAAGAGAGACAGACAAGTAACATTAGCTGTCAGGTTACCAGAAGATATAAAGAAAAAATTACATTCAGAAAGACACGAACCTCCTTGTTTAAGTATTATTGATACGGAAATACTTGACGATAAAATGCATTTGACTTGTTACTTCAGATCATGGGATGCATATGCTGGATTACCAGCGAATATTGCAGGGCTTCAAATATTCAATGAGGCTTTTGTATCAGAAATAAATGATAGAGGTAATATGTCCCTGAAAACTGGAAAACTTATTTTCCATTCAAAAAACTGCCATATATATAACAGGCAAAACAACTTAGTAAAAGAACTACTTCGGCCTGAAAAAACTGAAAAAAAAAGGAATAGCTAAAATCATCAACAAGAATTAAAATAAAAATAGTTCTTAACGTATAAAAATTATTGACATGTGTATTCTTCAACTTTATCATTTTTTATCTCAAGAACTACTCCTGCTTGTTTAAATAAATCAATAGTATCCGAATCTGCATGATAACGCTTTTCACAGACCACGCGTTTGATTCCGGCATTGATTATCATCATAGCACAAGTTCTACAAGGTGTCATTTTGCAGAAAAGTGTGGAGCCATTGAGGGGTATTCCAAATCTGGCAGCTTGAAGGATAGCGTTTTGTTCGGCATGTAGAGTTCGAACACAATGTTGAGTTGTTTTATCGTTAAAATCAATTACTTTGCGTAAATCATGTCCTGCTTCATCACAGTGAGAGAGTCCTGCAGGAGCTCCAACGTAACCGGTTGTCATTATTCGTTTATCTTTAACAATTACACAACCACATCTTCCCCGATCACAAGTAGCACGTTTAGATACAGCTTCACATAGATCAAGAAAATACCTATCCCAATCTGGTCGACACATAATACTCATCCAATTCTATTTTGATAAAGTTCTGGAATTAGTTAATAGAACACATTAATAAGTATAAAGAGAAAAATACAAAAAAATAGTAAAATTGTTATTTAGTGACTATTGTTTTCCTTCATTAAAATGTCGTCGTGTTAAATTTGAGTAAAACGTTAAGAGTCAGAAAATGGAAAGACTTTAAACAATTAGCTGAAAAACTAAAACCTAAAGCTATAGTTTATAGTATAGATCAAAATGGGTCAACAAAAACAAAAGAATTAACGTGTCTAAGATTAATATTACCAACTCAAAACGCTTGCTATATCTATATAGATTTTCCTAAAGGAAAAAAACTTAGAGAGACAGAAATCCCAATCATAGAAAAAAAAGATATGCCAAGATATCTTGAAGACCAAGATATTATAGTATTTCTAAAAAAAACAACTTCAAAGAAAAGATCTAAAAGTATATTCATTTTGGACTGCTTAAACAAAATAAAAAAAGAGATTTTTATTCGAAATAATTATTCTTAACTAATAATATTTCATAAGTAGTTTATAACAGCTAAACTTGAGGAACTCGATTGGTAACTTTACCAAATACGAACAAAATAAAGCAAGTTCTTAGACCTATTTCAGATCAACAAGAAGCAAATGCGGCTGTGAGTTTGATTTTAATACAGGTTCACCAAGATTTTAAGATTCTTTTTGTGAAAAGAGTTGAGAGATTATCAGATCCTTGGTCAGGACAGATAGCCTTTCCAGGAGGAAAAAAGGAATCTGAAGATGAAATGTCTAAAGGATACTATAATTCGAGAAACTTTTGAAGAAACAAACATAAAACTTGATGAAGATAGTTTAATAGGTGTTTTAGAGGCAATTGATTCAGGTCACTTTTCCAATATTAGAATTTTGCCTTTTATAAGTTTGTTAAAGGGACCACAAATAATTAAACTAAATAAAAAAGAACTTGACAATTATTTTTGGTATTCTTATAAAAAAATAATAAATAATCGTAGTTTGGTAGAAATCAATTCGAAAAAAGAGCCAGCATATATTCTCGGAGAAGCGGTAGTTTGGGGAATCACATACAAAATACTTAGAGAATTTTGCGAAATCATTGGAAAAGAAAAATTTTTTGTTTAAATTGTTTTATGATAATTCTTTATAGCTTAATATTATTCTTTAATATTGGGTGATATGCAGCATGGGAAGCATGGCTGTTTGGAAAGTGTTAGAAGAGATGGTAATAGAGCTTCGGAAAAAACCAGACATTATACCTTCAAAAATTCTTAATGATTTAAAATCAGCAAAAGTTTTGCTAGAGATAACGGATAGAGAAGAAAAAAAGCAAGAAGAAACAACACTAAAAATTGAACATTATCTTGAAAACATTGAAATATACATATTTAATGAAATCCAAAAAAAATTTGAAACAAAAATCGTTAAAGAATGGTTAAACCGATTAGGAGAAGCTAGAAGGAAAATAATTCAGATAAAAGAAGAAAATAAATTCATTTCAGGAGTTCCACGCGATCAAAAATGGATTCGTGTTAAACCAATCTCAGAATTACCAAAAGAAATGTTGGAAAAAATTGCTGAAGATGAAAATCTAATAGTGAGTTCAGATAAAGACGGAAAAATCACGATTTATGGAGAGACTGAAAATATTCAAAAATTTATTAAGAAAATAACAAATCGTGTGTCAAAAATACAGAATTAAATTTTAATAAAAAAAAAAATAACGCCAATGGTAGAAAATAAGTGAATCCCACTCTCAGCTTGCCTGATCGTGGGATGACGTTATTTTTTTCTAAATGCAATGATTCGAAGTTAAAATCTGACTTGATTTTTTTTGATTATAAATTTTAATCCATCAACTAACTCGTATATTGAAGAACGATTTAAGAAAAAAACAAACAATACATATTATATCGTACGATACATTTTTATTTTAAAAATGAATAATATAACACAATGTATGAAGAATACAAAAAAACAATAATAAATGTCATACAATTGCTCCTAAACCAAGATCACACTCTACAAGAAATTTGTAACATTCTAAAATTTAATGACTTGAATATTAGGTTGAATATTCTGGGATATGAATTAATCAAAAAAAATAGCAAATTTATTTTAAATCAGAAAGATTAGAGGCAAGAAAAGGAACAAGCATTTCATTTTGATTAAGTCCTCCATGATGACCAAGCAGGGTAAACCTTCTTCCTTTTGAGTGTTCAAACCAAATAGTCTCGTTTCCATAAGGCAGTATCAATAAATTCCCCACTCTTTCAGAAAAGGATTGACTAACTTTTCCAATTCCGAATAATCCTTCGTTAATCGCTTTACTCGTCTCTATTATTTTTGCTTTTTTTCCGATTTTCTTTGTTAAGAAATTTTGGGTCTCTAAGAGTTTCTGTTGTTTTAAATGAAGAAAAATATCTCTAGGGCTACCAGTAGGTGATATTGGGATACCTTGGGTGTTAAGTTGTAAGTTTTTTAATATTTCTGGAAAAGTATTAAGATAGGTTGTTTTTTTTGGATTAATTTCTAGTTCACCGTGATCAGATGTCAAAAGGAGTAGTGTTTCTTTTGAAGTTTTATCGTCGATTTTGTTAATCAAGTTTTGTTTAAGAAGAGAAATAAGCTGAAATAATTCTGTTGAATACTCCTCACTTTTTGGTCCATATTGATGGGCTATTGTGTCTAAATTACCTAAGTGAACAAAGAAATAAGCTGGACCTTTTACTTTCTCTACTGTTTTTCTTAAATTTATGATTAGGTCTGATGCTTTCAAGGATGGAATTATTTTACTTCCTGCACATAATTGTTTTGAACATGCACTATAGGCATCTCTAATATACATATGAGAAAAAGTTTGGATACCATTTTCTTTTAATCTATGATGGAAGAGTTTTTCCTTTGAATAAAATATTTGGGTTGAATCCTTTTTTTATGAAATAATCTTGATTTGATAGAGTCGCAGGCAGAAAATGTAGTGTGTTAATTATCATATCAGTTTTTTTTAGGTAGAGTAAATATTCGAAGAGGCCATGTTCTTGAGGTGTCAAACCTGTATTTAGAGTAGCTAGTGCATTAGTTGTTTGTGATGGAAAAATACTAGTTAAGGGAAAAACTGCTCCTTTTCGATTAAAAGTACTAAAAAAATCGTTTTTTGTTCGATTTTTTTCAAATTGATTTAATCCAAAGCCATCTAAAATAAAAAGGATAATTTTATTAACGTTTTGTTTTGGAATTAACTCATTAAATCCCCGGATATTTGATTTTTTATTTTTGAGTTGGATATTGAAAAGATTAAGAATTAATGAAGGGATGTTGGATATACAATATTTTTCATAGAAGGGATACAAAAAATTGTTGTTTATTTTATTGCTTTGAATAGAATTAAGAACTTCTTCATACATAGATATCAACTGTTTTCTGATTGCATAATTTTAATATTTTTTAAATCTGAATATAGAATACGAAAAATCTATGTTTCTTTTTTTGCAGCAGTGGTTAGTAAATTTTGAGCAATTTTTAAATCGTTTTGAGTATTGATGTTTAATGCGACTTCTGTTCTATCTAACAAAAAAATTTCCTCCATCTAATTCTTTTTCATCGATTTTTGTTCCATTAATGATGTTTATTCCAGCAGGTAAAACTTTTTTTCCACTCAAACTAAAAGTATATGCTTTACTTAATCCGAGTTTCTTTCTTGTTTTCAGTGGAACTACAACGTTTAAAGCAGATTTTCTGCAATTATTGAATTTGTTTACAATTAAATCAATAATTTGACCTGATATTAATGGAAGATCAGCTCCTATGAGCAACACATTTTGAAGTTTTAATTGTCTAATAGCATATGCCATATCATGAACGTATCCTTTTCCAGGGGTTTTTATAAAAGCAACTTGTAAGGTAGATAACAGTTGAGTAGTTTTAGGTGTATGAGGGCTAACAGCCACTATAATAGTATCAATATTTTTAGCGTCTCTAAGACCTTTGAGTACATATTCAAGTAAGGTTTTGTCAACTAATTTGATTAGAGGTTTCTCTTCAGAAAGTTTCAAACGAGAACCCTTTCCACCAGCCATAATTAAAGCGGTTATAGCCATCTAACCATCGCCAATAAAATAATAATTGATGTCATACGAGAAAGTTCATTTGTTGCTCCAAATACGTCTCCGGTTACACCTTTGAAATGATTATGAGAAAGGAGAACAATAAAGAGACTAGTAATTATCGCCGCTAATACTGCTGTGATTCCAACTAATCCCAATAAGGGTAAAGATATTCCAAAAGAAAGCAATAAAGCACCTACTAAGCGGATGGTTCCTTTTTTTCCATGCATTACATCAAGGAAAGGAGAATTCATTCCTTTATGAACTGATTTGCCAGCCCAAGCACTTATCACCATCGAAAGCTTAGCTGAGATTTCAACTACAATTACACTTTGGATAATAATAGTAGAATTTAATTCCGAAAAAGATAGAGCAGTGACTAAAAAAGTCATAATGCCTAAAGATAATCCACCTGCACCAGTTAATTGATCATGCATTATTTCGATTTTCCTTTCATGTGACCCATGAGCCATAATACCATCACCGAAATCCAACAATCCATCTGTATGATGCAAGCCTGTAATAATCAACAATAATCCTAGGACTAATACCCCAACAATAGAACTGGGAAGAACCAGAAGAAGACCCCAACCGAAAACACCAGCTAATAGACCAATAAAACCGCCGATTAAGGGAAAAATAAACATGTATTTCGCGCAGTCAGTTAACATATCGTTATCCATTCTAATAGGTAGAACTGTTAAAAAAGAAAAAAGATTCTTCAGCTCCTTAATCATTGAATTATCACCTATTGGTCATTAGTATTTCATAGTTCTTTTCAATTTCCCCTAGAAGAATATCTGCTGTAATTGCACCACTTAATTTAGCCATAGCTGATATTGAAGCACCTCCAGCACCAACACCTTCTTTTACAATACCAGTTTCATATGCTTTCAAACCTGTTAATTTTGATGAATGAAAATCTAAATCAGCTGCTATCACAGGGATATCACTGATTTGAGCAACTATTCCTCTTATGTCAGAGGACTTATCCTGTATTATCCATCTGGTAGTTCCAATAGCTACATTACATAATACTTCTGAATTTAAAGCCGCTATAACAGCCAAAACTGCTGTCATTTGAGTACCTCCTGCCATTAAAACTGGTACCTGAGAGGCAGCACCAACTACCAAACCTGCAAAGGCAGGCATCATGGGATCACCCAAACAAGAGATCGCTTTTATTGGATCATCTTTTAGGCTGCCAAATTGAATTCCTGCAGCTTTTAGTCCCAAATTAACGGTATTAGTTTTTAGAAAGTGAGGATTATCAGGCATACTACTACTGACCTTCCCTTCAGCCTTTACACCTATTGCTGAGAGGACGCCTAATGCAGTTGTTGTTCCGCCTGGAATACTTTCTCCGATTACAAGATAATCAGTAGTGTTTGCTAATTGTTTTCCAGCGATTACAGCCCTTTGAAATACTTCCTCAGTATTTTCAACAGAATGTCCAGTTCGCATATCCTTTCCTGGGTTACCCCCAAGATCCAAAAAGGGAATTTGTGGTTTTATTTTTAGTCCAGCATTAGCGATCAATACAGGTATATTTGCTTGCTTCAAAGCGGACATAGTTATCAGAGCAGGAGTAGGAATTCCAGAAGGTGTTATAGGTACACCATTAATACATTTACATTTGCCTAACAGTAGAAGTTCAGCATCTGCTGGAGGGGTATAATCAGTGATTTGTGGATTTGATCCAGCTGCTGAAATTCCAGGTATCTTTGCTGTTTCTGTGGTTCCGATAGTACATACAAATAAAGGATTTTTTCCTTCAATCTCAGATAAAAACGCCTCTGCTTTTATTTTGTTACTAGCTAATAAAATATCAAATTTTCTTTTCAAAGTATTTTTTCACTCTTTAAAGTTTATAGTATATTGTTTGATTTTTAGTCGACCATATCCATTTATTGTGGTCTTTTCACTATCTGTTATTTCGATTCTATTTTTAAAAATAGGACCATCTATTACAAATGAGTGATATTCACCATGTTCACCACAAGGATCAATTGTTCCAAGATTAAGTAGATCCTTATAGAATGTTTGGTTGATTTCTCTTCCTAACCAATCTAATCCGATAACCTCATTTTTTACTCGAACCACTATTGCCTTGAACCCTTCATTTATGAATTCAGTTAAAATTTTTTTTGTATCAAGATGCCACAAAGGCCTAATAGGAATTAAACCGACTTCACGACAAATACGATCTAACCAACCTTCCTCATGAAGAGCGACATCAAATACATCGCCTGTAACTAATCCCTCTACACCTTCACTTTTTAGGTCTAAAAGAGCTTTTCTAAAATTGTTTTCATACATATCTGGCGAGGTAACCTTTTTAATAATTGGAATACCCATAGCAGTTGATTGAGCATCTAAAAGGTCAGAACTTATCAAATGAAAATTTGATGTAGAAATATCAGCCATCATTATTAATAAATTACTAACAGTATAACTTTCTTTAATTGCTTTATAACATGCTAAACAGCTATCTTTACCGCCACTCCAAGCGACAGCAACATTCATATTTTTTTTAAGATTCAAATATTCATCCCTTTTTTATAATTTATTTCTCTTGGAAGATTCCTTAGGTTTTAGATGTGCATTATATTTGGCACTATTCTTTGAAATCGTTTTCATTTTTTCATCCGAAACATGAAGCAAAGCTAATAGCTCATATTGATCTTTTACAAATTTAGCCCCATTTTTTTTCAGTTCATTAAACAATTCTTTTGCTATTCCGTTTGTGAAGTCCCTTCTTTCAATTGGAAGATCATCAATAACATAAACAGGTATTTCCATTCCAAGGGCTTCCTTGGCGGTTTTTAAGTTCTGTAAGTTTCCATAACCAAATGGAACTGAAGATACAACAACTGCACTAGCTTTTCTGATCATCGCTAAGTTTTTTCTGCGAGTTTTTTCCATTATTGGGGAGAAAGGAGCTTCGGCTGTAACAGGGATTTTTAAAATCTTAGCAGTTTCGTAATCTGTATCCAAAATATTCAAAACTCCTGCTGTTAATGGATAACCCTCATCGGTTAGAACTTTCATTAATCCAGTTCCGGTTCCTGCACCTGAAATTAAATGTATTGAACATTCTCTATATTGAGGGTTCTTTTGTGGTGAAAGAGGAATTATATAAATTGAATTTGTAACTAAATGTTTTTGAACTATTGCATCAACATTAAAGACGCTTTTAATATTTTTACTAGTCAGAACTTTTGATAAAATACCTGCAGAAATTATTCGCCCTTTTTTAAGCAGTATCGCAGAGTTGCAGTATCGAGCTGCTAAATTTAAATCATGAAAAACAGCTAAAATAATAATTTCTCCACCACTGCTAAGTTTTTTCACTAAATCCATTATTTCTAACTGATTTATTATATCCAAATGGGTAAGCGGTTCATCTAACAAGAGAAGTTTAGGTTCTTGTGCAATTGCGCGGGCAATTATCACTCTTTGTTTTTCTCCACCGCTCAATTCATTAATGGGTCGATTAGCAAATTGCCAAGTATTAGTTAAAATCATAGCTTTTTTAGCAATAGCTATATCCTTTTTGCTTTCCATTTGAAAACGAGACATATGAGGATTACGACCCATCAATACAATGTCAAGTGAATTAAAACTGAAACCAATACTGGTATCTTGAGGAACAACAGCCAGTTTCTTGGCAACGTCTATACTTTCAAGAGAATAAATATCTTTATTGTCAAGTAAAATTGTACCTTTGTGTGGTTTTATTAGTCGACTAATACTTTTCAATAAAGTAGTTTTTCCAGACCCATTTGGTCCTAATATACCTACAAAATCACCTGGTTTAACAGAAAGGCTTAGTTCATCTAAAACTTTAACAGAACCATAACGACATTCTACACCATCTACATTCAATAATACCATATTCACAATTAACCTCCTATAACGCATAGCTCTCTTTTTTCTTTTTGAAGAGTATAATAAAGAAAGGAGCACCAACAAGCATAGTTATTATTCCGACTGGTAATTCAAGGGTGGATGCAAAAGGGGTCGCTATTACTCGCGCAGCTGCATCACAGACTACTAGAAATATTGCTCCCACAATTGTAGATGCTGGAAATAGTATTCGATGATCCGGTCCAATAACTAATCTAGTTATATGCGGTACCATCAGACCAACAAAACCAACTAATCCACTTATTGATACTGCTGCAGCTGTAACTAATGAAGCTAAAATTAAAAGCACTTTTTTTGCTCTTTCAACATTTACACCCAAATGCTGGGCATTTTCTTCTCCCAATGCAAGCATGTTTAGGTCTCGAACATAAAAATATGAAAGGGCTATTCCAATTAAAATAAATGGAGTTACTGAAAAAATATCCAACCAATGGACATTAGAAAAACCACCAATAAGGAAAAAAATAATTGATGTGAGTTCATCACCTGCTATCACCTCTACTAGAGCAACTACAGCATATAGGAAAAAATTTACAGCTATTCCAGATAACAATAAAGTAGTTATTGGTACTCTCGAACCTACCCGTGAAATATTATAAACCAAAAAGATAGCAAATAAAGATCCAAAAAATGCAGCTACCTGTAATAGACGAAAACCAAAAATTGCCGCTCCCGAGGCAAATAAAATAGAAATTGCAGCACCAGCAGCAGCACCAGCTGAAACACCCAACACATAAGAATCTGCCATTGGATTCTTGAAAACACCTTGGTAAAGCACACCTGATGCTGCTAAACCAGCACCTACTAAAACACCCGCAATGATTCTAGGTAGGCGTATTTGAAGAATTATACTGGTATTTTGTTGAGTAATCAGTGATGAGTCAATTATATTATCCAAAAAAGGAATTTGCTCACCAAGGATCGACAAAATATCAGTAAAGGAAATTTGTGCATAACCTATATTCAAAGAGATTATTATCGTCAAAAAAAGAGCAAAAAGCAATAGAACTATAATGAGTTTCCATCTTGAAGCACGTCTAAAAAAATTGCTTTCGATTTCAGTAGTAGTCATTATAATCACAAAAAAATATGGGAGGAGAATTAAAAGAGTTCTGGATGAAATATTGCAGCAAAAGTTTCAATAGCTTCTGCAATCCTAGGACCAGCTCTAGCAATTAGGTCAGAGTCAACATCGTACAGTCTATCAGATTGTAATGCACTTATTGAGTCCCAACCTGGCCTATCTTTAATCACATCAAAACTTTCCCAAAAATTCACTCCATGTTCTTTGGGTACAATCATTACATCAGGATTCAATGTAATTACTTGTTCAGAACCTGTTGAGAAATATTCCAAATCTTGATCTGCAAAAAGATTAACTCCACCAGCTAAATCTATTAATTCATTTTGCCATGCTTGTAAACCTGCCGTCCAAACACCTGTTGTATCATACCAGACTTCATAGTATACAGTTGGGAGTAATGTGGCAGTAGCAACTGTTGTTTTGACTGCTGAAATTCTTGTATTAATATCATTAATAATCGTTGTAGCTTCAGCATTTTTATTGGTTAATTTTCCTGCTATTTCAATGTTTTTTATAACACCATCAATTGTTGTAGGATCCAAAACCACAACTGGATAACCCATATCTCTTAATGTGGTGATTGTCTCACCAAGGACACCTCCTGTTGCTAAAATCAAATCTGGATCAAGAGAAGCTATTACTTCAAGATTTGGACTATCAAAATCTCCAACACTAGTCATGTTTCCTGCTTGGACCCAAGCTGAAAAATCATAAGGATAATTGTCATAGTCGGTAACGCCAATAACTAAATCACCAGCGTCAATTGCGTAGACAATTTCAGTAATACTTGGTGCTAGTGAAATAAGGCTTTGAGGATAAGCCTCTAATCCAATTTCAACACCTGAATCATCGACTATTGTTACAACATATTCACCAGAAGTTCCTGTTAACTGCGGATAGAAAGCGTACAAACCAATAATAGAAACTACTAGGATTGTGACTACTATACCAGCAAGAACGTATTTTGTATTCATCTCTAAATCCTCATTTTATTGGATGGTTTATCCAACCATATTTAATAAAGGTTTAGCTCAAAACAAAACGCTTAAGTTAAACACCAAAGTAAATGAGGATGCTGATTAAGATGAAGAACAAAAACCCTCCATTAATTGAATATTTCGAAAAGAAGGGAATTACATTAAAAGATCTTGTTAATACAGCGCTCGAACTTTTCGTACCACACCCAGGAATTGAAACAGAGGCAAAAGCAGCTAAACTCCTTGAAGAAGAATTTATTGAAACGATGTCAGATGTTAATGTTTCCACTCTAGAAGTAGCTTGCTTTAGAGCCCAAGAAGATGCTGAAAAGGGTTTAATTCCAGGGTTATCAGTTGAAAGATTTATGGGACGACCAGGACTAGTAGCTGACGAGTTATTAGGACTCACTATAGCGGATTATATTGCTGGAGCAAGAGGTATTTTTGAATTCACTAGATTTGATCAATCAAAACCTGGAATATTAAAAAAACTTGGGCCCCTAACTAACGATGCTGTTGGTGGATTAGTTGCAGGTGTTTCATCAAACATATATACGCACGCATTTAGAAAAAACAAATAATCAACCTGTCTTTAAAAAAAAGAAAAAACAAGTAAGTTATCTAACTTCCAGCTATTTCTTTTGATAAGCTGAAAATACACCGTGGCAATCACAAGTTGTACCAACAACAAAACGGTCTTCTTTATCCACACGATTAAAAAAAGCAAGGAGTTCACTAACTTTAAGAGCACCCATACCGGGAGCCATTTGATAACTAACTAGAAAAATTCCCTGAGGATACGCAAATCGCATTAGCTTATCCATCATGCAAGGTTTGCTTTTGCCAGTTGAAGGACATGTGGGAGGAGTCCCACAATTATCTATGCAATCTGCGTCTCGGTTATAACTCACTATTAAATTACCGCGTCCAGATTTCAAAACTACAGAGGCAGGTAAATTAGATAAAATTGAATTTATTGCTTCAGGCCATGGTTGAAGCTTAAATTTTAGTTCTGCAAGTTCAGCAGCAACATGAATAGGAGCAGTTGGAAACAAATAACCTGGATTTAATTTTTCTATAAAATCTAAAACACTCAGCATATTACCTTGAAAAAAGTATTCGCCTTTTTCCTCCATATTAAGATCAGATTTAAGATTATATTTAGTCACAGCAAGACATTTCGGGTCTTTATCTACAACTAAAAAACCTTCATTATGAGAGCGATGATATTCAACTGCTTCACACCCATATTTTCCTCCACCAACAATAATATTCATAAAACCATCACCACAGGTTAAGATAAAAGTGGATACTTAATTTATTCAATAAATACTTATCCCAAACTGAGAAAACAATCAGATAATAAACAAAAAATGACTTCTTCATGTTTTATTCAAGGTTGATTCTCCTTTAAGTGACCACCATAAAACTATAATAGTTTATTCACTTGGGTGATTACACAGTTGGTATGCATGCCTCAAACAAACCTTTGTGTTGTTACTCATACTTTCTTACCGCATGTAGGAGGAATCGAAAAGGTTGTATATGAACAAGGTAAAAGATTGCTTCAAAAAGATTTTAATCTCAAAGTCGTGACAAGCAGACTAAACACAAGAAGAAAATATTCAATCAAAGGTATCAATGTCAATTGTTATAATTCTGTTAACATCGGCTTCAGATTAGGAATTCCGTATCCTATTCCTTATTTTACTAGTTATAAAACTATTGCAAAAATTATTAGGTCTAGTGATATAATACATGCACACGGTCATCCTTATCCATCATCTCTTTTAGCTGCTAAATTAGCAAAAAAATACTCTAAACCAATAGTAATCACTCAACATAATACGTTTATTCAATATCAAGGATTATGGAACTCCTTTGAAAGATTAAATGACTTAACAATTGGAAAAGAGGTCCTAAAGCTAGCAGATAAAATCTTAGTTGTAAGTGATGCTACAAAAAAATATGTAGTTAGTTTGGGTGCAAACCCGGAAAAGATCACAATACTTCATAATGGAGTTGACATACATCGATTCAAATCAATAAAAGGTCTAAAGGAGGAAACACGAAAAGAATTAGATATCAAAGAAGACGCGAATGTAGCACTCACAGTCAGGAGATTGGTCTTCAAGAATGGAATCGATACATTGATAGAAAGTGCTAAAAAAGCTGTGAAAGAAAATTCTAATCTAGTTTTCTTAATTGTAGGCAGAGGTCCGGACCTTCCAGAAATTAGAGAAAGAATTCGGCAATTAAACCTTGAGAAGAGTATCAGACTCCTTGGTTTTGTCTCAGATGAAGAATTGCCCAAATATTATAATGCTGCCGACTTTTTCATTTTGCCTTCTAAATCAGGGGAAGGTTTACCTTTGGTTTCACTTGAAGCTATGGCATGTGGTCTTCCAGTAATAGCAACTGATGTGGGTGGGATTAAAGAAATTTTAGAAAAAAACTTTGGAAAAATTGTGCCAGGTAACGATCCAGTTTCACTTAAAGAAGCAATAATAGATTTTTCTCACAGAGATTTTAACCCAATAAAAAAGGGTTTAAGATTATTAATAGAAAAAAAACATAGTTGGGATAAGAATGTGGAAAAACTTGCAAAAATATACGAAGAGCTTATTTAAGCAACTGTGGTAACTATATAGACTTTCAAGGCTGTGAGCAATAAATAATGACTTCGAAGGTAGAATTGGTTTCAGTTGTTATTCCAACTCTTAATGAAGCGGGAAATATTGTTGAAGTAATTAATACAGTCGAGAAAAAAATAAAATATCCTTATGAAATAATCATCGTTGATGGTGGATCAACTGATGGCACTAGGAAAATAATTAAAAATAAAAATTGTAAACTAATTATCGAGACAAGACGCGGGTATGGATTAGCTCTTCGCCTAGGAATGAAACAAGCCAAAGGTAACATAATGGTCATGGTTGATGGCGATGGAACCTATGAATTAAAACACATCAACATCGTGCTTGATAAATTAATAGAAAAAGATGCTGAACTTTGTTTGGCCACTAGAATGTACGATCCCAACAAAGCTATGGGCATGATGAATTTTGTTGGAAATAAGGTAATAACTTTTTGCTTCAACATGCTCTACAAACAAAACCTTAGTGATTCGCAATCAGGATATCGAGCAATATCTAAAAAAGCATTCGATAAAATAGAATTTAAAGAAGACGATATGGCTTTTGCCACTGAAATGTTGGTAAAATTCTCTCAAAAGAAATTCAAAATGGTTGAAATTCCAACTATATATAAAGAAAGAAAATATGGAAAACCCAAACTGAGAAGATTCAAGTCAGGGATAGAAATATTTACTACGATGTTAAAGGGATTTACAGAGAGACATTATGAATAAATTCGATCGAATTTTTAATTTTGATTCAAATAAAGGATTAATTATTCCTATAATCCTGTCGATAATATTTGTTACCAGTCTTTTAGTTGGATACTATTTATTATCAAATGCACCACCTGAAGGCTTTTCATCAATTTACATATTAGACGCACAAAAAAAGACTAATTTATACCCTGAATTGGTAATCATTAATGAAAATAACACATTCAACGTATTTATTGGAGTAGAAAATCATCTGGGTAAAAAACAATCTTATGAGGTTCAACAAAAATTAACAGATAAACCGATTTTAACGTTTCCAATTAGTGAAAATCCAGAAAACGTTTACTCCAAAACTTTAGATCATCAGGAAACATGGGAAACATTGATATCCACTACCATAAATGACCCTGGAAACTACTCATTAGTTTTTGAACTTTACTTAAAGGAAGATTCAGAAATAATTGATGAAAATATTAAACCAATTAACTATGTTCTCTTAAACATTGAAGCGGATTTTAAGAGTTAATTTGTTTCAGTAGTTTTCTTTTTTAAGACATACTCTTTTTCGGTTTCAATTCTATGAACATTATTGTAGGCACAAAAAGGTATTATCTTAAGATCCGGAGTAGCATAATGCACTACACATCTTTCAACCCGATTAACATCAAAGGTGTAACGATCCATAAAAGCCATACTTCCAAGCAAGAAAATTCTACGTCTCAAATGACCTAATGATTCATAAGATGGAGCCAGATGCATCTTTAAAATTGCTTTCATTAAAGTAAAAAATCCTATCTCCTTAGTAACTAAAGGCCAATTTAATGAAAGTACTGAAGCAAAAAATAAAGATGAAAGAAGCGAAAGCTTTCCTTTTGATTCAATTTTTGTTGCTGCTTTCTGAATATTCTGGAAGAATTTCTTAAAGTTTACAAAATGATTGATAGGAATAATTTTTCCGTTTTTTGAAACATAAATCCAGTTCACTAAACCACATTGAGGACTACAAGAAAAGAGAGGCCAAGGTTTTTTCATAAACTGTCTCATAATTTTTATCGGCGAAACCATTATGGATAATGGAAAGAAATCTGTAGCTTTAATTTCGCTGTTGGTTTGGGATTCAACCTCTTCTGCAAAATGCCAATCTCGCCATGATTCTCTAAGAGGATTCCCTGTCGCTCGACCAGTAAAAGCTATTGGTTGAAAAATTATTCCGCGTATAATATCAGAATTTTGAGCAGCAAATTGTATTATAGAACCAATTTCATCATCATTAAATCCTCGCATTAAAGTATTAACTAGAATTATTTCTATGTCATATTTACGACAGTTTTTAATTGCTTCAAATTTTGTCTGCAGTAGTTTTTGTCCTCTTACCTCTTCGTAGAATGCATCAGTAAAACTATCAAATTGAAGGTAGACTATGTTCAATCCTTTTTCTTTTAGTTTACGAGCCAGATCTGGAGATTTAGCGAGTTTAGTACCATTGGTTGCCAAGATTGTCATAAACTTGAGTTTGTGTGCGATACCTATGATTTCAGGCATATCATCTCGTTCTAAGGGTTCTCCTCCAGAAAACAGTAAAGCAGGAGGTTTGGGATTGCGAGAATTTAGAAAATTTAAAATTCGTTCTATTTCATCCTTTGTAGGTTCATAACCTACTTCATGTTCTGGAAAGGTTGAAAAACATACAGAACATTTCAGATCACATCTTTTTGTGACATCAATAACACCTATTACTGTCTCTGAAATGTGATCATTACAAGAATCGCAGCCTTGAGGACATTTTTCAGAACCGTTAGGAATTGTTGGATCTTGTAAAGTTTTAAAGAAATCAAATTGTTCAGAAAATTTAAAGATCTCTGGACTCTGCCAGTGAGTGGCTGAAAAAGATCCGTGAGTCTCACAAGTCTTAGTAATTATTATTTTTCCATTTTCATTTTTTAATTGAGCAGGCACTTTTTTTAGACATACTGGGCATATACTGGTTGTTTCCCTCATAGAATTGCCTCAAGGATTAAAGATAACAACAGCAAAGTCATGGACATTGTAACCATACGTTCATATTTTTTTACAGTCTCTACAGTTGAGGAAGAAGTTAAGAGTCGAATTGAAGCGTAGAGAAGGAGGATACTCCACAAAGAAATTAAAATCAGGTAGGGTACTCCGAAAGGTATTATGAAAAAAGGAATGGGTGCAAATATTGCAGTTAATAATAATAAAAAGGATGCAATTCTGATTGAATTTTTAATACCTATTTCTTTAGGTAGGGTTGGATAACCTACTTTTGAATCACCTTCCAGACTTAATACGTCCCGCAAAATATTTCCGCTGATAGTCCCAAACCCAATAGGATAAAGACTAAGTGAAACAAGACTAATTTGTTGGAAAATTGTTGCTTCACCATAAATAAATGCGGTACCTACAAGCAAACCAACAAGAATATTTGCAGCAAAACCAGATTTTCGTTTCACAAAAGCTGAATACGCGATAAGCAATATAGAATCAATAAATAGAATTAAGAAGCTAAGCCAGTTAATTAAAAAAGCTAAACTTAATCCAACAATAAATAATAACCCAGATATAACTAAGACATTTTTCAGAGTAAATAATCCAGAAGGAATCGGTCTATTGGGTTTTATAATAGCATCACTCTCTCTGTCAAAGTAATCATTAATAGAGAATCCTGCTGAGGTTATGAAGGCCATTGAAAAGAAAATCAGTAAAACAGTTTGAATACTAATTGGATCTTGTGTGATTGCAAAAGCAGTAATAAGGGAAAGGCCTCCAGTCATAAGCCAATACGGTAATCTCAGAAGAGAAAACAATCCTTTGGTTGGGAAGTTTATTAACTTAACCTCCGATCACGTATCATTTCTTTCAAAGTATCTTCTAGAGTAACTTTAGGAGTCCAATTAAGTTCTTTTTTTGCTTTATTTATGTTGAACCAAATTGTTTTCACATCACCATGCCAGGAAGTGTTAGTGGTTGAAATAACCGTTTTTTCAGATAAATTTAACAATTTTATAATAAGCTTGGCCAAATCTATAATTTGGATTGTTTCTCCATAACCAAGATTGTAAGTCTTGCCAACAGCAGCTCTCCCCTCAGTAGATAAAATTAAAGCTTCTACAATATCAGAAACATGAACAAAATCTCTTGATTGTAAACCAGTGCCAATTATTTCAAGTTTTTCAGGATTTCTATTAATTTTATCAAAGAAATCATGAATCACACCATGACACCTAGAACCATAGACATTTGCAAAACGCATAATAGTAATGTCTAAGCCGTATTGCTTAGAATACATATCACAATACTCTTCACCTACAACTTTGGACAATCCATAACAAGAAAATGGATTAAAACCATAATCTTCTGAGGTAGGTAGTTTTGTTGGATTGCCATAAACGGCAGCAGTAGATGCAAAAACTAAGCGAGCATCATCTTTTCTAGCTTTTTCAAGAACGTTAAGAGTACCTCTAGCATTAGTTTCAAAATCAATTATTGGATTTTCCATAGAATACGGAACTACAACTTGAGCGGCTAAATGAAAAATCAAATCCGCTTTTTCTTGAGAACGGAGTTTTTTAAGATCTAATATATCACCTTTAACAAAGTGCACGTTGGGAAGATGTTTTACGTTTTCAACTTTACCTGATGACAGATTATCATATACAGTTAATTTTCTTGATGGAGATGAAAGTTTTGCACATAAATGAGATCCTATAAAACCTGCTCCACCAGTCACGAATATTTTCTTTCCATCTAGGTGAGTCATTAAATCACAACAAAGCCTATATTCTTATTTTGTTCAGTGTAGGCTATATGTCCAAGTCGAAAACTATAAAAACTTTTAGGGATTTACTCGCTTTCCTGACCATTATTCCGGTTGGCACAACAGATGATTTTGTTATAACTTCAGCTGAAGCCATTTTTCTTTTTCCATTAATCGGAGGTTTTATTGGTTTATTGGGAGGCTTGTATTATCAATTTTGCAGCTTCTTTGTTACAAATATTTTGGATTTAATTAACTCGACTATTGCAATTCCAATAAATTTTTTAAGTCAATTTTTCCCTGCCATTATGACTTTAGCATTTCTTTTAGTACTAACAGGACTCCAACATTTCGATGGCTTAGTAGATTTAGGAAATGCAATAGGAGTTAAAAAATTAAAAGATAGAAAAGATATGGCACACGCATGGATTGTAACTTATAAAGGAGGATTTTTAGCGATTTTTGTCGAATTCTTAGCAGTCTTAGGCATTTTCCTATTAAATCCTTCAGTGGTTTTTGGAGCTATTATTACTTCAGAAATTGCAGCAAAACTATCAATGGTCACTATTTCGTGGATAGGAAAACCTACACATTCTGGATTAGGATCAATCTTTCTTGAAACTGCCAAAAGTAAACGCAACATAATAGCTTATTTCTTATCAATTTTGATGATTTACCCATTTTTGGGGTTAATCGGAGTATGGGTGGTTTTTATCACCATTCTTTTAGGTTTCTTTATGGAAAGAGTGGCTAAATTTGTTTTCGATGGCGTATCAGGGGATATGATAGGTGCAACAAACGAAACAGTTAGAGCAGTAATCTTAGTGTTTATAGCGAGTGTGTTAATTTTATGAAAATTCCCGCTTTAATCATGGCTGGAGGAAGAGGAAGAAGAATTTGTTCAGAAATAGAAAAACCACTTTTATCAATATTGGGCAAACCGCTTATCGATAGAGTAGTAGAGGCTGCTAAATCTGCTAAAAATATTTCCGAAATATATGTTGTAACAAGTAAAAATACCCCACAAACAGAAAAAAGATGTTTAAAAAAAGGGTGGAGAATATTAAAAACTAGAGGAGAAGGGTATCACAACGACTTAAAACAAGCAATAATAGATGGTAAATTAGACTCTCCAGTTTTAACTATGCCTGCAGATTTGCCTGCTTTAACGGGCAGATTCATTGATAAAATAGTTGTTCTTTTTGAAAAAAAAGGAAAAAATGCTTTTGCTGTTTTTGTTCCACTTGAAAAACGTGAAAAAATGGAATTATCTGTTTCATCTAAAGATGAATTTGAAGGAGTATTGTATGCAGTTTCTGGCGTGAATATTATTAATGGTAAAAAAATTTTAGTTGAAGGAAAGATTGATACTGCGGCCTTAGTAACCGATGAAATTGAAGTTCTTTTCAATATTAACACCCAAAAAGATTTAGAAATAGCCGAAAAAAAACTAAAAAATCATTTTAATTAATTTTGTTTGCCCCTAATTGATATAAGTAATATTTGATGTGGTTAGGAGAAATCTTTAACACTGTCTTAAATCAAATTTAGTTCTGAATTAGTTTATTAAAGGTAAGAATTGATGAATCTGCTGAGTTACAGTAATTTATGGAATGCCATAATAGGACTACCAACAACAAAAAAAATGTTAGAGGTATCTTTGAAAAGCTGTGGTTCTTGCAATAAAACAATACTCGAGGTAGCCTTAAACGATTATGTGAGAAAAACGAAAAACTGTTCCAATTGCAGAAGTATTTATTCGAAAATAATTAGATTTTGGATAGAGTTTTTAAGACTTAGTCTTTCTGTAAAAAGGGAAAAAGTTGAAAAACTCTTAGACGATCCTTATGCAAAAAGAGCGATAATCACAATAGTGAAGAGTTTTCTTCATTTTGGAATTAGAAAACCACTTTCAATTTACGCTCCGTTTCTAGTTGTGTGGGATTTCACACATAAATGCAACTTAAATTGCAAACATTGTTACTCAAATTCTGGAAAAGTAATGGAAGAAGAACTTAATACAAAAGAGGCTATAGAGGTAGTGAATCAACTAGCTGATTTTGGTGTTACAGCTCTAGCATTTTCTGGTGGTGAACCTCTAAGTAGAAGTGATTTTTTTGAGGTGGCTCAGCATGCAGTTAAAAGAGGATTATATGTTTCAGTAGCTACAAATGGAACATTATTAACTAAAGAGAATGTTAAAAAACTAAAAAAAACCAAAATAAACTACGTGGAAATTAGTGTTGATGGCGCATCTGCACAATCTCATGATTCATTTAGAGGAGTATCTGGTGCGTTTGATAACGCTATAAAAGGATTACAGAATTGTGTTAAAGAGGATTTATGTGCTTGCATTGCGACCACAGCAACAAAAAAAAATCTCAAAGAAATACCTGCAATAATAGATTTAGCCGAACAAATCGGAGCAGAGAGATTTACTTACTTTAACTTTGTTCCCACAGGAAGGGGAAAAGAACTCTATGATCAAGATATTTCTCCAGAAGAGAGAGAAGAACTCATGAGTTATTTACTAAAAAGAATATCAGATGGCACTAAGGTTACAATTCTTACCACTGCGCCTCAATTAGCTCGTTTAGCAATCCAATGTCAAGGAGAAGAAAAAGAAATGGCTATGTCTATGGCACATATGCAAACAGTTAAGGTTAGCAAAAAGGCAGTTTCTTTAGCTGACTTTATAGGAGGATGTGGAGCTGGAAGACTTTATTGTTCATTGTCACCAAAAGGTGATGTTCATCCATGTGTATTTCTACCAATAAATGTTGGAAATATTAAAAATAAAAAATTCAAAGAAATCTGGTTAAACTCTAAGGTTTTCACTTCATTAAGGGACAGAACAAAACTAAAAGGGCCTTGCAGTATTTGTGATTTCAGGGATATTTGTGGTGGGTGTCGCGCCAGAGCAAAAGCTTACAATGGAGATATTCTAGCTTCAGATCCAGGTTGTATACTCACTAAAAAAGGGAGGAAGAGTGATAATTCTTAGAAATCAAAAACCGGTAGTGAAGATACATAGTGCAAAAGAAGATTTAATAAAAATTCTAAAAGAAGCAATTAAAGAATCTGGAGTTCATAAACAAAAAAAGATTTTTATAAAACCAAATATTAGTCATCCTGATTTTATTCCCGGAGTAATTACAGATCCAATATTATTATATGAATTAGTGGGGTTACTTCGTAATAATGCAGAAGAGGTTCTAGTTGGAGAATCAAATGGATATAACTATTCCTGCAAATTTGCATTTGAAAAAACTGGACTAAAAAAAGCGGTTAATAGAGCGGGTGGAGTAGTTGTTAACCTTTCAGAAGATAAAATAGTAAAAATAAAATTTCACAATAGTCCTAATAAACCAAAAGAGCTATGTTTACCAAAAATTGTTGTAGAAGCTGACGCGATAATTGATTTACCTTTAATGAAAACACATGAATTTACAATGTTTAGTGGAGCTATTAAGAATCTTTTTGGATGTGTACCAAGCAATAGGCGAATATATTTACATCCATTTTTAAACGAGGTTTTCTACAAACTATATTCCGTTTTGAATCCCAACCTAACTATTATGGACGCTAGAGTAGGATTAGAAGGAAATGGACCAACTAAAGGAGATCCAGTAGACATGAATTTGATTCTATCTAGTAATTCAGCTTTAGCTACAGACATTATTGCCTCAGAAATTATGGGTTTAAAGTTAGAACAGATAAAACACCTCAATTATATTGCCAATAAGAAGAAAATGAGTAGAAAAAAAATAATAACCCAAGGATTAGAGGTAGGAGAAGTAACTAGAAAGTTTAAACTACCAAAAATAGATTTGCCAGTCAGAGCACAGATGCAAATTTACAAACATGAATATGTAACAAAAGCATTATTCTGTTCATTAGATATTGTTAAACTCTTTCAGAAAATAACTTTAGCTTATAGAGGTAAACCAATAGAGGTAAACTAAGTCAGCTCTTCTCGATATACTTTGATAACCTTTTTCACGATCAAACGCCAATCAAATCTTTTTTCGACAGTTTCTCGGGCTTTATTGGCCATTTCAGAAGCTTCAGCAGGATTCTCTATTAGATATATAATTCGATCAGATAGGGCAGAAGAATTAGCTGGAGGTACCAAAAATCCATTTTTCCATCTTCTATCATCTCAGGAATACCTCCCACATTTGTTGTAACAACTGGTAAACGACTTGACAATGCTTCTAGTACAGCAAAAGGAAGGTTTTCATAAAAAGTTGAAAAAGCAAAAATATCTGCTGCTTGATAAAGTTTAGGTAATTTAGCATCTGGGAAATATCCAGTAAATAGTATATTGGATCGTATTCCGAGTTTTTCTGCATAATCAACCAATTTTTTCATTTCATTCTTTTGGCCTTTTCCTGAAATAATTAATTTGACGTGTCTATACTTTTTTGCCACTATTGACACACTTTTAATAAGCGTAAACAATCCCTTTCTGGCATATAGTCTACCTACAGAAAGAATGTTAAAGTCTTTATTACTCAAACCTAACTCTTGTTTGACTTTTTCCTTATCTTCAGGTGGAGCAAATTTATGGATATCAACTCCATTGTGAATAACACGAATCTTATCTTCTTTTGCATTGTAATATTTTA
Organism: Candidatus Bathyarchaeota archaeon; assembly: GCA_963848105.1. Lineage (GTDB taxonomy): Archaea > Thermoproteota > Bathyarchaeia > Bathyarchaeales > Bathycorpusculaceae > AD8-1. The sequence goes on from CAWKCH010000002.1 coordinate 113,810, forward strand.
GAAGTTCTCGTCTAGTAAAATCGCTAACAGCAATAAGTTTGTTTGAACGTTTTAGTGTTTGTTCCTCAAAAAATCTAAGAACTCGATTGAAACTAACCATAAATCGCTCATTAGAATTTAGTCTACTATAGGGTTCATTTTTAATTGCTTCTGCTTCACCTTTCCATGTAGAATGTACTGTAGTTATCAGAGTTTTTCCAAAATTTTTAGGAATAGCAAAACTAGGAACTAGTGGAAGATTTATGTGTGTGATATCTACAGAAATATTATCATTGATTTTTTTTAATTTCTGAAACGCAGTTCCTGCAAAAAGAAAAGAACGTATAATTGGAGCTTTAAAAGTTTTTAGGAAAAATGCTTTTTGTTGATTATTTATTTTTATGTCTTTTGTTTCGCCATAACCTGTTACAATGGAAGTAGTATAACCATTTTTAATTAATTCCTTTGAAAGATAGTAAACGTAAGAACCAGTACCTCCAGATAGGGGGAGATATTCTGGTGAGACAAAACAGACTTCAACCATTATTTTTCACCGCGTTTACCTAACACATATTTAATTGTACTAATTACTGCTCCTGAACTCCAAGCAATCGCTCTAACAAAATAGAGTATAATAAGCAGCAATGCTGTATTGTCTGAAAATCGTATAGAAAGTTTTGTTGCAGAAAATACAAAATAAATTAAAAGAGAAATAAGCAGTATTATTGAAATTAACCATAATGGTCTCAAGAAATCAACTAAACCTATAATGAAGAAAAATACCGAAGAAAGAAGCATAGGAGGTTGAATGTTCATTCCTATGTCCGTAATTTCATCTCCTTTTATTAGCTCATGGTGTTTAAAATAAAGTTTGATAGTGTTTTTACCATACTGTAATTGTTGGTTAAAATATGATTTCAGGCTTGATCGGTTATAATGATAACATTTAGCTTTCGAGTCTAGAAGCATCTTATAGCCTCGGGCAGATATCCTGAAACCTAAATCAGTATCGTATTGTGATGGTAAATTTTCGTCAAACCCCCCAACTTCTTCAAGAATATTCTTTTTCATTAAAAGATTCATGGTAGCAATACGCGCTACAGGTTTTTTTATTCGATCATATCTGCTTATAAGATCATAACCTATACTGCGCGCCCATAGGTTTTCTTTATTCCAGGTTTCAATACTTCCACTGACACCAGCCACTTGGGGATTATCTAGCCTTGTTACTAATTTATTCAACCATTCTCGTTCCACTTTTGCATCAGAGTCAATAAAACCAATTATGGACGAGTCAACAATTTTTATTGCATAATTATAAGCCGCTGGAGCATTAAGAGACTTAATTATCAATTTGATAGGATACTTTTTTGCTATTGCAGCAGTTTTATCTTTTGAACATCCATCGATAACAAAGACACCAATGAGTTCTTTTGGATAATTTAACTCAAAGATCGATTTTAAACATGCGCCAATTGTTTTTTCGTTATTAAAAGTTGTCACAACAATTGAGATCTTAGGAAGAGAGAGGCAAGTCATTTTTTATCTATCCTGTAAATATGCTAAAATAATTGACATTAGAATTTTAAAGCCATCAACAATAGGATCTAAGCTTGACTTCCCATAAGTTCTTTGTTCAAAACAAATAGGTACTTCTTTGATTTTATATCCTAGTTTGGCTGTTTTCACAAGCATTTCAGATTCAATCTCATATCCACCTGATTTAAGAGTCATATTCTCCAATATTTCTGATTTCATTATTCGATATCCTGATTGAGAATCAGAAACTTTACTCTTTACAAGGAAATGAATCAGATGATTAAAAAGTTGCACACCTAAAACATTAAATCTATTAACTTTAGTTGATTTTTTCACCAAATATCTGGATCCAATAACTAGATCTGCTTCGTTCCTCAATATGGGAGCAAGTAATAAAGGCAGTTCTTCAGGACGATGGGACCCGTCAGAATCTATTGTAGTTACAAGAGTACCTAAAGATTTAGAAAAACCTACCCTTAAAGCACACCCTTTTCCCACATGGTGTTTTAATGAAAGTACTCTAACACCTTTATTTAATGAAAAATTTAGTGACCTATCTGTTGAAAGATCATCCACGACAATTATTTCCCAACCAAAATCTGCCGAGTCCAAAACAGATTTTGCTCGATTAATTATATTACTAATTGTTAATTCTTCATTAAACACTGGAATAATAACAGAGAGCAAGATTTCATCTTTATCCATTTTACTAAGATGCTAAATGAAAGAATTTATAAACTTTGGCTGTAAACTCTAACAAGCACAAAGACCAAATCTTAGAATGGAAAAAATATGCTTGGAGTAACTAAAACTGATAGAATAATGTGGTTTTCTATGTGGTTTCTAGCATCAGTTGCTAGTTTTGGAATCGCTTTTTTTCCGATGTTTTATTTGATGATCAAAAGAAGAAACAAACATTTCCAAGGACATATTGAAAGCGGGAAAAAAAAGACACTAAATGTATTTAATAAAAAAAGAGATAGCGTGGTTTTAGATCTAATTCCCGAAAGAAACGCAAAAATGTGGACCTTATCTCTTTTATTAGTTTTTCCTGTGTTTATTATCACTTACCTGCTAACTAAAGATCTGATTGTGCATGAAGAACAACAACAAAATAATTATGCAAAAATATTTCCTAATAAACAATTTATGACCCAGAAAATCTCTTTAAAAAAATATGTTCTATTAACTTTATTAACACTTGGAGTTGGAGTAATTTATTGGCTCTATAAAACGCTAAATATGTATAATTTACATTTTATTGAACAAGAAAAAATTGAGGCAGAAATAAACAAATTTGAAGAAGGAAAACTGAATGTCGAGTCCATGTAAAAAGCGTAGATTTGTAAGTCACGGTGGGGATGTTTGGGGATTCTCTAGAAAATATGGTATTCCAGTTACTGATGTTCTTGATTTTAGTGCTCCAATAAACTTTCTTGGCGCATCACCAAAAGCTGTCGAAGCCATTATAAGCGTCGCACAAAAAGTAAAGTTTTATCCTGATCCAAACCCTAAAGAATTGAAAAATGAGATTGCGGAATACGTTGGAGGAATAGAGTCTAATAACATAATAATTGGAAATGGTTCAATAGAACCAATTTATATGATAGCCGATTTTTTGGGATCTGATTTTGAAGCAATTATCCCAGTACCATCTTTTTCAGAATACGAAAAAGCTACACTAAAAGTTCACGCTAAACCAGTTTTCAACAAATTGAATAAAGATTTCTCAATGGATCTTAATAGTATAAAGAAAGCTACTAATGAAAAAACTCGAATTATTTTTATTTGCAATCCACACAGTCCTTCAGGGAAATTATATAGTAGAAACAATATTTTGGAAATAACAGAGTTTTGCAATGAGAAGAATATTTTTGTTTGTGTTGATGAAAATTATATGGAATTCACTGAGTTAGGTCCAAAGACAACTGTTTCAGGAGATGTTGAGAAGTACAAAAATCTTTTTGTGGTTAAGTCTTTAACAAAATTTTTTGGTATGCCAGGGGTTAGATTTGGATATGGAATAGCCAATAAGAAGTTTATTTGTGAACTTCAAGATGTACGACAACCATGGAGTATCAATTTACTAGCGGTTTTCGCTGCAAGAGCTGCTCTTAAGGATTTTGAATTTATTAGTAAAACAAAGAAGTTAATCGCAGATGAAAAAATTCATTTAATCAAACTGATTAGCTCAATAAACTGCTTGCAAGTTTTTCCTTCAGTAACTAATTTCTTGTTAGTAAAAATCCTTGATAAAAGGATCTCTTCTACTGTTCTTAGAGAAAAACTGGCAGAAGAGGGAATTTTAATCAGAGACTGCAGTACGTTTGTTGGACTTGATAATAGTTATTTCCGAGTAACTGTTAGATCTTATGATCAGAATAATATTCTCGCAGATAATTTGAGAAGAGAAATTAAGAAAATAATTAGGTAATCAAAAAACTGCAAAGAGTAAATATTTAAGTTTTTTCAGGAGAGGAACAGATATTATTTTAAATTGATCTGGAGAAATATTTTGGACTCTTTTTTAATACATTCCAAATTCCTTCGCGTTTCATTTTTTTGAGAATATTTTTAAATGATAGATTTAATTTCGATTGATAAGTCATCTGAATTTGTTTCATTAAATCAAAATCGAATTCATCTGTTTTTACAAATTTTAAGAATCCTTGTTGACGATCGAAAAGACCTTTTTCTATGACTTCATCGTAAAGGGTGCTACCTGGATAGGCAACATAAATATTAAATTGAACCCAATCAGGATTTAATTTCTTAGCAAATTTGTAAGACATATCTATATCAGTGAGAGTTTCACCTGGAATACCTATCATAAAAGAGCAAGCAGTTTGTATTCCTTCTTTTTTACATAGTTTAAATGCTTGAATATTTTGTTCAATGGTGATTCCTTTGTTGATTTTTTCCAATATTTTTGGGGATCCTGATTCTACCCCAAACCAAATTGTTTTGCATCCAGCATTTTTCATGGTTCTAAGTAAATCTCGGGAAATCATATCTGCTCTGGTGTCGCATACCCATTCTATTTCTTTTTTTGAAGTTCTTATTTGCTCACATAATTCTGTTGTTCTTTTCTGGTTAATGGTAAAATTATCTCCTAGAAAATAGATGCCCTTAGTTCCAAAATTGTTTGCCATATATTCTATTTCATCAACAACTCTTCGGGGACTAAATGCACGACACCCAGGTCCCCAGAGACGTCTAGTTTCACAGAATGCACAGTTAAATGGACACCCTCGAACAATATTCATTGTATCAACTGGTGTTACATTTAGAAAGGGAATTTTTCTTTCATACAAATCTAGTCTCAATAAATGCCTAGCTAAGAAAGGAATCTCATCTAAATCTGAAATAAACTCCTGTGGATTCTGGATTATTTGCTGTTTTTTTCTAAAGGCTAAGCCAGGGATTTGAGAAATAGTTTTTTCACCTAAATTTTTGGTGAGGCAATTTGATAGTTCGACCATTGCCCGCTCACCTTCACCCATTATAACATAATCAATTTCAGGATGTTGTAACATGCTTTCAGGAACATAGGAAGGATGCCAACCACCAACAACAATTTTGCAGTGAGGAAGTACTTCCTTTATGACTTTCGCTGATTCCACACATACAGGATAAGACGCTGAGCTACAAGTTATTCCAACTACTACTGGATTGACCTTTTTTACTAATTTTTTTAGATCACTGTTAGATTTTCTTAATAGGTAATTGTCTAGCAGTTCTACTTTGAAACCAGCTTTTTCAAGTGAGGCGGCAACAAATAATAGACCCAAAGGTGGCAGTTTTATAGGTGTACTCCAAGGGGAGTTTTCTGGTGGGGCAGTGGTCATCAAAAAAATCATGAAAAGATTTCTCCTATATTTTAAGTTGAGTTAAATTTTCAACGAGATACACCTTTTAAAGGGTAATGGTCTTAAAAACCTTTAGCCAAAGAAAAGGGTGACAACTTTTGCGTATAAAAACTAAAAAGAATGGAATAATTAAAAGATTTTTGAAGTCTTAAAATCCAAAAATGGTTCTCTTTATCTTCAATTTAATCAAAATATATTAATTGCGAAATTTCTTGTAGGTATTCAAACATAGCTAGTTCAGGGAATAAACATGAATACACGCATAACTCTTGTTAATCCTCCATACCCAATCGGATCTCATAAACATCCTCCTTTCACTCCTTTGGGCTTGGGATATTTGGCTTCTGTTCTAGAAAAAAGCAAATATGATGTTAATATTATTGATTGCCAAGCTCTGGATATTAATTATGAAGAGTTTAAAACAGAAATCAACAAAAACCAAGCAGATATCGTTGGTATCACATCAACTACGTTAACTTATAAATCAGCTCTAAAAATAATAAAAATTGCAAAAGAAGTTTGGCCAAAGAGCATAACACTCCTTGGTGGTCCTCATGTTACCTTCTGGGATAAAGAATCATTAAAAGAGTGCCCAGAATTGGACATTGTTGTCCGAAAAGAGGGAGAAGAAACTTTTTTGGATATAGTTGGAAGAATAGAAGAAGGAAAAACATATTATAATACTTTAGGAACAACCTGTAGAAAAAAAGAAAAAATAATAAAAAATGATGATAGACCATACATTGAAAATCTAGATGATCTTCCTTTTCCAGCTCATCATTTATGGCCTTTAGAGAGATTAACAAAACACGGAATCATTATATTTCCCATAATTAGCAGCAGAGGTTGTGTCTATTGGTGTGATTTTTGCACTACGGTTAGGATGTTTGGTCGTCGTTACAGAATGCGCACACCAAAAAATGTAGTTGATGAACTTCAATATCTCAAAAAAAGATTCGGAGCTAACAGATTTACATTTTATGATGATGCCTTTACTGTTGATCAGGATAGAGTTTTGGAAATATGCAGAGAAATAAAAAACAGAAAACTAAAAATTGAATGGGATTGCGAAACACGAGTTGACATGGTTACTAAAGATTTACTATTAGAGATGAAAAATGCTGGATGTGCATCGATATGGTTTGGAGTAGAGTCAGGATCACAAAAAGTTTTGGATGCAATGAGAAAAGGAATTTCTCCATCGCAAATAGTTAAGGCATTTAAATGGGCTAAAGAGGCTGGATTAATAACAGTAGCTGGTGTTGTTCTTGGCTTTCCAGGTGAAACCAAAGAAACCATTGAAGAGACAACAAAGTTTATTGAAAAACTAAATCCAAATGATGTGGGATACTATATTGCTACACCATATCCAGGAACACCATTATACAACAAGGTTGTTGAGGAAGGAATTCTAAGAATTACAGATTTTAATAAATTTGATACTGCAACACCTCTTTTCGAGATGGGAACTATGACTGGAGATGAACTCAGGGATATCCGAGAAAGGGCATTTCAGAGATTCTATCTGAGACCAGCATACTTCTTTAGTATCTTTGGCACAGGAAGATTATGGAGTTTTGCTATAATTCGAACTATACTTGCACATTTACGAAGGGCAGTAAAAAGAAAACTTGGAGTGAAAATATAGCCACGAACAATAGATTTGACTATATTTTAACATAAAACGAATATAGATTTTTAAGGACACTACAAGAAAGATTTTTTTTCTATATTAAAAAAAGCTCTGTTTATCAAATATTTAGTCTTTGCATTGTTAGCTAAAATTTTTTGAGATAAAAGTTGATGATTTTCATGGTCTGCCTAAAATTAATTTTAAAGTTTTAGTTGGATTTAACATAGCACGTATGATCTTATCTCTAGTAAAGGTTGGATTCACCGAATTTGCGATTTCACATAAGGTAATAAGATCTTTAGCTGAAAATTCTGGAGTCTCTATGAGAGGTTCAGCGGTAGCCAATGCATCTTCACAAAAACCAGCTTTCAGATAACCTTCATTTTTTGCTTGTTGATAAAGTTCTGTTCCATAGATTGGACTCGCTATACTAAAAATGAAACTGTCTGCACCTAACTGTCGTAATTTATAAGCAAAATTTATTGTTGCTTTTATATCATTTTTTGTTTCGCCAATTAGACCAATTACAAAAAAACACCCCACTTTGAGCCCGATTTTTTTGCATATTTTAACAGCTTTTTCAACGCTTTTTAAATCCAGGTTTTTTTTGATAACTGTATCAACAATTTTTTGGACACCTGATTCTGGAGCTAAACGAATTTTTTTGCATCCAGCTTTTTTCATTTTTCGCAATAATGATTCATCAAGAGTATCTGCTCTAACTCCACTGGGGGTAAACCATTCTACACGAATCTTTTTCTTGATAATTAAATCACAAATATTTTCCATTCGATTTCTATCCAGAGTCATATTGTCATCTAAGAAATCAATTTGTTTTATCCCATAAATTTTTACTAAATGTTTTATTTCAGCAACAACATTTTGGGGACTTCTACCTCGCCATTTTCGCCCCCATACAGTATGATGAGTGCAGAATACACATCTAAAAGGACACCCTCTGCTGGTTATCATTATAGTCCAAGGTTTTTTTATAACACCTCTTAGTGGGTTCTCTTTTACAGCAATGGCATATTCATTCATTGGAAGCAAGTGTCTTGCAGGTAAAGGAAGAGAGTCTAAATCTTCTATTACCGGTCTAACTGGAGTTATAACTACTTTATTATTTCTGATAAATGCTAAACCTTTAATTTTTTCAGGCTGAAAAAAACCTTGATTTAGGCCGTTAACTAATTCCATAACAGTATTTTCTGCTTCTCCTATCACTACAAAATCTATACCTTCTTTTTCAAGACAAGCTTTTGGTCTTGCAGATGGATGTTGGCCATATAAGATTGTGGTTATATTGTTGTTAATTTGTTTAATTTTTAAAGAAACTTCAAAAGCTGTTCTAGACCATCCAGAGAACGGAATTTCGATGATTACTACTTCAGGGGACCATAGTTTGATTTTTTTTTCAATTTGCTTGTTGCTTAAACCAACTCTATAAGTAGTTTGATGTATTTCTTGAAGATTTCTACGCCCCTCAGTAGGTGCGTCTATAATATATACTTCATTTGTTTTCTCGAGAACTGCAGCAATATAAGCTAGTGGAATAGGAGGAAAAACGCTTGGTTTTCCCCAAACCTTTGGTTGAATTCGAGGGGGATTAATTAAACACACTCGCATATCTGCTACCTATGAGCTTATCCCTAAAAAAGTTGTCACATTCATTCAAATGATAGTTATTATTCTTAAAATATGAAATGATAAGTAATATTAAGAAATTAATTACAGAAAACGAACTCGTAAAAAATTTCAAAGACATGTGGCATTTAAAATGGGAAAATAAAAAGTCTGACAAACCAAATTATCGGTAACATAAATAATATAAATAATAAAATAGTCAAATTTCTAATTTTCAGTGCGGTTAATATTTTTTTTGGAGTTAGCTCCTCGTTGTTATCACCTAAAATATATTGACCGGGTTTTTCTAATTGAACATTTAGTGCTCCAGCCATTGCAGCCATTGGCCAACCATGATTTCTGCTAGGTGTTTTTGAATAATCTCTGAATGCTATTTTCCAAGAAGTTCTATAGTTTTCTCCCATTAAAAAAGAAGATAATATTATTAGTAATGCAGCAAATCGAGTGGGAAGATAATTAACTACTGTATCAAGTTTTGCACTAAACCAACCAATATCTATATGCTCAATATCTTTAAACCCAATCATTCCATCCAAAGTATTTATCGCTTTGAAAATTATTGCCCCAGTAACTCCAAAAAAAGCATAAAATAATATTGGTGAAAGTTTAAAATCTATTAGATTTTCAGCCATTGATTCAATCACAGAAGACGTTATCTGAGGCCCAGTTAGATTTTGGGAGTTTCTGCGAGAGAAATGTGCATATTTCCTCGCATCTTCTAAATTAGAGTTAGCTATAGATTTTGCTGCGGCTTTTGCCCAATCAGTCTCTAGTTTAATACAGATTGTAAATTTCAAAAGAATAATAGCAAAAAATGCATAAATGCCTACATGTAAAAAAGTAAACAATACGCCTAATCCAAAGTAAAAAGGCACGGAAAAGGTGAATATTACAATTAAGCCTAAAAATACACCGTTCAATTTTGCAATTTTTGGATTAGAATTTTTAAAATACGACTTTATAAATCCAATAAAATTGCCAATAACAACTGCAGGATGCAATCTATAAATCAAACTCTGTGGGTTGTGAGGTGAAGGATCACCAAAAAATAAATCCAATAAAATGGCTAGAAAAAGAATAGTAATAGGAAGTAATACAGAAAGTATCGGGATCACCATTAGTTTATTGAAGTTTCAGTTAAAGTATATAATTTATTTGTATCGATTCAAGATAGTTTAGATTCTTTACTATAAACAATTTTTCCACCAAGGATAGTAGTGTCTACATTAATGCTTCCTATCTTGTCAGAAGAAATTCCAATAGGATCTTCAGATAGAATAATTAAGTCAGCTAATTTACCTTCTTCGATTGACCCTTTGCTTTTTTCTTCTCCGGTTGAATAAGCAGCATTTATTGTATACATTGCTAAAGCTTGAGTTACAGTTATCGCCTCATCAACAAAGAATTGTTTATTCACTAAAGTTTGAATTCCTAAAAGAGGATTTAGTGGTTCCATTGGACAATCAGAACCTCCTAAAAGGAGTATATTATTATCCACAAGGGTTCTTATGGGATAAAGCCATCGAGCTCTACTTGAACCCAATTTATCTACAGCTGACCAAATCTTAAATTCTGAATTCATTACACAAGGTTGTACTGAAACCATAATTTTCTGACTCTTCAGGCTGTCTAGTAAATTTTTATTAATCAACGCTGCTTGCTCTAACCTAATTCTAGCACCTTGGGGTTTGTTTTTGACTTGGTTAATAGTAGTTAAAGCATGGTCAACAGCTTTGTCCCCCATTGCATGAATGATAAGTTGAAAGTTAGATCGAAGTATCTCAGTAGCAAAAGAAGTTAAAGACTTTTGTGAATACAATAATTTTCCAGTTGAGTTTGAACCATCTCTGTATGGATAAATAAGAGCAGCAGTTTTATCAGCTAAATAACCATCAACAGAGATTTCAATTGCACCAACTCTCAATAAATTATTCTTTAAGGAAGAGAATTTTTGATTTTGACCAAGTTCTTTTTTCCATAGTTCATAAGGAACAACAATAAATATTCGCGGAAGCAAAGAATTGTGTTTTAGTTTTTTAATTATTGAAAATTCTTTTGCAGATAATACCATCCAATGGACACTTGTTATTCCATTTTCCAAAATCTTTGAACAAGCTAAATTTACGTTTTCTAAAAGATCTTTTTCTGTGGGTTCAGGAATAGTTTCCCAAACAAGGTTCATAGCTTTTCCTTTTAGAATCCCTGTTGGATTACCTGTAATAGGGTTTTTTTCAATCATTCCTTCTACTGATGGAATACTGGTTAGTTTAGTAATTTTAGCAAATTCTAAAGCTTTAGTATTAACTAAACATAGTTTACCACTATTATGATAAAAAGCAACGGGGTTATCTGGAGCAGCTACATCAAGATCATAACGATTGGGAAGCTGATGTGTCTCAAAAAAATTATCTTTCCACCCTCGACCTATAATCCATTTATTTGGAGAAATGTTTGGTATTTTCTTTTTCAGGATGTTTTGCAAATCTTTAATGGATTTACAATTATTCAGATCAATCCACATTAAGAGTCTCCCAAAATCTGCAACATGAATGTGAGTGTCGATAAACCCTGGAATAACTGTTTTTCTTTTTAGTTGGATTAATTTAGTGTTATTATCAATTAATGGAGCTACTTCCCTATTTTTTCCAACTTTGATTATCACATTATCCTTAATAGCAATGGCTTGAGCTCGAAGATTGGAACTAGACATAGTTATTATGTTTCCATTTGTTAGCACTAAATCTGCGGACATCAAAAATTACCTTTCAGTTTTTCTATAAACAATATCTGATAAAAATGTGTATTGAATCTTTATCTGTTAATAAAAAAAATAAAAAAGCTATTTCTGCAAAACACATAATAATAGATATAATTACCTTTTTTCAAATGAGAAAAAGGTTAAAGGAACTACCGCAAAAATGCTGATTACACTAATAAACCCTCCATCCCCCTATGGTGCCCCTTCAGCTCGATTCATACCACTAGGTTTGGGGTATTTAGCAGCTTATCTTGAAGAGAAGCAATTTGAAATTAATGTTATTGATTACCAAACCAAAGAAATTACAAAAAAAGAGTTAATAACTGAACTATTTAAAACCCAACCAAAAATTGTAGGAGTAACTGCATCCACTCTAACTTACAAATCTGCAATTGATATTGTAAAAACAGTAAAAGAAACACTTCCTAATTGTTTAACTATTCTAGGAGGGCCTCATGTAACAGTTCTAGATGAACAAACTCTAAAAGAATCACCTGAAGTTGATATTATCGTCCGAGGTGAAGGAGAAAATACTCTGTTAGAAATAGCAGAAGCTGTAGATAATCAAAAAAATAAAAAAATCAATGATATTAAAGGAATATCACTTAGAAAAAAATCGCAAATAATACGAACTACCGATAGACCTTTTATCAAAGATCTAGATGAATTGCCCCATCCCGCTTTTGATCATTTTGATCTTGACAAATATACAATCAGTGGAAAAAAGTATCTTCCAATTATTACCAGTAGGGGTTGTCCATTTCAATGTACATTTTGTTTAGCATCAAAAATGTGTGGAACAGGATTCAGAACAAGAAGCCCAAAAAAAGTAGCAGATGAACTAGAGTGGCTAAGAGATGTGCACAAAGCAGACATTTTTGCATTTTATGATGATACCTTCACGTTTAACATGAATAGAGCATATAAAATTTGTGAAGAGATAAAAAATAGAAATATCGATCTCCCTTGGGATTGTCGAACCAGAGTCGATAAAATTAATCCAAGAATATTAGCAAAAATGAGAGAGGCAAACTGCCAATTGATACATTTTGGTGTCGAGTCTGGAAGTCAAAAAATGCTTAATTCTATGAAAAAAGGGACCACAGTAGAACAAAACGCAAAAGGAATTAAGATGGCAAAAGAATCAGGAATAGCTGTCGCAATATCAGTTGTTGTAGGATATCCTGGAGAAACAAAAGAACTGTTAAAAGAAACTTTTGATTTTATCCGAAAAACAGAACCAGATTATGTTTATGTTTGTCAAGCCATACCCTATCCAGGTACTGAAATGTATGACGAATTGAAGAAGCTAGGGTGGAAAGTATCTGATGACTGGAATCGTTATGATGAACAAACAGCTGTATTTGAAAATCCTCTTATATCTCCTTTAGAAATTGATGAAATGAGAGGAAAATTTTATGATGACTTTTTTTCACCAACATATTTTCTAAAAAAATCTATCAAAAAGGATTTTTATAGTAAAACCATGGCTCATGCAACACTAAATCATTTATTATGGCGTATCAAGTTCCCAAAATGGTTTTTTTCAAGTTTCCGTAAAGTAGTTCCTAAAAAAGATAAAGAATAAAAAATTAATTCTTTTTCCATTTGTATCAAGAAGTTACTTTTTTTTATTTTTAAAAAATATAAGTAAACTTCCTATTATAGCCACTGAGACAATTATCGTGACTATAAAAATGAAAAAGGAATCAGAGAACAAGTCCAATTCTGTTGCAGATTCAATCGATATATCAAGTGGAATGCTATTTGCTGAAGTGTAGTAACTATCTTGTGATTCCCAATTAGCTCTAATTACCCAATCTCCAATAAGTTCAGGGGTATATTTAAAAAAGAAAGACCCATTTGGCGATGTTATGGGTTGTAGTTCTACAATTGATTGATCTGGTTTAATTAAAGAGAGAAGAATTGATTGATTGGGAAAAGTTGGATTTAGTTGTCCAATCCCTGAAATAGATTCTCCTAAAGTAAGAGTAGATGAATCTGTTTCAAGAACTATAGTACTAATTGTCGCTGGGTTATCTGCGAAACAATAAATGTTCCAATCGTTATTTCCCACATAAACTCTTCCTTCATAAACAGTAGGACTCGACCAACTATTGGATCCTGTTGTAATCATTGAAAGCTGTTCACCATTTGTTGCGTTGAGAACATGAACAGATCTCTGATCAGTTACTACATACAATTTATTATCTGAATAAGTTGGAGAAACATAAAGTTCATAACCTAAATAATTGCTCCAAATAGTATTGCCTGTTTCTGAATCTACACAAACTATTGAAAAATGATCAACTAAAAAAACTCTACCTTCATTATATATTGGGGAACATAGAATAAACTCTCCAGCGTAGTCATTTCGATATGTCCATTCTATTTCTCCAGTGGAAGTACTAATCGCATGGTATTCTTTTATGTTTGAGGTTGTAAAGACTTTTTCTTGAGCAACTGTGGGAGATGCATGTAAATCAGTTCCACCCCAGAATACTTCCTGATATGGAATTTCTTTTCGCCATACTAGATTTCCAGTATTTTTGTCCAATTTATATAAAGCACCAGAATTTGGCTCTTGGGATAACACATATAGTGTTCCTTCAGCAATTGCGGGAGAAGAGGTGATATAACCATCAGTTGGATATGTCCAAATAATTTCTCCATTTCTGGAATCTAAACAATAAACATTGGAATCAAGGGAGCCTACATAAACTCGGCTGTCACTTATTATTGGAGATGATCTTAATACCACGGATGCTGCAAAAGTTACAGGGATTGGACCTCCTGCATAAGTTGACCAAATTTTTTTTCCGTTAGAAGAATTGAGGCAATAAATGGTTCCATCATCAGGGCCGATGAATACTTTGCCATTGGCAATTGCAGGTGATGATTTAATTCGATCATTTGTTTGGAAATTCCAAATATATTTTCCAGTTCTAGCGTTTAAGCAATAGATGGATTTGTCATGAGAGCCAAAATATACTTTCCCGTTTTCTAGACTTGGTGAAGATATAACAGCACCTTTAGTAGTGAAATTCCATAATAGAGATAAAGTGGTTGGCCCGGATTGGCCTGTTGCACTATGAGCGGGATCATGTCGATACATTGGCCAAGATTTGGTACCAATAGCCCATATTTGATTGATTGTTTCGTATTCTTCACCAGACTCTGTATCAACACTTCTTGTAACGTCGCCTGGAATAAGATACAAATTTCCATATGCAATAGCTACAGATTCTCTGGGAGCGAAAGCCTCAACGGGAAGTTTCCATATAATCTTCCCAGTAAAAGCGTCTAAACAAACAAATTCGGAATCGCTTTGTTCTGAGGTATAAGACATTTCTTGTCCGGTAGTAGCATAAATTTTACCATCAGCTACAGTAGGATTTCCGGGAAAAACAAGGGGACCAGGTCCTTTATACTTCCAAACAACTTCTCCAGTTTGTGAATCTAGAGCGTATAAATTTCCATCTCTATTAAGTTCATAGACCATTCCATAAGCAGTAGCTGGACCAATGCTAAAGTAACCTTCTTGGGTATTCGGATTAAAGGTCCATAATATTTCTCCATTTGTCGCATTAAAACTATATAGAGTATTATCATGTGTACCGCCTCTGAAGAATTTTCCTTCGTAATAAGAACCGGAAAAAAGCATTGCACTTTTTGTTTCAGTATCCCAAAGAACTTCCCCGGTTTTTGCGTTTAATGCCATTTGATGAGGTTCAAATGAACCAGGAAAGATTATTCCATCACCATAATGTACTCCTGAACCAACTATGCCACCTCCAGGAACGTAAGTTGTCCAAACAACTTCTGGTGGATCAGAGGGATTAGAAAAATCCCAAGCAAAAATATATGAATCTTGTTTAGTATAGAACATTTTTTCTTGCGTGCTATAAACATTAGCAACAAAAAGGGGATCGCCCGTTGCAGAAAAAATATTACTTGTCCATAATACTTCTCCAGTTTCAATGTCAAGACTACTATTTCCAACTACAAGATGGGTTTCATCAATTTTATAAACAGCCGGCCAAGGCCCTGGATCAGGCACAATTGTATCCCATAATATTTCACCAGTTTCTTTATCGAGTGCAAAAACAGTTGTTTTTGTGGTTACAAAAACTTTGCCATTAAAGGCAACTATGTAGCTTTGAATACCAGTTATATTAGTTTTCCACAAAAAATCAGGTGCTTCTGGTGCGGGTCCAGAAGAAAAACGAGTAAAAGATGAATCTCCTTGAAATTGAGGCCACTCATATTGGAGTAAATTTTGGTCATCTTCAGTCTCATAGTCTAAGGGAGGCCCACTTGTATTATCATAGAAATCAGCAAGTAAAAGGGAGAAGACTAGTAAAATGATCAATGCGATTATTACCAAAAGAAGTTTAGGAATTTTCATTTTTTTGCCTCTTGAATGATAATCGATGGTATCTACTCTAAGATATTTAGATAAAAAAGATTTTATGCCACTATAAACTTTGTGGAGATTTAATGAAATTAGAATCAAGTTTGCTAAACAATCAAACCATTTAATTAGATTAAGAAAACGCATAATCCTTTTTAATACGGGATAAATCTAAGGTATCAAAGATTCATTAAGACAAAAATAAGGGGTATTTTGCTTGACAAAAAAAGGTCCATTATTAATGACTTCTTGGAGGTCAACTGGGGCATGTAATGCTAGATGTAAATATTGTAATGTTGATGCAACGGGCAAATGTGCTCCTCATGAGTTGACAACAGAAGAAGCTAAACGTTTAGTTGATGAAATTCACAGTTTTGGCGTAAAATGGTTTGGAATAAAGGGTGGTGAACCTTTAATGAGAGAAGACATTTTTGAGATAATTGAGTACGCTAAAAATCTTGGGCTTAATGTTTGTTTATTAACTAATGGTTGTTTTGTTAATGGAGAAATCTATGACAAACTTGTCGAAAATCAAGTTTGGACTTCGGTTAGTATAGATGGTCCTGAGGAGATAAACGATCAATTAAGAGGTAAAGGCTCTTACAAAAAAGCTTTGAATGCAATTCAGAAATTATCAAAAGGTAAAATTTTAAATGGATTGGCAGCGGCAATTACAAAAGTTAACTTTAAACATTTGGATCATGTTGCAGAATTAGCAGAAAAATATAACGCTAATTTTGTTTGGTTTAACCATTTGGTACCTAGTGGAAGAGCAAAAGAAACAATGGAACTAACTCCAACTCCAAAACAATATGAGTGGGTTTTAAATCGAATTTGGGATTTGACCTTAAAATATGAAGGAAAATTTGAGATTCATGTCCATTGCCCCCACTATGCTAGAGTAGTAAAGCAGAGAAACCCAGAAAATTTTGATGAGTGGTACAAACATAAATTTCATGGAAAATGCACGTATTTTGCCTTCGGGGGATACATAAGCGTAACTGAGAACGGAGATCTAATACCGTGTTTCTATACAGATTTAACACCTGATGAACCCATGATGTTAGGAAACATAAGGAAAAAAACTCTAAGAAAAGCTTGGGAAGAAGTGAGAGAATCCAAGTATTATTCAAGTTTCAGAGATCGCACTCTATTAAAAGGCAAATGTGGAGTCTGTGAATATCAAGATATTTGTGGTGGATGTAGAAACAGAGCATATGCGTATACTGGGGACATATATGAATCTGATCCTGCTTGTGCATACATTCCAAAAAAATTCCGAGAGAATAAATAATCAGAACTTTAACCAAGAATTAAACACAGAACCTAAGAAACAATTGAGTTTCCATGATAATTTAACAGAATCAGGTTAATATAGATTAAATCTAGGTTCTCTCAAAACTTATTAATTAGACATGTACTAAAAATTACAAAATAGTCAAATACAATTCAATTATTCTCTTAGTTCATATTGTGGAGCTCTCAAAAAATAGAGGTATAAAAATGCAAAAGTTTGATAAAAAAAGGATTGTACTAGTTAATCCACCTCTCTTAGAAGATAATACGCACCATCCTCTTTTTCCACCACTAGGGTTAACTTATCTGGCGGCTGTACTAGAACAAGATGAACATGAAATAAAAATAGCAGACTGTCCGATTAGTAATCTGAATCACAAAAAGTTATCTGCTGAGTTGTCTTCTTTTCAACCAAATATTATCGGCATAACTTCTATGACGCCTACTATCAAATCAGCAATTCAATCAGCTAAAAAAGCAAAAGAAGTATGTCCTGATTCAACAGTAATTTTTGGAGGACCACATGCTACATTTATGGATAAACAAATTCTTGGTGATGAAAAAGCAGTAGATATAGTTGTAAGAGGAGAAGGTGAATTAACGCTTCGAGAGTTAGCTCAAAATGAGATGGTTTCAAAAAACCTTCAAAAAATAAAAGGAATAACATTTAGAAAAAATGATCAAATCATATCAACATCTGAAAGACCATATATTCAAAATCTTGATGAATTACCTCGTCCAGCATACAAGTATGTTCCAATGGATAAGTATAGGATTCAGGGCAAAATCCATTTGCCAATAATGACCAGCAGAGGATGTCCATTCCAATGTTCGTTCTGTGTTGCATCAGAAATATTTGGCGCAAAATTTAGAGCAAGAAGCAGCAAAAATGTTGTAGACGAAATAGAATGGTTAAAAAATGAATACGGAGCCAACGCTATCTCTTTCCAAGATGATACACTAACTTTTGATCGGAAAAGAATACTTGATATTTGTACCAAAATAGAAGAACGAAAAATTAATCTTCCATGGGGATGTCAAACTCGAGTTGATCAAGTAACAAAAGAAGTTTTAGCTAAAATGAAAAGGGCTAATTGCAATCTTGTTTCTTTTGGAATCGAGTCAGGTTGTCAGAAAATTTTGGAAGCAGTGAAGAAAAAAATTACAATACCACAGGCTCAAAAAGCAATTAAATGGGCAAAAGATGAGGGATTATTTGTAGCGGTATCCACAATTATGGGATATCCAGGTGAAACAAAAGAAATGATGCATCAAACCCTTGATCTAATCAGAAGAATTGAACCAGATGATGCATGGTTATGTATAGCAACACCTTATCCTGGTACTGATCTCCGCAGATTGGTAGAAAAAAATGGTTGGAAAATGTCTGATAATTGGACAGAGTATGATACTATGCATCCTGTATTTGAAAATCCAAATCTACCTTCTGAAGAATTAGCTGAAATGCGAAAAACGTTCTATAATAACTTATACTCTCCCAAATATATTCTTCGTCAAATAATAAAGGGCTATGTAAAAGGCAATTATTATCATCAATTGATGGCTAAAACATCAGTAGGATATTTGCTTTGGCGGATTAGATCAAAATTTAAGTAAAATAGAGATTTCTGAAATCAATCAAAAATTTTTTAAAAAAAAGCATATTATTTTATGTCTGTTATATAGTATCAGTTTGAGTTTAGCTTAATATTGGATTGTTTATACTCTACTGTTCTCATCGGAAACTTTATTATGTTATCAAACGTTTTTGAAAATCGAACTCCGAGGATTTCAACCATGAAAAAGCCCACTGTCAACAAGAAAGATGCGAATATGTATGATTTAAGAGAAAACTGGCCACCTTATACTTATCGTGATTACCCTGATATAAAACCAGAAACATATGATGCTTTTATGGAATTTCTTTCAATTGAGAATAAATCTGACAGAGTTTTAGAATTACAACCTTGGATATCTCTTTGTGCTTCAAGGTGCACTTTTTGCTATTATCCTACTTCTGCGTTTAATCCAAGTATCATTGAACCATATCTTAATGCATTAAAAAAAGAGCTAGAGATGTACGCTGAAACTAAATATATCAAAACCAGTAAGTTTGATGAGATTGTACTTGGAGGGGGAACGCCAAGCGTTCTTAGTGCGGATCAAATGATTGATTTAATTTCATTTTGTGAAAAAAGGTTTAACACAACAGATGAGTATTTCATTAAAGTGACTTGTTCTTCAAAAACGCTAGAAACAAAAAAACTTGAAAAACTAGCTGCATATGGAGTTTATCAAGTAGATATGGGAGCACAAACTTTTAACGATAAACTTCGAAAACAATTATGTCTGCCTGATTCTGCGCAAAACGTTGAAGACACAGTAACTACTGCAAGAAAACTTGGAATGTGTGTTTGTATAGATTTGATGTACAATATTCCAGGTCAAACAATGGATAGTTGGATTGATACACTAAAAAAAGCTGTTGAATTGGATGCGGAAATTGATTGTTATTCATTGAATGTATACCCAAATACGGTCCTTGGAAAACAATTAAAAGCTGGAACTGTGCCCCCACAGGGAGATGCAGAATATGAAAAACAAATGTATCTAAAAGCTTATGAATTACTAACTGATTCAGGTTATAAAGCCATTGGCCATGACCGTTTCTCTCGAGTGGAGTGGCATTTTAAAGAAAACTGTCTAAACGGATGGCCTTGGGCTGGAATATTAACTACCGGTTTTGGTTGCATAATGGGTTATCTACAGAAATTTTCGTACACGAATGTTGAAGATGTAAACAAGTATATTGACATAGTCAATTCGGGTAAATTGCCGATTAATCGACTTTCAGAATCTACTCCAGAAGACATGATGCGCAGGACAATGACTAGGCTTTATTTGCGATTGCCTGTTGATAAAATAGAATTTTTTGAAAAATTTGGGAAACACCCAGAAGCAGTTTTTTCAAAAGAACTAAAAACTCTAGAAACAAAAGGATTAATCGAGATTGATGATAAAGAAATTCGAATTACAAAACTAGGCGATTTGTGGAAAGGAAATATTGCTTGGGAATTTGCACCTAAAAAAACTAATTAAAAATATTTTGTATATTTTTTGCAATTAAAGTCTCTTGAAATAAGAAGTAAAATAGTTAATTTTAAAAAGAAAAAAAAAGATTGTTGGTGCTATGAATAGCTACCTGGCAGCAATCCATACCACATCATTACTTTGGATATTATTGGCGCTAATACTCCTAGAAGAACATTAGGCAACATTACTAAGTAAAACGCGTAGAATGGATCAGCTTGAGACATCCATGCCCCGAAAGCAATTGTCATGTTAAGAATAAACTGTAGTACTCCAATAGTTATTCCCGCTGTTAAACCAGCACCCAACATTCGTTTGAAATTGAAGGATTTTTCGTTAAGAGCTCCTGCAATGTAACCAATGAGAATACCGCCTAAAATATAGTTACCAATGAAACTTGGGTCACGATATAGATTTTGTGAAGCACCAAAATTTTCCATTGAGAAAGCAATATTATAGCCTGCATATGCAAGGTAAAACAACGTTCCCATTATGAAACCTGTAGCTCCTCCAGCCCACTTATTCCAGATTAATCCCATGACTAGGGGAATCCCAAACATGACCATCTGAGCTAAGCCGTGAGTGAATATTACTGTGATAAAGGCCCAATCTGAGCCAGGATCACCAGTCATCATATCTGCTGGAGGGAACCAGCCATCAAATGCATCTTTAATTACTGTAGGAAATAGCAATATTAGTATAGCAACAAGAACTGGTACTATGAATCCGTAGATAATCGTTTTTTTACTAAATGGTTGTGTAGACATCGGTCTTTCACCTTTTCTCTATTACAGTTGGGCATGTTAATAAGTTTAATGCCAAAAAAAGAAAAGAGAAGCTATAATATAAGAAAAAATGGGCTATTTTTTACGAATTTTAGTAAAGTTTTTTTAAAAAAAAAGAAAAGTTAGGGAATTATAGAAAGTCGTCTATTGTCCTTTCAGAAATGCTTTTGATCTAAGTACGCTGCCTCTCAAGTCTATTCTTGCTGGACACACAAAATTGCAATGTCCACAACCATCACAGTAGTCTGGATTAAGTTTGAGTAGTTTCTCTACTTTTTGTCCGTCAAATGCTTCTTTGATCAATATCGGGCTTAGTTTATGGCAACACGAACGCATACATACTCCACATCTAACGCAATCTGTCACTTTGGCATCTGCAAATTGTTTTCCTTTAGGAAGTTTTACTTCTAATTTTTCAGTTGTTGGTTTTTGCATTCCCACTTTGTCTAAAAATGGGGTAGTCAAGTTCATAACGATCAGAGCTAGAATTGAACCACCAAGGAATCCCATGTATGTTTGAATAAGTATTGTTAATACAGCTAGTCCTGCACCGAAAATTAGTTGTCCCAAATATGTTACTGGAGTTGTAGCTGGATCAGTAGCCATAAAGAATGCCATGAATATTGAACTGCCTATGAACAAGTGAAATAGAACTCTTAGTAGTGGATTAGAATCCCCAAAAACGAATCCTAATGCAAGTGCCATTACTGCAATAGTTACTAAATATGAAACGGTTATTCGCCATTTAATATATTTTCTTGCAAGTACGAAAAGTGCGATGCCAACAGCTATTACTGCTATACTTGAGACTCCACCTGCCCATCCATGCCATTTTTGAACTAACAACAGTTGAAGCATTTCAGATTGAGTAACGGTAGCTGCTACTGTTGCAGCGGGATCAACAAAACATGTTTGGATATAACTAGCGAAAGAAGCTAACCCCGTTATTACCTAAGATATCATAGCCAATAGGTCCTGCTAAAGAAGGAACACCTAGCATTCCATCTACTAGATGATCTTTTGCAAGTAACATACTGTCTAGAAAAGGTAATAAAACCAAGATTTTTGCAGCAGCAGCTGGATTAACGCGTTTTCTTCCTGAAAGTTTCTTGAACAGAGTAACTCCTATTGCAGAGATAGCTGCAACAAAGAAGTAAGCATCAGGAGCCAACAAAGACAACGCTTCAATTGAACGCATAGCTGGAAGTCCTAATGAATAGGATAATGCGACAATTAGTCCAAATACTGCAGCAGACATCGTATTAGGTTTTGCATCTGCAGCTACTTTTGAGATTAACAAGTCAATACCTACGGCAACCAATACAGCTATTGCGGCCGTGATTAGAGGGGTTAATCCAAAAGAGAAATATGAAACGCCAACTAACACCAAAAGAGCAACGAAAGTGTATAACATCATTTTATCTTTAGTCATTTCTGCGTATTCTTTTACTTTTACCATTATTTTATGCACGTTCTCCTCGATTAAATCTGACTTTGTGTATAAGTAGAACGTTTATAAGACTTTCTAAAAGCAGAACTAACTTTAAGAAGAAAAAAAAGGAATTAAAAAAAGGATTGAAGAATGATTTGCTAGTCATTAGCGTCTACTAGATATTAAATTAATTGAATGAAATATTTTTTTTAGCTTAATTGTCCTATGATAGGGTTTCTATTTTTAAATCGTAACTCTTATATCACAAAGATTATTCTAATTTTGCTGTGACTTTCCATGGCTATGAAAAAAGCTCCATTATACATGGTAACCTGGCGATGTACAAGAAGATGCGTAGGAAACTGCCTATACTGCAGCTACACACCAAAATACGCCAAAGACACAGAAGTAACCACACAAACAGCAAAAAAAATAGTAGACCAAGTATACAAATTTGGCTCACCATGGTTTGGAATAAGCGGCGGAGAACCACTAGTAAGAGAAGACATATTCGACGTAATAAAATACGCCAAAGACCAAGGCTTCGAAGTTAGCCTAATAACAAGCGGATTCGCCTTCAACCAAAAAAAACTCGACCAACTAGTAAAACACGAAGTACACACAGCAGTAAGCATAGACGGCACCCAACAATCAAACGACCACATAAGAGGAAAAGGAGCATACAAAAAAGCCACACACGCAATGCAACAACTATCACAAAACGGAATCCTAGACTGCATAGTAACAACCATGACAAAACACAACATCAACGACATGGAACACCCAGCAAGACTAGCACAAAAATACAACGCCCGAATGGTAGTATACCACAACCTAGTACCAGTAGGAAGAGCAGACACAAACATGCCCGACCTAGCACCAACACCAAACCAATACGAAAAAGCCTTCAACCAAATATATGACCTACAAGTAGAACTAGCAGGAAAACTAAAAGTAAACGTTTACGCACCCTTCTACGCAAGAATAGTAAGACAAAGAAACCCAGTAGACTTTTGGGACTGGTTCCAAAACGGTTTCTTAGGAAAATGCACAATCGGAGCCAACTACATAAGCGTCACAGAAAACGGCGACTACCGATCATGCGGTTTCCACGAAGACTACAGACTAGGAAACATCAAAGACAAAGGCCTAAAAGAAACCTGGAATGACCTACAAAAATCTGAGTTACACCTCAAACTAAGAGACAAAAGCAACCTAAAGGGCAGATGTGGAGTTTGTGAATACCGCGAAATATGTGGCGGATGCAGAACAAGAGCAGAATACTACACTGGAGACCTATTTGAAAGCGATCCAGCATGCGCATACATACCAAAAGTGCTCAGAGAAAGCTAATTCTAAGAAAATAATTTTTTTTTCTTTTTTTATAATAAACTCAATAAAATTATTTGAATATTCAAAATCAAATAAACAGTGTATTAACAATTATTTTTTGATTTTAAAAATTGCATATCTGTCATTTGAATAAACTAGTTTAAGTAATTTTGAATTAACTAGTTTTGTATCAAGTTGATTTTTATCGTACACTATAAATTCAATATTATTGTCTTTGATGTACGTGTGATAATCTCTAGATAGAACATCGTGTTCAGAGACAAGTTTAGAGTCGAACAAGGAAATCAATTCAGATAGATCTTGCATTTCCGAATAATCATTCCTCGAAAAAGACAAAATATCAAAATTACGAGATATTGTTTGGTTTATTTCAACTTTGTTAAACTCGTATTGAAAACGTAGTGCATCGATTTGTTTACTTGATAAAGCTCCTAAATTTCCCCATTCAGGTAATACATCAAATTTTATAGCAAATACAATTTTGTCTTTTTCGTCATAAATACTGATTAGGTTTTCTGTTAAGTTATTTTTCGTAAAATTGGTCACTGCCCACTCATTATTTTTAGAGTCAGAAGGTTTATCCCAAGGATTTTCCCAGAATAGAACACCTGGGACATAAGCTTTTGTGAAAGAAAAAGATAGATCAAAAAAAGTACTCACATAGAGTTTTACTTCTGTGAGTTCAACATTATTAGATGACAAAATCCAAGATACGTTAATGGGGTAACTGTTATTTTGAAATTGGATTGTTTGAATCAAATTTAGCTCGTCGTTGAAGTAATGAATCGACATCTTTTTTGGATAACTTTGATCTTCAAAAATAATTTCTCTAGTTAGGCGGTGAAGTTCAGAAACATGTTCTTCTCCATTAATTTTGTATGATAGAAAATCACCAGCACCTGATGAGTAAGATACTCGTTTCCAAACACTATTTATTGAGACATAATTTTCTCCAGAAATTGCTCCTTTTGACTCATAAGTTCGTGCAAGAGTTAATGGATGTTCAAGTTCATATGCCAATTCCAAAACAGATTCTGCAATTACATTTCGGTCGACAATCGGATCAGTCTCTGCAAAGATTGATTTTCCAGAATATACACCAAACCAAGAACCAGGCACTTCAGTTACAACTACTGTTGTAGGTTCTGGATAGTTATCTCTAAGCCAAATTGCCGCATCATATCCTTTCACATCAGAGGTTGAGTAGAAAACACTTGCTTCCATTATTTTCCCGTAAACAATTCCAAAACGAAATATGAATAAAGAGATAAGAAGAATAATTATTGGATATGTAATTATTTTTATTCTATTTTTTTTCCATCTTTTTTGAAATTTATTATTAAATTTCAAAAGTCTATCCATAATAAAAACAAAAGATACAGCAGAAAAAACTGCGATTGAAGGTAATAAGTAATAGACAAAACGCTGATAGGGTAAATAAATTCCCACAAGATATGATTGTGAAAAAAATAATGGGATATAAAAAGCTAAAGATAATAGTAAATAAAACCCTAAATTCCCACGTTTTCTAAGTTTGAAGAATGTAAGGATTATTCCAAAAAAGGCTAAAAATAGTATGAACCCAAAATTTACGATAAATTTTTCAGCTGAAACTGCTGGAACCTGAAAAAGCATTGTTTCTAGTTGAAAGAAGACTATATCTATGAAACTCCCAAGATAGGGTAGAAGAGGCATCAAGTAATATAATGAAAAAGCAATAGCTCCACCAATTAATGCTGCAATCCAAGCCTTAGGATACTTCCCTTTGGATGTTATAAGCATGATAAAAATAAAGGGGGGAAAAATGATGAAAGCTAAAAAAGTAGTTAGTTGATGGGTTAAAACCAAAGAGAAAGTTAGAGTAAAAATTGTAACAGTATTTCCAATTCCTTTTCGTTCTAATGAGAGATATATTAAAAGTAAAGACATCATTGCTAAACTAAGGATTGTAGTATATCCACCCCATTGATTGATCTCATAAAATGGAAAACAGAAAAACAGAAACAATGCGGCAATAAAACCGGTCTTTTTACCAAAAAATTTTGTTCCCAGCAAATAAACTGAAAAAATTAATAGCCAATCAATTAACACTGTGAGTGTTTTTATTAAAAATATTAATGTTCCAATTTCAGTCGCGCCTGTAAAGGCAATTAATGTAGAGAGAAAAATGTGGTAAAGAGGAGGATACCAGGCAATATCGCTTATTGGAATAGATCCTGAAGAAAGAAAAGAATCCGCTCGTTGAATGTGTACAGCAGGATCGTTACCTAACACAAGTCCATTCATAGATAAAATTGTATAAAAAAAAATGAAAATAAAAACTGAAAAAACCAAGAAAATTAAGTTTTCAAAGTTTTTTTCTCGAATTATTTCACGAATAACTTGAAAGGTATTCACCCCTCTTGGAAAGAGGCTCTATTTACCTTAAATATTGCCACTTCATCGTTAATAAAGACCAGACTAAAAATAGGATCATTAGAAAATTTGAGGAGCAAATCTGAATCTCTAACCGCTATATAAGAAACATTCCAATCAAGTATTGCAGTGCTATAAGAAAAAACCTCGATAGACAAGTCAATAATATCTTTTTTATTTGGAAATAAATCAGAGTCTAACGTACGAACCATATTAGAATCTAAAATCTCTTTGATCAACAGGTCTCTATTTTCTGCTGTCTGATAAAATACTAAATCATCTGTTATTGAAAAAACACTAATTAAGAACTGAAAATCGACATTAGGTTTTCCTATGTCATAAAACAAGTTCAATCCAAAATTGTCAAATTCAGTAATATCTGGCAAATTGGTTTCAGAAAAAATTAACTGGCCTAAAACTTTTGCTCCTTCATCAACAAACCCAACTGTATTTTCACTTTGGACTAGTTCACCTTTTGATTGAAGAATATAATTAACATCAACAATGGAAACAAAATCGTTTTCAGTATCAAGAGATATTGTCACATTAACAAATTTTTCACCGGTATACATTGTAATATATTGTGAATAATTGAAATAATTGTTGCCTTTTTTAATTAAAAGTTGAGCTTGAGTCACATCATTTTCAATATTCATCTCAAGCACTGGAAGATCCGATAATTCAAAAGTTCCAAATGAATTATTGCCAAAATCAAGTTGGACATTTACTTTATCATGGCTAAAATGGAAAAAAGGATAAGGGAAATAGGTCCAGTTGAGTTTAGCTAGAAATATTGGATTATGCCTATCCAAATATCCACCATCCTCTCTAACTTGAATTAATCCGTTATCAAGAACATAGTTAGTGTCAAGCAGATTATTAGCAACTTTAGCAGGTTCAAATTCACGAGCTAAAGTTAAAAACTGTGGATCAACGGCACTTAAAGTGGGTCTTTGAGCAAAACCTGAAAACCACCAACCATAAAGTGCATCAGAAACAAACACTGAATCATTTGGAGTATTCTGCTTGGCCCAAAGAATAGCGTCGTATCCAGGATCTGTCATAACTTGATAAAAACTTTGGATTGTTCTACCTTGAAATGGAGTTAAGAATATAGGAATTATAAGAAAAGAAATTATTAGAAAAGCTAAAGTGAAACCTGTATAAAGATTTTTTTGAGAAAAACGCTGAGTGAATCGAGATTTTCCATTGGTTTGGTTTTTCAGGTCATGATTATGTTTCTTTGTAAGAGATATGTAGGTATTTATGATTCTAGCAAAAAAAGTTGATCCATGATCTATCCCCAAGCCAATAAGAACAATCAGGGGTAATATTACAAAGTACAAAAACCTATTATAATCAACATAAAGACCCACTAAATATCCTTGAGTAGAAAGAACAGGTACTAAAAGCCATAACATAAAAAGAACTGAGGGAATAGATAAAAACGTCTTTTGATACTTCTTTGAAAATAACAAGAAAAGAAAAACGCTACAAAATAAGGGTATAATCCACTCCATTGGAAGTACACGTGTTGAAAGTAATGCTTGTTGGATGCCAGATACTCCACCTGTAAATGTACCCCCGTTTGCTCCTAAATATGCAGGTATTACATTCAGTAAAAAGGGAGAAACAAGAATAAATCCAACCAGCAACGGCAAGATCCAAATAAAAATGTGCCCTCTTTTTATGGTCAATCTTTTTGAAAAAACAAACATCATGAAAACTGTCAGAATAGTGATACTAACAAACATTACAGAGGTTAGTGAGTGAGATAGCAATATGGTTGCGGATAAAAGACCGGTAATGCAAATAAGAGAAAAACGCGAAAATTTTTTCCTCTCTAAATACATATAAAAAATAATAGGAATTAAAGTTAAAGCTGCAGCATTGGGATAGCCACCCCACAATAACATTTCAATATCAAAACGCGAGATAGCTACTAAAAAAGCAACAATTATTCCAGCTGATTCACTCCAAGCAACTCGAGTTATTAAAAACGAACATAAAACAAGAAGAGAAGAAAATAAAGTAACAGTCAATGAAAACGCCAAATAATTGGGTAATCCTGTTAATAATACTATATACGAAACGAAGATATGATAACCTGGAAAAGTTAGAGAGAAACCTCCTCCCATTTGATAGAAATTCCATTGAAAATCTGTTCCACCAGATCGCGTAATTGAATTGAGAACACTATTGTGTAATCCAATATCAGCCCCTGAAGGATAAACGTCCCAATGTATGAACATCAATCGATATATTAACGCAAACGCAAAAATGACAAGCAGCAAAGTAGTCTTAGTTGAAATTTTGACCATTATTGTCTTCCTGAACTTTATAGTTTTCTTTATATTGATCTTGGATTACTTGAGTCAAGGTTTAAATATAGAATTCGAGTATAAAAAGCGAAGGTAAAAGACCAAAATATAAAAGGTGTTTAATTGAATGTCATGGCTTAAATCTATGATGGAAAAAGAGCCCAAAGAATCAGAAAATCCCATTGGGACTGTCGTTATCGGTAATATCCAACCTGATATGCACGACACTGCAAAAGAAGCAGTAAGAAAAGCACTAAAAAAAGCTGGATTTAAAACAATAGATGTAGGCAAAAATGCTAAACCTGAAGCTTTCATCGATAAAATAAAAGAGTCAAAAGCTGATATACTGGCCCTTTCTGTTAATACAGTACCTGCAAAAAATAATTTATCCACATTAGTTGACGCATTGAAAGCAGCAAATCTAGAAGTGAAAATCATAATAGGTGGAGCTGCAGTTAAAAAAGAAGACGCAGAAGCAATTGGAGCGATATTCGGCAAAAGCAAAGAAGAAGGCGTAGAATTAGCTAAAAAACTAGTAGCTGGAAAATAGCAAAACAACTATCCAGATGAGATATAATGCTCAAATTTAAAACAGAACAAAAAGTATATCAAGTAGGCAGAATACAAATCGGCGGTCAGCCTGGTGAATTACCAACTGTTTTGGTAGGGTCAATTTTTTGGCTTGGCCAAAAGATGGTAAAAGACGCTAATCAAGGTTTATTTGACGCCAAAGCAGCAGAGAACCTAATAAATAAAATGGAAAACTTAAGTGACATAACTGGTGTTCCATTCGTTTTAGATATTGTAGGAACTACAGCAACTGCCTTTGAAAAATATGTAGATTTTGTAACAAAACACACTGAAGCACCATTTCTGTTAGACGCGATGAGTCCAAGAACACGTATGCAAAGCGCTGAAATCATAAAAAATGCTGGATTACAAGACCGATGCATATACAATTCTTTCTATAAAGGAGTATCAAAAAGAGAGGCAGAAAAAGTCAAAGAATGCGGAATTACTGCATCTATTGTCTTAGCTGACGATCCAAAAGATAACAGTCTAGAAGGAAAAATGAAAGTCTTAGAAGAAGCATTGGCCTTAGCTGCAGAAGGTGGAATAACAAAACCGTTAATTGACACGGCCATTCCTGCATTTGAACCAGATATGGGCACAGCAGTAAGAGCGATACCACAAATAAAGGAGAGATTTGGTCATCCAACTGGTTTGGGGACCGGAAACGTGGTAACTACAATGGGTTGGGTTAAAGCTAAATTTGAAAAGCAGTTCAGAAAAGGAACAAGAACCGCAACAAACGCTATAATGCAAACAATGGGCGCCAACTGGCTAATGTTTGGACCAGCAGAGCAATCGGATTATGTCTTTCCAGCAGTCGCAATAGTAGATGCATACATTGCATCAGGTGCTGGTGATCTGGGTACAAGACCGTTGAATCAGCAACATCCGATTTATAAAATCTTTATGGGCTAATCATCCATACCCTTTTCTTTTTTGTCTAAATTTTACAAGAATCCAATTGAAGGAGTAAAAAGTGAAACCCTCTCTATGGTTTGGAATAATTATTCTATTTACAGTATTAACAATGTTATTTGTCTATTTGATTCCTTCAAATTCATTCTTCTCAGGATTAACATATTTTTTTGGATTTATTTTTGTTTCAGTTGCACCAGGATATTGTCTCGTGAATGTCCTATTTAAAGATGGAAAATTAGAGTTCATAGAAAAATCAGTTTTATCAGTAGCATTAAGTTTTAGTATAGCTGGGGTATCAGGTTTATTTTTAGGATTATCCCCTATTGGATTAACCACTTCTTCAATTACCGTCACACTCAGTGGGATAGTTTTGATTTTAGCATTTCTAGCTTTCCTGAAAAAAAAACGAGTATAAACTTATCAAAAAAAGTGATTTCTGGTTTGAAAAACCAGTTACTTTTCAACCATATGTTTAAGATTTTATTTTATCGAAAAAAATCGAAATAAAAGGGAAAAAAATTAGAAGAGTGATTTCCACTTTTCTACTAAGTCTAGAACTTCGTCTCCGCCATAACCATCTAATTCTTGTAAGACGTCAGTAGCTTGAGTAGCTTCTTTCTGGAAATTTCTAATTCTGTCTGCGTTTTCAGCAAGGAATATTATGCCGTCTATTCCAGCTCTTGCTATTCTCACTGCAACTGTTAACAAATCTTTAACTGGAGGTGTCTGTTTTGGATCATCGTTTGGTCCACGCACATAAAGGTTTGCGAAAACTGGTTTCTTTAGTTTGCTTTTAAAGGCTCTTGCTAACATCTCCCAGTACCAAGGAGAAGGATATGCTTTTGAGAACATTGGAATTACAAAGGTATCGGTATATTCTGCTAGCGCATCAAAATCGTAACCAAATCTCTCTCGTCCCAATACTGGGTCGGGTAATAGGTTTACATAGAGAGGCTTGCCGCCTATAACACCTTTAACTTCTTTCAGAAAACCAGTTACTTCTTGAGCTCGCCAGTCATACCAATTTAGACCACTTGTTCGCCATAATTCAACACAACGTGGACAAACACAAAAACCGTGATCAGCAAAATGTTGACTGCTTATGCTTATTCCTGGAGTTTTTTGAGCGCATTCTTTGAACAATTTTAAATTATATTCTTTAACTTCTGGATTTGTTGGACATAAAACATCCCATCTAAGAGTATATTTTTTGTTTCCTGGATTAACTCCATTTACTTTTGGAGGAGTCAAACGACGAAATGCAGGGCCATCTTTTGACATCGAAATCCATTCTGGATGTTTCTGTGCAAGTTCATTATCTCCAAAGACAGCAATATTTGTATACATATCCGGATTAGGGGTTCCCACTGTTCCTGATTCAGGTTTTATCCGATAGAAGTTTATGTCGACACCCTCGGCTGGCCGAGGTTGATAAAGGAAGGTTGCAAATTTCAACATTATCACCATTGATCTAATTTTTAATTAACCGAATAAAAAACGCAACTTATTTAAGGTTTTCATTTTTTTCCTTTGAATTAGTATCCATTAAGAATGCAATCAAAACTTGTTTAGTAAATAATGGTAAATCAACATAGTCCAATTGTTGAACAATTTTTGTATCAATAGAAATATTTGA
The DNA here is from genome assembly GCA_963848105.1 of Candidatus Bathyarchaeota archaeon. Classification (GTDB taxonomy): domain Archaea; phylum Thermoproteota; class Bathyarchaeia; order Bathyarchaeales; family Bathycorpusculaceae; genus AD8-1. The sequence continues at coordinate 145,465 of CAWKCH010000002.1, forward strand.
ATTACAAAATGAGTTACTAAATTTGGCAGATAGGAGAGTTACATTTCCAAATTCTTTTGGAATTAATCCTTTTTTGACATCATCATCCAATTTAGATGCAGCCAACAAAAAAGTGGTGAAAACTGGTTTTGATTTTAATAGTTTTTCCAAGCTTTGTTGATCAATAGATATTCCTTTCACTTTTGATGATTCCGAAGCAAGTTTTTCCATTGATAAGTGGCGCTCGGTTAATCGCTTTATTATAGATCTTGTTGGAGAAAAACCTCCCACTTTAGCTCTTTTTGTAGCTTCTCTAACTGCGTTTCGAGTACAGTAACCTACTAGTTTTCCAAGTTTTGAAGCAGGGCCGCCATAGATAATGTTTGGACCGCGACCAGTTTTAGCCGTTACCAACGCATCAGTTATAGTTCCGGTTGCTTCATCACCTGAGTATCTACTTCGAAGGTCTAAATCTCTAAGAGCGGCAGTTTTAGCTTCAGTTGCCGTAATCAAAGTACTAGCAAGACAACTTGTCGTGGGATTTCCATCAATTATGACAATAATGTTTATGGTTCCCGGGATTTCATGAATTTCTATTTCTTCACCTGATGATTCAGTATGAGTACACCCTGCCGTTGCAATAACACTGACACCTAGCTCGCCATCTAATTTGGAAATTAATGAAAAATCTTTAACTGAAGCATAAGTAACCATTCCAACAAAATCATTAAAATCACCTATTTTTTTAGAAGATTCGACAATAAAAAGTTCAGGATCATCATGAAGACGACGATCACCGTAATCATCAGAGACTTGGGTGTTAATTATTGTATTTGTTCTTTTGCAGCCGCCATTGTGTATTGCTGAGCTCATAACACTAAGAGTAATTGAGGAAAGGACAGCTAACACGTTTTCTTTAAGAACAAGTTTCACATCTTCTCCTACTAGTTTATGATGTTCCATACTATTCTCAGCTACTTGTCCTTAGATTGAACTAGAGTAATTGCTTTTGTTGGACATAGATTGATACATACAGCACATTTAGTGCAAGATGAAATATCTATTATTGTTGGTTTTTGTTTCTCACCTTGCTCAAGTATTCCCACGGGACAAACACCTATGCAAATCAATCCTGAACAAGGAGGACATTTAGCGTAATCGATATTAATTGATGAAGAATGAGTGTCCATAGCAGATCAACAGGTTAATAAGACCAAGAAATATATTTGTTGCGCGAAAGATGAAATAATATGGAAATTGGATTAGTTACCTATACTCCAGAAAAAGTGAAAGGATACGATCATCATGTTTATTATTCCAAATGGGTAAATGGCTCAATTTTTCCTGCTGCAGAAGAGATGCAAAACGATGTTTCTTGTTTTTGTGATGCCAAAGCCATCAGAGAGAACCCAAGTATCGTAGCAATCTCAAAAAATGGACCAGCATTAAGAAAGAATAGAAAAGCTAATCTAGCTTTTGATTATGTCTGCCCAACGAATCAAGAATATCGAACGAAAGTTTTAGATTATATAAAAGAATTGAATACTCAGAATATTTTAGGCGTAACATTGAATCTTTACCATTTTCCAGAACAAGAATTTTGTGTTTGTCCACGTTGTGTTGAATTATGGCGAACAAGTGGTCTAAATTGGATCGATTGGCGAGCCGAAACTATAACACAATTTATTTCAGATGCAAAAAAAGTTGTAAAGGGATCTTTTGCAGTTGAAATGTTTCCAGATCCAGTCTTAGCTAAAGAGAGATTTGGAATAGATTTTAATAAAATCGCAAAATATGTTGATTATTTTCATGTTCCACTTTCGGCAAGAGATTATACAACTAATTATTGGGTGGATCTAATAGCCAGAGATTTTTTGAGGATATTGAAAAAACCGGTTGTTTTAGAATTGAGTGCTGAAATGCCCAATTTTGAAAAAATGGATGCTCTATTAAAAACTATGGCTTATCTTTCGAGATTTGAATTTAAAGCAATATTGTTACTAGTTCATAATTCAAAAAATGCTGAAGAAATATGTGAATTTGCTGTAAAAAACAGAGAATATAGAGATTGGCTTGATAGATTCGAGTTTTCAAATATGATAAATATAGTTAAAAAATGGGCTAATATTTATTGAGAGTTTTTCTATATTCAAATAATCGGTTCATGTCTAACTCGGCTGTAATTATTTTATCTGTTAAGGAATCAGATACTTCAGCCAGTATTCCCCAGGGAGCAATTATTGCACTTCTCCCACCTATTGTACTTGAACAGACGTTTCCAACTTTTAGCACAAATACTCCATTTTCTGAAGCTACTTTCTCAGTTAAAGGATGGCCTTCTACAGCAGGGTGAGATCCCATGGCTGCAACAGGCAAAGATAGGATGTGTGCACCTAAGGACGTGACTTGTTTTACAAGAATAGGATCAAACATATCAGCGCAAACCAGTAAACCAATTTTACCAAATTGAGTTTCTATCACAACTGGTTTGGTTCCTTGTGCTACTCCAACTTTAAGTTCACCTTTGATAGGATTTTTTTTCTTATACTTTCCCAGAAGTACTCCACTTTTCCATAAAGTACTAGTGTTATAATATTTGCCAGCATCTTCTTCAAGAATTGTTCCGCCTAAAAGATAGATGTTAGAAATTTCTTTAGATGCTTCAGATAAAAAATCAAAAGTAGTTTTAGAAGTTGATTTGGAAATTCTTTTCGCTGAATCAAAATTTGATAAACAGCCTGGAACTGAGAAATATTCAGGAAGTGCAATTATAGAAGGTGAGTTTTCGGCAGCTTTACGTATGCAAATTGAGGCCGCTTTAAGATTTTCCGATATGGAATTACGTACCTTCATATGGATTAGACTTACATTCAAATAGATCACCTGAAAAACAAATTCTAATGAATCTGTTAATTTTCTGAATATTGAATAACTACGAACTCTAAAAACTTTTAAATGTAACTATAAATTGTCAGAAAAACAAAGGAAGATACAAACGCCTAAACGTTCACCGGATTAAAGATTTTTCCAACATATGTTTATATTTTTTCATTTTTTATACCCATACGGATATACTTAAATACTTCAAACAAGACAAACCTCTTAACATGAGGAATTTCAATTGACCCTATATCCAAAAGATTATGAATCCTTTTTGCCAGAAATTAGAACATTAGTTAACAAAATTGTACAAAAAAATATGACCGAGGCAATGTTATTTTCCGCGGGTACTGACACACAAATTATTGCTTATGAAGCCGTGAAATATGAACCACACATAAAAACATTAACCATGGCTTTTAAACACGGAAAACCAAAAGACACACAGTATGTAAAAAAAATGGTTACTTTGTTAAACCTTGATAATGAAACCCACACTTTTGGTCGTGAAGAAGTCATGAAAAGTGCTCCGAAAATAGTAAAAGCACTAAAGAAATTTGACCCAATGGAAATAAGAAATAGCATCCCAGTTTATATAGGATTAACAATTTTAAAGGAAAAAGGAGTAAAAACAGTTTCTACAGGCGATGCATTAGATGAACTTTTTGGATATCCTTGGCAGTTCCACTTATCAGAGGAAGAGTTCAAGCAAAAACAAATAGAAATGTGGGCAGAAATGGGTTTCTCATCCATACCCATGGCAGAATCTCTAGGAATGACTATCAAAGCACCTTATTTAGATCCAGAATTCATGGATTACGCAAAAAAACTTCCGATAAAACTTAAAATCAACATGCGAAATGGAATAAAATATGGAAAATGGATAATGAGAAAAGCCTATGAAGATGTAATCCCAGAAGAAATCATCTGGAGACCAAAAGCTCCACTTGAAGCAGGTACCGGAACAGAAGTTCTTCGAACTTTTTTTAATGATGAAATAACAGACACAGAATTTGAAAAGACTAAAAACCAGATACTTCAAGAAGACAACGTAAAAATCCAAGATAAAGAACAAATGATATATTACAAGTCTTTCAAAGAAGCTTTTGGAAAACCCTCAGAAGTATATCCGGATAATGGTGGAATTGAATGTCCATTCTGCAAAAGTCATATAAAAACCAAAATCCAGTTCTGTAAAATATGTGGAGCTTATCCGATCTAGCCCTCTTTTTCAGCATCTCGCTGGTATAATCCACATTATTTACCATATAAGAAAGGTAATTTAGAATTACCTTTCCAAAAAATATAGGAAGAAGTTTCGAAAATGGCTAGATTGTCTCAACTAAAAGTAGCAATGGCACATCTATTTTTTTCGCAGCTTTTATTTTTGCCATGTTTTTATCCGCAATAATGTTTCTTCTCGATTTTTCGCTCATTTACAGTGTTATCGGCACTATCCTGTTCATACTTTTTCAATATTTAATAGGTCCATTCATAATCGGCACTAGTTCACGCTTACATTACCTAAAACCTGGCGAAAATCAATGGCTAGAATCAACAGTAAAAAACTTATCAACAAAAGATGGAATACCTCTTCACAAATTAGCCACAGCACCAAATAAAACACCCAACGCATTTGTTTTCGGAAGAACACCAAAAAGCGCTACATTAACGGTTCATGAAGGATTATTAACTAATCTTAACAAAAAAGAAGTTGAAGAAGTACTAGCACACGAATTAGGTCATATAAAACACAAGGACTATATTATGATGACAGTGTTATCAGCGCTTCTTCTAATTGCATACTTAGCTGCTCAGACATTATTTAGAACTGGAATGTACAGCTCTTTTTCTAACCGAAAAAACAAAGAGGGAAACTCGGGTTTAGCCTTAGTCGTTTTAGGGGCAATTTCATTTTTAGTTTACATCATAACTTTCTTATCAGTTATGAGACTTAGTCGATTACGTGAACATTACGAAGATGCCTATTCAGCATATTTAACAAATAACCCTTGAGGTCTCCAAAGTGGATTAGCAAAAATCACTTACGGATTATCAATAATACCTCAAAAATCAACTCAAGCAAGGGCTTTTTTTATTGGAGATCCAACAATGGCAAAACAAGAAATCCAAACTTTAATGAAAAACAAGCAAGAATATGATTTGGATAAAGATGGAATCTTATATGAAGTTGAAATTCAAAGAGCTATGCAAAAAGAAGCAAAATCCACTTGGAATAACTCAAACAACTGGTTTTCAACACACCCACCTACATTCAAGAGAATAATGTTATTGCGGGAAATAGAAAAAGAGATGAATACTGGGAAATATTCACATAAAAATGTCTATTCAAAAATTTAACAATTCTAATTCGATTTGTTGAAATAAAGTCAACATTTATGCCGAAACGTCTTAGAAATCAAGAGAAGACTAATATCTTTCTAATTAAGAAGTAATTTATAGAGAACTTAAGAGTGAATGATTGATGCGTTATTGTCCAGAATGCGGAGGAGATATGAGCTACGCAATAGCCACAAAGCATTATGTCTGTAAAAGCTGTGGTCTGTCAGTTACTCAACAAGAACTATGGGAGTTGCGAGAGAAACTTAGACCAAACTTGGAAACAGCAGAAGAGAAAAAACAGAAACAAAGAAGCGATTATTTGAAGTGGTGGCTAAGCAAAAAAAAGTAAGTGTTTAACCCCAAGACGAATCTGGTTAGTAAGTTAGAAGTCTTTAGAAATTAGCAAACATTTTTTTTTAGTTTTTTTAAAATCAACTAAAATTGTTACTACTAAGAAGTACATATTTTTGCTCATTATTGGGTATGCATAAAGACAATAAATCACTCAGAACCCAGATTTAATGAGAAATAATGAAAAAACCAAGGATATTGTTTATAGTTGTATTGACCCTAATGGTTTTTTCTTTGATAGATTTTGCTCATGCAGATGATTATCAAATTGAATTTTTGCTTATTGGAATGGATCATGATGTTACTTATGATCTTGAGGTAATTTTTCCTGAAAATCTTTACGAATACTACGTGGATAAAAGTCATAGAGTGGTTTCAGTAGATGAATTTTCAGGTTTTGTTACACCATATATATTCGAGTCTGTTGCTAGCAAACTTTGGGAAGTTAACGATAATGAGGAAGATTTTGCCAATTCTGTTTTGATGATAGTTCATCAAATTGAATATGAAGAAACAACTCCAATAAAATACCCTATTGAAACTATGATTGAGGGTAAGGGTGACTGTGATCTTTTTTCAATTATTGCCGCATCTATTATTAAAGCTGGCGGTTTAGATGTTGTTTTACTATATTATGAAGAACAAACACACATGAATATTGGGGTAGCTCTTTCTTCAACGCCACAAGATTCAAGAGATTCAGTGTATCAGGTTAGCTATGATAATAATCAGTATTATGTAGCTGAATGCACCGGCGAGAACTGGATGGAAGGGTGGAGAATAGGAGAATGTCCTCCAGAATTAAAAGATGTTAGCGCTGAAGTGATCTCTTTAGAAAATATTGAGCAGGTAGCACCAGGACAAGCTTCAGCTAGTTTCACTTCATTAGAGTCAAGTTTTATAGTATTAGATGTAACACCTGTGATTTCTTTGCAAAATACAGATCTCAACTTAAGAGGACAACTATCACCATCAATTGAAAAACAGAATGTAACATTTTATGCAACTGTAAACAATTCACCTTGGAAAGCAATAGGTTCAGTTAATACAGAATCAAATGGATACTTTCAGTATTTATTGAAAAATGATTTTAGTGGAATGATATCTATTCGCGCAAGTTGGGTTGGAGATAACCAATATGCAGGAGCAATGAGTGCAATTAAAAATGTAACCATTATTCCTTTAATTGTGATTGAAATAGCAATACTAGCTAGCCTATTAGGTATTGCAGGAATTATTTTAATGGTTATTACTAAAAGATCTCAAACTGAAGAAAAACAAATGGAATATTGGTAATTTCAATAGATAATTATGGTTAAGGTAAATTATTCTTGAGCTTGGAGATTTCTTCTGATTAAAGCAATAGTTTCTTTTCTGGACGGATGAGAAATAGCTCTAGAAGGACAAATATCCTGGCAACCTTTACAAAGAACAACACAATTGTATGGATTCACTGCAATGGGACGGCTTTTTTTTATCTAAGTAATCTAAATAAATAGGTGATTATCACCAATGATTCTTTCTATTGAAATAGGTTTTATTAAAAAGCCAAGTAATGAGTTCATTCTTTTTTTGGCTCAATTATTTTTAAGAAATGATATCAAACAAATAGTTGAATGCGGTCGCCGGGATTTGAACCCGGGTTATCAGCTTGGGAAGCTGAAGTCCTAACCAAACTAGACTACAACCGCTCAAATCGATTTATTTTTTCAGGATAGCTATTCTTAATGGCTATGATAACAACTAATTTATGAATTTCTCATTACAAAAAAGTGTAATAAATCACAGTAATTAACTAAACCAATATAATATTACATTTATCTAAAATTTTTGTGTTACTATTGAATACTTGATTAGAAAAACCATAAACAATCCATATCAGAATATTCCAAGTTACGAAATAAAGTATTATCTATTCAATCAGCATGTTATTGATACTAGAGAAAACTTCACTCTTCAGGACAAGTTTAGAGATGAGAACAAATACACAAGAATACAACAAGAGAATTTATCATAAATATCAAATTGAAAAAACAAAAAATAGATTAAATTCTCTTAAATTTAAAGTCACTGAATTGAGGAGAAAATGTGAAAAAATAAAAAAGCAACAAACAGAAAAACAATGTAGAGTATGCAGAAAAACAATCATTAAAGGTGAAGAAATAACGTTTAAAGATTCTTCTAGAACCATACAACAACATTATCATAAAACCTGTTTTGGAGCACTTCTATCTGATCTAAAATAAGTAGAGTTATTTTCCAACACTATAAATCAGATAGTCTTGAATGAAAACAAGTTCAAACGTTTTTTCATGAAAGACAAAAACGTTTATGTCTTTCAAACCAATCAATTGATTTTTTCGCAAGGTATTTCAGAACAAACAAGTCATATAGTATTAAGATGTCTGATCCTAAACAGTCATGTCCAAAATGTGGTTTTGAAATCGGAAAAATCTTATATTGTACAGCCCTAGAGTTAGATAAATATTATTGTCCTAGATGTAAACTCAAGATTCAGTCTAAATGCGATAAGTGCGGAACATGGTTGACGGTTTTAGAACGATTTTGCCAAAAATGCGGAATTGAAAACGTTTTTTTCTATAGACAAACCTAATCACTTTCTAGCAACATGTTAAAGATAAAGCATAAAAAAATTAGTAACTAATTTTTTCCAATCTTTTCTAAATATTCTATAAAACTTTTCAGTTCTTCTTTATCCATTTCGACTAAGGAGTGACGTTCTGTTTTAACATATTTACGAAGTTCTGTCAAACATTCTTTAGCTTTTACATCAAGTTTCACTGTTCGGATTTGATCGCGTTCTATTTTTATCCTATAAAGTGTTGCAATGAAGGTTCCAAGAACAAGTATGGTATTACTAAAAATAACTATTATTTCCAAATCCATTTCAACATCGACTCTCATTCTATATGGTAAATTATATGTTCATTAAAGTCTCTTTTTAGGTTTTCATTCATAATCTAATAATAAAAATAGTGAGATTAACCAAAAGGTTATTTGATATTAGCAGAATCGTTATTTCTTACAAATCAAACTTAAAACATGGAAGAGGGGAACAAACCACTATGACAAAAAAAATTACTTATTCAGATGCTGGAGTAAACCGTGAACAACGCACAGAATCTAAAAAAGAATTGAAAAAACTGGAAGACACTTACAAATATTGTACGCAGGGCGCAGTAATGCACTTACCATATGGAAATATCTTTCCGTTTAAAGAGAACACATACTTAGATCTGGTTATAGAGGGCGTAGGAACAAAAGTTCTGGTAGCACAATTAGCTGATAAATTTAACACCATCGGAGTTGATGCAGTAGCAATGGCAGTTAATGATGTCATTAGGTCAGGTGCTAGACCAATTGCAATGGCAGATAATATTCATGCAATAGCTAGCGATCCTCATCTTGTCAAAAACTGGCTTGAAGGAATTGCAAATGGAGCAAAAAAAGCAGAGTGCCCAGTAACTAGTGGTGAAATTGGAGATGTCGCAGAAATAATAAAGGGATTAACACCAAACCAAGGATTTGATATGATCGTTTCAGTAATTGGGCATGTTCAAAAGAAGAATATCATAACTGGAAAAAATATTAAACCTGGAGATACTATTATAGGACTTGCAAGCAGTGGTCTTCATAGCAATGGAATAAGTCTTGCTAGAAAAATTCTCTTCAAACAATGGGGAGGAAAATTTGATAGATTTGATATACCCAATAATCTTGGAAGACCAATAGTTCAAGAAGTTTTAGAACCAACAAAGATCTATGTGAAATCTATCCTAAACTTAAATGAAGAATTAAAAATTAAGGCAGTAGTACATATTACCGGAGACGGATACCTTAAATTCGGCAATCTAAATGGTTTTTCACCTGGTATAGGTTTTGAATTTTCAAATTTCAAACCTCATCCAATATTTTCAATAATTCAAGACACTGCACGAGATCTCGGATATATCTTAACTGACGAAGAGATGTTTAGAACTTTTAATATGGGATGGGGATTTGCAATAATAATCGAAAAAGAAGAGCTTGAAAACGCATTAAGTATTCTAGAAAAAAGTGGTGATAAACCTGAAGAAATTGGCAAAATCACTGATAGTAACAAAATTAAAGTGATTTACAAAAACAAAAAAATAATGTTAACATAATATTTTGTACATTAGTAATGAAAGCGTTTAAATCCATTATTCTCAACATTTAGCTCATGAAATACTTCTTGAAAATCGAAATCAGCTTAAAACCAGGTCACAGCAACCCTGAAGGTGAAACTGCTGCAACCCTGTTGAAAGAACTTGGTTATCAAGTTGATTCAGTAGATGTTAGTAAAGTTTATACAATTCTCTTAAAGGCAAAAGATAAACAAGAAGCAAAAAATAAAGGAATTGAAATGTGCAAGAGGCTTTTAGCAAATCCTACTAAAGACAATTATACAATAAACATTGAGGAGCAAGAATGAGTCATAATCTCTATATTCAGAAAAAAACAAATAGTAAAATATTTGAAATCAACCTAGCTCAAGCCTCAGATAACGAATTACTAGATATTAGCAATGAAATTGGACTTGGTTTGACATTAAAAGAAATGAAAGTCATCCAAAAATATTTTCATATACAAACAAGAAACCCTACGGACTTAGAATTACAAATCATAGCTCAAACATGGTCTGAACATTGTTGTCATAAAACATTTAAAGGAATAATTCAAGTCAATAATAGAAAAATTAAAAGTCTCTTTAAAACATTTATAGCAAAAGCAACAAAAGAAATCAACCCTGATTGGTGTTTCTCAGTTTTTGAAGATAATGCAGGGATAGTACATTTCGATAAAGATTTTGGAATTGCAGCAAAAGTTGAAACACATAATCATCCCTCAGCTGTAGAACCCTTCGGTGGTGCAGCTACAGGTGTAGGTGGTGTAATCAGAGATGTATTAGGGGTTTGGGCAGACCCAATTGCATGTATGGATGTTTTAGGATTTGGGCCTTTGGATTATGATTACAAAAAACTTCCGTTTGGGATTAAGCATCCTAAATATGTCTATAGAGGTGTTACTGCGGGAATAAGCGCTTACGGTAATAATATGGGAATACCTACAGTAAATGGGGCAATATACTTTGATGATAGTTATACAGGAAACGTTGTAGTATATTGTGGCTGTGTAGGTTTATTACCTCTAAATAAATTTCGCAGAAATGCAAAATCAGGTGATATAGTCCTGTTAGTAGGGGGAAAAACAGGGCGTGATGGGATTCATGGGGTAAACTTCGCGTCAGCTGAGTTAACTGAAAAGTCTGAACTAGTTTCGAGACCAGCGGTTCAGATTGCAGATCCTATCGAGGAGGAAAAAGTAAAAAGAGCTATAATTGAAGTCCGAGACCTTGAGTTAGCTTCAGCAATAACCGATTTAGGAGGAGGAGGATTATCCTCAGCAATAGGTGAAACAGCTGACAAATTCAATTGTGGTACAATTATATACCTTCAAAAAGTGCCTTTAAAATACCAAGGTTTGATACCTTGGGAGATTTATATTTCAGAGTCTCAAGAAAGAATGTTATTAATTATTCCTCCTGAAAATCTTGAAAAAACACTGGAAGTATTCTCAAAAGAAGAAGTAGAAGCTACAGCAATTGGAAAACTTACCCCAGACCATCATTTGCGAGTTTATTTCCAAAAAGAAGAGATAGCAAACTTAGACATTTCTTTCATTTTCACATCTATTGAGAGCAAAAAAACCGCGATTTACGAAAAAATAAAATTTAAGGAACCAATCTTTCCAGAACCAAAAAATTTAAGCAGAATATTACTGCAGCTATTATCAGCACCAAATATAGCTAGCAAAGAGAAAGTAATTCGAACATATGATCATGAGGTTAAAGGTAACACTATCCTAAAACCACTACAAGGAAAATATAGTGGTCCAAATGATGCGGCAGTTCTTAAACCTCTCGATAACTCTTGGAAAGGGATCGTTATTTCATGTGGTATGAACCCGAAATATGGCAAAATTGATACTTATTGGATGGCCGCATCAGCTATTGATGAAGCAATAAGAAATAATGTCGCAGTTGGAGGACGCAGAATCGCATTACTTGACAATTTCACGTGGGGAAATCCTGATAAAAAGGAAAGATTAGGATCTCTGGTTAAAGCTTGCGAAGCATGTTATGACATAGCTATAGGTTTTGGAACACCATTTATTTCTGGAAAAGATAGCCTATATAACGAATCACCTTTAGGTTCTGTGACTCCAACTCTCCTTATTTCTGCATTGGGTATTATTCCAGATGTTAGAAAAACTGTATCTATGGATATTAAAAAACCAGAAAACTTGTTGTATATTGTTGGGGAGACCTTCAATGAATTGGGAGGTTCAGAATATTATGCGTTCAAAGAATTCATAGGAAGAAATGTTCCAAAAGTAAGAACATCGATTGCAAAAAATAGTTTCAAGGCTATAACTAAAGCAATTGACTCGAATCTAATTGAGGCTTGCCATGACATTTCAGAAGGAGGACTAGCAGTAGCTACTGCTGAAATGGCTTTTGCTGGTGGTTTTGGTATAGAATTAGACTTAAACAAAGTTCCAAACAAGGAAATAAGTAGAAATGATTTCTTACTATTTTCAGAATCAAATAGCAGATTTCTTATTGAAATAAATAAAAAAGCCAAAGGCAATTTTGAGAGTATAATGAAAGGAACCCCCCATTCAGAAATTGGCAAAATTACAAAAAAACCCGAACTATCAATTATAGGCTTGAATGGAGAATTGATTATAAATACACCACTAGAAAATTTACAAAAGAAGTGGAAAGAGACATTGAGTACGAAGGTGTAAAACATAAAACTAGAAGAAATAAAAGTCTGTATCCTTCGAGTAGGTGGAACAAACTGCGATTTAGAAACTCAAAGAGCATTTCAGGAATTAGGAGTACAAGCTAAAACTTTACATGTTAATGAGCTTATCAAAAAAAGAAATCTCTTGGATTTTCAAGTCCTTGTAATTCCAGGCGGGTTTTCATTTGGAGATTATGTACGTGCAGGTGTGATATTAGCACGGTTGCTTTCAGCTAAACTTAACAAAGAGATTAAAGCTTTTGTTGAAGATAACAGAGCAATTCTAGGTATTTGTAATGGTTTTCAAGTCCTAGTGGAATACGGATTATTACCTGGTTTTGAGGGGATTACACCTTTTCCAGAAGCCACACTCACTACTAATGTTCCCCAAGGTTATAATTGTCGATGGATACACGTAAAACAAGAAAATAAAAATAAATGCATATTCACAAATAAAATTCCTTTAGGAAAAGTAATTCACTTACCAATAGCACATTCAGAAGGCAGGTTTCTATTTCCAAAAAAACAACAAGAAAAAATGCTTGACAAACTCTACGAAAAAGACATGATAGTTTTCAGATATTGCAATGAGAAGGGTGATTTTGCTAATAAAGAATATCCGATAAACCCAAATGGGTCATTCCATGATATCGCAGGTATATGTAATAATGAAGGAAACATATTTGGGTTAATGCCACATCCTGAACGAGCTTTTCATTGGTGGCAAAAACCAGACTGGACAAAAGATGGAAATAATCAAAAATTTGGTGATGGTAAATTGATCTTTGAAAGTATAATTAACAATTTAATCTAAAAAATCCAAATCTTTAACATAAGGGAGTCCAGCTCGAGCGCCTAATTGCATAACTTTTTGTGAAGCAACAAAATTGCCAATTTTAGCACAATCAATAAGACTTTCTTCGTTCAGTAAACCCGAAATAAAACCAGCATCAAACGCATCACCTGCACCGGTTGTATCTATAGCATCTACATTAAAAGATTTAACAAAATAGCTTTCATTCCCATCAGTAACATAACTTCCAGCTGATCCAAGTTTTACAGCCACTATTTTTATTCCTTTCCGTATCATGAAGGCTGCACCCTCACGATAGTTTGCTTTACCAGTTAATAATTTAAGTTCAATTTTATTTGGCAATAACAGATAAGTTTTTTTTAGTATAGGTTCCAAAACTCTATAGGTTTTATTTGCATATAAAATACCAGGATCAAAACTCACTTTTGTTGATTTTGAGAGTAATTGTAATAATTTTTTTTGAGTTTGGAATGATTGTTCGCCTACAAAAGAAGATAAATGTAAAAATCTTGTTTTAGAAATATATTCATGTTTTACCTCGTCTAGTGAAATTGTATCGTTTACACCGGCATCAACATATAATGCTCTTTCACCTTTTTTATCTACAAATCCTAAAACTAAACCGCTTTTGCCATGTGTTGATTGAATTATGTTTTTAGTGTCAACGCCTTCAAAACAAAAATCTTGTAGAATCTGTTTGCTTTCTTGATCACAACCGATCTTACCAATAAAACCTGTTTTTGAACCAAGTCTTGCTAATCCAACTATAGTATTTGCAGCGGATCCGCCACAAGTTTCAGTGTAACTCTCAATAAAGCTCTCTTCTTCAGCTTTAGCAAGTTTATTCACTTTATAGAGTTTATCAACATTAAGAGCACCAAAACCTACAACATCAAAAGGAATCATGAAAACAACTCAGTTAATTCAATTTTATGTTTACCTAAAGTTCCACCATAATTTCCAGCAGAAACTCCAATAACACCGACAACATCTAAAGCTGCTTCAATTCCTTTCTTCATCGCATCTTTTACAACTTCGAGTGAAGCACCATTAATTACTATCTCAGGAATGTATTTCACTTTTTTAGGAACTTTAGATTTTATGCCTAATTTTTTCTTCAGAGAGGGACAATATGTATGATTTGTAGTGGGGCCTATGGAAGGAAAATTGGTTTCTGTTTTTGATCCAGCAGAACAAATATCAAAAGGAGTAACTACACCCTTTATTTTATGTATAGCTTCTAAAGCTTTTTTACCAGCTTGGTTCACAGCTTCTTTTGTTTCACACATAATCCAAAAATTGGCACCCATTACTCCTCGTGCATACCCCAAGTACCTTTCTATTTTAAAATCTGGAACCATTAAAGGGACAATAATCATATCTTTTCCATATCGATTCTCAACCCATTCATAACCATCACCACAATGACCAACCTTCAACATCATGTCCATTTTTCCCTCTGATTTTGTTAAGGCATTAAAAATCGCTGTAAAGGGTTTAACAAGAATGTCTTGACGAATCCTATAAGACAATTCAGTTTCAAATTTAGTTAAAGACTTTGCGAAAGGTTTGTTTTGGTCTATGGCTCCCCAAAATTGCAGTATTACACCTTTACGGTTGTCTGGAGTTTCAGTTTTTTTCAACCAGGACTCTATACCACCTTCAACTCTGCCAATAACAACAGAAGGATTTGAAGTTGAATCTTCTGCAGCTCTATTCAAAATATTTTCATCATCTGCAGTGAGAATAACTCGAGAAAAAATGCCATCAAAAGCTTCAGCATAAGTAGGATCAATAGTTTTGCTGGTAAACATCAACCTAAACCTCCTACAACTTCACCTCTAACAGATTGTCTAAAAATGTTACTTTCATAAACTAAAAAATCAGTATTTTCAGGTGTTACAATTTGAACATAAGGCAATTTTTGATTATTAGCAAGAAATATGGATAACAGAGAGTTATCTAATCCAATTTTTCTAAGATTCTTTACGCTCCAATTTTCCAGTAATTGAATAGTTTTTTGCTTCCCAAACTTACAGAAAGAATCCGTGAGGATAGCAGCAACTAGATTACTATTTGACAAAACAGCTACTTCAGAGTTTTTTACCGCATAATGATTTCCATTAAATGAAATAGCCAAACCTCCTTTCTGATTAACAAGGTGGAGAGCTTCGATATCAGTAATACTATCACCGAAATATATGACATTCTCTATTGAACTATTCAAATTTCTCATCACATCTCTTATTGCTTCGGCTTTTTGATTACCCCCAATGGGTATAACATCAGAGAAAATGAGAGATAATTGCATATTTGAGATTTCATTCCAGAAAATTTTATCAAGTCGATTAATTGTTTTTTGGGTATCTGCAGATAAATCATTCATAGTTCTGGCAGACAAAGGAAGTTCTATTGGGGGTAATTCCAATATTTCTTTTGCTATGTCTTTCAGTTTTTTTTTCTCTTTTTTGGTTATGGAGTATTTATCTATTGACAATTTAGTAGAATATGTGTTTTCAAAAGGAAAATTTAATGCTTTACATAACTCGCGTATATATTGTTCATAACTGGTACTAACAATGAATGCTGGTGCTATTTTTTGGATAAAACTTAAAGTCAGTTTGCTATCAGCTATTAACAGTAAGTTTTGGGCTGAAAAGGCTTCAATTTGTTTATCTGTAACATCATAAGCTTTTAGAAATGGAAGAATTAATTTTAGAGTATTGCCAGCATTATAACCAGGTTTTTTCAAAATATCTACTAACACATCATCATATTTACTAATAAGGGCAAATAGAGTGTCCCCTTTTGGAATAAAATTCTTGGTTATTTCAAATGCATTGTCATTTTTTGATATTGGACCTTCACAATCAGAGATGAAGACCCGTTTCATTTATTGCTCCTCAAAAGTTCCATTTTATTTACACTTCTAAGGATATGTGTTTTTGAGGCAATATCTGTTCTATTCCACAGAGCTCCACCACTTATAGCAGCAGCACCTTCGAGAGAAATTTTACGAGCTTCTTCGATACTATCAGCAATACCTAAAATGGCTACAGCTCTAGATTTTAAAGCAAACACCTTGGAATCTCTTATTTCCATTGATCCAGGGTATACCCTTATACGATCAGAATTTTTCGTTACAAGTGAATCAGCTTTTGATAGGTCAATTGGATTATTAACAACTGATTCGTTCACCAGATGGGGAAAAGTAGTCATATAACCACCGTAATTTGGTGGAACTTTATAGGTAAGGACGCTAGCAGCTTCTCTTAATTCTATATTAGTCAAGGTTCTATTCAACATTCTATAACAAATATCAACCAAATCATCTTTTAGAAGTGGTAAGATGTTAATTATTTCAGGATCCCCAGGTCTACTGTTGTTTTCAAGGATTTTTATTCCGTTCTTAGAGTGCATAAAAGCTAAGTATAATGGAACTCCCCTTAAAGCAGAAGTATCTCCAATTTTTTCTTTCCATTTCTGAAAAATCTTGTTCGCTAAAGATAATTCATTAACTCTTTCAGAGGGAGTTAAGAATGGCAAGTGTTCTTTAATATCTTTGTAAGATCCCATCCCACCAGTATTAGGACCTTTATCGTTATCAAAAGCACGCTTATAATCGCGAACACTAGGTAGTGGAACAAAATGTTGTCCATCAGAAAAAATTTGGAAACTTGATTCTTCACCATCGATCTTTTCTTCAATAATTACTGAGCTGTATTGAAAATTTGACATGAAATGTTCAAAGAGTTGCTCGCGAGTGGTAAAATGATCACCCCAGACGCCTACTCCTTTTCCCGCAGTAGGTTTGTCAGGTTTTACTACGGCATTATTCGAGAGTTGATCAAGCCAACTGTAAACTTCTTTTTTAACATCACTTGTGTTTTTGTAATCTTTTGGATCAAAGATTTGAAAACGTGGATTTGATTCAGGGGCTATCTCCTCAAACAAAATTCTTTGTTTAATTTTGCTATCTTCAATTGCGTTTTTTTGTTTAGGACAAAGAACAGGGATATTGGTTTTTTTTTCAATAAGATCACGTACACCCTCAATTATAGGTTTTTCTGAACCCACAATAACAAAATCTATTTCAGTTTTATTGGATACTGCAAACTTGCATATGTCTTTGCTGTTCAAATCTGGAATTACAACGTGTTTATGGGCTCTTTTTATATTAAATGGATTATGTTGTTTATCTGCAATATATAATTCTACATTATAATTCTGACTTCTTGCAAACATATCAACCATTGCAGCTTCTCTTGAACCATAAGAAACGATTAATATTCCTACTTTTTCCATTAGTAACACCAATATTATTGTAAGGAAATTGAACACTGAAACCTAATTTGGTTTATCAGATTTAACATCAATATCTTCATTCTTTTCAGTTTCATATATTCTACTTTTTTCTTCGTATCCATTTAAGAACTTCGCCTTCATATCATCAGCCATTTTTTGAGCCAATGGTGTTGGATAATTGCCATTAATACAGGCTAAACATAATTGGTCATGTTTTTGACCTGTTGCTTTGACCAAGCCTTCAATTGATTGATAACAAACAGAGTCTGCGCCTATTATTTTTGCTATTTCTTCAGGACTACGTTTTGAACCAATAAGTTGGGCATAAGTAGACATATCAATTCCATAAAAACAAGGACCAATTATGCGAGGGAAGGTAACAAACATAAAAACTTTCTTTACCCCTGATTGGCGTAATTTTTTAATTATGACTTTGGTTGTATCCCCACGAACAATACTATCCTCGGTCAAAATAACACGTCTTCCTTTCATTTTTGAACCTAAAATATTTATTTTCCGGTTTATTGTTGAACTTCGTTCATTATTGAGCAGTATAAAGGCTCTTTCCGTAACATAGCGATGTCTGCGAGAAGCACGTTCCCATCTAATGTTTGATTCCTCATGAACACCCATAGCCGGATCATCACCTGTTTCTGGAACTGAGAGAATCATATCAGCATCCTTTGCTATTTCTGGAAATTCTTTAACTAAATTTCTTCCAAATTCTTCTCGGATTTCATAAACGAATTGATCACTAAATTGGGCATCAGGTCTTGCAAAATAAGCGTATTCGAAAGCACAAAACGCTTTTTTTGGATTTTCAATAAGCTGATTCCTTTTAAAACCGTTTTCGGTTACAGTTACAAGTTCACCAGGTTCAAGTTCAAAATCTCTTATGAAACCGTTTATATCTAAACTTACTGTCTCTGATGAAAAGGAGAAAGTTTCTCCATCTGGACTATGACCAGCACACAAAGGTTTTATACCATGTGGATCCTTAAAAGCAAAAAATTGGTTATCGCCAGTTATACCAATAACTGAGAAAGCTCCATCTAGACTTAACATACAAGTTTTAACTGCAGAGGGTAAAGATTTTCCTTTGTTAAGTTCAAGTAATAATTTATAGCAGACAACATCAGAATCACAAGTATATTTAAAACCTGAAAAAAAATGATTCAGTTCTTTTCTAAGTTGGGATGTATTAACTATATTGCCATTAAAGGATAATGCAATTTTCAAATTGTTTATGGATCCCATAATTGGTTGTGTTCCTTGCAGAATAGAGGCATCGTCGCATTTTCCTGAAGTGGTATACCGTACATTGCCAATTCCAATATGACCTGGAAGAGATCCAAACCATTCCTGCAGAGCATTGGAATGTAAAGTAGGTATCAAATCAAGATGTCTATAAGGATGAAAACGTTTTCCATTATAAGTTAAAAATCCATGAGACTGATGGCCTCTATGATTTTGGGCACGAAGACCCCAATATAGATAGGAAGATATAGATTTCTTTCCGAAATTAATTACACCAAAGACTCCGCAACCTATTTCTGGTTTCCCCCAAACTCGATAAAGAAGTAGATAGAAAGGAGCTTTATCTATTTTTAGTATATCTTCGAATAAAAAGCATGGGAAGATATAATGAACAATAGCAATTCCACTTTTGCATAGCTACATTGGTACTACATATTTTTAATTTCGGACCTTATTTATAGAAAAATTGCAGATACATAACAGATTTAAAATAAAAAAAATAATGTGGAAAAAAGTTGAAAAGATATTTTTCTCTAATTACTTTAGTTTTTCAGAGCTTTAGCCAACTCTTCTGCTTTATCAGTTTTTTCCCATGTGAAATCAGGATCATCTCTTCCAAAATGTCCAAACGCAGCTGTTTTTCTATAAATTGGTCTTAGAAGTTTTAAGTGCTCAATAATTGCTTTAGGTCTCATATCAAAATTTTTCGTTACCAAGTTCAATATTGCTTCATCAGATAACTTTCCTGTTCCAAAAGTATTGATAAAAACTGAAACTGGATGAGCCACACCGATGGCATATGACAATTGAACTTCACATTGATCAGCTAATCCAGCTGCTACAATATTTTTAGCAACATAACGAGCCATATAACAAGCTGATCTATCAACTTTTGAAGGGTCTTTCCCCGAAAAACAACCGCCACCATGGCCCCCTACACCTCCGTAAGTATCAACTATTATCTTACGTCCTGTTAAACCTGAATCAGCCAAAGTGCCACCAATCACAAAACGTCCCGTTCCGTTAACAATGTATTTAGTTTCACTGTCTAATTTATCAGAAGGAATAACTTGCTTTATTACGTGATTAATGATATCTTCCTTCATTTGGTCTCTATCAATTTCTTCTGTATGTTGAGCCGCTATTACAACAGCAGTAACTCTTTGAGGAACACCATCAATATATTCTACAGTAACTTGAGATTTACAATCTGGTCTCAAATAAGGTAAAAGTCCATTTTTCCGAACTTCGGCAAGTTTCTTAACAAGTTTATGCGCCAAAAGAATGGGAAGAGGCATCAATTCTTTAGTCTCAGTCGAAGCATAACCAAACATCATTCCTTGATCGCCTGCACCTTGTTCATGAACATTAGTTTCAGTAACACCCATCGAAATATCAGGAGATTGTTCCTCAATCGAAACCATTATCCCACAAGTTTCCCAATCTAATCCATCACGCGCATTATCAAACCCTATTTCTTTCAACGTTTTTCTCACGATTGCAGGTATTGATACATAACAAGAAGTTGTAATTTGACCGGTTAGTATCAGATTTCCTTGCATTACTAATGTTTCACAATCAACTCTAGCTTTAGGATCTTTCGCTAGGATTGCATCCAATATACTATCAGAAATTTGGTCAGATACTTTATCGGGATGACCTTCTCCGACTGATTCAGAAGTAAACAAGTATTTTCCCTTTTTTTGCATAAAAATCACTTTAAGGCAATATAATAAGAATTTAAGTAATCCGAGATTTTTCTTAAAAAGTTTTCTGATTTATAAATTTTTTTCTCCGTTGTCAAATGCAATAAAAATAACTTTTAAAAAAAAAATTGTCTTAAAGTTAGAATTTAAAAAAATTAGGCACAAAACCCAAATATTTACCTGTATATCAGGATGTTTAAAATTGAAAAAAGATAGAAATTAGCAATCAAAAAAGCAAATTTTGTGCAGGTCATAAATTATATAATTAACAAGATCAATAAGAAATACAGGGTACAATTATGAACTTTAATGTAAAAGAAATTATCGAAAAAATAGTTCATAAAAAAGGACCTGGACCGTCTACCACATACTCAATGTTTCATGTTTTTTATGCAATTGAACTTATTTCGAAAAAAGCGATGGGCCGCAGTAAAATAGCTAAAAAAATTGAAGTCGGAGAAGGCGCTATTAGAACAATAATTGATCATCTTAAAGATGAAAAATTAATTACCACATCAAGACAAGGATGCAAATTAACAGAAAAAGGGGTACTTCTTTGGGAAAAAATTGATTTATTGTTCCCAAAAAGGGTTGAAGTTAAAAGAACAGTTCTTAATAATTCAAAATATAATTTTGCGTTTTTAATAAAGAACAGCGGACATAAAGTAAAATCTGGGATTATTCAAAGAGATGCTGCGATTATGGGTGGAGCTAATCGGGCTACAGTTATTGTATCAAAAAAAGGAAAATTAGCTATTAAATCAGTAAGTAAGGATATAGAGAGAGACTTTCCAGAGGCTTCTAAAAAAATTAGTAAAGATATTTCACCAGAAAATAATGATGTAATAATTGTCGCTGGAGCTGATTCGGCAATAAGAGCAAAACGTGGAGCATTTGCTGCAAGTTGGATATTAATTAATTAGAGGATTCAAGAGAAGTGTGTGTTTAATAAGTATATTTATTGCCTGCGACTAAGATCCGTTCTAAGCAAGCATTAAAATCTATTAAACCCTCATTTGTTTTGGATGAAACTGGCATCAAATTAAATTTTAATCCAAGCTGAGTAATTGCTTGCATCATATTTCGACTAAACAAACGTTTGTTTCCTTCTAATGTATTCTCTATTGATGTTTCCAAAGATTCAATACTTGAGGACCAGTCTGTAATTTCCTCAACTTTCTTTTTTTGAATCAAATCAATTTTTGATAGGAGATGAACTTGAGGCGTAAAAAACCGGTTATATATAGCAGCTGAAAGGAACATATTGGAAACATAGTTAAATGGATTAAGCGAAAATACAGCATCAAATAGATAAGCTAAAGCTTTTGGTTCTTTTGTTAATTCATTGACTATATATGGCCCACTTGCTCTAAATGCGAATAGCTCCATTTGTCCAGGTGTATCCACCAAAACAAGATCTGCATCCATAGATTCGACTTCTTGGGTGATATTATCTATTTTATCTGCGATCAAATCTGCGGCTAAAATTAATGCACCATTAGGTCCTAAACCATACTTTTCCATTATTATACCTACATCCACATAATTGCGAATATCTACATCGGGAGAGTATGGAAGCTTCAAGGCACCGGGATCTAAATTCACTATACCCACATCTTGTTTTGACATCTTTAACCATTCTGAAAAAGCTGCAGTAAAAAGGGATTTTCCAGAACCGGCCGTTCCAATAATAAATAAAATGCCCAATAATTTTTCCTCTTAAAAACATGTTAGCCAATTCTAATTAAATAATTCTACGAATAAACGATAATAAAGAATATAAATTTAATTTAAACTAAAAAGTTGAACATAATAAAAGAGAAAAAATAATCAAAGATTATTACTAACAAAAATAGTGATGAAAATATTAAAATAAAGCGTATGGAAAACGAGCGCCAGTTTGATGAAGTTGTCCAATTATGGGTATTTTATGTTCACACACTGGACATTGCATATCTTTACTCAGATTCCAGCGAGTGATCTCGTAACTGTGCCGTTTTATAAGAGGTTCATTACACTTGGGACAGTAAGTATTTTCAGCGGGATGCCCTGTCAGATTACCTAAATAGACATATTGCAATCCCACATTTCGAGCAGTCATGTATGCTTTTTCCATGATTTCAATGTCTGTTCCTGAGGTAGTAGTCATTTTGTAATCAGGATGAAAACGAAGTAAATGAAAAGGTGTATCTTTTCCCAAAGTCTCTTTTATCCAAGTAGCCATCTCTTTTATTCGACTCATCGAATCTCCAATCTTTGGAATGACCAAATTTGTTATTTCAATATGAACATTATTTCTTCTAAATTCCTTTAAAGCTTCATAAATAGGCTCAACTGTTGGAACTGAAGCATAATTTTTATAAAAATCTGGATCGCCTCCTCCTTTAAAATCAACAGTGACAGCATCAATAAAAGGAGCAATTGTTTTAACAGCTTCAGGGGTTAGATATCCATTTGTTACAAAAGTGTTAAAGAATCCTACTTGATGTGCAAGTTTAGCAATATCATATACATATTCAATAAAAACGGTAGGCTCAGTGTAAGTATAACTAATACCTAAGCAATTACTCTCTCGGGCTGCTTTGATAACTTCATTAGGTTGAAAGTTTTTTCCGGAAATTTTTTGGTCTTGACTTATCATCCAATTATCGCAAAACTTACATCTAAAATTACAACCTGTGGCTGCAACAGATAAAACTAGTGCTCCAGGATTAAAATGCGAAAGAGGTTTTTTTCCTATGGGATCAACAGCAGCTGAAACCGCTTTCCCATAAACAAGAGATTTGAGAACACCATTTTCGTTCTTTCTCACCAAACAAAAACCTTTTGCACCATCATTTATTTTGCATCTACGTGCACATAAATTACACTGCACTCTGTTTTTTTCCATTCTTTCGTATAACATTGCTTCGTGGAGGGTCATAAATTCAACCTTACAATTTGTTTATCTCTTCAGGTTTATATGAAAAGGTAGAAGTTAGTTCTTAAAAACTATTAGTTTTTTATTTGAGTATATTATGAAAACACGTGTGTTTATTGGTATGACAGGCTGGCCCTTTTTGCACTACCAAATAAAGTATAGTATCATAGTCACAATCTACAAGTATTTCCTTTATTCTTTGAGTGTGTCCTGAAGTCTCTCCCTTCATCCATAGTTTTTGCCTAGAACGACTCCAATAATGAGCATATCCTGTTTCTACAGTTTTTTTAAGAGCTTCATTATTCACATAAGCTAACATGAGTAAATCTTTTGATTTAAACTCTTGAACAATGACTGGGATTAGCCCTTTCCCTTTCTTAAAATCAAGTTTTTGCAGTAATTCTTCTTTCAAGATCTAACAAGCACCCCCTGATCTCGTAAAAACCGCTTTATCATAGGAACGGGATAATTATTGTAATGAAAAACAGAAGCAGCAAGTGCAGCATCAGCTTTTCCTTTTGTAAAAACTTCAACAAAATGAGCAGGTTTTCCAGCACCTCCACTTGCTATAACAGGAACGCGTACTAATTCAGATATTGAACGGGTTAACTCCAAATCAAATCCATCTTTGGTACCATCTTTGTCCATGGAAGTTAAAAGAAATTCGCCAGCGCCTAGATCTGCAGCTTTTTTTGCCCATTCAATAGCGTTAATTCCTGTAGGTTTTCTACCACCATATGTTGTTACTTCAAACCAAACAGGACCATCATCAGTTTTAACAGTTGTAGTAGTAAGATTTCCCGCTTTTCGTCTTTTTGCATCTATAGCTACAACAACACATTGCTGTCCAAAAATTTTGGCTAGATTAGCTATCAATTTTGGATTTTCCACTGCTGCCGTATTTACAGATACTTTATCAGCACCACTACAAAGTATTAATCTTGCATCAGACACATTCCGAATTCCACCTCCTACTGTAAATGGAATTCTAACTGCTTTTGCCACCCTCTTTACAACATCTCTTAAAAGATCTCTTTTTTCAGAAGAAGCAGTTATATCAAGAAAAACTAATTCATCAGCACCTTGATCCGAATATTTTCTCGCGAGTTCTACAGGGTCACCTGCTTGTTGCAAGTTTACAAAGTTGACTCCTTTTACAACTTTTCCATGGTCCACATCTAAACATGGAATTATTCGTTTGGCTAATGGCATAAGTTCCTAAGTACCTCCAAATTGGCTTAACGCTTCTTTAAGAGTAAATCTTTCTTCATAGAGAGCTTTCCCAATTACTGCACTATCGACACCAATTTTATTAAGCTCTATCAAATCTTCTAATTGACCAATTCCACCCGCTGCAATTATTTTTGCTTCAGGAATTTTACTAGCTTCACCAAGTGTTTCAAGATCGGGTCCTGATAAAGTTCCATCTTTTATTATTGAAGTTATGAGAAACGACTTAATACCCATCCCAATAAACTTATTCAGTGATTCTCTAATTTTCATCTTAGTTTTTGTCTTCCAGCCTTCAATCATTATATTTCCATTTTTATTATCTAAAGCAACTATTACAACATCTGAGCCAAACTGTTTTTGTATTTTATTCAATGCAAAAGGATCATTAAATGGTAGAGCTCCCAATATTACTTGATCAATTCCCAAAGAGAGCAAGTGCTCAACGTCCATGATAGTTCTAATTCCGCCTCCAACTTGAATTGGTAAAGTTGTACTTTCAGCAATTTCAGAAATGATTGATCGATTATTTCCAGATCCCAAAGCTGCATCGAGGTCTATAATATGAAGTTTTTTGGCTCCATCTTCTTCCCATTTTTGAGCTGTTTTTATAGGATCACCAAATTGCTTATAAATCTTGGCAGTATTTGGGTCTCCACGTGAAAGTCGAACTATTCTTCCATTCAATAAGTCGATTGCTGGGATTAATTGTATTTTTCGTTCACCTTTTTACTATCTTTGCAAAATTATTTAAGATTTTTAATCCAATAGGACCAGATTTTTCTGGATGAAATTGGGTTCCAAATACATTTTTGTGAGCGATCATAGAAGCAAATGTTTCACCATATTCAGTCTCTGTAGCTATAATTTTTTTTTCAATAGGAACCGGATACAAAGAGTGAACAAAATAAACAAAAGAGTCATCGTCGACATCTTCCAAGATATCATTTTGCTTTAATATTTTGAGGTTATTCCAACCCATATGAGGTACTTTCACAGAGTCTGATAATCTAACATTCTTACCCTTAAAAATCCCTAACCCACAACCAGGACCTTCATCACTCTCTTGGAATAGGAGCTGTAATCCCAAACATATTCCCAATAACGGAGTACCATTATCCACGATATTAGTAATAGATTGATAAATAGATTCAAGTTTTCTAGTGGCGGCAGTGAAATGACCAACACCAGGTAAAACCACAGCATCAACTTTGCTTAATTGTTTTATCGATTCGTTGATTCTTACTGTTAAACCAACTTCTTCTAGCGCATTTTTTAAACTAAATAGGTTTCCAACACCATAATCAAGAATAACTAATTCTGGCATCAGATAACTCCTTTGGAGCTGGGAACACCTATTCTCATGGGATCAAACGCAATTGCTTGTCTGAGGGATAAAGCAAGAGCTTTCATTGCAGCTTCTGCTTTATGATGGTCATTACTACCATATTGAATAAATATGTGTACATTTGCATTTAGGGAACTGGCAAAAGTCTCGAAAAAATGATTTATGTCTTCAGTAGGCATATCCTCAATTTTTTTTCCTCGGAGTTTAAGATCAAATTTAAAATATGGACGTTTAACAAGATCAACAGCTGAAAAAGCTAGTGTACAATCCATTGGAGCAGATGCATTTCCAAATCGGACAATGTTCTCTCTAGTTCCTAAAGCTTTGTTCAATGCTTCTCCTAGACAAAGTGCAAGATCTTCAATTGAATGATGACGCAGATCGCCTGTAACTTTAGCTGTAATGTCTATTAGACTATGAGTTGCTAGAGAAGTAAGTAAATGATCTAAGAATGATATTCCCGTATTTACATTAGCTTTCCCATTAGCATCAAGGTTCACTTTTACACGTACTTCTGTTTCTCGAGTTTTTCTGTAAACTTCATCTTTTCTCAATTTTGAAATCACCTAAATATTTGTTTTAAGTTCTCAACCAATTTTTCGTTCATCCAAGGGAGACCAACAGTAGTTCTAAGACAATTATCAAGTTGTAAGATTTTACCTATTTTCTTGATCAGCAAGCCTTTATTCAAGAGAGTCTGATAAACCATTTCATAAGGTTTGTTGACTGCAAAAAACACAAAGTTCGCTTGGGAATTAAATGCTTTTATACCATTTATCTGGTTAAGCTTTTTTATCAGTTTTTCTCTTTCCCTTTTCAGTTCATCAACTGATTGGGATACAATGCTAAAGTTATCCATAAGCTTTTTGCCCATATTCAAAGTGAAAGAGCTTACTGGAAAAGGCAGAGGGGTTTTTTGAATAAGAATATTGGATAATGTCGAATTTGTTACAGCATAGCCAAGTCGTAGAGCTGCAAGTCCAAAAGCTTTAGAAAAAGTTCGTAAGATAATCAGATTTTCAAAGTCATTAACTTTTGAAATAAGTGAATAGTCAGCATATTCAGCATAAGCTTCGTCCAAAACTACTATTCCGGGAAATTTATTAATTAATGTTTCAATTTCCTCTTTATTAAATTGGGTTCCTGTCGGATTATTAGGTGAACATAAATATAGCAAACTAGTTTTAGGTGAAAAAGACAAAAGAAGTTGCTTAATATTTAATCTAAAATTTTCCAGCAGAGGAATTGTTAAATAATTTGCGCCTTGACGTTTTGCACAGTATTTAAAAACAGGAAAGGTTGGAGCGATAGAAACCGCTGTTTCACCTTTTTCTAAAAAAAGTCTCGAAATTCTATCTATCAATTCATCACTAGCATTTCCTATAACAAGACTATCAAAAGGAACTTTTAATTGTCTACTGATACTTTGTGTAAGTTTATTTTGTTCCTCTTGAGGATAAATTCTTAGATCACATTCCTCAGCAACCACTTTTATAATATCGGTGAGTTTTTTTTTTGATAGAAATAGATTTTCATTAAAGTTTAACTTCACAATTTCATTAGGCAAAAGTCCTAGGCGTTTGGCTATTTTCTCAGTAGATTCTCCAACAGTATAGCTTTCAATTTCTTGGAGTTTTTTCAATTTTTCTTTTATACAATTATTCGATATTATTCCCACTTTCAAGCCTCGCTTTGATTGCCATATAGTGATTAGGAAGATCCTCTGCTTGGGTCATAACTTTCAATTGATCGTTTAATTGTAATAATCCCTTTTTTGAACCTTCAACAACACTAACTCTTCTTAAAAAGTCTAGAGAAGATAATCCTGAAAATACATGACCATAACCCCCTGTAGGTAGAACATGATTTGTTCCACTGCCATAGTCACTTAGTGCAACTGGACTAAATGGACCAATAAGAATTATACCAGATGTAGTAAATCTTACAGCAAGTTCTGAAGAGTCTTTAGTAATTATTTCAAGATGTTCAGGGGCAAAAATATTTGTTAATTCAACGGCTTTATCAATTGTATCACATGTAAGTATAAAGCCATAGTTTCTTAAGGATTCCAAAACAAGACAACGGCGATCTATAGTTGGCATTAATTTTGATAACCAATTTTGCACTTCAATACCAAGGTTTTTTGAAGTAGTTATTAGCCCAACACTACTATCACACCCATGTTCTGCTTGAGAAATCATATCTAAGGCTATAAATTTTGGATTTGCTGATTCATCCGCTACTATTAGCACCTCACTTGGACCTGCTGGCATGTCAATAGCAACATCTCGGGAAGAGAGAATTTTTGCCATTGTGATGTATTTATTTCCCGGACCAACGATTTTTCTTACAGACTTTATTGTTTTGGTACCATATGCCAATGCACCTATTGCTTGAGCCCCTCCAACTTTATAGATTTCAGTTACACCACAAATATCAGCAGCAACAAGAACTAATGGATTAATAGATTTATCTCGATTAGGAGGAGAACAAACCACAATTCTAGAAACACCAGCTACTTTTGCTGGAACTACTGTCATAATCAAAGTACTAGGATAAGACGCCTGTCCACCAGGGACATAGCAACCTACACTTTTTATCGGAGTTAGAAAATTAGTTATTTTAATGTTATTAATGGAGGTAGTAATTTTTTCTCGAGTGAATAGAAGAGACTCAAAAGCATTCACTTTATCTTTCATTATTTTTAGAGCAGTAATCTGTTTTTTATTAACCTGAGTATAAGCTTCTTTAATCTCTTTTATTGAAACCCTAAGTTCTTCTTCGGATAGTTTTATGTTATCAAATTTTTCGGTAAGTTCTATTAGAGCCCTATCTCCATTTCTGCAAACATTTTCAAGTATTTCTTTAATTCTTTTCTCCAGTTTACTATCTAGTTGATAGTTCTGAACTTGTCTTTTAAACCAAGTAGCAGGTAGCGTTGAAGAATCCCAGATCTTATTTAAGACTTGGTTGGACACCTTTTCTCTTCTCTCCTTATTACATCTTCTAAAGCTAAAACTTGTCTTGGTTCATAGACAACTATGCCCTGAGCAAGTTTTCGGATCTTAGGTAAGAGACGTATAAAACAGTCTTTTTTAAGTATTGTATTTACTGATACCCAGGATTTATCCGCAAGAGGTGCTACTGTTGGATTTTTCAGGGCAGGTATTCCATCGAGTAATTTTTGGAGATTTATTTTTTTTACGTTTACAAATATGTGAATTCTTTTTGATCCGTCAACTACTCCTTTTAATAGAGTTAAAATATCATAGATTTTTTCTTTAGTATTCTTGTTTTGAAGAGCATCTTTATTAGCTATTAGTACTGCCGATGATTCTAAGACAGTATCAATTATTTTCAAGTTGTTGGCGTCAATTGTTGAACCAGTTTCTGTTACATCAATAATACAATCAGAATTTTCAGGTGGTTTTGCTTCTGTCGCTCCAAAAGAAAGAAATATTTTTGCTCTTGAATTTTCACCTTTTTTCCACCAAGGAGTAACCATAATGGGCGATGATTTCCCGAAACGTTTTTTGTAGGAAGGAGTATTTTGGATATATTCAGAGGCTATATTCAAATATTCAGTAGATACACGAAAATTTTTGCCTTTGCTCCACAAATCTTCCATAAGATCAGATATAGAAGATTTTCTTGATTTTTTAGGAATAGCAACAATTAGTTTTATTTTTCCATACTCTAAATTCTGTAAAATCTCAACATCTGCACCAGTTTCTTGTATCCAATCCTTTCCAGTTATACCCACATCTTGAAGACCTTCACTTACGAAAATAGGTATTTCTTGAGGCCTGAGAATTTTTAATTCAATTCTGGAATCGTTAATAGTGGGTCTATATGTACGTTCTTGACCAGATATGTTATAACCTGCACGTTGAAGGATACTAAATGTCGCTTTTCCTAAGGATCCAGCGGGTATCGCAAATTTTATTTTATTCATCAATAATCACCTAATTAACACAATATATATTTTGATAGTTACAGTTTCCAAACACTGTAAAAATGAATTTTTTGATATTAAAAATATTTTTTATTTGAACTCTTGTCAATGATAGAAAAAAGCCTTCTAATTTGTATTTATTAGATAAAGCCGTTTTTATGAACACGATTCCTCATTTTCCATCACTTAAAGGCACTTTAGGTGCTCTTTCTATTAAATCTATCTGCCTAAGATTAAATATATAACAGTTTTTAAGAGTCAAGCAAATCAGCAGATTCCAATTTTCTTTTTTTTATTTGGAAAACGAGGGGAGGCAAAGTAGTTTTTACATGCAATTGAACATCTAACAAACCTTCCAAGATACCTTTCCACATTTTAGGATAGTTAACAAATGGTGTTTTTAATAAAATATATTTATCTTTTAAAAAGAAATCTCCAAATCCTTGAATATTTAATCTTTCAAAAATCAGTTCCCAATTCTCCATTTGAGATGTTTGAATATTTAAGGTTGTTTCAAAGGAAATTTTTAAAGCATTTCCCATTTCTTGACCTATTAAACCCCATTTTTCTTTGGGAATTTGATTAAAGAGGATATTAATTAACTCAACATTGACAAACGCGATTCTACTTATGCCACAATAATACTCACCTGGAAATCGCCAATCCTGGATCATCATGCTTTTGTAAACAGATAGCATTTTTGAAATGAGTGGTTTAATCCCAAGTTCTTTTCCTTCCAGTATTAACGAGTCAACAAAGTCTCTTTCTTCTTTTTCTAAAATAATCGTTGTTCGCTTTGTTTTTGGAGTCTTTGTGTTTATCATATGTTCAAATCGTTTCTTTTCGTCTTCTCGCATATTAGATATACCTTTAGAAATAGATTATATGCTTTTCTAAAATTTAGAAAAAACAAAAAAGATTTATTACAGCCCAAAAAGTTTCTACAAAAGCCGATGAAGAATCTAAAAAGCTGAAATTATGATGCACCCTAGGGTATCTGAGGCAAATTTTTGATTAGCTGATAATCTTGTTTTTAATAAGGAAATACATTAGAAATAATCCTGATAAGAAGAGAGCTGAACCGGTAATAACAACGATGAAATAATTCAGGTTAAGGACTTTAGCTAAAACATAAGAAACATATGTAGGACCAACAAATAAAAGAAAAACAGTAGTTAAAACTAACAAAATTTTCATAAATTTTGAATCCATATTGAACAGCGCCATTGAACCATCTTCACCATTGATATTCATTAAACACAAATCCCGTTTATATACTTAGTATCCTTTTTCTCTATAATCCTTCTTTTATTTCTTTTCCTAAAAATTTCATTAGTAATTTAAAAACTTGATAACCAGCACCACGATCCGCTTTATAACCGGTAGTACTACCCAACAAACAAACACCTTCAACATCAAGTTCTTTTGCAAGTGCCAATGTAAGGCCAGTTCCACCTACTATTTTACCTTTTTCGTATATGGTTGCTCCTTGCTCTTTAAATTCACTAGCTAACCTTGAAGAGGTTGCTGCAACATATACAGTGTCTCTATTATCAGCAATAGGCACACCACCCATAGTAACTATAAAATTACTGCCCAATTTTTTTGTAAAATCAATTATTTCAGAACAAACTTGATAATGTGCCAAAACATCATCAAAGGAAGGCTGAGTTTCTCCGGTCATAATAATGATATTGTTATTTTCCATTTTTGCAGAATAGAATTCATATTTGGGTAGACTACAAATTCCTTCTGGGTTTACAGTCACATAATCTGGAAAAGATGGTGAATAAAATTCTGCAAACAGTTTTGCATCAGAAAAATTAACTAGAAGATGTGCAGCTATTCGTCCAACATTTCCAAACCCTGGAAGTCCCTGAACAAATAATGGATTTTCAAGATTTGGATTAATAATTTCTCGGAAAAAAGGCTTCTCCAATAACTTTTGCACCATTGCTTACAAACAAGCAATATAGATTAAAATGTTTTTACAAAAATAAAAAAGAAACTATTAATATGCAGCAATTAGTAGTACTAAAAGGATTCCAAAAAGAGGAATATAATAAATAAAGCGGGGTGGGGCAGCCAGGATTAACCCGCTGGGCTCATATGAGCTTTTAAGCTCTGAGAAACCCAGAGATCAGTAGTTCAAATCTACTCCCCGCTACTATAATTTTATTGATTAGAAAATTCAGACTAAATAGTTTTAAAAAAAAATATTCAATATCTGTCTAGTTTATTCTTCCAAAAACCTTGAAACTATTAATTGATTACAAAAAAAAGTAGGTTGAAAATCGTTATTGCAGCTGTTTGTTAATTTTTTAACCTTTTCCTTTCTCTTCTTTACCAAAATATTTGGTCCACTTGAATTTTCTAGAGTCTCGCTTAAAGTTCAAAGAACTTTTTCGACATTTGCTTGAACATAGTGACAAAAGTGTTCCATCGTTCTTAACGTATATCATTCCTGTGCCTGCAGGAAAATCATGACCGCAAAATGAACATTTTTTAGGTTTTGGCATTGATTTTTCCTCAAAGATTAGTTTTTTATTTATCGTCTATTAAGTTTCTTTGCTTCTCTTTCAGTTTCTCTAAGCAATAAAATGTCTTGAACACGCACTGGTCCTTTAACATTTCTAGAGATGATACGTCCTTTGTCTTTTCCGTCTAATACTCTAACTCTCACTTGAGTTATTTCACCAGTAGTGCCTGTGCGACCAATTATTTGGATTACTTCGGCAGGAATAAGTTCGTCTCTTGCTTTTCCAGCGTCGCGGCTCATCACTGAGCTCCTCTTTTAACTTGCTCAATCCTTGTTATGATCTCTTTGATTAATCCAGTTGCATCTCCTTCTTTTACGATTACAACTGAAGCTGTAGGAACATCAATACCAACTGCATTGCCTAGTTTAATTTTGTTAGGTACAAACATATAAGGAATTTTTCTTTCCTCACATAATAATGGTAAATGCGCAATGACTTCTGGTGGATCAACGTCTTCAGCTATAACTACAAGTTTTGCTTGAGCACGTTCAACAACTTTCGTTGCTTCATTTGTTCCTTTTCTAACGAGTCCAGTCTTTGAAGCTATCTGTAGGGCTTCATAGGCTGCATCTACGATTTCTGTAGGTACTTCATATTTTACATAGAATGGTTTTGACATAAGCCTCACCCTTTAAAGGCACAGTCTTATCGCCACTTCTCATTTATGAAGGTTTCGACTAAGAACTGAACAGTCTTAGCTTCATGTATCGCTAATGGCAGAAATGTTTAAATAAAATCTCACGATGACGTTGTTGTTTTTGAGGGAGAATGTATTTGGAAAAATTGGGCAGAGTACTTAATGTGACTCCTTCCAAGAATATTATCATTAAATCAAATAAGATCCCGAAAATTGGTGTAGATGTAGTTGATGAAAGATTAAAAGTTGTAGGAAGAACTTTTGACATTATTGGATCAATATCTTCACCGTATATTGTTGTTAAACCGGTAATTAAAGAACCAAAAAAAATAGTGGGCGAAAAAGTATACTTACATTTCTCAAGAAATAAAAGGAGAAGGAGATATTGAGTGGAGATAGTAACCTGCAAGGAAAAATAAAAGATACACCCGAAGCGCGTAGTCAAGAATCATCAAAGGTTCAGGCATGTCCTGAATGTGGAAGTGCTAGATTAATGCGAGACTATGAATGTGCAGAAGTTGTATGCATGGATTGTGGAATAGTAGTAGCAGCTAAAATAGCTGATAGAGGACCAGAATGGCGTGCTTTTGATGATGAACAAAGATCAAAAAGAACTAGAGTTGGAGCACCATTAACATACACAATTCACGATAAAGGGTTATCAACAACTATTGATTGGCATGATCGTGATGTATATGGAAAAAGTCTTTCACCTGGACAAAAAGCGCAGGTATATCGACTCAGAAAATGGCAGAGACGAATACGGGTTTCAGATGCTACAGAACGAAATTTGGCTTTTGCATTATCTGAAATCACAAAGATATCAAATAATTTGAGTCTGCCTAAAAGTATTCTTGAGACTGCTTCAGTTATTTATCGAAAAGCAGTAAAAGAACGTCTAATTCGTGGGAGATCAATTCAAGGTGTTACATCAGCAGCTATTTATTTAGCCTGCAGACAATGTGGATTACCGCGCACTTTAGATGAGATAGCTAATGCCTCTACTGTAAACAAGAAAGAGGTTGGTCGTAGTTATCGATTTTTAATCAGAGAACTCAACTACAAGATTCCTCCATTAAGAGCGAGTCAATACATAACAAAGTTTTCCAATCAACTGACAATGCAAGGTAAAGTTGAAGAAATTGCCCATAAAATTCTAGCATCAGCCAAACAACTTAAACTTACTTCAGGTCGAGGACCAACTGGAATTGCAGCAGCTGCAAGTTATGTTGCATCCGTTTTAACAGGAGAAAGAAAAACCCAAAGAGAAATAGCGGAAATTGCACAGGTAACCGAGGTCACGATAAGGAATCGATATAAAGAACTTGTAGAACGGCTAACCTTTGAAATTAGTATTTGAGAGAATCAAACTTTTTAAGGATGTATTTGGGTATCTTAGGCTATGCCTTATAAGTTCACCTTTGATCTTTCTAAGCTGCCAAGGTTTTTCTTTCATGAAATAGCAATAATTTCATATCAAAAAGGTATGCATAAAACATTTCTTAATACCTTAAAAGAAGTGATAACAAAATTTAAAATACAGGAAGCAACCGGATTAAATTTTTCAGATGCCATTATTCTAATTCAAGACCTTATTGACTTACAAGGTATTAATCTAATGCAAAGAAAAAAATTCTTAAAAACAAAAAAGCGAGCACTTTTTCTTCCACATTGTACTAGAAAATTCATGGATAATAGATGTCAAGCAACTTTTGATTCAGATATTCCCACATATAATTGTCAACATTGCTCAGAGGATTGTTTAGTTAGCAAAGCAAATCGATTAGCAGAGAACAAAGGTTATGATGTATATGTGGTTCCAGGCGGTTCATGTGTACCAAAAATTGTAAAAAATTCAAGGTATGAAGGAGCAATTGGAATTGCATGTGGTGAAGAGATGAAAATGTCTGGAGATGTTCTAGGAAGCATGGAAGTAGCTGGACAAGCTATTCCTTTAATCAAAAATGGGTGTGCAAATACAGCTTTTAGTTTAGAGACTTTGCGAAAAACTCTTTAAAAAGTAAAATAAAAAAGGATTATTTGACGAGTTCTCGTTTCTTCCATCTGAGATTCTTTCGTTTGCATTTTCTACATTTTGTAGCAGTTGCAGCATTTCTGACACCACAATATCTACAGATTTTCATATGGAGTCTTGCTTTTTGTGCTATTGCCTTCTTAATTGGATCTAGTACTGGCATTTGTTGAACCTCAAAGTTAACTATGAGTCAGATAGTGATCTTTCAAATATACTTTTTGTATAATTTCTTTGGTTATAAATTCTGCAAAAATAAGTTCTAAAAATTGAGTTATATATCGATTATTTGACGAAGCAAATTGGCTACATCATTGGGTTTTTCAACTGTTTGTACTCCAGCATTATTAAAAGCTGTTATTTTGTGTTCTACGGAACCTGTTTGTCCCATTATTATTGCCCCAGCATGACCCATTCGTTTTTCGGCAGGTGCTGAACGACCAGCAATATATGCCACAATTGGTTTAGGATAATTAGTAGCTTTTATAAATTCAGCAGTTATTTCTTCTAAATTTCCACCAATTTCTCCGATTAACACTATAGCCTTGGTTTGAGAATCAGCTCTGAAAAGTTTTAAACAGTCTATATACGAGATACCAGTTATCGGGTCACCTCCAATACCAATACAAGTTGATTGACCCAGATTTTTTCGGCTCAAACCAGATGCTATTTCGTAAGTTAATGTTCCACTTCTAGAAATTATACCCACACTTCCAGTTTTAAAAATATGGTCAGGCATTATTCCAAGTTTACAGCTTTTTGGAGTAATTATTCCTGGACAATTAGGGCCAATTATGATACAATCATTTTGTGAGGCGTGTTCGATGATCTTTATTGTATCTCTAATAGGAATATGTTCAGTTATAATAGCAATAATCTTGATACCGCTGTCTATAGCTTCACATGCAGCGTTTAACGCAAATTTAGCAGGAACAAACAATATTGAAGCGTTTGGCGAGAATTTTTTTTGCGCTTCTTTAACCGTATTAAAAACAGGAATATTATACACATGTTGGCCTCCTTTTCCCGGACTTACTCCTGCTACAATTTTTGTCCCATAGGATAGCATTAAATTTGTATGAATAGAACCCTGGAACCCTGTGATTCCTTGAACCAAAACTCGTGAATTATAATCAATTAGGATTCCCATACTAACGGCCTTTCCTGGAAATTTCAATCGCTCGAATAGCAGCATCTTCCATATTATCAAACACCTCAATTGCGTTTTCTATAAGAAGTTTTTTTCCTTTCTCTTCATTTGTACCAAGGAGTCTAACAATTATGGGTTTTGTATGGTTGTCTCCACCATTTGCAGAAATAATAGCGTTCGCAACTTCATCACAGTGAGTTAAACCT
This sequence comes from Candidatus Bathyarchaeota archaeon, assembly GCA_963848105.1. Taxonomy (GTDB): domain Archaea; phylum Thermoproteota; class Bathyarchaeia; order Bathyarchaeales; family Bathycorpusculaceae; genus AD8-1. Next base: position 181,969 of record CAWKCH010000002.1, read on the forward strand.
CCCAGTATATTTACAAATAAAACTTTTACTTGATTATCATTCAACACAATTTTGATCGCTAAAATTATTTGCTCTACAGAAGCGCCTCCACCTAGATCTAAGAAGTTAGCGGGTTTTCCACCAAAATATGTTAGCATATCTAGAGTTGCTAACACTAATCCTGCACCATTTCCAATAACTCCTATTTCACCATCAAGTTTAACGTATACTAAACCTCCTTTTTTTGCTTCCAGTTCTATAGATTTAAATTCTCTTCCCCGTTCAAAAGATTTTTTTATATATTCAGGTTGTCTAAAAAGCGCGTTATCATCAATTATTATTCGAGAATCAAGTGCTACAAAGTCGCCATTATTGGTTTCCACCAAAGGATTTAATTCAATAAGTTCTATGTCATAATCTTCAACGATTTGAAATAATTTCACGAAGATATTTGCTAGTGAACAAAGGTTTATCCCAACATAACCTAAGGTTATACCAATTTTCTTGGCGTCAGAAAAACTTAAACCTTTTTCGGAATTAATAATTAATTTAACAATCTTTTGAGGAAAATCTATTGATGTTTGTTCAATGTTTATTCCTCCCATTTCAGAAGCAATAACAACGTAACTTCTTTGGTTTCTATCTATGGTAATGCCAAGGTAAAGTTCTTTAATAAAAACAATTTTTTCCTCAATTAAAACCCTGCTAACAATTTCATTTTTTATTTTTGATCCCATTAGTGTTTTCAAGCATTTCTTTGTCTGTTTAATAGAGGAACTGAATAAAATACCTCCAGCTTTTTGTCTTCCAGACACTAAAATTTGAGATTTAATTGCATAAGGTAAAACAAGGTCATTAAACGATTCATTTTGAAAAATATGATTGGTAAAAAGAACTCCTTTTGGAATTAAAATACCATATTTTGACAAAATATTTTTTGCCTCATATTCAAATAACTTCAAAACTTTCACCTATTAACAAGAATTTAATTATGGCTGAAGTTTTTATACCATATGTTAAAGGTAAAGAAATTTTCTTAAATAAAAAAGGACGTTCATGATGATTGTTACTAAAAAGATAACTATAAAACATTAGAGAAAAAGTATTTAATAGTTAAAAATTGTAAACATAAGATAGTATAATCAAAGATAAATATTTTTTTTAAAAAAATAGTTGCAGTAAAAAATGATCTGACTCCTTTATGAACAGATTAACAGGTAAACTGATGAAAAATACAGAAAAAAAATATTTTCTTAAAATTTTGGGTATGAAAATATAAGTCTGAAGTAACACCAAAATGTATTTATTTACGGACAAAAAAGCTTAACGAGCCAAATTAATGTGGAAACTAGGAGTGAAGCCGATGTCTGAATCCGATTCAGTGCTAATCGGAAGAAAACCATTGATGAACTATGTATTAGCTTGTATAACTTCATTTCATGGCGGAGCAAAAGAAGTTAGTGTTAAAGCCCGTGGAAAAGCTATAAGTCGAGCAATTGATGTGGTAGAAGTGGTGAGACACCGATTTCTACCAGACGTAAAAGTTACATGGATCGGTATTGGAACAGATCAACTTCCACCTCGAGAAGGATACAAAGCGGGAAACATAAGCACAATTGAGATAACCTTAAAAAGATAACATCATTGATTCAAAGTAGACATTATTCACACCATTGGACCTCCATAAATTGGGAGAGGACATATATGAAAACTGAACTATGCAGTTTCTGTTTAAAGAGTGGTATGCTATGCCAAAAATGTTCAACTAAAGTTAAGGATGGAGAAATCAGCGAATTAGATTTAAAAATAGCACGATTACTATTATCTTTGGAAGAGAAATATCCATCTCTACAAAATATTAGTTTTTTTAAAGCAGTTGATGTTGGAAGAACACTAGCAATTGTTGTTGGACATGGCGATGTACCCAGATTACTTGGTTATGGAGGCAAAATTGTTAAGACAATTAGCGAAAAAAGTGGCAAATCTATTAGAATTTTAGAGCAAGGAGTCGATGATCGTAAGTTCCTCGAAGATTTATTCATGCCACTTAATATTCTAACTATAAATACAATTTGGTTACCTGATGGAACAACTGAAACAAGAGTAATTTTAAAACGTAAACGTGGGATGCAACTTCCTTTTGATCTTAAAGCAATTAAGGAAATAGCTGAAAAAGTAAGAAAAATCGCTTTGCGTATCGAATTTGCCTATTAGAGGAGCAAATAATTCGTGAAAATAGATGCGATTAGCGATGTAACCAGAAGTCATTTTTCTAGTGATGTAACTCCAAAATTAAATGGAAAACAAGTATCTCTCCTCGGATGGGTTCAAGAGATACGAGATTTAGGTGGAATTCGTTTCATAATATTACAGGATAGAACCGGAACAATTCAAATTACGATACCAAAAAAAAGAGTAAGCGATAATGTTTTATCTAAATCTGATGTTGTTCAAAAAAGGTATAGTATTAGCGTTATAGGAACTGTAAAAGAAACAAAAATGTCGCCTAGAGGTTTTGAAGTTATTCCAACCGAAATAAAAATTCTAGGAACAGCTGAACCCCAATTACCGTTAGATATTACAGGAAAAACTCCGGCTAATATAGAAGCTCGATTGGATGCAAGATCATTAGATCTTTGTTTAGAACAAAATGTTGCGATATTTACAATTCAACACCATGCAGTCGAAGCAATAAGAAATTATCTCTTCAAAGAAGGTTTTTTGGAAGTCCATACTCCAAGAATTATTGCTTCAGCAACTGAGGGTGGCGCTGAATTGTTTGCTGTTGATTATTTCGGTGAAGAAGCTTTTCTGGCACAGAGCCCACAATTGTATAAAGAACAATTAGTTATGAGTCTTGAGAAGGTTTTTGAAGTCGGTCCTTTTTTCAGAGCAGAAGATTCGCATACTAGAAGACACTTAAGTGAATTCATTTCTGTTGATATTGAACAAGCTTTTTCTGATTCTAAAGGAGTAATGAAACTTCTTGAAAACGTAATTGAACAAGTTTGTCGAAATGTAAATAATAATTGTAAACGAGAATTGGAATTACTAAATAACACTTTAGAAATACCATCAATACCTTTCAAAAGGATTACTTACAATCAAGTGTTAATCGATTTAAAAGAAGAAGGAATTAAAATTGAATGGGGCGAAGATATACCCACTGAAGCTCTTAGAATTTTAGGGAAAATATATCCACAGTTCTATTTTATTACTGAATGGCCTACAAATTCAAAAGCTTTTTACATAAAACCTTGTTCTACTGCTCCAGAAAAATGCGAAGGATTTGACCTAATGTGGAAATGGATTGAACTCGTTTCTGGAGGATCAAGGATTGCTAAAAAAGGGCTACTAATTGAACGATTAACTCAAAAAGGCTTAGATCCTGAAAGTTTTAAGCATCACCTTAAAGCTTTTGATTATGGAATGCCACCGCACGCAGGATGGGCTATTGGATTGGAAAGACTCACCATGTTACTTACTGGAAAAAAGAATATTCGGGAAGTGTCACTCTATCCTAGAGATAGGATGAGACTAACCCCATAACTTAAAATAATAAAATAAATTGATAATTGTTCTCTATCTTTTTTATAGAAGAAGTTTTCAGAAGAGATATAACAAGGAAGAACTAGAAATAACCTAGGAAGAGAAAATATTGAAAAGAAAGCTTAGTTTGATAGTTTTTTCAGCTGTGCTTTTAGTAATAATGTTCAATTTTTCGTTCACTAATGCAACCGATCCCTTAGAATTTTCTGAAAAAAGATCTGAAATTGTGGAAAAGGTTCAGGGAGAGAGTTTCACGGTTGAAATTGGATTTAAAAATACTGGAAAAAATGAAGGCAGATGGAATATAAGTATTGTTTTTGAGGGAGAGCATTGGTCTCAGATAGGAAATTCACAATATTTAGAACTTGATCCTAGTGAAGAGAAAATAGTGAGTTGGACAGGGATTGTTCCAACCGATGCTCCACTTGATTCGAGTAGCAAGACTTGTAGTTTATTTTGAAGATTCTTTTAAACCACTCAACTGGTGGATATACGTTGTACCAGGAGCAGAATTAACAATAAAATCAAGTTGTGTAAAATGATTTAAATTAATTGGATTCAATTATTCTAAATTTTTTGAATAAAATATCTGTTGATCAAAGGTCATAATAAAAAGTCAATATTTTTCAAGGTAATTCTGATATTTTGGAAATGATTAAGAAAAAAAGGAATGAAAATATTAGATTTTAAAAATACCAATAATGACAGTAATCCTGATAAGGGAATAGACCTATGTACAGACGAAAACAATATGGGGATTTATTATTATGTCTAAAATTTACAATATCGCCACCCTTAAAGGGGATGGGATAGGCCCAGAAGTAACCAATTCGACAACAAAGGTAATTGATGCTTTATTAGAAACTACTGATTTTAAAATCAACTTTGAGTACGGAGACGCAGGGTTTTATTGTATAGAAAAGTATGGAACAAATTTGCCTGAAGAAACCATAGCCCTCCTCAAAAAGACTGATGCCTGCCTTAAGGGTCCAATGACAACACCTCAAACACCAGGAGCTCCAGTTAGCGCAGCAGTTCAAATAAGAAAAATGTTTGATTTATTTGCGAATGTTAGACCTTGTCGTTCTTTTCCAAATGTAGAGGCATTAAAACCTAATATTGATTTAATAGTTGTTAGGGAAAACACAGAAGGGATGTATTCAGGTGTTGAATACGAGTTATCCCCAGGAGTGGGTGTAGCACTCAGAATAATTACAAGAGAAGCTTCCTTAAAAGTTGCAGAGCATGCTTTTAAATTGGCATCCAAAAGAAAAAAGCATTTAACATATGTTCATAAAGGCAATATTTTGAGGTTAACTGGAAAAATTTTCAAGGATGCAGTGAAGTCACTAGCTCCAAAGTATCCTGAAGTTAAAGTTGATGAGGCACATATTGATGCTATGACTATGCATCTGATTAAAAAACCAGAATTTTATGATGTGATAGTTACAACAAACTTGTTTGGTGATGTATTATCTGATGAAGCAGCTCAAGTTACTGGCAGTTTAGGGTTAGCAGCAGGTGCTAATATTGGTTATAAGTATGGTATGTTTGAGCCTGTGCATGGGTCAGCTCCAAAATACACTGGGCAAAACGTGGTAAATCCAACAGCAACAATAATGGCAGGAGCCATGATGATTGAATATTTAGGTGAAAAACAGGCGGCGACTAAAATAAAAAGAGCAGTTATCGAAGTATTAAAAGATGGAAAAATTCGAACTAAAGACCTGGGGGGCACCTCAACTACCAGTGAAATGAGTGATGAAATAGCTGAAAAAATTAGAACTCTTTAGCCAGATAAACTATCATCATTCTTTTTTCCATAGAACAGATCAATGTAAGTATTAAAATTTGCATGTAACTCTATCGAGTTATTGGAAGTTAATTTTACTTTTATGTTTACCAACATTAAAACTGCGTTATTCTTGATAATGGGTTTTAAGCTCTCAGCTTTTTCATTCCAAACAATAACAGGTAATTCTCCTGTTTTATCAAATACTATAAAACGCAGAACTATACCTTCACTTGAGTCACTCCTAGAAAATCTAGAAACTGGAAAAACTTTTTTAACAGTGCCTATAAGGTGAACTGTTTCTAGTTTGGGAGTAATCTCTCCAATTTTTGTGGAAAATTTTCTGATAGAAGGATAATCGTCCAGATTAACATTATTTTCCAAAATAGTTATTTTACTTTTTTGGCTAATGTGTAACTCAACATTACCTTTTGGATCTTCACGTGTATAACCTTGGGAGAAAAGAATTATTTGACCAGGTTTTAAGTTATTAGATTCTATGAATTCAGTTTTCTCATTCCACATAACAACGCGAAGCAAATTATTCTTATCAGAAATAATTAAACTTACTAATTTTCCAGGATGTTTACCTTGAAAGAATTTTATGGGAAAGATTGCAACTATCCGTCCTATCAGTGAGACATTATATAAACCCGGAATTAAATCAGAAATTGAAAGTTTTCCATCAAAAGGTGTCTTAAACTCACTCTCAACTCCATATCTAGCCCCAATCAATCGTAGAAGAGTTTCATCGTTAATTAGATTACTAGTTTTTTGTTTTTCGATTGCCAATTCTTCACATATTTTTTTACGATTTAATTCAGAATGTTTTGATAGAATCATGTCAATAATTTTTTCGTCAGTCATAGTTACATTTCAAATGGTTAGATGTTGTAGGCACTATAAATTTCTTGTTTTTATAAAATAGTACTAGATTGTAAAAAAATCAAAAGCAAATAGATTTTAAAATGAAAAGGGCCTAAAGATAAAAAAAAACTAAATATGGATTCATACATTTAAAAAGAAAATAATTGATTAGCTATTTCTTATTTTTTTGCTCTTCATCTGTCGCATAATAAGAGTATAAGAAAATTAATGCTAGAGCAATAAATGTTGAAGCCATGATAATATATTCGAATGTTAGGAAATACGCACTTAAATCCATTAAGATCAGCCTTTTCTGAATACTCATTAGCATATTGATATTTAAGTAGTAGCTTTTTTCCATTCATTCATTAAAGATGCATATAAATCAGTGCTTTCTTCTATCGTTTCATACCAACCAAGATTTTGTCGCGATTTTTTGTGCAATTAGATGATAACAAAAGTGTATTTTCTTATCCAAGACACGATAATAAAAATCATCACAAGTACAAAAATCAGCTTCAGGAATCACTAAATATTCTCTTTCACGCCCAATAACTACCCATACAACTTTACATCCAGGTTTGAAAAGATATTTTTTTACTCGATTGCTTTTGAGTGTATCAAGAGCTTTTGTGAATCTTTGTCCAAAAAGATTGTATAAGTTACTAAGATTTGTTCCAGAAAGTTTACCTTCTTTTTTCGCTTCGCTACATATCGATTTTAATTTTTTGATTTCCGAGTTATCACTCATCTAAACACCAATATTGTAATAACAATCAAAGAGAAAAAAAAGCAAAAAAGGCATTAGTTTATGTCTATTGGTTCGCCCTCAGGAGTTTTTGAGGGTGCAATTTTTGGCAAGACAACTTCTAATACACCATTTTTATACGATGATTTTGCTTCTTTTACTTTTACTTTGGTTTGTAGTTGGACTTCTTTATAATATTTTGATTTAGTTGTGTTAACGGATATTGTAATACTATCTTCGTTTCCGAAGAGTTTAATATCACTCTTTTCCACTCCTGGTAATTCAACAACAACATGGACCTCGCCATTAGTTTCCACAACATCTACAAGTGGTTCTCGTTCTTTTTTTATTTGAGGACCTTCTAGACTTTTTTTGACATTTCCAAACTGACGAACTTCCGGTTTACCATCGGGTCCTATTTTCATGCTATAACCATATACAAAAGGGCCCCATTCTTTAACAGTACTACCATCTTTAAGTTTACGTTCTTTTATGTAATCCTTAGGAATTTTTTGGGTAAAACTTTTGAATTTTTCTTCCATAATTTTTTCCATTTCATGAAGCATACGATCAATATCGCCAAAAAAAGGATCACGAGAAACACGTTTGCGTCGTTTTGTAAACCAATCTGGATAATCTTTATCGTCTGATGACATAATCTTCCTCTATAGAAAAAAGGAGTAGAGCTTTCTATAAATTTTTTGTTCAATCAGGATTAAGGTTTAGATTTGAAAACATAAGGTATCCAACAAAAAAAATTTGTTTGTAAAAAGATATTATCAAAGTTTTTTCACTAAGTTGAGAATTTTCTTATGAATTTCAATATTTCCAGAGGCAATAAAGTTAACTCTGGTTTTTGGATCTAATTTCGCCTCCAATGGATAATTTTCAATATCGGTTAGAATTCCACCTGACTCTTTAAGTATTAGGTAGCCAGCAGCCATATCAGTTGTTCGGAGTTTTCCGCGAATATCTACAAAAGCCCCTATCTTGCCATCAGCTACATAACAGAGTTCTAGAGCATTTGCACCAAAATGACGGATATGATGGACTTTTCTGATCAAATTTCTAATTTTTGGAATGAAGGTTTCGATTTCAGAAGTATTGATGTCTAGACCCACAATTGTATCCGTTAAAGATCCGCAATCTGAAGAAGTTATTTTTTTTCCATTGCAATATAGCACCATTATTTTTTTGGGCAAAATAAGTAGAATCATGAAAAAGATCAATAACCATGCCAACACTAACATTTGATAATAAGGGTTTTTTTGAAATTGCAATAGATGAACAGAAAAAAGGGATTCCATGCACCCAATTAGTGGTTCCATCTATAGGATCAATAGTTACATAGAAGTGTTGAGAATTATTGTAAAAATTTTTTATACCCGATTCTTCACTAATCAAAGTAAAAGATACCTTATGCTTTTGAAATGTTTTAACAATGGCTTTCTCTGCAGCCAAATCCACTAGTTTTATGGAATCACCTCCGGCACCTTTACCTAAATCAGGTTGAGGTTCAGATAAAGTTTCGAGACATGAAGATACATTGCGTTTAATTGTTTCTTTGCAGATATTCAAAAGTTCTAACCAATCTATTCTAGATGACAAGTATACCATTTCCATTTAGTCAACTATTTCACTCGTATACATTAAGTATTATTTGTGTCAGTATAAAAAATAATCCCGTTTTTCTATCGAAGAGAGATGATCTGTAGTTATTATTAGAAGATATTAGTTGTATTTCATAAAGAATAAATCAAATTTAATCAGAAGTACCAATGATGATTAATGGTTAACGATAAAGAAATTCCATGTACTAATTGTAGTTTGTGGAAGAAACAAATAAAGGAATTTATTTGTAAGCCAAATACTTGTAAATTACTTTCAGAATGGTTGTTGAAAGCTGAAGATCAGATCACATTTGAGGTTCGACATAGAGAGAATCAATATATTGTATAATAAAAAAATAATAAATCAATTAAAATAAAGTTACTAAAATAGAAGTAAATGGTTTTTTAATTAATCAAAAAAGTTTAGTTCTAATTAAAAAAAAAGAGTAAAAAACAAAATAGTGGAAATTATAGAAATTGGCAAGAGTTAAGGTTGCCATTTTTCTTGAAGATATTTTGGAATTTCTGAAGAATCACGCGGTCCAACTTGAACTTTCCATCCACTGAGTTCTTCGATTTCTCCACTTATTCTTGATGCTTTGCCAGGTATAATGAGTATTTTATGTGCAACCTTTGTTTCCATATCTGCTTCTTTTAGTGCTTCTGCAACAGTTTCAGCAGTCAGTTTTCTTCCTGCGACTCCACTGTCTACAGCTGAACCTTCAGTATCAACTACAATCAAATAGGCATTAAGCTTGGAATTTTCTATATCCGAAGCAACAGTATAATAAGTTAGAGCGAAATTTGTTGTAAAGAACACGGGTGAATTTTCATTTGGTGTTCCAAAAATCTTCAAACCTGAGTCAACAGCTACTGGTTTACGGGGATCAGTGTATATGTTTTGCCTTAATACCGCTGTTGGAAGAAGAGACCAGCCATCAGTACCATGGATTACAATTATATCAGCGAAACGAACAATTAGACTGGAAGCTAAATATGCTTCGCGCCATTTTATGAGCTCATCAGCTGTTGAGCCTTTTTCGTTCCAAGCGACCATTGGAATTCCCATTAGTGGAAAAGCAACAAGTTCTTCACCGTTTTTTGTAGCTGATCTGCGGAGCATAGTAAAGTTGTTTAGAGTATCTGATAGACCTTCATTTGCAAATGTTCCCGGATCAAGAACTAAATCTTCAACACCATAAGCGAGAAGAGTTTTAGTCAAAGAAACTAGCATGTTTAAATCGTTTGGAGCAGAAACTACAAGAGGACAATTATACATTAGAGATAATTCAGCCATTGATTTCCAGTTTTCTTTAGTTGCTGAATATATTAGGGATCTATTCTTTGGTGCAGCCTTTAAACCTGCTGCTATAACATTAGAGTTAAGAGAACATAATATTAGTGGTAATTTTGTGTTTTCAACTATTTTTTTGATAACTGTTTTGAATTTTTCAGGATCGTTTGAAGTAGAGCGTACAGCAATCATATCGAGTTTTAGTGTATAGCCAATATATTCGTAGTTCCATTGTTCAGTTTTTTTTAGTCTTTTCAGAAGTTCTTCTTCGCTCATCTCATCAGTTACGTCAATAGCAATTGCTGTAGGATTAGAATAAGTAAATTCATGGCGATACATAACGAGTTTTCCACCAAGTTTTACTGCTTTATCGCCTATACCAACAACAACTTCTTTAACTGGAGGTTTGAGCATTTCTTTTAGGCTGAGATATGCTTTGGAGTATTGGTCTGTTAATAGAGGTAAACATTTATCGATTTGAACTTCGCGGTTAACAATTTTTGTGGCGAAAGCCATACAGTTTTCTTCACCACATTCTTTACAATTAGTTTTAGGAAGTAATTTGTAAATATCAATAGGACTTAATTCTTTTTTACCAGATTTGCTTTTTTTAGTCATTTATATGCAATCCTTTAAGATTTAATTAAAAGCCAATCAAGATATTTTTCAGGATCAGCTTTTTTACCAGCGGTTAAGTTCTTAACAATATCTTTTAGTGTTTTTACAGCGGCGGGATGCATCATCATAAAGAGATCAACACCAGCTAACAAAAGTGTTAAAGCAGTAGTTAATTCCCATAATGGACCTCTTAATTCACGTGGTTCCCATTCTTGGGACATTTTTAACCATGCTTCTCTAGCTGCCCACGCATTTGTAGTTCCTGAGGACATTGGATGTGCGAGTTCAGTATCACCCATAAGACCTGCAAGTCTAGCTCGTTCCATATTAGTAAAAGCATAATCTAATCCGTAACCCAAAGCTGCGGTAGTCAAATCCATTACGATATCTTTCTTGTCTAGAAAATCATACATTCTTCGATTCAATTCTCGAGCTAGATTCAAATCCATTGGAGTAAAAGATAAAGCGGCATGTCCATTTTTCTTCACAAATTTTGCACATCTTTCCACATCCATATCTTGGGTTATTGAACTAATCAGAAAACGTTCTCCGGAAAATGTTTCTGCGATCTCTTCAAAAACATCCGCATCCTTAATTGGATCTCCGCAACCTCCAATAACTAGTGGCACATCTACAGCCTGCAAAATCTCTTCTACTGTTTTGACAGCATCTTTTGGAGTTGCATCTTTTAGAAGTGGATCAATACTAATTAAGTGAACAGTTACCATGTCTGCTCCAAATTTTTCAACTGCAAGTTTGGCCCATGCTGCAGGATCATCAACGACTTCTCTGACGTGCATTTTTACTGCTTTAGATAATGGAACTTTCATATCAAAGACATCTAGTGTGAGTACGGGTGGATGAGGTAGTCTTGGTTTCAAAACTGTAGAAAGCAGGTGAGGTTTCACCACCTATAACTAGCGATCTTCCTCGGCTTCCGCCTTCACTTTTAGTAGCTCCTAGTTTAACTTCTGCGATTTTACCAGAATATGATTGTATTGGAGGTAAAAAGTCTGTTTTTAAGATATTAACAGGTTTTGATAGGGAGCTCTTTGCTAATAGTTTAGGAAGAAGTTTTCTTGCCATACCAGGTTCGAATCTAAGTTCCATTTCTCCGACTTCTAGTTCAAAGTCTTCTATTTCTATCTCTTGAAATTTGGCGAGTAAGTCTAAGATATCTGGGTTTAGGGATATTCCGGAATTGTCTTCTTTCTTGTTATGGTGAGGCATTAAGTTCACTGCTTTTTAGTTTTTTCATTCTTAATGGTTTTGATAATAACTTTATTGGCGTATATTTTTGCGTCTTTTAGAATTATTTTGAAACCACCAGCAGTGATTGGCAGGGTTGATGCTGACATAACGGGTAATGATAAATCGTCTACGGAAGATTCGATATTAGTTTCTTGGGCAACTTCGTTTGTTTCTGTTTCCCACTTTGCTACTATTGGATGATTTTTCTCTTTCAGAAAAGCTTTCAAAGAATCGATATCTTGTGCGTTTTCTTCAGTTGGTATTTTATCAACAACTTCTGTTGGAATAAAGTCCTTTACTCGTTCTTTGATTTCCTTAGGTAGCCAAACTATCCGGTTCCATCCACCATCTGCATCTAAGAATTTTGGAGATCGCATGTATTCAATAGAGATACCGTGGAAACCGTCTATTTGTCGGCCACCAGCTGTAGAATCGGCAAGTGTTGAAAAGGGTAACCCATTTACTGTTTTTCCTTTGAAACTTCTGTTAACTAACCCAAATCCGTCAACTTCTGGTATGTAAAATGCTACAGCTTCAAAACATCCACATGAAGTGTGTGGATGGTCAAAAGCAGTGTATAACCAGACTTGTTCTACATCTCCTAATGTTTTCTTTTTGACGACCTCGTTTACTCCTGCATATTCACCTTTTTCTGCGTTTAATAGTTCGCCTCTTTCAATAGCGAAAACGGGGCCTTTTGGATCGATACTAGCTGATGCACGTCCATCAAACCACGATATTGCTCCACAGTTTGAGTATCTTTGGGGTGAAATGACACATACGTGGGAGGGAGCAAATGATTGACAGAGCATACAGCCGTAAAATTTGTCTACTTCTTCATCTTTTAGTCCTCGGGCTCTTGCATCTCTAGTCTCATAGTCTTGCAAGGCTTGTGGATGAAGTTCTTGAACTTTTGTTGGATCGGTAATGAAAGTTACTTGTATTTTTTCAATTATATTTAGTTCGCTTTTAAATAAGGTATATAGAACTTTTCCAATGTATTGGAATGAGTTTAGACCTTTCTGGAAAGCTTTTTTTCCTATTCGTATCCAGATGTCATAACGTTGGTTTAGGTGCATTAAGCCTTCAATATAATTCATATAACCATGAATGCGTCGTTCTATAACACCTTCGAGTTGTTGGTCAAGAGTTGATCCGGCAACTTCTACCAGTATTCCTAAAGGATAGGCTTTTCCTTCAGCCATATCTTTAATGTCTGGACCGATTATGGTTATTTTTCCATCTTCAATTTCAGTTAGGGGTTTTACTTTTGCTAGTTCGAACTTTTCCTTCATTGAAGGACCACCTAGTTCTACTTGCATATTTTTTCTTCGAATTCTTTCTCCTTCGTATATTATGCCTACTTCTACGGGTATATCTTTAAACATTGACATTTTTTTATTGTCCTCCTTCAAATTTTGAAATCATGACTTTAAGATTCTCAGCCCAAACCTTAACTCCCGCATTAGGAAAAGACCAACACGCATGCGGATGAAACTTATTATCCAAAGTAACCGTACGCAACCCAGGCGCAAAATGCATAAGCCCAGACAAAATCAAACCCTCCATATAATACGGAAGACCAACAAACAAAGCTAAATCATAAGGGCCCCTACCATCAAGGCCTTGCCAATCAGGATCAACAAGACGATTACCAATATCCATAGCCGACATAAAACCAGCCGGTGTATAACCTCTCTTCAAAAATTCACCAACCATATGAGCAGTCGCAACAACAGGAACCTTTGAAGCTTTAGCAAAATCAATAAGATATTCAATAAGCAACTTCCCACCCAAATCACGAGTAACAGCCTCACTACCAACAACCAAAATAGGCCTAACCGCCCGCTTAATCAAAGACACAGCAACCTCAGGTTTTGTTATCGCCATAGCCTTCTTAGTAGCAGATCCTTCGGCACATTGCCAGGGTTCACATGACATTTTCCATTAACTCCTTTTTTTCCTTATCATCCTAGAAAGAAGAGTCGGATCAGGAATAATAGTTTCCTTCCAACCCTTCTCCTTAAGAATCTTTAATATATCATCCTTCATCGTCATAGGAATATCAGCCGGAGTCCTCACAAACCTATCCAAATCTTGAGGAATAATACCATAAAATCGTTTGCTCAAATCAATATAATGTGAAAGTTTAATCGATCTTCCCTTCCAAGTATCATTAGGCCTAATACACAACTTTGCAATAGTAACCATCGCTTCTTCTTTTGTTTCAACAGTTTGGAACAAATGTTCAGGAGTTGGACCAACATTAACTTTATCACCAGAACGAGCATCGAAAACTTCCCAGTCTTCTTTTTTATCCTCTCGCCCTAAAAGCATACGATTGTATTTGCTTCCATGTGGACCTACAAGCACTGGAATACCTAAACTTTCGACTCCTGCAGCGATTGAGGCTGCTTTTTGGGAATATGCACCCCAAGCTAAACCAACTGCTCCTACTCGATTATGTATATAATCGGCTATTTCTTCATAATTGCCTCTTAGATGGTCTTTTTGCAAAGATGTTAGCTACCTTAATTGCTGCACCTGCAATATGCGAATTTGCAACACATGAACCAACATTAAGCACTCCACCAGCAGCAAAATCTCCTGTAAACTCTTCATATAGTGTTTGTCCTTCTTCGTTTTTATAAGAACCAGCAGACATTGCTGCACAGCCTGAAGTTACAACTATGAATCTTCTTTTAGCAAATTCTCTACATATATCATAAACGTCTTTGCCACCCTTAGGATAGTTTGAACAACCTACCACTGCTAGTATTCCAGGTATTTCACCAAGAACAATTGGACTTCCAACATTTCTAATTTCAATATCTTGAACTGCGCCCCTGCCGGAACGACAAAAGTTAGTTTCTCCAATCATTTTTTTCTCTCCAGCTTTCACTATGAAACTATGTATAGAGAGTTTGACTGGACAGACTTGTTCACAACGACCGCATCCAATGCAAGATTCATACAAGTCAGTTAGTTTAGCTATAGAACCCTCAGCTGCAACTGTTAAAGCTTCAGATATTTCCAAGTCCTGAGGACAAGATCTTTGACATAAATTGCAATGTCTACAGGTTTTAGCTAACTCTTTTATTTCTTCAATTTCAGGAAGAACATTAAAGTTTTTCCGTTTTGGAGCTACCTGTTGTGCCACTTTTACTGCTACTTCGCCAACTTTTTCGGGATCAAGAATTAAAACACCAGGTACTTTACCTGTTACTAAATCAGAAACAATCTCTTCAGTCGGATCATTTGTTCTATCCTCAAAGCCCATACAATTCTTCTCTGAAGCCGCAATCACTGGAGCTTTGACACGTTCAGCTTCATTGAAGATATCGGTTCGAACACATTGTTCATCTAGAATGACTACATCAGCAAATCCGCTTCTTATGAATCTAAGTTGCCAAGAAATCGGACCTACGATTTTTCCTCTTTTGTAATTTCGAGTAATATCAAAAGCAGTACAACATAAGCCTACTACTTCAAGATTATTTTCTAGAGAATTATCTCTCATAAAATCGATTACACCAATTGAGGGTACCACATTGTGTCCAATACACATGATAACAGGTTTTGAGGTATCGACGGTTCCTATTCCCATTTCAACAAGAGGGGCTTCAGGATCAGCTTTTGGAAAATCTAATGTGGATATTTGAGCAATATCACCAACTTCCATTCCTATTTGGTCAATTCGTCCGGCATGAAGAGCTTTTGATTCAAAATCTAGATTGTTACCCTCTTGACCAGTATGTCCAGCTGAAAGAAGGTGGGTTATTTGTGTTTCACAATATTCTAGAACTTCATCTAAATCGCCTAAGGTTTCAGGTTTTATTCCGGTTATAAGACGTGTAACTGGTGCTTCTACTTTAATATTTAAACCACCGACATCGAGAGCATGGCGTCGACCATATGTTTCTATTAGATGATCAACCATATGACGAGCGTGAGCTGTATGAGTTGCAGCTCCTATACTAGAAGCCAAAAGTGCTCTACGTGAGGAATGATCACCTATCTTAATTCCGCAAGCGCCTCGTTTTCCTCCTGTTAAGTCACATTTGCCAAAAGTGCAATTGCAGCAAAGATCACATACTGGCAAATAAAATGGTTTATACTTTTTAAGGAGTTTCATATCCCAGCCTCTCAGATCTGTTATACTAGGCATAGGAGTAGGACCCATAGGTTCATCCCAAGAGTCATTAACAATTTTTCCAACTGATAATTCAAGATTTTTAATGAGACCGGCGTTGGTCTTCATTTCACCAATTTTAACTCGAACATTTTTTCTGGTCAATTTGAAACCTCTATAGGTTCAGATAAAAAACCAAACAAAACAGTCTTTTTAAACTTTTCCAGATTATTTTTGAAAATTCAACAATCCAATAAAACGATAAAAAAAAATGAATTGAGAATAGATTATAAAAATTTTGCATTAGTCAAAATTTTCTTTACAGAATTGTACGCTGCGTTGTTTGATGGTAATTCTAGCAAGGATTTTCCGTTTAGAACATAATCATCTAAAAGAGTGTCATTAACAATTTTTCCCAGATATTTAAAATTTAGAGAATTTTCAACTTGATTAGCAAGATTAATGGGAAATCGATAACCGCCAATTAAGTAAAAATTATTGTATTCGATTTCTACCTCTTTAGCTATGCGTTGAGCTCGTTTTACGTGATCTACAGATTTTTTTGAATGATCAAGAATATCAAAAATATCATCAACTTTGGAGGCTATTCTTCTGTTTAAGTGTTCTAATCCTGCAGGAGAATCAATAAGAATATACTTATAATTTTTTATTAAAGATGCTAATGCGCCTTTTAGAGCAGAATTGGGCATACAATAACAGCCTTCTACCCATTTTGTTCCAAGAGCGAGAAAATCAAAATTATCACTTTCATATAGACCCTCAGCCCAAATTTTACTTTCTATTCGCTCAGTAGGAGGAACACCTACAGTAGTTCCGCCTTTTGTTATAAAGGTCTTAACGATTAATTCAGCAATCGTGCTTTTTCCTTCAGCTTTAAGGTCAATTCCCACCATTTCTGAAAGGTTCTGATCTGGATCCGCATCTACCAAAAGCAAAGGAGTTTGCCCATTTTCAATAAAACATTTTGCCATAAGACCTACAAAACTTGACTTACCCGTTCCACCTCTTCCAATAGTAACAAGAGTTTTCAAAATATTATCATCTCAATTTACATTTTTTTTATTAAGTAATTTTTCTGAAATAGCATCTATAGCCTTTACAGCCTCAAGTTCCTTAAAACTAAGAGGAGATACACCTTCCATGTCTTTTTCAATAACACCTTGATCAAAAGGAACAAAATCTAGGATCTCTAAATCATTTTTTTCTGCAAAGTCTATAATTGCTCTTTTTTGAAGATCATTCATAACTCTATTGGCTACTAGATAGATCTGTTTCATTCCTGCAGTTTTAGCGAAATCTTTAATTCTTTTAGCAATTTCAAGTGCTTTTAGATTTGAATCAGCAACAACAAGCAGAACATCAACATGGCTCACTGTTCCTCTTCCAATATGTTCAACACCTGCCTCCATATCAAGTACAACTGCCTCATCTCTTTCAACTATTAAGTGACGTAATAACTCACGAATAACAGCGTTAGGAGCACACATACATCCGGATCCCATCGATTGGACAGTACCCATGACCATCATATTTACTCCAAAAGGTGTAAGCATTGAATAATCTCGTACAATATCATCCACACTAAAAGTCAATTTATAAACTCCTGAATAGCCTGTGTTTGTTTTTGAGTCAACGAGTTTTTTATTCTCAGATATAGGAGTAATCTTTCGTGCTTCTTCTGTTGATAGCCCTAAAGTCAATCCAAGATTCGGGGAAGAATCAGCATCAATAGCAATTGTTTTCAACCCTCTTTCTGCAAATCCTTTTGCAAGACCAGCAGAAATCAGCGTTTTCCCAACTCCACCCTTACCAGAAATAGCGATCTTCATTTTTCATCTGAGTTGTTTAGTTAATTTATGATTTATTTACATTTCCTAAAAAAACATAAAATATAATTATATAAAAACCAAAAAAAGATAAAAGCACAAGTACAAAAGATTTTTTAATATCAATCCCTTCCCCTTTTAGCCGAGATGATTTTTCAATGAAAATATTACACGAATTTGTTCCGACTCGAAAATTTCTAAAATTGGCTGAAGAAACCAAAGATTTAGTAGACGGATGGAACGTTACCGATAGTGCTGCTGGTTTTCCTGCGCCTGCTGGTACAGTTGTAAGCTGTATACTAAAATCGAAATATCCAGAAAAAATAGTGATCCCCATATTTATCCTCCATTATAAAGGTCCAGTAGAAGTGGGAGGGTTGGCTTTAGCCTCAGACATCATTGGTCTGGATGGACTAGCACTTACTATGGGTGACAAACCTGCATATGGGGAACCAATAAAAATGCTGTCATCTTCAGAAAAAGCACGAGAATTTCTAAGCACTAAAGTAAAACTAAAAAATCTAAAGTTAGGCTGTCTAATTTCGGCAAGACGATCTGCTGAAGACAATATTGAAAGAGTAAGAGGCGATTGGGACTTTGTTGCCTTTATGAGACTTGAAGACAAATCATTTCCCACATTGGAAAAAGTAGCTAAAGAGTGCAAAAAACTAAACAAACCAATTTACTCATACTTCTTAGTAGGAACACCAAAAAATGCAGAGATAGTAAAAATGATCGGGTGGCCAGTAACAACTACAATGGACAAAGTAGAAGAATATGCTGCAAAGTTAGATGGTCTTGTTGACGGTATTATTGCAACTTGTGCAGGCGATCCCAAGGGCGATCTAGAGCTATTAGGAAAACTCCAAAAATTCAGAACCTGACAGAACTGTCAAGTTTACTATCCTTATTCTTTTTTCTTTAATATTATTAAACTAAATAAAATTTTAGTAGAATAATCAATCAAGAATTTTCACAATTTTTGTTGTATCATAATCTATCTTTTCTTTTTTGAACCCTTTTTTTTCAGCTAATCCAAGCATCTTAAGATTATTAGAAAGGACATCACTGTAAACATATTTCACACCCATATCATGAGCAATATCAATAATACGATCAACAAGCTCTGACCCTAACCCCTTCCCTTGCCACAAATCATTAACTAGTACTGCAAATTCGCCATCAGTACCACCTACATCAATAATTAAGCGTGCAACACCAATAATTTTTTTAGTGTCCTTTTGGATTTCAGCAATTATTGCGATTTCACGGTCATTATCCAAATTGCAGAACCTCACCAGATTTTCATGAGATAACTCTTTAATTATCTCAAAAAATCTAAAACGTTTAGTCTCAGCTGAAAGAGAAGAAAAAAGATTATTAAAAAGAGATTCATCTTCAGGCTTAATTGGTCTAAGCAAAACTTTTTGGTCATCCTTAGTTTTCCATTCAGAAATAAATCTTCGTGGATAAGGAGCAATTACAAGATGATCACAAAAACTAGTTACTCTATCTTTATGTTCAAGATCTAAAACTATATGCGCATCAACTGCTACAGCGTTCTCTTGATCAACAATAAGAGGATTTATATCAAATTCCTTGATTTCGGGAAAATCGATAACAAGTTGTGAAAACTTTACCAAAATCTTTTCAATGAGTTTAACATTTAAGGGAAATTCACTATCAGCGGCATGTTTGTAAATTAAAGTATTCTCCATAAGTCTTTTCGCAAGGACTTGATTTAGAGGGGGAAATCCTATCGAGATATCTTTAAACAACTCAGTGTTTGTTCCACCTGTACCAAAAAGGATAACTGATCCGAATTGGGAGTCTTTTTTGCACCCTATAATCAACTCGTATCCGTTTTTTTGAACCATTGGTTGAATAGCTATTCCTTGAAATTCTGCACCAAGTTTGAGCTTATTAAAATTAATTAATAATTTATCATATGAAGCTTGAACATCCGAAGGTGAGCAGATATTGAGAATAACACCTTCATTCCTTGTTTTGTGAATAATTTGTGGAGATATTAGTTTCATAACAACAGGATAACCAAGCTTAGAGGATGTTATTTTTGCTTCCTCTGGAGATGAAACAATCTCCGTTTTTGCAGTTGGGATATTGTACATTTCAAGAAAATGTAAGGAATCTAATAAACTAAGAGTTTGTTTTCCTGTGCAGATTGAGTGTTTAAGAATTCCTTTTAATGATTTAGAATCAGCTTTTTCTATTGATAATTCTTCAGGGGTTTGGTACAAAAGTTCCAAATTTTGAGTATAACTATACATGTACATAAAGGTGGAAACAGCTTGTTCTGGTGTTGTAAAAACAGGAATACCATTACGTTGAAGTATTTTACTTGCTTTTCGGCTTTGAGTATCTTCACTCATAAAAGAGGCTAGAATGGGCTTATTTGTTTGTTTTGCCGCGTCTACAATGATATTCGCCACATCTATTGGATCAGCCGCTGCCTGAGGTGCATAAATTAATAAAAAGCCGTTACTGTTTTTGTCTTTTAAGCATATATCTATAGCAGCTTTAAACCGTTCAGGACTAGCTTCTTCAAAGATATCAACAGGATTTGTTGTATTACAATAAGGAGGCAGAACATTTTTCAAATTTTGTATCGTTGAATCAGTCAAACTAGAGATTTTTCCACCTCTATCCGCTAAATGATCTGTTGCCATTATAGCAGGACCACCAGCATTAGTGATAATTGTAAGATTTGATCCAGAAGGATTAGATTGCATTGCTAAAGCCTCCGCACAATTAAAAAGATCCATAATAGCTCCAACTCGAACAACTCCCGCACGTCTAAAAGCAGAATCATAAACAGCGTCCTCTCCACTTAGACTACCACTATGTGATAGTGTTGAAGCCCCACTTTCTTTGGAACGCCCAGCCTTAACCACTACAATAGGTTTAGTTCTAGCAAAAGCCCTTGCAGCACTCATAAATTTTCTCGCATGTTTTATAGACTCAACATATAGTACTATGCTCCTAGTTTTTGGATCGGCACCAAAGTAATCAATTAAGTCACCAAAATCCACATCAAGCATCGAACCTGTAGAAACTACAGCACTAAATCCAACACCAGATTCTTTAGCCCAATCTAAAGCTGAAGAACACAAAGCAGCACTCTGAGATAAAAAAGCAATATTCCCAGGTAGTGCCAAAGTACCTGCAAAAGTAGCATACAGATTAATGCCTGGTCTCAAAACGCCAAAACTATTAGGACCTATAATACGCATATTGAATTTTTGTTTATATTCAATTATTTTTTGTTCATACTTAATCCCTTCAGCTCCCACCTCCCTAAACCCAGCTGAATTAATAATCAAACCTGAAACGCCAGCTTCTCCACATTCTTCAACTATCTGAGGTATAGTATGTGCAGGAGTAGCAATAATAGCTAAATCAATTTTTCTCGGAATTTTGCTAATACTAGGATAAGCTGGAATGCCCTGTATAGTTTGCCTAAATGTATTTACAGGATATACACCTCCTTTAAAACCCACACCAATTAAATTCCGAAGAATTTTAGCACCAATCGATCCTTTCCTCTCTGAAGCACCTATCACTGCAATTCGTTTAGGATTAAAAATATGGTTAAGGTTATCTATCCCCAAAATCTGTCGTTCTCCAAACAAAGAAGTATTCTTTTGAATATCTTTATAATCAATTATTGGTTTTTAAAACCTTCCCGAATTGCAAAGTATCTTGCTTGATGACTAAAGGGATTAAAATAAAAATACTAAGTTTTCTAAAAACTACGCAATAATAATTAACGATCTAATTCACAAGATAAGCTTAAGTGATCTTATGAATAAAAAAACACTTTGTAGGCATATGGAGGGTACATAAAATAGTAGAAACTATCAAAATTATTGCAATTGAAGGAATACCATTAATAAAAAAGGGAGATAAAATAGCTAATTTAATAGTAGAGGCATTAAAGAAAGAAAAAAAGAACGTACAAGAAAAAGATATAATTATTATTACTCATGTTGCAGTCTCAAAAGCTGAGGGAAACGTTGTTGATCTCGATGAAATTTTGCCATCAAAAAGAGCAAAAGAGATAGCAATAAAAACTGAGAAAGATCCAGCTTTAGTCGAGGTTATTCTCAGAGAATCTAAAGAGATCGTTCGAATGCGACGTAACAGTATCATAACAGAACATAATTGTGGAATGGTATGTGCAAATGCAGGTGTGGACAGATCAAACGTTAGTGGAGAAAGAAACGTCGTATTACTTCCTGAAAACGCTAATGCTTCAGCAAGAAAAATTAAACAAGAAATATTTGCTCTGACAGGGTGTAATGTTGCAGTAATAATTTCAGATACGCATGGGCGACCTTTGAGAAGAGGAGAAATTAATATTGCAATAGGTATAGCTGGAATAAAACCTATTAGGGATAGAAGGGGCGAAAAAGACTTATTTGGCTATGTTTTAAGAATGAAAAGAACCGCAATCGCAGATGAATTGGCATCTGCCGCGGAGTTAGTAATAGGTCAAACAAATGAGGGAATACCAGCCGCTATAATAAGAGGGTACAATTATCAAACATCAGAAAGAGTTTCTGCAAATGAATTAGCCAGACCAAAAGAAAAAGATTTGTTTAGGCAATAAAAAACTAAGCAGAAAAAATAACACAATAGGTAAATAAGCATATTTGAAGGAATAAAAAATGGAAGAAGTTAAAACACCAAAAGATTTTTTTGAAAAAATATTGCCTGAAAAGTTTAATCCAGAAAAAGCTGAAGGCGTTGATGTTATTGTTAACATAAATATCTCTGGAGATAATGGAGGAAAATGGATAGTTATAATTAAAAATCAATTATTAGAAATTAAAAATGGAATCCATAATTGTCCAACGCTCTCCTTGACCATAAAAGAGAAGGATTATTTAGATATAATAAACGGTAAATTAAGCAGTGAAAAAGCGTTTTTTTCAGGGAAATTGAAACTAAAGGGAAGTATTACACAAGCTTTAAGACTAAAAGATGCAGGTCTTTTTTAAATAATCCAATCATTAAAAAATATATTAATAAACAAATTAACGTTAAATAAATTCGCCAATTAAAACGAACAAGGTATCAATATTAAAAGGAGCCAAGGAAATGTTAAGAGAAATTGTTAAAGATTACAAGTTACAAGAAGGGCTTTCAGTGGAAGCTCTAATAACTCAGATGGAAGACGCATGGGGGTTTACTGCAGGAAAACTTTCAAGCAGCATAAATATTTTGGAAAGAATGATAAAAGACAAAAATTGTACAAAATTCCTTTCTTTCACAGCAAATTTAGTTTCAACAGGAACTCGTGGAGTTTTTAAAGAACTGGTAAAACGAAAAATGGTAGATCTTGTAATCACAACATGCGGCACTTTAGACCATGATATAGCAAGATGCTGGAAAAATTATTACAAAGGATCATTTGCAATGAATGATAGTATTCTTCATAAAAAAGGAATAAATCGATTAGGAAATGTTCTAGTTCCTAATGAGAGTTATGGGGCAATCATAGAGAATAAAATTCAAAATCTACTTACAACTCTATGGAAAGAGGGGGTAAGAGAGCTCTCAACAAAACAATATTGCAAAGAAATAGGAGCGCGTATTTGTAATGAAAGCTCAATTTTGTATTGGGCAGCAAAAAATAAAATACCCGTTTTCGTTCCAGGAATCACCGATGGAGCCGTAGGGTATCAAACCTGGCTTTTCAGTCAGGATCATAATTTCAAAATTGATTTGTTAAAAGATTCAGGAGAAATAAATGATATTGTGTTTTCTGCTAAGAAAACAGGAGCCTTGATTGTGGGTGGAGGAATTGCGAAACATCATACAATATGGTGGAATCAATTTAAAGATGGTCTAGATTACGCTGTTTATCTAAGTACAGCAGGAGAATGGGATGGAAGTCTATCAGGCGCCAGACCTAGGGAAGCCATATCATGGGGTAAAATAAATGAAAAAGCAAAACAAATAATGGTTGAAGGAGACGCAACCATATTATTACCTCTAATGATTAGTTCAGTTCTAAATAGAATCAAAACTAAACAACAGAGTTAAATAACCAGGATAGATCTGGCGGTTGCTTCCTCGATTTAACACGTTCATTGAGTGCATGAGTTATTAATGGTAAAGCTATAGTCGCATCACAATAACAAACGGCTCTTTTCCCTAAATTATCAATTTTACCCCAACTTACAGCTTCTTCCAAAGTACAGCCAGATAAACCACCCCATTGAGGTGAATCAGTAGTTATTTGAATAGCATATTTGTGAGGGTAATAATACTCTTGTAAACTTTTACGTAAATGCCCAACCCTTCCTGGCACACCTTTATCTTCAGTTCTAGGTGAAACTGAAATAGCAATTAGTTGAGTAAGGTCTTTGGGTACCCCCCCACCAACATAAATAACACCTACATCTTTAGTTTTTTCACCTATACTCACGAACTGGTCAAACTCTTTTACAGAATCTAATATCACGCTGTGACCTTGATTTTTTGCCATCAAAAAAGCCTCTCCATAGGCACTATCTATCATCGCTGGACTAAAAATAGGCACATTATTTTCAGCAGCAACTGCAACTATGCTATTAACGGATTTTCTAGCTAAAAATTTACCTAAAAGATAGAAAAATTCAACCGATGAATATGGAAAATCGTTTTTCAAGGTCAAAATAAAATCTGTTAAAAGTTCTTCCATTTTTCTATAATCAATTTCTTTGCCATAGACGTCATAGTATCTGTTTAAGTCCTCTTTCAGAAGTTCTTGATCATTAACTATGTGACTGCCTTGCCAATAACTGAACCCCATGGCATCAATAATATCCTCTGAAACGTTAGCACCAGTTGATACTATAACATCAATAAATCGTTTTTTTATCAACCAGTTAACTAATTTCCATTGTCCAGCCGTACTCATTGAACCAGAAAGACCTAAAACAATAGTCAAATCTTTGTCTCTAACCATACTTTCCCAAACATCAACAGCCTCCCCTAGTTTTCTACCTTGGTATGCAGTATTTCCCATCTCATTCAGAAGCTGTGATATTTTTTTTTCTTCAACTTCAATAGCTTTTACTTTTTTATTAAGAAATGATTTCTTCATAAGTTAGCACCCACTTTTAGATTGAATACCACATATTTGAAATTTATTATCCCTATTCCAAAGAAAATAACAAAAAAAGGATATAATCAGTATCCAATAATAACAGAAAAAAAATTAAAATTAATGGAAAAAATATGAAAATAAGTTAATACAAATAAAATAGAATATTATTTACATTCTATCTGGTGCAAATACCCCAATTAAATTTAGAGCATTGGAAATAACTATTTTTATCGCTTCTGTTAAGAGGACTCTAGCATCTCTAAGTTCTGTTGTCTCTGCTTTAATAACAGGAAACGCGTTATAGAAAGAATTAAATTTATCTGCTAGAGCATTAACATAATCTGCGATATTATTTGGTTTTAGATATTCTGTGGCTTCTAGGAAAACATCTGGAAAATCCGATAGAAAAAGAATTAATTCATGTTCAAGTTTTTTTTCTAACAACCCAAAATTTGGTTCATCTGTCTGAGTATTTATTTTACGCAATATACTGCAAGCTCTTGCATGAGTATATTGAGCGTAAGGAGCACTATTAGTTTCAAAATTCAATACTCTATCCCAAGTAAAAACTACAGGTTTTGAAGGATCAACATCAATAAGGGCATAACGCACAGCACCAATTCCGACAAATTTTGCTATTTTTTGTTTTTCCTTATCTGAAAGAGAAGGTGAACGTTTTGAAACTTCTTTATAAGCTCTTTCAATAGCTTCATCTAACACTTCATCAAAAGTTATATAATGTCCTCTACGACTGGACATTTTATAGCCCGGTAAAGAAACTAGATTATATGCAAAATGAACAAAATTATCCGCAAATTCTTGATCACCCAAAGCATAAAGAGCTAACTTTAATTGTAATTGAGCTAAAGACTGTTCCATACCAATTACATTAATAACTTTTTCAGCTCGAGCGAATTTCCATTGAGTATATGCAACATCGCGAGTAGTGTAAAGAGTTGTACCATCTGAACGTATAAGAGTTAAAGAAGGAACCTCATAAGCTTCGTTCAAACCTAATTTGGATTTAAGAGATAATGAAAGCGCTACCTTCTCTGAGTTGAATTCTAAAACATCACCTTCAGAAGAAACAAAAGGAGAAGATCGAAGTTTTTTAAGAACACCAGAAACTTCATTGCTCCAAACTAAATCACTTTCCCAATCCCATGAGTCATAAAAAATTTGCATTCTATCCAGAGTTTTCCTAAATCCTTTCAAACAAAGTTCACTAACAGTTCTTACAAGATTTTTGGCGTTTAGAGAACCATTTTCATAATCAAGGTTAAGTTTACTAATATCCCCTTCAGGATTTATTTCACTTCCAATTTTCTCAGACAGATCAGAAAAAAGAGTTGGAAATTTTTGTTTAAGCTCCTCACTAATGGATAGCCATTCATCAAGAGAAGAATTTATTTTAGATAACTCTTCAGAGGATAAGGAAAGCTTTGATTCGTTTATTTTTTTTCTCAGACGAGTAATTTCAACCAAACAACAGGTAATTGTATATATTTTTCCAACATAATGATCAGATTTTTCATCTGGCTGTGGTCTTCCCAATTTATCATACCCGTAGGCAACAACCGATGATTGACGACCAACATCATCTATATAGTAATGCCGAAAAACAAAGTGACCTCTTTTATCTAAAATTCGTGCTAAAGCATCACCTAATATTGGATTTCTAGCCTGACCTATATGAATTGGATGCAGCGGATTAACACTAGTATGTTCAATGATTATTTTAGTAGGGTTTTTAGTTTTCGGGAAACCATATTCTTTATTCAATTTTTTTATTGATAAAAGTGTTAGAGCTGAAAAATTTGAGAAATTTAAATGAAAATTTATATAACCTCCTGTAGGAACAACTTTCTCGATTAAAACAAAATTTGATGGGTCGATTCCAGAAACTAAAGAAGTAGCGATATCTCCAGGTTTCTTTTTTAAAGTTTTACCTAGTTCAAAACATATTGACGAAGCAAGTTGTCCAAAATCTATATTGGGAGGTTTTTTTAGGCGCAAATTGGCGAGTTTTATCTGAGGAAAAATTTTGCTCATAGCTTCATGCAGAATAATTTTAGATTCTTCTCGGAATTTTGCAAATGGATTTTCTGAAATCATTAGTTAACATCATATCCAAACAGAGTGGTTTTTTTTATGAGGTATATTTTAATTTGGAAACCGTCGCTTATGTGTTTATGGATGTAAGCTACTATGAAAACACCAATAGTTTTTTCTGAAAAGTGTTTAAATTATGGCCTCTGGCACATTGAAGGGCCTCAAAGAGTAAAAAAAGCTTACGAGTTTTTAATTAAGAAAAAATATTCTTTTTCAGAACCATCACCTGCTTCTGATGACGATTTACTTCGTGCTCATGAAATTGAGTACATTTGGAATCTGAAAAAAAGTCTAGTTGATGATTCCGATACACCAGCATATGATAATATTTTTGAATATGCGCGTTTGTCAGCTGGTGGAGCAATATTAGCAGCTAAATTAGAAGGATTTTCATTAATGCGACCACCAGGGCACCATGCTGGATTGAATGGATCAGCATTGGATGTCAACTCGAGGGGTTTTTGTTATCTAAATAACATAGCAATTGCTGTAAAAACAGTTAACAAATCTGCATTAATAATAGATATTGATGGACATCATGGAAATGGTACTCAAGAAATTTTCCAAGGTGATTCTAAAATTCAGTATATTTCATTACATAGATTTCCACATTATCCAGGAACTGGAGAAAAATCGGTTGGTAACTGTTTGAATTTTCCTCTTGAGGCTGATTGTGGGGAAAAAAAATATTTAAAAACTTTTGATAATGCATTAAAAATGATTGAAGTAGATAAGTTTGAAATCGTAGCTGTTTCTGCGGGTTTTGATACTCATAAAGGAGATTTAGCATCTCTAGGTTTAACTGAAAACAGTTACAGGCTATTAGGTAGAAAAATCGCCAGCCTAAAAAAATCTACGTTCTTCGTTTTGGAAGGAGGATATCAGGGAACCAAAAATGGAAGAGACATTGATCAATTTTTAAAGGGATACGAAGAGAAAAAATAAGTAAGTTCTTAAATCCAGAAAAACACAGGATCTATTTCTTAGTTTGTTTTATTTTTTTACTACTTGCTTTTTTATTCAACGCTTCAAGTTTTTCAGTAACTCTCATTGATCTCTTTTCAGCTTCAGCCAATAATGGTTTCCAGTTTTTTGTTTTCACTGTAGTAGACAGATGATCAGTTGCATCTGGTAGTTTTTCCAAAGCTTTATCGAATCTTTTTTCAGCTTCCTCATCAGTTGAGACTAAGTCTAATGCTTCTTCAGGACAAAACTCTACACAATTAGGCTCACCTTCGCAAAGATCACAAGCAATAGCTTTACCGGTATCAGTATGGAGCATAATTCCTCCGTGAGGACATGCTTGAACACACCAATCACAACCCATACATTTTTTATCGTTTACCAGTAAAACACCACTTTCCTCAGCTTGACTTAAGGCATCTTCTGGACATGCGGCTACACATTTTGCATCTTCACAAAACCTGCAAGCTAAGGCAAAGTTGAATACGGGTGACATTCGAACGACACGTATTCTTGACCGGATTGGATTCCAAGCTTTTTCACCTTTTTCTAAGGTACAAGCATATTCACAGATTCCACACCCAGTACATTTAAGGGGATCAACTGAAACAAACTTTCTTGACTTAAATTTGGATGGCACCATTCATTTAACAAGTCCTGTTTGAAGTATCTAAACATTCTTTACACAATACATGCATTTAACAATTATTTATTAGTAAAAAAATGTTCTATGATATTCAAAAAAAAGTAATGGAGACACTCATAAATTTCGTTAACTTTTATGTATAGCATATTCAATCAATAATAAAGAAACACATTATTTAGTCAATATTAATAGCGAACAAGATTTTCATTAATCAAAATAATCGATTTTATAAATGTCCATATTACATTTGGTGCGGAGGGTGGGATTCGAACCCACGAACCCCTACAGGATAGGCGCCTCAGGCCTACGCCTTTGACCTGGCTTGGCAACCCCCGCAAATCACCAGATTTAGTCCGCATATAGACTGGCAGCAATTATTAGAAAGAGTATCCTATTAAAAGTCTTTACTTTAGTTCATTACAATAAATCGAAATTAATTTTAACAAAGCTAGAATTGAAAAAAAATAAAAAACCTAGAAAATTAAATTCTTTTAATAAGAATAGAATGTAGTTCATCAATTTCAGTTAAAGAAAAGATTATTGAAATATATTCAAGCAAAAACGTCCAAACAAAACAGTTCTCTTATATCCAACTTTTTCTAAATATTTGGTTATAGGGAAAAAAAATGAGTTCAACCTCCAATAAAAATATTCCAAAAGAATGCAAAGAATGCAAAGTGAATCGTGATAAAATACAATGTTGGAATAGAGAAAAAATGTTGGAAACACTGTTGAATAATAGTGAATCGGTAGAAGAAAATTGGAGTGAAACAGAGTTACCCATAATTGCTGAAGAAATATTAAAAAATTACGAAAAAATAGGCAATATGGAACATCTAGAAGGCAGAGATTTACCTTCAAAAAAAATAGTTATTGATGTACTAGAGGATCTCTTCAAAATTCTGTTCCCAGGATACTTAGGTAAAGAAGAAATAACAAAAAAAACTATAAAGAAAATACTTAATGAAACCTTATTATCAGTACATGATCAATTAACCAACGAAATTGAAAAAAGCTTAAAATATATTTGTCGGAAAATCGTTGAGTGCCCAAAAGATATATGCCGAAAAAGAGCTAAAGTCGTAACAAAAGAACTCATAGAAAAGATCCCTGAAATAAGACTGCTTCTCAGTGGAGATATTGAAGCAGCATTTAAAGGAGATCCAGCAGCCGCTAGTATTGAAGAAGTAATACTCAGTTATCCTTGTGTATTAGCAATAACCACTTACAGATTAGCACATGAATTGTACCAACAAGGAGTACCGTTGATTCCCAGGATCATGAGTGAACATGTTCATTCATTAACTGGAATTGATATTCACCCAGGTGCAAAAATAGGTGAAAACTTTTTCATAGATCATGGAACTGGAGTTGTTATAGGTGAAACCACAGAAATTGGAAATAACGTAAAAATTTATCAAGGAGTAACTTTAGGAGCTTTGAGTTTTCCAAAAGACAAGAAAGGAAGAATAATCCGAGGGATAAAAAGACATCCCACAATAGGAAATAATGTAGTAATCTATTCTGGAGCAACACTTCTAGGAGCTAACGCAAAAGTTGGGAATAATGTAGTAATTGGAGGAAATGTTTGGCTAACAACACCTGTAACGGCAAGTACGAAAATAGCCATGGCACGACCAGAGTTGAAAATTAAAAAAAAAGAAAAATATGTAACTAAAGAAGCCTAAAATTTTCTTTAACTGTCGTTAATACAACATGAGTATTTGTTCGTTCAAGATAGGGTAAAGATAGCAAATATTTTGTAAACCGACCAAGATCTTCTCGACTTTTGAATTTTGCTATAATTAGCGCGTCAGTTAAACCTGTTATATCATAAACACCACACACATGGGGATCTTTAGCGATCTCAGCTTCCATTTCAACAAGTTTACCTCTTGAAACAGTCACTTCTGTTAAGACAGTAAGCTGATAACCTAATTTTTCTTGATCCAAAATTACAGAATACCCTTTAATTAGACCAATATCTTCCATTTTCTTAATTCTAGAAAGCACAGTACCTACAGAGACGCCAATTCTTTTGGCAATTTGTCTGCTTGAGAATCTGGCATCTTCCAATAAATTTTTTAATATTTTTTTATCTGTTTCATTCAGTGTCATAAAAATTCCCAATTGTACATTTTTTCAAACAAAATAACTTTTTTTAGTCATCCTTTTGTTTATCAGCGAATTACATTTATATAAGTTTAGATTCTCAAAAAAAAATAAAAAATGGCCCCATTTTTAAAAGAGAAAAAGAGGTATTCAATAGAAAAAAAAGAGTAATATTAAATTACTAGATTAAGAACCAGTACCAAGGTGCCAATAAATGGAGAAAAAATATGATACAATTCTTGTTCTGGATTTTGGAGGTCAATATTGTCACCTTATAGGAAGAAGAATAAGGGAAAATGGAGTTTTCTCAGAAATTGTACCTCATGATATAAAAATAGAAGAAATAAAAAAGCTAAATAAAAAAATAAATATCAAAGGTTTAATTCTTTCAGGAGGACCATCTAGTGTTTATGAAAGAAACGCACCAAAAATGGATAATCGAATCCTAACAATGGGTTTACCGATTTTGGGTTTATGTTACGGCCTACAGCTTATCGCTCATGTTACACAAGGAAAAGTTAAAGCCGCTAATCGTAAAGAATATGGAACAGCTTTTGTTTCAATTGACAAAAATATAGGAATTTTGAAGGGATTAGGTAAAAAAGAGAAAGTCTGGATGAGTCATGGAGATACAGTGTATGAACCTTCACCAGATTACGAAATTTTAGCTCACACAAAAAACTGTCCAGTAGCCGCTTTTAAACATAAAAAAAACCACATTTATGGACTACAATGGCACCCAGAAGTAATTCACACTAAAAATGGTTCAAAAATGTTAAAAAACTTCATATTTGAAGTTTGCAAATCCGAGCCAAATTGGAAAATGGAAGATATAATTGAAAAAATGGTTGAAGAAATAAAAGCAGCTGTTGGTGATGAAAATGCAATAATAGGACTTAGTGGGGGAATAGATTCTAGTGTTGCAACAGCTCTTTCTGCTATTGCAATAGAAGATAAACTCACAGCAGTTTTTGTTGACCACGGTTTTATGCGAAAAGGTGAACCTGAACAAGTAAGAAAAACTTTTCAAAAATTAAAGAGTAAATTTATTGTTGCAGAAGCTCAAGATCGGTTTATGAAGAGATTGCAAAAAATAGTCGACCCAGAAGAGAAGAGGAAAATAATTGGCGAAGAATTTATTAGAGTTTTTGAAGAAAAAGCAACCAAGAGTAATGCGAGTTTTCTTATTCAAGGAACTATCTATCCTGATAGAATTGAATCTGGTTTCAGCAAAAATTCAAAAAAGATTAAATCGCATCATAATGTTGCAGGTTTACCTTCAAAAATAAAATTTAAAAAGATTTTAGAACCATTAAGAGATTTGTATAAAGACGAAGTTAGAAAAGTTGCTAAAATTTTGGGTTTACCTGAAGAGCTTGTAGCAAGACAGCCTTTTCCAGGACCAGGATTAGCTGTAAGAATAATAGGCGAATTGAATAAAGAGAAAAATGACATACTAAAACAAGCAGACCAAATAGTTCGAGTTGAAATTGAAAAAGCTAAATTAGAAAATAAATTATGGCAATATTTTGCAGTCCTAACAGATACAAAAGCCACTGGAGTAAGAGGAGATGCCAGAGCATATGGTTATGTAGTCGCTATAAGAGCGGTAGAAAGTCGTGAAGCTATGACAGCAAGTTTTGCAAAAATATCGTATTCAATTCTTGAGAAAATTTCTACTAGAATAACAAATGAAATACCGCAAGTTACACGTGTAGTCTATGATATTACCCACAAACCTCCTGCAACTATAGAGTGGGAATGAAAAAGATTAACAGAGCCTCCAAACATAAGAATAATATTAACCTTTAAAGGTAGAGATAAAAATGAAAGCAGTAATTCTAGCAGGCGGTTTTGGTACTAGATTAAGACCAATCAGTTGCTCAAGACCAAAAACGCTGTTTCCAATAATTAATAAACCATTATTAGAAGGAATTTTTGAACGACTATCAGAAAATTACGTTACAGAAGCCATTATGGCTGTTAACAGTTTAACCGAGTTTTACATTAAAAAACAAAAAATCAAAAAATACGGATTAAAAATAAGATATTCAATAGATCCACCAAAAAGGCCTCTTGGAACAGCAGGACCAATAAAAAAAGCTGAAAAGCTAATTGGAAAAACGGATTCATTCTTAGTCCTCAATGGCGATATTTTTGCTGATGTAAAATATAAAGAAATTATAGAGACTCATAAAGAAAAAGAAGCTTTATCAACAATAGTATTAAAAAAAGTCAAAGATCCATCAAGATACGGATCTGTGGAAATCACAAAAGATAATCGAATAAAACAATTTATTGAAAAACCAAAAAAAGGATTAGCACCCACCAACCTAATTAACGCTGGAATTTATGTGCTCAATTCCAAAGTTCTGCAATATATTGAGAAAAATAGACCAGTTTCAATGGAACGAGAGATCTTTCCAAAACTAGTTGAAGAAAAAAAACTGTTTGGTTATTGTATGCAAGGTTTATGGATTGATATTGGTAAACCAGCAGAATATCTAGAAGCAAATAAAATTTTGCTTGAAATATACTATAAAAATAAAAAAAATAAAAAGTATAAAACAAAAAATTATGTCGCTATTGATACAGGTGTAAAAATTGGAGCAAACACAATAATAGGTCCTTATACAGTATTAGGAAAAAAAGTATCTATTGGAAAACGTGTACAAATTAGCAAATCGGTTATTTTATCTGATTCTGAAATTCAAGATGGAACAAAAATAAGTGAAGCTATTATTGGTGAAGGAGTTTTTATTGGAAAAAACGTTAGAATCGGTAGAGGTTGTATAATTGGAGATTTTGCAAAAATCAGAGATAATGTTTCTCTTCCAGAAGGAGCTGAAGTGTGTCCTGGAAAAGAAATCAATGAAAACATATTAAAATCGAACATAGTCTGTTAAGTAGGAGAAAACACAAATTGGGTCTAAAAAAACTGTTTGGAACTAATGGAATACGCGGAGTGGTTAACAAAGAATTAACAACAGAAATGGTAATTAATATTGGTGCAGCTATCGGGACATTCTTTAAAGGAGAAAATCTAATTGTAGGTCACGATGCGAGAACAAGTGGACCCATGTTCTCTCACGCAATAATCGCAGGACTTACATCTACAGGATGTAATGTCTTTTTTGCAGGTCTATCACCAACCCCTTCATTGCAATATGCTATTAAAAAACATCAAATGAGTGGTGGCATTATAATAACAGCATCACATAATCCACCAGAATATAATGGAATCAAGGTCATCTGGAAAGATGGTATAGAAATCGCTCACTCACAAGAAACCGAAATAGAAGATATTTATTTTAATAATACTCAAAAACTTGCTAAATGGAATAAACTAGGTTTAAAACATGAGTTATCTGGAATTAATTCCGAATATATAAACGGAATAAAAGAACATGTTGATGTGTTAAAAATTGCCGATAAAAAGTTCCATGTTGTTGTGGATGCAGGTAATAGCGTGGGAGGAATAACAGCACCATATCTTCTTCAGCAATTAGGATGCAAAGTCACAACAATAAACGCTAATATCGATGGAACTTTCCCAGGTCGATTACCAGAACCTAAACCAGAAACTCTTAAAGAGTTATCAGCAACAGTAAAAGCAATAAATGCAGATCTAGGTGTAGCTTTTGATGGGGATGCAGACAGATCAATATTTGTTGATGAAAAAGGTGAAATTCATTGGGGAGACAAAACATTTTCTTTGATAATAAAACACTTTCTAATTAAAAATCCGAATGAAAAAATAATAACTCCTGTTAGTTCTTCAACATTAGTAAAAGATACAATTGAATTCTATAACGGTAAATTAATCTGGACAAAAGTTGGAAGCGTAACAGTTTCACAAACAATGAAAAAAGAAAACGCCAAATTAGGTGGAGAAGAAAATGGAGGAGTTTTCTATGGACCTCATCAAGCTGTTCGAGATGGAGCTATGACAACAGCATTACTTTTGGAGATAATGGCTAAAACAGATAAAAAAATATCTGCTTTAATCGAGGAACAACCGCAATACTATATTGAAAAAGGAAAAGTCAGGTGTGTAGATGAAAAGAAAAAAGAGTGCATGGACAAAATGCTCCAATTAGTGGAAAAAGAAAAAATATCAACCATTGATGGAATAAAAATTTGGTTTGATGATAAAAGTGCAATCTTGATTAGACCAAGCGGAACTGAACCTGCAATTAGATTATATGCGGAAGCAAAAAATAGAAAAAGGGCTATAAAATTGATTCAAAAATTCGGATTAAAACTTCAAGAAATAATCTCAAATATTGAATAGAATAAACAAAACTTAGAATTAGTTGGAGAAAAAAATTAATGCCTTCAGTTCTTGGTTTAAAACCAGATGATATAAATTCCATTGAAAAAAGAGCAAAATACACAATTTGTGTAATTGGTTGTGGACAAAGGGGAATTCAATTTTCTATAGCGTTTGCAGAAGCAGGGTTTAAAGTCATTTGCACCG
Organism: Candidatus Bathyarchaeota archaeon; assembly: GCA_963848105.1. Classification (GTDB taxonomy): domain Archaea; phylum Thermoproteota; class Bathyarchaeia; order Bathyarchaeales; family Bathycorpusculaceae; genus AD8-1. Next base: position 217,086 of record CAWKCH010000002.1, read on the forward strand.
ATGAAGATCAAAATTTATTAAGACTGCTAGCAAAGGGAAAAATACCATATTTTGGTCGAGAAATGGAAAAAAGAATAAACAGCAATATAAAAAGAGGAAAAATAAAAACTGAAAGTGAGATTAAAACAGCTGCCTCTAATAGTGATGTTGTTATTTTAACTATTTCACCTAAAATCAACACCAGAAATAAATTAAGTTTTTCAAAGATTGAACAGAGTTGTAAACGAGTTGGTGAAGTTCTTCATCAAGGTATGTTGTTTTTTTATGGAGGTATAGCAAGTTTAGGTTATCTCGAAAACAACATTAAAGAAATACTTGAAAATGCATCAGGATTAAAATTAACTAAAGATTTTGGCTTGGTTTATAGTCCTATTCAATTTGAAAGTAATCAGTTCTCAGAATTATTTATCAATCATAAACTGACTCTTGCTGGAAGTGATAAAAGCACTTTAAACTCTACCAATTTAATATTCCAAACTATTATGAAAAATGAGATTGAGTTAATAGTAGATTTTAAGAAACTAGAAGCGGCAGTATTAGTTTCTATTATAAAAAATGATGTATATTTGGCATTCGCAAATGAAATGGCCATGTTTTGCGAAAAAGCGAATTTAGATTATTTTGAAGTTATAAAAATAGTTGAGAATCATAAATCACTGGACCTACAAAGAATAGGAATAACAAAAGAAGTAAAAAATAAGTTCTTTATGTTTCTTGAAAATGAAGATAATAATAGCAATAATGTTAAACTTTCTAGTACAGCTAGGAAAATAAATGAAGGAATAACAATCCATTCAACTAAATTAGCTCAAAAAGCACTCCGAGCTTGTGGGAAAACGCTAAGAAGAGCAAAAATTTCTGTTTTTGGTTCAATTAAACCTAAATCAGGCGCTGCGGAATTTATTAAATTGCTTGAAAAGAAGGGGGCAAAAACAAGGTTATATGATCCTTTTTGTCCAAAAGGATACTTGAAAGAAGATACAAAAAATTTTAAAAAGAATTTAAATGAAGCAGTTGAAGGCACAGATTGTTTAATAATATTGAATGCACATAAAAAAATTGATAAATTAAATTTCAAAAAATTGAGTGCCAGAATGAAGATGCCTGCGGCTATTATCGATTTAGCGGGAGTTATTGGACGCAAAAAAACTGAAAAAGAAGGTTTTACATTTTATGGGTTAGGAAGAGGTTCTGAAAAGTGAAAAAAATAGGAGTAGCTGTAATTGGTACTGGCTTCTGGGGAAAAAATCATGCGAGAGTTTACAAAGAATTGGAATCAACTGAACTCATAGCAGTTTGTGATGTGAATCCAGAAAGAGCAAAAAATATAGCAAATCAGTTTGGAGTAGAAGCTTATACAAATACCTCTAGAATGCTAAAAAACAATAGAATTGAAGCAGTAAATATATGCACTTGGTCTACCAAACTTGCAAAAGAAGCGCTTAAAGCTTTAAAAATGAAAAAACATGTTTTGGTTGAAAAACCGATGGCAACAAACACAAAACAAGCACAAAGACTAATAGAAATAGCAGAAGAAAACTCCGTGTGTTTAACTGTTGGCTTTCTTATGAGATTTATTCCAGGGCTGCAAAAAATTAGAGAAGCTGTCAAAAGTAAAAAAATTGGAGATATAGTTTGCGCTACTGCAAAAAGAGTTTCACAGTGGCCAGAAAGAATAGGAGATGTAGGAGTAGTCAAAGACACCGCGATTCATGACATAGATATTATGAAATATCTAACAAACGAAGATCCTGTAGGTGTATATGCAAAAACTGGCAATATGAAACACAGAAGTTTTGAAGATTACGCACAAATAATGCTAACGTATAAAGATGGAAAAAGCGCATTTATTGAATCAAATTGGCTGACTCCATACAAAACGCGTAAATTGATTATTACCGGAAGTGAGGCAATTATGAAACTAGATTATATTACCCAAGAATTATGGATTGAAAAAAAGAAAAAAACGGTACAACCAAAATATCAATTCAAAGAACCCTTGAAACTCGAATTGCAACATTTCATAAATTGCATAACCAAAAAAGAAAAACCGTTAATATCAGGAACTGATGGACTAAAAGCTTTGAAAATAGCAGAAGCTGCTTTGAAGTCTTCATCAAAAAATAGATTAATAAAACTGAAATGGTAAAAAGGGCGATTTTTAACGTTTTAATCGAAAAGGATTTCCCTCAAAAACAATTTTTTCTGGAAATTTATTTTTCCATTTTTTCAAGAAAGGAAGATCTTCAGATTCTTTTCTTAACTCGTCAGGCAACATTTCTGGAATTTCATCTCGAATAGGATACCAACGCAAACATTTTGAACAAACAATTACACCTTCAACAATTTCTTCATCTTCAAGGAAAACATGAAGATCCAAGGGATGAAATTTATCTATAGGGCAAGCCAAAATGTCCATTAAGTGTTTTTTCATTTCTTTTCATATAATACAGAATAATGAGAATTATTAAAAGCTGTCTGGAACCTTCAAAACATGAATATCCAAAACCACTTGATACCAATTTGGACCGATACTTCGAATAATCCGAGAGGTTGGAATAGTAAAGTCTATGCCTAAACTGTTGAGTTTTTCACTTACTTTATTTTTTGTTTTATCCAATACATACACTTTTTTCTTACCATATTCAAAATCATAATAATGAATCCATCCCCCAGATTTTTTTAGTGAGAGTATAGCTGAAGATAAATATTCATAGGCTTTTTCTGGAAGGGGCATAAGAATACGATCAGCGATACCACATAATTTATTTCTTAGAAGTATTTTGGCATCTCCAAGTAATGGAATTACTTTATTATAAACTCGATTGAGTCGGACATTTTTTTCCATGAATTTTATAGCTATGGGATTAATATCAATTGAATAGACTTTTACAAGCTCATTTTTCTTCGCAATTAATATTGAAAAACAGCCTACTCCAGCAAACATATTTATGATAACTTCGCTAGGCATAACCTTTTGTGCTATTCGCCATCTTTCATGGGAAAGCCTAGGTGAAAAGTAACAGTTTTCAATATCAACTGAGAATACGCAACTATGTTCTTTATGAAGGGTTTGAGTTTTTTTTTCTCCGAGAATATAATCTAATTTTCGAAGTCTAAAAATACCATCAACAGAACTTGATTGAAAAAAGATGGTTTTAACATTTTTGTGACGGCGCAATAAAGATTGACCAAAATTTTCAAGTTTTTCCAAAGAGTGCAAAGTATTTGGAAGTGATCTGATTATGCCTATATCTCCAATAATATCAAGAGAGTTAGATAAACCCAAAAACGGAGGAAGTGAAAAAACATATTTTTTTCTCAAGCAGATACCAAGCCTTAACTTTGATATTATAAAGGATCACGGGAAACATTTAAAAGTAAAATACTTTTCCTTTGTAAAAGTGGTTATATCAATGGAAGGAACAGGAATTGTCTATGAATGCTTGAGATGCAGCTCAACAGTCCCTTCTGAAGAATTGGAACTTCGAGGCGGAGAAATAAAGTGTATTATTTGTGGTTACAGAATTCTAAAAAAAGTAAAACCTCCAGTAGTTAGAAGAATTAAAGCTAGATAAGAAATTGTTGTATTCTTAGATTTACATGTCAATATTTCTAGAAAAAGTCGTCATCTCTGAGTCTTCTTAGAGCTTTTACTCTTAGCTTTACTGATCGACCGGGAACATTTTCTGGTTTTGTTTCAACTGTCTTGCGCTTGACAGTTTCACCACAGATTCCCTTAGGTAGAAGCCGTCTCTTATAGCACATAGGATAAGTACAATTTTCAACTTTACATAGCTCTTCAGTTGTTCTACACCATACATTATTTTGACGGTAGAAAGCTGAGTTTTTTAAGCATTTGAAAGATCTACATGTTGGAGAACAATTTTTTGTTTGAGACAAAAATATACACCCCTTGATATCAATCATAAAAATTTTTTTTGAGATGCCTTACTTAAGAACGATATTTGCTAAAAGTCATATAAACTTTTTTATTCTTTACTCATAATCAAAAATATTAAAAAAGTTGATCTTAACATATTTATTGTGAGTTACAAGTGGTTTGTAAAACAGTTTTTATTAAACCCTAACAGTAGTACTTTTCCTAACAATTTAGAGGATGTTTCATGAAATATGGAAAAACAGATTCCCTTACCTCTACTAAATGCCCTAAAAAAGCAGAAATATCATTTAGTAGGAACCCATTCAGCGGTTAAAAGATGTAAGTGGTTAAACGAATCATTAACAAAAAATAGGTCATGTTACAAGCAGAAGTTTTATGGTATTAAAAGTCATCAATGTATTCAGATGTCTCCTTCACTTTTTTGTTGTAATCAACAATGTCTATTTTGCTGGAGAGCCCAAAACGGTGACTTAAACATAAAATGGGATGAAAAGAGTATCCCTATGCAAGATCCTCCAGAAGAAATTTATGAAGGAATTTTAAAAGCACAAGCTTCCATTTTGAGTGGGTACGCTGGAAATAAACATCTAGACTGGAAAAAATTTGGTGAAGCTTCAACACCAAAACATGTTGCGTTAAGTCTTACGGGAGAACCAACATTATATGAATATCTTGGAGATTTGATAAAATTACTGCATAAAAAGGGATTAACAACATTTCTCGTATCAAATGGTACTATTCCAGCTAAATTGTTAGATTTAAATGAAGAGCCTTCACAACTCTATATATCATTTTGCGCATCTAATGAAGAAAATTTTAACCGCGTGTGTCGACCACAAAATTCTGGTGCTTGGAATAAATTAATGGAAACGTTAAGTTTGCTCCCAAGTTTTAATTGTCCTACAGTACTAAGAATGACTTTGGTGGATGGGTATAACATGAAAAATATTGATGAATATGCAAAAATTATTGAAAAAACCTCTCCCACGTATATTGAAGCCAAAGCATACATGCATGTCGGTTTCTCTGGGCTCCGTCTAAGTTATGATAGAATGCCTTCTTATGATAAGATAAAACAATTTTCATCTAAACTATCAGAGAAAACTGGATATAAAATCATAGATGACTCAAGTGCGAGCAGGGTTGTACTACTAAGCAAGAAAAAAAAACCGATCCGTTTTGATTAATCATAAAATGTATACTTCTAATTAATCAAAATAAACAAAAAAAATAAGTAGTTGATATTGACAGAACTCGAGGATAGGTGAAAACGTGTCTGGTTTAAAAAAAATTCTTAGAGATGCAAAAAAAGAGTTAATGAAAAAGAGCAAGATCCGTGAGGAAACTCAAAAAAGCATGCGAAAAGCTCAACGACTTTCGAAACAGGCAATATTAAGAATTCACCGAAGGAAAATTTTAGAAGCTGAATCGTTAATTAATAATGCAAAAGAAATTATTACAGAGCTTCAAAATAAATCACAAGATTATCCTGACATTGTATTTACTGGAATGTTTAGCGATGTACTTCAAGAGTATTCAGAAGCTAACATATTGTTCAATTTAATTCAAAATAATCGATTTATCACACCTAACGAACTTAACGTTCCTTTTGTGGAGTATATTTTGGGGTTAGCAGATGTAATAGGAGAATATAGACGATTATCTTTGGATGTGATAAGAGAGGATTTAGTTGAAAAAAGTGAAAAATATTTAACAATAATGGAAGAAATTTATTTGGAGTTGTTAGCAATGGATGAAGCATATATGTTAGTGTCAGGACTTAGAAGAAAATGTGATGTTGCTCGCAAAATTATTGAGATTACACGTGGAGATATCACTCAAGAGGTTAGAAGAAAGTCATTAGAGAAATATTTACGAAAAGTTGAAAAAGATCAAAAGAAAAACTAGCCAAAAATTGAGTAGTTATATCTAAGGTAAATATTAGTGTGATTTTATATTAAGAAAAGTCTACAAATAAGAAGTAGATTAAATACGTATTTCAGAATCTGTAGATTATTAAGGAAAATAAGGTGGTGTTATAATGGAAATTTCATTTGAAGAATTTCAAAAAATTGATATTAGAATTGGAAAAATTATTAACGCAAATCAAATTAGTGGTTCAAAAAATCTTATAAAAATCTTGGTTGATTTTGGTGATATAAAAAAACAATCAGTTAGTGGATTGTTGCAATGGTATAAACCAGAAGATCTGGTTAATAAAATGGGCGTCTTTATAATTAACCTAAAAAATCGTAAAGTTATGGGAATTGAATCTCAATGTATGATATTGGCGGCCGAAGATAGCAAAGGTAAAGTTGTAGTTCTACAACCAGAAAAAGAAATCGATAGTGGAAGCAAAATTCGATAAGAAAAAAAAGCACAATAATACAGTTTATTATTTTTTTCAGGTTTCTTTTTGAACAAAAATATCGAACAAAGAAAAAAATAGCGCTTAATTTTTTGATTTATGAATTATATAAAAAATTTTAACTGCAAAATTTTCTTTTAATGAAAAATCTTTTTCCAAGTAAGTCCTTTTTAAAAGAGGTTAAAAGATAATGAAGAAAATCAACAGAAATTTACGTTTTCTTGAACATATATTTCATTTATTTCGTATAAGAAGAATATAATTCCATATAATTGTCTATAAATAGGAGCATATACAAAGTTAAACTCTACAGAGGTAATAAGGTGTTAAAATGAATCTTAGAAAACCTAATGCAAATGAAGCAACTTTTACATTTAATCGATCAAAGAATGTCGCCCCTCCATCAGGAATTTGTTCAAAATGTATTGATGGATGTAAGGGTGGATGTGAAATTTGGTTATCATCTTTTAGAGGTCGTGAAGTTCTTTATCCCGGACCATATGGAGAAATAACTGCAGGAGCAGATAAAAATTATCCAATAGATTATTCTCACCTAAACATTCAAGGTTATGCACGAGGAGCAAAAGGGCTTCCAAAAGGAGTAGAAGCTGGTCCAGACACAGCTCTTTTTCCAAAGGTTGACACAGAAACTGAATACGGATGGGATAAAAAAGTTAAGTTAAAAATCCCTCTGTTTACAGGTGCTTTGGGGTCAAGTGAAATTGCAAGGAGAAACTGGGAACAATTTGCAATAGGAGCAGCTATATCTGGAATTACCCTCGTTTGCGGAGAAAATGTTTGTGGAATCGATCCAAATCTTGAGTTGGATAATAACGGAAAAGTAACTAAAGCTCCTGAAATGGATCGTCGAATCGAGATATATAACAAATTTTATGAGGGATATGGAGAAATCCTTGTTCAAATGAACGTTGAAGATACCAGATTTGGAGTAGCTGAATATGTATTATCTAAACATGGACTTGATACTATCGAACTAAAGTGGGGACAAGGAGCCAAATGTATTGGTGGAGAGATTAAGGTCAAATCTTTAAAAAGAGCTGTACAGCTTAAAAAAAGAGGATATATTGTTTCTCCTGATCCTACTTTACATGAAAACCAGTTAGCTTACCAAGACGGAGCTATCAAAGAGTTCGAAAGACATTCAAGATTAGGCTTCGTAACAAAAGAAGGATTCTTAGAAGAAGTTGATCGTCTACGTGATTTAGGATTTAAAAGGATTACACTAAAAACAGGAGCTTACTCAGCATTGGAGTTAGCAATGGCACTAAGATATGGAGCTGAAGCCAAATTGGATCTTCTTACAATTGATGGAGCACCTGGCGGAACAGGAATGAGTCCATGGCCAATGATGAACGAATGGGGAATCCCAACATTCTATCTCCAATCATTAATGTATCAATATTGTGAAAAACTTTCTGCAAGAGGAATAAAGGTTCCCGATATAGCTATGGCTGGTGGTTTTTCCTCAGAAGATGGAGTTTTTAAAGCCATCGCAATGGGAAGCCCCTATGTAAAAGCAGTGTGTATGGGACGAGGCTTGATGATTCCTGGAATGGTTGGAAAAAATATTGCAAATTGGATAAAAAGTGGAAACTTACCTAAATCAGTCTCTAAATATGGAAGTACTGTTCAGGAAATATTTGTTGCTTATGAAGAGATTAAAGAAAAATATGGTGCAAAAATAAATGAAATACCTTTGGGAGCAATAGGCATCTACACTTATTGTCAGAAATTCAAAGTTGGCTTACAACAATTAATGGCTGGAAGCAGAAATTTCAAAATACCAGAAATGTCACGAAAAGATGTTATGGCCTTAACAGAAGAAGCGGCAAAGATTTCAGGAATAGCGTATGTAATGGAAGCATATAATGAAGAAGCTCAAAAAGTCTTAGATGAATAACTTAAAACAGCTAATCAGTCGATAAAACTATGAAAAACCCAAGATTCTAAATAATTAGAACTGGGTATATCCATTATTTTTTTAAATATTAAATCATTAATTCAATTTTTTTTTCATTTAATAATAATGTAGTAAGAAGTTTTTTAAACAGAATTTATTTCAATATAAACAAGAGACGAAGGACCCAACAATGTTAAGAAGTATTAACTTATCGTACAAAAAACTTTTGAACAAAACAAAGGATCTAATCATTTTACAAACAGTACAATCTATAATCCAATGGGACATGGAAACAATGATGCCCCCGAAAGCAGTTGAGCAACGCAGTTATCAACTTGCTCTTTTAAGCAGAATGGAACATAAAATGAGTACTTCTCCAGAAATGGGCAGACTTATTAACGAAATAAAATCGAATACTAATTATGAAACACTTGATCAAATCGAAAAAAGAAATTTTCAGTTAATAAAAAAAAATTATGAAGAACAAACACAACTACCTGAAAAATTAGTGTCTGAAACAACTAAACAACAGGTTTTAACAGTAAACAGTTGGAAAAAAGCAAAAGCAACAAAAGATTATAGTAGATTTAAACCTGATCTGGATAAACTCATTAATCTGAATAAAAAAGTAGCAGAAATATTAATGAAAGTGAAAAAAACAAACACACCCTATAATGCATTAATAGATAATTATGAACCGAAAACAAATACTCAAACTATAAACAAAGTTTTTGCAGAACTTCAGAGCGGAATTAAAAAGTTACTTAGCAAAATCCAAGATTGTCCTGAATATAAAAATAAACAAATAATCAAAATCCAAATACCAGTAGAAAAACAAAGGAAAATAGCGCAATTAATTGTACAATCTCTTGGTTATGATGTTGTTTCAACAAATTCTGGAGGAAGAATTGATGAAACTGAACATCCCTTCACAACAGGTTATTATGATGATGTTCGTATAACTACACACTTCCATCCTAACAATTACATTAGTGCAATTCTTTCAATACTTCACGAAACTGGTCATGCCTTATATGAACAAAATATAAACCAAGAATGGAAATATCAACCTATAGGATCAATAAGTTCTTATGGATTTCATGAATCACAATCACGATTATATGAAAACATCATTGGCCGTTCGCAAGAATTCTGGAATCATTTGTTACCCAGACTAAAAAAGATCACATCACCTCTATTAGATGATTTAAGTCTAGACCAATTCTTGATTCTAATTAACCAGGTTAACCCTTCAAAAATACGTATAGAAGCAGATGAAGTTACATATAATTTACATATTATTATTCGATATCAAATCGAGAAAGCTCTTTTCGAAAATGAAATAGATGTTAATGAGTTGCCTGAAATTTGGAATCAAAAATATAAAGATCTTCTTGGATTAAAAATTGAAAATGACTCGGAAGGAATTATGCAAGACACACATTGGGCAAGCGGATATTACGGTTATTTCCCTTCTTACGCAATAGGTAACGTTTATAGTGGCCAAATTTTTCAAGCTCTTAACTTAAACGTGGACAAAGTTAAAGCACAAATTAAAGAAGGAGAACTAAAAGAAGTAAATTTATGGCTTAAACAGAATGTTCATCATTATGGGAGTTTGTATGAGCCAAATGATTTAATAGAAAAAATAAGTGGAGAAAAAATAAATGCTCAACCATATATTGAATATCTTCAAGAAAAATATAAAAAACTTTATGGTTTTTGAGCTTGTTTGATTTGAAATATTCCATTGTAAATATAGAAAATGAGAAAAATTAAAAGTCCACCTAATATTAAGTAAACTCCAATCCAACCTAAAACAGCATTATAGAAAGAAGCGCCGTATAAAAAAAGAATAAATCCAATTAGAAGAGAACATAAGAAAAGCAGATTTTTTGAATACATTTAGCAACTACCTCATAATTTACTATTCAATTCATTAAAGATTAAAAAATAAAAAGATTGTTTTTTAATTCATTAACAGAAATAAAGAAGAAATAGTAGTTTTACTCAAAATCACTATAACACTACATGTTAAATAAGAAGTATTGACTTTTACAATAAAAAATTAACTTCGTTCCGACAATTTTATATATTACTTATATCACTTTGAGCTTAGAGGTAACATTTAATGTCGGACATAGATACTAAAAAACCTGATAATAAGGAAGAATTACTTGAAATTTTATTGCGAGCTGCAAAAAGAGATGCTCAATTCAACACTAGCAAGAGAGGAAAACCATCTAAACCGACAATATCTGGAACTGCAAAGAACCTCGGAATCCATAGAGATACATTATATACATGGATGAAAGAGTTCGATGTCGATTTCAAAGAAGTATTAAACGACATAAAAAGTTCATATTCAGAAAAAAATGTCGGACACAATGAAAAAATTTACTTAATTGGAGAAGCCTTATTAGGAAATGGAAATGAATTAGCTCATGTTGACCTTTTAATTGGTGACAAAGAGGGTCCAGTAGGAAAAGCTTTTGCAAATGGTTTTTCTAATCTATCAGCTGGACACACTCCACTATTAGCAGTGATAAGACCAAACCTTCCATCCAAACCCCATACACTTCTTGTACCAAAAGTTACCGTAAAGAACATGAAAGATGCAGGAAAAATTTTTGGGCCAGCCCAAGCAGCTGTTGCTAAAGCTGTAGCTGATTCAGTTGAAGAGGGAATTATTCCTAATGATAAATTGGATGAATGGGTAATTGTTTGTAGTGTTTTTATTCATCCTCAAGCAGTTGATTATCACAGAATATATCAATATAATTATAGCGCAACAAGATTAGCTCTTCAAAGAGCGTTGAAAAAATATCCGTCTCTTGAAAAAATGCTCTATGATAAAGATCGCGCTCAACATCCAATAATGGGTTTCAAAGTCCCGCGTTTGTGGAGACCGCCATACTTACAAATTTCACTTGATGCACCCAATTTAGAAAAAGCCAAACAAGTAATTTCCCAAATCCCAGGGAGTGACAGAATCATTATAGAAGTAGGTACTCCATTAATCAAAAGATACGGAACAAGGGTAATTAGTGAATTAAGGAAAATCGCAAAAGACGCTTTCATGATTGCTGATCTCAAGACGTTAGATGTAGGGAAAGTGGAAGTAGATATAGCATATGAAGAAACAGCTGATGCAGTAGTAGCCGCAGGATTGGCACCTCCTGAAACACTCGACGCATTTGTCCATGAAGCAAAAAGACTCGGAGTCTATGGTGCTGTTGATATGTTAAACGTAGATGATCCATTAGGAAAACTGAAAAAAATGAAAAAGTTCCCTGACATAATAATATTACATCGAGGAATAGATCAAGAAACGGGAAGAACACATGGATTAGAGATAATAAAAGAACTACGACAAACATTTGATAATAAAAAATTCCTTATAGCTGTTGCAGGAGGAATATTACCAGAGACTGCCAAAGAAGCATTACTTAAGGGAGCAGACATTATAATCGTTGGAAGATATGTAACCCAATCAAAAGATACTGAACGTGCAATCAGAAACTTTTTAGAGTTAACACCATTAATGAGTCAAGATATCGATCATTTCAGAGTTCATGTTGAATAAAACAAGTAGAAACACCAGAAAGTTCTAAAAGTAAACAAAAAGAAAAAAATGCACCCAAAACACTACAATTCACTGCAAGAAAAGGGTATGTAAATAATAAAAATATTAGAAGATGTTAAAGTCATCATAAATCCTTAATAGAGAGAGACTCAACATCTTATTTCGCTGAAAGGTTGAAAGCACATGGCTAAATTCAAAGTAATAATTTCCAAGCCACAAGATGGTACTTGTAAAGTTATGGAATTGGAAGAATCACGTGCAGCACCTCTTATTGGTAGAAGAATAGGGGACACGTTTGATGGTACAATTGTTGATATGCCAGCATACAAATTGCAGATTAGAGGAGGCTCTGACTCTGATGGCGTTCCTATGAGACCAAATGTTCATGGGGGAGGTCGGAGAAAAATCATCTTAAGTGGAGGAGTAGGGTTCGCTCCTAAAAACAAAGGAGAAAGAAGACGCAAAACTGTACGCGGAGACATAATAACTGAGGAAATTACCCAAATCAACACAAAAATTGTTGAGGAACCGAAGAAAACTGTTGCAAGCAAAACAAAGTAAGTTAACAGAGAACATTTAAAATTAATCAGTTACTTAAAACTTATTAAGTTCTAACATTTATCCTTCATTATTTCATTAATACTTACGGACAAGAACATTATGAGTAAAAAAAAGGAAGCCCCACATAAACAACCAGAAGTGAACATTGGAACTATTGGACATGTAGATCATGGAAAAACTACACTAGTACAGGGATTAACTGGTGTTTGGGCATCCAGACATAGTGAAGAACTCAAAAGAGGAATCACTATAAGATTGGGCTACGCTGACATGGCTATTTATAAGTGTCCAAAATGTGAGCCACCAAAAAATTATACAATAAAAAATATTTGTCCTATTTGTAATTCAGAGGCTATATTTGTTCGAGCAATTAGTTTTGTTGATGCTCCTGGACATGAAGCATTAATGGCAACAATGCTCTCGGGAGCTGCGATAATGGATGGAGCTATTCTTGTAATAGCTGCTGATGAACCATGTCCACAACCACAAACACGAGAACACCTAGCAGCAGCGGAAGTAAGTGGAATAAAGAACATAATAATAGTTCAAAATAAAATCGATATTGTTGACCAAAGAAGAGCACATAAAAGTTATGAAGAAATCAAGTCTTTCATTAAAGGAACAGTAGCTGAAAATGCGCCGATAATTCCCATTTCAGCTCAACGAGAAGTAAATTTAGATATACTTCTAAACGCTATGGAAGAAAAGATTCCTACACCTGAAAGAGATCCAACAAAACCCCCAATTATGCATATTATTAGATCGTTTGATATCAACAAACCTGGAACTCTAATTGAAGAGTTGGATGGTGGAATTATAGGGGGAACCATTGCACAAGGGAAGCTAAAAGTCGGTGAAGAGATTGAAATTTGTCCAGGAATTAGAGCGGAAAAAGAAGGAAAAACAGCATATACTCCGTTAATTAGCCAAATTGTAAGTCTCCAAGCTGGAGATATAAGCGTAAAAGAAGCAACATGTGGAGGATTGATTGGTATGGGAACCCTGTTGGATCCATCCTATTCAAAAGCAGATGGATTAAGTGGAAACATCGCTGGTAAACCTGGATTACTCCCTCCAATAATGGCGGAGCTTTCCTTGGAAACACATATGTTGGAAAGAGCTGTTGGCACAAAAGAACAAATGAAAATAAAAAACATAACACCAAACGAAACATTACTTCTCCATGTTGGATCGGCTGTAAATTTAGGAAAAGTTATTGCAGCAAAACCAAACAAAGTAAAAGTAAAATTAACTCGACCAATCTGCGCCATAACGGGATCTAGAGTTGCCATAAGTAGAAAAATAACTGCACGATGGAGACTTATTGGGTACGGATTAATATTAGCTGAAAAAAAGATATAATAAAAATACCCTAAAATGAAAGATTATATTTTCAAGAAAGTATTCACTTTTTTCCCATAAAAAATACACATGCACAAAAGATAAGTGGATATTAAGGATCATTGTTTCAACTAATAAGAAAATACTTGGTTATGAACAAGGTTTACCTTCGACGAATTTCGCAGCAGGTATACTAGTTTTTTCCTCAAGTTTTCAAATAATAATTACTTTTTCAGTTTCAACAAATTCAACATCTTTTTACATAACCCCAATGAGCAGTAGTATACTTAGAAGAGGTAAGTTACCTTAAGATTTTTTTAATGAATACAACTACACAACAGTATATCTCCCAGAACAAATAACAAAAAACACCATAATGAAAAAAACAAAAATGGTCGCTATTAAAACCAATTATCAAACGTATAATAAGCGATAATTTGAAGTAAATAGTATTAGATATTTTGAAAAGGTAAACTGTAAAAGATACCCGCAATACAGGACTCTATAATAGAAGAGCTAAAAACATTTGTAGATAAAACATTGAACAATAAAAGCAATAGAAAATATAAAGATCTGGAGACAATAAAAATCGCATTAAAATCAGTAAAAAAAAAGCCGGTAAAAATAATTTTAGATTCCAACGCTTTTTTTGTACCCATATATTTTAAGATAGATATTTTTAGAGAAATAAAACAGTTATTAAATAGAAACATTGAATTGATTTTAATTTCTCCTATTAAACAAGAACTAGAATTACTTGTTGAAAAGAAAAAGAATAAAAAAGCTATATTCGCTTTGCAGCTTGCTTTAAAATGTAAATATATTGAATTAGATGTTACTAAAGATTCTTTGACAGACGATATAATTGTCGAGAAAGCTAATGAGTGGAAAGCAGTAGTTTTTACCAATGATAGAATGCTAAAAAAGAGGCTAAGAAATATAAGTGTGCCAGTTGTTTATGTGAGACAAAAATCTTTTCTTGAGATAGACGGAATGATATAATTCGATGTTTAAACTAATATCCATGCAGGACACTATCCGTATTCCTCCCGAAACATTTGGATCACCTCTTGAAAAAGTGGGGTGTGATCAAGTAAAAAGGAAATATGAAGGGATAGTTGATGATGAGTTAGGGTATGTAATAGCAGCTACCAATGTAGAGGTAAGCCCTACAGGAAAAATTATCCCAGGTGATGGAGCTACTTATCACAAAGTAATGTTTTCTTTGTTGACATTTTACCCTGTTATTCAAGAGATAGTTGAAGGAGATGTGGTGGAAATAGCTGATTTTGGAGCTTTTGTAAGGATAGGCCCAGTTGATGCATTATTACATGTTTCCCAATTAATAGATGATTACATGTCTTATGATGAAAAACAAGGAGTATTACTAGGCAAAGAGACAAAAAGAAAGTTATCTAGTGGAGATAAAGTCAGAGTTAGAATAACAGCAGTTTCTTTAGGCAGAGCAGGAAGCTCGGGGAAAATTGGTGTTACAGCTAGACAACCAGGTTTAGGAAAGTTAGAATGGATAAAAATAGATACAGAAAAGACAGAAGAAAAAGAGAAGAAAGATAAAAAGGATAAGAAGGAATCCAAATGAGAGAAAAAGCATGTACTAACTGTCATTTTATCACAAAAGAAAATTTTTGCGCAAAATGTAAATCAACAAATTTAAGCGAAGATTTCAGCGGCATAGTTGTAATGTTTGATCCAGAAAATTCATCCATTGCAAAAACAATGAAAATTAAAAAGAAAGGTCGCTATGCCCTAAAAGTTAGATAAGAGTGATAATCTAATTCTAGGTCTCTGTTGATCAGCGGAATAAACAGAGAAAAATTCCTCCAAATAGCAGGTAGAAGAAATGAAGGTTATCTATCAATTAAATGCTAAATTACGCGAAAAACTCCATACACCTTTTGGCAGGTTAATAAAAGGTTTTTTGCCAGATAATAAAGATGAAATTAATAAAATTTTAGAAACGCAAAAATCTCCAATAATAATCTCAGTTGGAGATAGAATTTCAAGGGACTTAGTAAAAAACCAATTTAACCTTAAACTAATCATTATTGACAATAAATGTATGAGGAAAAAAATAAAACCAAAAAAATTTTCTGTTGAAAAAATTTTCAGTGCAAAAAATCCTCCCGGAACAATAACAGATCAAGCAATAAAAGCAATCACAGATGCACTAGAAAGCACCAAAAGAGCACAAATAGTGATAGATGGTGAAGAAGATTTACTCACCTTAATTGCCATTTTACACGCTCCAAAAAACGCTTTTGTCATTTATGGACAACCAAATGAGGGTATTGTATTAATCAAAGTTTCAGAAAAAAGGAAAGAAGATGTAAAAAAGATACTCAAAGAGATGAAACCTTTTAGAAAAGCTAAATAATAAGAAGTTATATGAAAACAACACTCTAGATAAGTGATAGCAACATGGAAATTAAATTTGTATCAGTGAAAAAAAATCCTCTCTTAAATCGTAAAGAAGTAGATTTTTTGATAGAACAATATTCAAAAACAACACCGTCACGATTAGAAATCAAAAGAAAAATTGCGGCAGAATTGAAGAGTCCAGAAGAAACTGTTTTTGTGAAAAAAATGCAAACGCTCACAGGTTCGAACATAACAGTTGGTATTGCTAACATTTATGAAAATATTAAACATGCAGATTTGATAGAAGCTAAGCATATTAAAAAAAGAAATATCATTAAAGAAAAGAAAAAAGAAGAGGCTAAAGAGTAATGGCCGAAAAAAACAAGAACCAAAGTGAAAAAACTTCAAATAAGAAAAAGCAGAAAGGCGTCTCTAAATTATATAAAATTGAAAATGACAAAATTTCAAGACTACGCCCAACATGTGAGAGATGCGGTTCTGGATATTTTATGGCTAGCCACAAGGATAGATTTACTTGCGGACACTGTGGTTTTACAAGATATAAACAGGTTAAGTAATAAGTAGTTTTAAATGTTAACAAGTGAGTATTTTTATGATATAAATGCTCAAAGTTAATGTAGCTATAACCAATATTTCAGCAGAACGTTTTTGGGATTTGCAAAAAGCAATTCCGCCTATTCAAATTGGCACGAACATAAATGTAATAAGCATCGAAAAAAACAAAAAGGGTATTTTAATAGTACCTTTTGTTTTGTCAATAAATTATAATCCATCTATTGCACAAATAAATCTTAAGGGGAGCGCATATGTTGTGGGCGAACCTAAAGAGATAGAAAAAGTACTAAAAGATCATGAAAAAAAACAACCACCCCCTCCGTTGATAGTTCAATCGATAGCTAACTTTGCATTTATTGAATCAGTATTAATCTCAAGAACACTAAACATTCCACCACCTGTTCCATTGCCCAAAATACCAGATGCTAAAAATAGAAGTAAAAAACACGCAGAAAGAGAATATACTGCATAAAAAAAGAAAGATATTATTAGTTTATTTCAATGGCACATACATTGATGATCTTGAAGCACCTATTCCAGGAGTTCCATGTCTAACTGGTTTGTTAGTAATACCGAACTCACCTAAATAATGGCCAATCATTGCTGGTTTGATTTCTACTGGAATAAACTCTTTTCCATTATGTACAGAAACTTTTACTCCAACCATTTCTGGAAGAATAATAACATCCCGAACATGTGTTTTTACTGCAACGTTTTTTCCTTTCTTCTGAATTTCTTTAGCTTCACGGATTTTTTCAAGAAGAATTCGTTGTTCAGGAGTCAAACCTCTTTGAAGACTTCGCCTCTGTCTTGAAGGAAGTAAATTAATGAACTCATCCATAGATAAGCTCATCAAACTGTCAAGAGAATGACCACGATAAATGAAGTCTTTTGGCATTTTTTTGAATCAACCTCATAGGTAAATATCATGAGCTATAAACTTTCTGCTACCTCAATCGCCTTTTCTTTTTCTGTCCAGCCCCTCTAGCACCAATCAATCCAACTTTTTGTCCAGGTGGTGCACCATGGGAAACAGTGGTAACTTTCCTAGCACTTTTTGCACTACTACCATAGGGATGGACAGCAGCGATCATTGCTCTTCCGCGAGTTCTTGGATATTTATGACCTTTAGCTTTCATTAAATGATGTTTGTTTCCGGCTTTAAGGAAGGGTTTTTCTGTACGACCTGATCCAGAAATTACTCCGATAGTTGCCATACAAAAATTATTAAGATATCTTGTGCGACCTGATGGTAATTTAATTAGGGTTCCTTGAGGTGTATGTCCGACTACTGTTGCATATGCCCCAGAAGATTTTGCCATCTTTCCTCCATCACCAGGTCTGAGTTCTAGACTACAAACAATGGTTCCTTCTGGAACTTTACCTAAGGGAAGAATATTACCGATCTCTGGAGAGGCCATTCCACCTATGCTGATCTGTTGACCTTTAAAAAGACCTTCAGGAGTTACTGTGTAGCAAGATTCACCATTAACAAATTTTACAAACGCTAAAGGAGAGCCCCGCCCAGGATCATGAACGAGATCAACCACTACACCATCTAGTGAAACCTCAAAAAACTCTTTTGGAACGATTTTGGGAGGATATTTTGCGGGAGCAACTCTTTTGTGAGTTGATGCACGATAAGTTGAGCCTCCACGACCTCTTCTTTGAACACGAATTCTTTTACCCATATATTATTCCTCATTAAGATTATAAAAGTCCAAGTTTGATTGCTACGTCTGAAGCTTTATATTCTGGTTTAAGTCTAACAAACGCTTTTTTTTCACCTTGAGGAGTTATTAACAAAGTTACTCTGTGAACTTTAACTTCATATAACTCTTCAACAGCTCTTTTCACATCTTTTTTATGTGCTTTAAGATTGACAATAAAAATTAGTTTATTTTCTTTTTCCACCATAAGACTTGCAGATTCAGTCATCAGGGGACAATATATTACGTCCATAGAGTTCATTTTAATCTTGATCTCCAGTGTGAAGATTATCTAATTGTTTGATTGCACTAATAGACCACAAAGTTAACCTGCCTGGATTTGTACCTGGTGCAAGCATTTCAGTATTAAGGTCAGTTACTTCTACTACGTCAACGCCAGGAAGATTGCTTGCTGCTTTAGAAATACCCTTATTCTTTCCAACAACTATTAGAGGCCCTACGGCGATCTTCATTTTTCTACCTCTACGTTTTCCTTTACCAGCACGTATCTTTCTACTGTTTTTTACCCTATCAAGGTCAGCTATCAAACCTAGATTAGTAAGTGTAGTTTCTACTTCACTAGTTTTAGAGAGTTCTTCAATTGAGTCAATAATTATAATTGGAATTTGTGGTACATTTTCAATTTTATGACCACGAGAAGCCACAACCTCTTTTGATGCTGTTGCTGCAATAGCTGAAGATAAGGCTAATCGTGCTTCTTTCTTCGGAATATTTTTTATAATCTTTTTTTCTGCTTTTGGAGGATGTGGTTGTCTTCCACCAACTGTACTTGGGGCAAAACCGGCTTTTCCACCACCGCTTTTAGTACGAGGTATTCTTGAAATACCCATACCGGTACCACGAGATTCAGCGCTAGTCTTTTTACCAGCCATTGGATCGCGTCCTTGTGGTTGAATTCTAGTTGATTGGATTGCTAAAACAGCCCTTTTTATAACATCAGGTCTTAGAGAGGTATCAAAAACTGTTGGGAGAGTTGTTTTGCTTTCAGGAGTTCCCTCAAGGTTGAAAATATTTACGGTTTTTTTTGTATTAGACATGATGTTTTTACTCCACTATTTTCCTTGTGGTGATTCAAGCGAAATATATGTTATTTGAGGAGGAGTTTTATGAATTTCAGTTGGTGGACGTGCTGGTTGACGTAAACGTATTACTCTTTTTTTTGTGCCCGCAATACTTCCACGCAGTATAATATGTGATCCTTTTACAGGACCATATCGAATATAACCCCCTTTTACGGTCACATCTTTACCATCTTTGCCTATTTTGAAGATTCGTTTGTTATATTCTGTTCTTTGATGATATCCCATTTGTCCTGCTCGAGGAACAGAATATCGAACGTGTGAAGGACTCCATGGACCAAGAGTGGCAACTCCACGTTTTGTGCCTCTTGCTTTATGTTGAAGAATAGCTACACCCCATCTTTTAACTGGACCTTGAAAACCTTTGCCAGTCGTAATAGCAGCTATATCGAGATATTGGCCTTCTTTAAAGACTTCTTCTATGGTAACGGTCTTCCCAAGTAGCTGTTTAGCATACTCAAGTTGTTCTGAGATTGTACCACCACCAATTTCTACTTCATGAATATCTGGTTTTTTCTTTGGAACATTTGTTTGTCTAGGTTGGGTTGTAACCATAACCCGAATATTTGTTACTTTTTCAAGATTATCTTCAATTTTTTTAAGATATTCTTCATAATTATTTTTCTTAGCAATTGTTAAGATTCTATTGAAATCTATTGGAGGATCTTTCATCCAAACCTCACCATAGTTTTCAAGACCATAAGGAGTTTTTCTATAAACACGAATACAACAAACGAGTATAGGAGGAGTTTCAAGAATTGTTGCTGCAGACATAACTTCTTTCCCAAAATTTGGACTGCGTTTCCTGTCTTCTATCGTATAAACATATGTCATACCTGCTTTGTATCCTGTAAAACCTAACAGAACAGGCGATTTTGAAGTGGTCTTTGGCCAATATCTAATTCTAGCCACTGATTTCTTAGCGTGTTTTCTAGGTAAATAAGCAAGTGACCCATGTTTAGGAGCATGTTGTCTTCCCATTGTACTTCCACTTCGCGTCTTTTAGCAATAACAACTTAGGGTAATAAACGTTACCGTAATTTTTTTATCTAGAGAGCTAAGAAGTGGCGGTTATAATAAAACAAAAGGCAAAAGATTAGAAAAATGTGAATTATTTATCGAATTAATTATTACTTCCCAGTATTAATTAAAAAAAACTGTAGAAGTGATACGTATTCTACTTTTGAGGTTTTATTGTTATATTTACTCTGAAGGCTTTGTCTCTTCCATCTCACTTGTGATCTCTTCGATCGGTTTAGGAGGTGGCGTAGTAGCCATTGTCCAACCAATCCAAGCGCCTATAAATAGAACTGCAATGAACGCAATGAATACCGGTATGGCAACTATCCAGAATTTCACATCTTCTACAGTTGTAGTTATTCCAATGTAATCAGCAGCATCGACAAATAAGGTTGGAACGAATAGAGTCGCTATATATCCTACAGCGATAAGTAAGCATACAATAAATATTGCTCCACCAATTGCTTGATCTTTACTCATAATGATTCACTACTTTATAAGCCAAGTACAACTTTTAGCCATTTAAAGTTTACCATAAACTCCGATATATTTTCTGGAATTAAATGGTTCCCATTTCCCAAGTTGCTAGATATTTTCTCTGCTCATCAGTAAGTTCATCTATACTTACACCCATGGCTCTAAGTTTTAATTTAGCAACTGTCTCATCAATTTCTTTAGGAACATCGTAAACTCTTGGAGACATATCTGATGTTTTTGCCAAATATTCACCACATAATGCTTGATCTGCAAAAGACATATCCATTACTTCAGAAGGATGACCTTCAGCAGCAGATAAATTAACAAGTCTTCCTTCCGCAAGAAGGTATATTTTTTTATTGTCTTTAAGAGTATATTCTTCCAAGTTTTGGCGCATTGTTCTTTTATTTTTTGAAAGTAAGTCTAAGTCTTTTATATTAATTTCCACATTAAAATGACCACTGTTGGCAATTATCGCTCCATCTTTCATTTTTTCCATATGTTCTTTACGTATAACACTAATATCCCCAGTTGCTGTTACAAAAATATCTCCTTGAGGAGCTGCTTCAATTAAGGGCATAACACGAAAACCATTCATTGATGCTTCAAGTGCTTTAAGAGGATTTATTTCTGTAACTATTACTTTTGCTCCCAATCCAAGAGCTCGCATGGCTATACCTCTTGAACACCATCCGTATCCACAAACTACAAAAGTCTTTCCCGCGATTAGAGTGTTTGTAGCTCGTAAAATTCCATCAATAGTGCTTTGACCAGTTCCATATCTATTATCAAAAAGGTGTTTTGTATCCGCATCATTCACTGCAATTATTGGATATTTTAAACTGCCAGATTTTTCCATTGCTCTTAATCGGATTACTCCAGTAGTTGTTTCTTCGGTTCCACCTTTAACGTTCTTTAGATCGTCTTTTCTTTTTCCATGTAACATACCCACAAGATCTGCACCGTCGTCGAGTGTTATTTCGGGTTTATGATCCAATACTTTTCCGAGACACCAATAATATTCGTCTGTTGATTGACCGCGCTGAGCATAGACGTTTGCTCCTTTTTCCACGAGTGCAGCTGCAACATCATCTTGCGTAGATAATGGATTAGAACCACAAATAGCTACTTCAGCACCCCCTGCAAGTAATGTCTCAACTAGCACTGCAGTTTCTTTTGTTACATGCAAACAAGCGCCAAAAACTAAGCCTTCAAAAGGTTTTTCTTTTTCAAATCTAGATTTAATTTGATTTAATACGGGCATATGTTTAGAACCCCATTCTATTTGCAGATGGCCTTTTGAAGCCAGAGTTATATCTTTAATTTTTGATGAAACCAAGATTATCACTTTTTTCAAATATTAGTATTCAATTACTTTAGGTTTACTTATTCTAAAGCCAGCTATTAATATAGTTTATAAAAGTATAATGTTAAAATAATTTTTTTCAAATAAACCATTTCGGATATATTCCGATTTTGGAATGAAAGATTAAATATGTATTTTAGATACAATTATTTGAGGTTATAACGAGTGAATATTGAGAATACAATAGAGTTAAAGGAAACACTGAAAACAGTTGGTTATTCTAGAAAAGCAGTACTCGAAATTATAGCGTGGTATGCTCCAAATATTACATCTAATTAGATATTATCAAAAATAAATTGTTATTTGTTATCAATTAATTTAAAAGAGCTCTTTTTATTTCATTAATTAGTGTATTGTCTTTTTGATAAATTATTTAAATAGTTACAGCAAGAAAAAAGGCATAGTATTCAAGTTAAAAAAAAGGGTTCAGTGTTATTTTTTATGTATATAATCGAGAACTGCATGAGCTTGATTATCTGAGATTTTATTAGAGTCAGCCAAAACTTTGACTATTTCAGAGATTTTAGCTAGAGAATGTACAACATACCCGTTTTGTTCCAGTTTTTCTTTTCCACCTTGTTCTCTATCCACCACTACAAGCAAATGTTTTACACAAGCACCCTGGTTTTTTAATGGTTTTATTCCCTCTACTTTGGATAAACCTTCACTAACTACATCATCAAAAAATAAAACATGATCATTTTTTACTATTGGTGCTCCAACAACTCTTCCTTTTGCACCATAATTCTTTTCACTCTTTCGAATTATAATACAAGGTAAATTCAGCAAGGATGCAATACTGGGTGCTATAAGTGCTCCTTTAAGTGCAATTGAGGCTATTTTATCTATTTTTTCATTTTTCATTATTTGTTGAATTAAATCTGCTGCTGCTTTTGCTATAGTTGATAAATCTGTGGGTGAAGAAAGCAATCTCGCGAGATCGATATAATAAGGACTTAAGGCGCCTGATTTAATTTTAAACTTGCCAAATCGTAAACAATCAGCGTTAAAAAGAGAATCAGCAATTCTATTAATTTTTATAGACATTTATAGTTCCCTAAGGAGAATTTATGTTTTCGAATTTAACCTTTTGTCCCAAAACAATTTTTAATCTTCAAAAATATTTTTTTAATAAAGAAAGCGCATTTAACGTTAATTATTAGCAGGACCTATATGCTCTTTTTTTAAAAATAAGTTATAAAAACAACAAAAAAAGATGTTATTCATTAGGAATACAATTTTGTCCAGGAGCTGCTAGTTTTTTCAGATCTGCTACACCTTCTGAGTACCCTGATGCTATAAGGGTGTCTCCAAAAGTAATTCTTAGAGAAGGTTTCGGTCTTAAACTCCTTTTATTTCTTTTAATTGCTAAAATCCACATTCCTGTTTCTTCATGTACATGTGCTTCTTTCAAAGTTTTATTAAGTAGTGGGGAAGTATCAGTCACACAAACTTGCATTACTGTTTCTTCAGCTTCGCGTATAGCTAGTTTTAATACTGGATGTGGTTCAATGCCTCGTAAAACTACTTCAGCTATTTCTGCTGCAGCATCAGCTATTTTTTCTGTAGCTACTCCTAATCTGATTAAACCTAAGATACCTGAGGCATCTTCTTTCTTGAAGCCACTTGTTAATGCGAGAAGTTCAAATTTAGTGTGTAAGTTATCCATATGTTCTTCTAAACGTTCTACTTCTTGAGCAAGTTCTGAACTGTTTAACATTAAGGAGGAATATGCTAAATCAATCATTAATTCAGATGTGTTTTTTAATTCTACAAAACGTTTTACAATTTCTTCGAATACCTCTTGGTTTTTTGTCATCAGCCTCAATACTCCAATTTTTTGAGTTTTCCTTCTGCCAAGTCTTTAAATTCTTTAATTCCCAAGGGGGCACCTCTAGTTATTAGAATATCTCCAAGAAAAATTAGTTCAGTTTCAACCGGGTCTATTATCCAATCTCTATTGCGTCGTATTGCAATTATATCTACTCCCATTCTAGCAGCAAGATCAAGTTCTAGAATCTTTTTACCAATTAATATAGAGTCTTTTTTAATAGTTGCTTTCATTAGGCGTTCTTCAACTTTTTCAAAGATCTCACCAATAATTGGATGAATGCCAATATTACGTGTGACAATAGCAGCAATGTCAGCTGCAGCATCAGAGATTTTATCAGCAGCGGCAGCTACTGTGGAAACCCCTATTAAAGTTTCAGCGTCTTTTGCATCTCTGGCCGCAATCATAATCTCCATGTCTAAGAGATAAGTTAGTGTATCAATTCGAGTTTCCAACTCAAGAACATCTTCAGCGAGTTCTTTATCGTTGAATAAAGCAGCAGAATATGCTAAATCAATCATGAGCTCAGAAAGATTTTTCAATTCCAATAAAAGCTCACTGACAGGTATAGGTTTGTATTCTATCTTTTCAAATTGAGGCATACGTTGAAATGCTCTCCGAAGGTAGTATTGATTATGCAGATATTTTAATATGTCCTTAGCTTAGTCCTATCAAAAACAGAGAAACTAATAGTGCAATTGAAGTAACGAGATCCGCAAAAGAGCTTTCAACAGGAATAACAAAATTGTCTGGATCTAATCCTTTTTTAAAAGTTAATATTGAAATTGAATAGGTTAAAAGAACTATTGCTAAAACTGAAAATATATTAGTTAAAGATAGAATTGAAAGAAAAGGGAGTAAGGAAGAGAAGGAGAATAAACCATTAAGTATCAAAGAAAGAAAAGCTAAGATAATAAACATAAAAAGTGATGCACCCCAAGCACTAAGAATACTGTTGATGTGTCGTTTTATTGAAGAAAAAGAGGGAGAAAGCAAACCTAAAGCAAGTTTTGTTGTGGCAGTAGAACCAACTACAGAGCCTACATTTCCAATCATACCAATCAATGCAGGATAAATTGTGTATATTTCTTTTCTATTTTCCACAAAAGTACGTATCCCTAGAAGGACCGTACCTGTTATATTTACCATAAAAGCTACAAATATCATTGTAACTAGGGATTCCTTAATAGTTTTTACAAAATCTTTGTCATGGAAATTTTTCAAACCCACATATACGGCAATAAAGAGCACACAAGTACTTATTAGGAGAAGAAAAAAAGTACCTATATCACCATAAAAATACAAAGTTAAAACAAAAATATAGCATGCAGTAATAAAAATATCAGAAACTGTAGACATTATCGGATAAACCACAATATCAGGATCAGATCCTTTTTTGAATGATAGAAAAGCAATATTAATTGTGATAAAGGAAAGAAGCAAGCCCATAGACATTGTTGTCACAACAACTAGAATAATTCCCGGAAATTCTATAACTGTAAGGCCCCAAAATAATTGACCAAAAACAAGAGAGAATATACTAATAGTCATACTAGTTGCTAAGGTTAAAACAATTAAAGCTGCAAGTAGTGTATAAAAAGTCTGAGTATTATTAAAAAAGTTAGGACGCACAGTACCAAGATGCAAAGCTGTACTCAATCGTCCACTAAGAAGCCCACCAGTAACACCTTTAGCACTAATAAGGACAGGATAAAGAGCAATTGTCCAAGGTGCAAGATCAAAGACCCCTAGATAAGAGGCAACCATAAAACCAGCAAAGATTCCGCCTAGCCCAAAGAAATAAGCAAAAGATGTTTCTTTTAGTAATCTAATAAAACTTTTTGATCCACCTACATTGGGCAAGAAAAGTTCCCCCTTTTGTTAAAAATAAAAGGTAAGTAGGTAACAAATTGAGTCTTTTTAAAAAAGAAAAATAGATTATTAGAAAGTACTTTTAGTTGCTTAGTAAAAACTACTGATAAAAGAAACTGAGCAAGAGCATAGTTTAAAGGGTATTCTATGTTCAAATGGGTCCACGTCCAGATTCTGACCAATTTCAGACATCCTCAAGCACCTTTTCTAGTTATTCAAAAATGGGGTACTTCGCTTAAATATATTTCTAAAATGTAAAGTGTTTAGTCTCAATTTTTTTTCAAAAAGGTATGGGTTATGACTTATTAGTTTTTTTAGGAGCATAGGTACACCAAGGATCTTCAGCTAAGTAATCTCCTTTCAATTCTGAGGGTTCATGTAAATCACCACAATAACTGATGAAATCACTGGTAAGTCCATAAGCTCTTGCTCTACAACCTCCGCATAAAGAATTATATTCACAATAACCACATTTGCCTTTAAGAGATTTTAAATTCCTTAAAGAGGTAAAGAAGTCAGAAGTAAACCAGATTTCTTTGAAGGATTTTTCTTTGATATTTCCGAGTTTTATAGGTAAATAGGGACAAGGAGTTATTTCACCGTCAGGATAAACACGACAATAGTATAAACCTGCAATACAACCTCGAATCCATTGGCGCATATCTAAACCTTCATTGAAAGCAATTCGCATAAATTGAGGTGCACAAGAGGGTTTTACGTTTAGAGTATGTTTTGTTGCTTTAGCAAAAGTTTCTTTTAGCATTGCCTCATATTTCGAGGGGGAAATATCAGTCATTTTTACACCTCTTCCAGTAGGTACTAAAAAGAAAAGATGAAAGTTTTCTACGCCTAAATCTTCAGCGAGTGACATGATTTTGTCTATTTCTTCATAATTTTGTTGAGTAACAGTTGTATTTACTTGTACTAGTAAATTATTTTCTCGCAGAACTTTAATAGCGTTGACAGCTTTTTTCCAAGAGCCAGTAACTCCACGAAATTGATCGTGAAGTTCAGGTTTACTCGAGTCTAGGCTAATTGAAACGGTAGTTATACCCGCTTTTTTTAATTTATGTGCAATATTGCTATCAATTAGACTACCATTACTTCCTAATCCCATTTTCAAACCTTTAGAGACACCATATTTAATGAGTTCGAAAACATCAGCACGTAAAAGAGGTTCACCACCACTGAGAATTAAAAGAGGTCTACTCACTTCAGATATCTGATCAATGAGTTTTTTTGCTTCAGAGGTAGTTAGTTCATTTATTAACTTTTTAGCAGTTGCATTTATATAACAATGGGAACATTTCAGATTGCATTTTCTGGTTATGTTCCACGAAAGTACTAGAGGAATAAATTTTTGGTTTTGATCAGCTGTAGGTGAATGTGCTAGTTTTAAGTAAAAATCACATTTTCCATGAGTTGCCATTCGTTTAGGATGCCACAGAGTAAAAGGAAAAGGAAAAACTGTTTCTAACATTGCTTTTGCATGGGAAAAACAAAAATATTTACAGAAAAGAGCGGGCACTGAATTATCTAATTCGAGAGTATCAGAAATGTATTTATGGCTTCCAAAAATTGGACAATTTAAAAATTCCATCCGGCCATCTAATTGATCTATATTCATTTTATATTTTATGTAATGATCACTTAACATGATTGTTCGGAGTTTTTCTCTACGTAAACCAGCCTTAAGAGTTACGTCAAGAGCAATACTTACAGTTTCTTCACCAAAAAGTTTCTGAACTTTTTTCATTGCCTTTTCCAAGTGAACAAGGCCATACTTTTTCGCAATTTCTGTTGATATAAAGAGGCCTTTTATAGTTTCATATTCTTGTCGTAATCTCATCAAAATTATTTGGTAAGCCCATTCTTCAAACAATTTTTCGAAGTCTAGTATTCCTTGTTTATCATGATTATTAAAAAAAGTTTCAATTTTTTTTGTTTTATCAAATAAACGATCAAAAAGTTTTAATTTTTCTGAAGAACCAAGGGGGTCATCGAAAATAGGAGTTAAAGTACTGATATCTAAAGAAAGAAAAGGAGCACTTAATTCAATTGCATCAGAAAGAAAAAGATCAAAATATTTTTTTACAGCAACCTGATCAAAAAAAGACATATTAAATTCTTTGGTCAAAAGGGTAGTTTCCATCTCCATTTTTGAAACCATTGCCATGTGATATAAAAGGGATCCAATTAAACCTGGATCACTATTTTTTCCTTTGGTAGAGCCGGAGATTACCTCAGAGAAAAAAGAGAGAACGCTATCAAATTTTTTTTCAGCAAATGCACTCTTGATTTTATTTATTTTAAGACGTTTTTCGTCTAAAAGTATTGCCCATTTATGACAATGCTTCCTATCAAAAGTTGTTAATTTAGTCACCTACCATTCATTAAGAGCTAAATAAAGAAGTAAAAAAGGTAACGGTCAAAGTTTAAGAAAAAAGATTTTTTGATTAGAAGTAAAAAACAATAATAGAGATCAAATAATTAAAAACAAGAGCAAAAAAAGTAAAAAGAAGGAAGAAAAATGATTGATGATTTGATTTATGCACTAATAGGTTTTGCAATAATGTTTGGTATATTAACTGGAATAGGGATTAATGAGCCAAGAGGAACTAGTATCAAAACATGGTGTTATGGTTATTTAGCAATAGCAATTACTTTTGACGCGATTGTAATATTTGCATTAATTACAGGGTATTCTCAATTAACTGGTTTTTTGCTAGGTCTATCAGCAGGAGCAGCTACAGGATTAGGGATTCATGTAGCGCATCATATATCCGAAGAAGAGCAGAATGGAGAAACAGATAGCCCTAACCCGAAAAAAACTATGTTTGGTTTTTAGAACCAGAAAAAGCGCCGGGGAAGGGATTCGAACCCCTGCGAGCAAACAGCCCACTGGCTTTCTTGTATTAATTGGCCCTATTATGCACTAATGGGATTTCGAGGCCAGCGCGATAACCACTCCGCCACCCCGGCTCATTAAAAGAGTTTACAGCATGATCTAAAAGAGTTTTCATTAACAGAAGCAAACTCAGTAATCAAACAACCAAATCGGCTAAATCTACGCAATTTTCATATGTTTGTCTCATAAAGGAAATAGTTGCTAAGATCTGAAGAAGAACTTCAACAGGATTTTTTTTTGAAGCGTTTTCAATATTAATAAAAAGAGGTTCGAGTTCAACATGTATTTTACGTACGTTATCAGCTAAAACAATATCTTTAGTAATAAAAGCTTGTAATGCTTTTTTATGGGCAGCAAAAACTATTTTTTGTAGGGATTGCATTAATCTCTGCACTTCTTCAGAAGCTTTTATTTTATTTAGTTCAAGTGTTTTTAAAGCAATTTTTACTGATAAATCACCTATTGTTTCAATTAAACTAGCTGCTAAACGATAATCTAAACAATCAATAGGAGAAATTCCAAGCTTTTCACTTAAACTTGGATTTTGAATTATTGTTCGCAAGATTCTAACTAAAAGAAAATATAAACGATTGCTATCATCATCTCGAACAACAACACTATTTGCTAGTTGTAAGTCACCATGAATAAAAGAACTAACAGCGTCACGATTCATCCCAGCAATAATATCGTATATACGGTGTAATATTCTCTGAGGAGGAAACCCTGAAGGTTGCAATAAACATTGTAAAACTATTTTTGAATAGTTTTCTTCAAAAATTTCCAGACCAATTAAAGAGCTAACAGTATTTTTTACGATGGTTCTCAAGTTAATATTTATGTTATCTTTTGCCTCAATACTAATATTATCAAATCCAAGTAGATAACGCCCTATTATTTCTCGGTTTAAATAAGGTCCAGCACGTAGAGTGGTTTTTTTTGGCAATTGATTAATTTCGTGAGCAGGATCTATTATTATTTTTTTATCAGAAGTTTCTTTTAGAAAAACTAAGGCTCCTTTTTTCAAGTCTATTTTATTAGCCCAAGTTCTGGGTAGACAAACAAAAAAAGTTCCAGTTGGGGTACGTTGTATTTTTCTCAATTCACCCAAAGTTTTTTCACCATTAAAAGTCAGGAAATATATATTCTCAGAGTATCTTATTTATAAAATAGTCGTTATTATAAAACTAAAAGATTACAGTATAACAGATTTAAACATATATTGTTTTGTTTAAACAAAAATTTAATATTTATTAAATAAAAGCTAGATTAAAAATTCTAAAACAAGTTCTTTCTCTGACAAAATGGAAAAAAGCGGTTAATTGTGAGATAAGTTGAAATTTAATCTGGAAATCGTGTAAATTTAGTTCCAAAAGTGAGAAGATAAGTAATTAATAGATCTGAATATCTATAAAATGTGGATTTAGGATTTCGAATAACAAATGAATGAAAAAGAAAAACTTCAGAAAGCTGTTTGTAGAACTATTAAATCAGGATACCAATTAAAGAGAGACGCGTTTGAATTTTTAAGTGAAGAAGATTCCGTAGAGGATCCAGTTATTTTAATCAGCAAAGTTCTGGAAAAACTTGAAGAAATGGATGAAAAACCATTATTTATTGATAAAAAGTTTCTAGAAAAAGTGATTAATCAACCTAAAAAAGCAAACATAATAAAGAATCAAAACTCGTCTGAAATATCAGATCAACGATTTGAGGTACTAGAAGCCAAAAATTCTAAAAATGATGATGAAAATTTTAATCCTCCTGCAAAAAACATTGAGTCTAAAATCAAAATTTTAAAAAACCCTTCAAAAAATCTTACCTCAAATGGTACAATCAAAGATTATATTCAATACTTTCAAGACAGGTTCCTTCGTATGGAACGTTTGTTAAGAAAAAGAATTGATGTTAAAGCAGCTACTCCAATAAAAGAGGCCTTGAAAGCACCCTCAAAATCAAAAGTTAAAATAATTGGAATGGTAACAGAAAAAAGAGAAGCAAAACAGCAACTATTTTTTACGATTGAAGATTTAGAAGCAAGTGCAACTATTTTGGTACCACGCAATGCACCAAAAAGAGTGCACAATAAAGCAAGATTTTTACTTTCAGATCAAGTAATATGTGTGGAAGCAAAAAAAACAAGAAATAATCTATTTTTGGCTGAAGATATAATTCTTCCTGAAATTGGATATAAACCTCAAAGAAGAGCATATGAAACAGTTTATGCGGTATTAACATCGGATATTCATGTTGGCAGCACAAAATTCAATGAAGAAGCTTTTAACAATTTTATTTTATGGTTAAATGGAAAATTTGGAAATAAAAGAGCTAGAAAAATCGCAGGTCAAGTTAAGTACTTGTTAATTGCTGGTGATTTAATTGACGGTGTAGGTGTTTATCCTAAACAAGAAGAAGAGTTAGTAATCCAAGATTATAAAAAACAATATCAACGTGCTGCAGAATTTATTGAAAAAATTCCAAAATATATTGAGATTGTATTATTACCAGGAAATCATGATGCACCAAGAAAAGCACTACCGCAACCAGCAATAAAACCAGAATTATTAAAATCTCTTCAAGAATCAAAAAGATTTCATTCTGTAGGAAATCCAAGTTTAATAAGTATTCATGGAGTAGAGGTTCTTATGTTCCATGGAAGAAGTTTAGATGATCTAGTAGCAACAGTGCCAGGATTGAGGCACGATCAACCAGAAAAAATTATGAAAATGTTGTTACAATGTCGGCATCTAGCACCTTCATATGGTGGCAAAACAATGCTATCTCCTGAAAATCAAGATTTTCTAGTAATAGAACGTCCACCAGACATTTTGCATGCAGGCCACACTCATGTAATGGGTTACTGTAATCACAAAGGAGTTTTAGTTGTTAATTCAGGAGGTTGGCAGGAACAAACAGATTACATGCAAAAACTGGGATTAATACCAACACCTGGAAAAGTACCAGTAGTTAACCTTCAAACATTAGAAATTACTGTTTTATCATTTATTTAATATTAAACTGAAATAAGTTTAATTATTTATCATGATAAGTAGTTTTTTTATTCTTCAAAAGTATTTTTGGTTTATATTTTAATAATTTATCCAATCGATCATCAACACTAAACACGTCTTTAATTAGTGTTCGTGATATTTCAAGTCGAATTTTTTTGGTACGACCATATCGACCCATGCTCACTACCTTCGCATTAAGAATTCCCATTACATCAAGTTCATTAACTAATGTACCTAGTCGACGTTGAGTTAAAAGACCAGCCCCCAATTCTCCGCAAAGATCATTGTATAAATCATATATTTCTCCAGTTGTTGCACTTGATTTATTTAGAAGATGGACACTTAATAGTACTAGTTTTGAGTGAAGAGTTAAGTTTTTGAGAGTTTCTACTACTCGATTATGTTCAATATGTTTTTCAGCATCCCTCACATGAACATCAGTAATTAATTTCGCTCCATTACGTTCAGCAACTTCACCTGCTACACGCAATAAGTCTAAAGCTCGACGTGCATCTCCATGTTCTGCCGCAGCTAAGGCCGAAGCTATACTTATTGCAGCTTCCGAAATACTTCCCTCATTAAAAGATAATTTTGATCTTTCAAAAAGAATATTACGCAGTTCATTTGCGTTGTAGGGTCGGAAAACCATTTCTTCTTCACTTAAAGAACTAAAAACACGAGGATCAAGAAAATCTTTTAATCTAAGGTCATTGGATATTCCAATTACTGTTACTTTACTTTTAGTGAGAGTTTCATTTATTCTAGTCAACTCATAAAGTATACCGTCACCTCGGCTTTTTATAAGTGAGTCTATTTCATCTAGGACAATAATAAAAAGTATTTTTGAGGAATCTAAACCAAATCTAAATCTATCTGCTACTTCACCAACAGATAAACCTGTGAAAGGAATAGTAACGCCTATACTATTGCTAAGATTTGCAAAGACACGATATTCTGAGTTTGTTATTCTACAATTTAAATAACAAAATTTTACTAAAGCGCCATATTCTTTTGCTTTTGATTCAAGATGACTTAAAACAAATTTTGTGACAGCAGTTTTTCCTGTTCCAGTTTTTCCATAAATAAAAATATTGGAACATCTAGCGTTTTTTAATACTGGTGCAACAGTTGCCCCAAGAAGTCTTATTTGATCTTCTCTATGAGGCAAACTGTCAGGTAAATAGTCATGTCGTAAAACTTCACGATCTTTGAAAAGGTGTTCATTATTAACAAAATTTTCAAAGATATCATCGAGTAAATTATTTTTTGTCATCCGAGTATCACTTTTTTCATTGGTACTACCGTTATTTCTAATGGAATAAATAAAGAATCTAGTACAAAAAAATAGTTGATAACCACAATTAATCTTAAAATAAAGTGAAAAAATAGTGGATTAAATACTTATTTGGAAATACACGCACACACCAGAATTTCTACTGGAAATATACTATAGTAATAAAAATTTGTCTTATTATTATTATGATGTAAATATACTCTGATAGGTAATAATCTTATTTTATTTATAATAATTATCATTAAAGTTTTTAGATAATTCATTAGATTTTTTTTAGAAGACCCTATTATCTATCTCTTGACTAATTTTTTCGAGAGGAAATAAAGGGGTGTCTGTGTTGTTTAATTTTTAATGATTTAGTCTTTATTTTATTATATTATTACACGTTATTTTTTTGAATAATATTAAGTTTATAAAAATATTTTTATAATATTTTTGAAAGAACTATTGATTTCACAAAGTTGTGAACTTAGTGTGAAGTTTAAGTGTTTTGAGTTGGTATTTTTAGTTAATTTTCAAAAAGAAGTTTATTTTACAGTTTTTTTATGTGAATAAGACACCCCTTGATTTCTATTGGAGAATAGGGTATGTAGTTGAATTTAATTTATTTTTTTGTTTAAAGACTTTGTGAAGCTTGTGATTCTAAAACCTTTGAAATTTGACTTTTTTTTTAGATTATAGTTGTTTTTCATCAATTAATATTTTTAGATGTTCACCATAACAGTTATAGGCTGTGAAGCGTAAAGATTGTGAACATAAAATAAGGTATACATCAATATGCCAGCTCGTAAAATGCGTGTTGAGTTGTTTGATAATGAAGGCAATCGCTATACAATAGCCTTTGAAGGTCAAATTACTCGCGACAAGGCCATTCGCCTATTGGATCTTGTAGAGCTATTGGGAGGTATGCCAGGTGAGACCAATAATACTCAATCATCTAATTTATCAACAAGAAATAATTTATCAAGATTCGATAAAACTAAATTAGTTATTCAAAAACGTTTTCCTTTAATATGGTTCTCTTCAAAAGAGATTCAATCAATTTATGAAAAAGAACTAAAAGAACCTATTAGTCTAAGCACGGTTTCCACATATTTATCCAGAATGACCAATCGAGGTATTCTTATAAGATCTGGACAATCAAATAATTTAAAATATAAAATGGTCTCTATACCTTCTAAAAATATAATTAAACCTAAAATTAAATATCCATAGATAATTGGATGAAATTAGGATTAATTATTTTTATTATTGTTGAGAAATTTTTCCATTTCTTTTTTTACACGATATCTAAATGGAATTTTTCCTGTCTCTCTTTCTAAATATCCTTTTTCATAAAGTTTTTTCATTAATCTTGCCGTGTGCTCTCTACTTAAATTAATTTTGTTTTTCATTTCAGGCGCCGTCTTTCCACCTTCCAGTGAAAGGACTTCTAATACTTTAATTTCAGTGTCAGTTATTGCCCCCAACGCTTTCTCTCTTCTAATAGGAATTACTGACTCTCTTATTATTTCAGGTAGTTCTGTTAAGCTTGTCATTTTTTCTTCTAATTTTTCAATTCTGTTGTTTATTTTTTGGTTTGAGTCATCAAAGTTTTGTATTCCCTTTTCTTCTAATTTTTCAATTCTGTTGTTTATTTTTTGGTTTGAGTCATCAAAGTTTTGTATACTGTTCTCTATTCTTGATTTAGTGGATAAAAAAGTTGAAGTTATTTCATTAATCTTGTTTATTTTTTCTTTAATGGGCAAAACTATTTTTTCAATATTTTTAATTCTCTCTATACTATTATCTGATTTAGCTAAACTACCATCTACTTTGTAGGTTATTATTTCTAGTCTGTTTGCTTCTCTTTTGAGTTCTCTATTAAAACTTAGTACAATATCTTCAATTATTCCTTTAGCTTTATCATACTCTTTCTTAGCCTTGCTAATTTGTTTATAATATTCTATTGATGTTACTGTGATTCCTATAGCCATTACAATTAGGAGAATTGAAGTTAATTCAATCACATGTTATTCCTCTGTGATTTCTCTGTGATTTAATGTGTGATTTAGTGTGTTGCATCACACATCACAGTTCATGGTAAAACATTTAAATTTTATGGTTGTTTTGAAAATCTGTTGTCTATGATATCACAGATCACAAGCTATTTGGTGTATTTTATTGAAAAATCCATTTGATCCTAAATAAGTAAATACTGATTTAAATTGGTAATTAAGCTTGTTTTTGCCATTAATTTGCTAAACTGTTATAGGTTTCAAACTGCTGCCGCTATGTGATATGTGATGTCACAAAATGTGATTAGTTGGTGAAGAAAGCCGATTTAAGCTTCTTTCTATCTCTTCTCTTATAATTTCGATTATTTTTTGAGGATCATCTTTGTTATTTGACTTAGATATGTCATTATATGCTTCAATATAATCATGTAGTTTATTTGCAATTTCGAGATAAGGAGTAAGAGTTGACGTTTCAAAAATCCCTAGATAACCTAACACTAGAACTGTGTATATTGATTTTATTATGTTTTCTTTTGACTGTTTTAAAGTCCTATTAAATGATCCGCGGCTTATTTTGGCCTTTATTAGCCTTAAATTAGCTTTTTCATCGTAATTTAACAATTTACCCGTTAAATTATCTGCTAAAACATCTATGAGCAGTGTTTCTAATTGGGTTTTGGTTAAATGGCTGTTTTTTGAAAGGATTTTGACAATGGGGTCGTTTAAAGCTCTTTTTACGTATGTTTGGACTCTGTCTTTTGTGTTCAAACTGACTTCCTCATGATATCTTCTAATAAATACAACTTTGTATACAAGGTTGTCTATTAATTTTGTCTAAATGGCTACCTACACTAACAAAACATAACTTATACAATAAATAACTGTTATTTTTACCTTAGATCTTGTTTTTAAAGCTAAATTTAACCTTAATATTATTTTAAAGCTTATTAAAATCAAATTATTGGTTAAAACCCTTTTTTTCGGTAGTAAACTTTTTACATGTTTTCCAAATGAAATTAATTTCTTATCTTTCTATTGATAATTTCTAATATATTTACGCTAATTACACAAGATATTATTAAATCTTAATTTTTTAATATTTTACCTTCTTATTTTTTTTAAAATCTCTCTTTTTTAAAAAAATCATTATTTTTTTATTGATGTGACATATCTTATCACAAATAAATCACATGTGATTAATCGCAGACATTTGATATCACAAAATTGTGATATGCTTGTGATATATTTTTTAATTGATACTTGAAAAATTCACTAAAAAAGCTTAATCATACTTCTTCAGAAAGTTGAGCACGTTATTTGAAAAGTTCTGATCTTAAATCTTTCAAGAATACATATGGCTGATTCTAGAGTTTTATTTCATTAAAATCAAATTCACATAAAATTAATTTTTTTTTCACTCTCTTTAGTTTCAGCTATAATCTATCCTGATGGACTAAGATTCGAGTTAGAACTATTCTGCTTTTTTTTCTTAAATTTATCCTCTTTTTTATAAAATGTTACTGGATTCTAAAGTCAGATCCTGCGGTTCTAAATCCAATTTTTGTAGTTAAAGGCATTCTTCTTTTATGCTCGCTGCAAATTATTCTTTTTTTAATTTTTAGAACCAACGATTTGTTAAGATCTAAATCGCTAGAAATTTCTTCAATTGTCATCATATGTTCTAATCCATAAAGAACAAGATCTAGTATTTCATATTTTATGCCTAACTCTTTTTCTGCTGATTGATTTATCCATAAATTAGGTGAAGATGGTTTTACTGCTATTTTCTTTGGGATGCCTAAATGGATTGCTAATCTTCGAACTTGTGTTTTATATAAATCCATTATCGGTACAATATCTGCACCACCGTCACCCCATTTGGTAAAATATCCGATCATGGTTTCAGATTTATCTGAACTACCGCAGACTAGTTTGTTAAACTTATTTGCATAATAATAAAGGTAAATCATCCTCATTCTGGCTTTAATGTTTCCTTTCGAAACTTTATCTTTATTATCAAACACTGGAATGTTTTTGTAAAAGCTATTTAAACACTCCGAGAGATCAAGTGTTTCCACTTTTATTTTTAATTGATTTGCAACAATTTTTGCATCATCTATATCTTTATTGCTACACGTTTCCTCTTCGGGTAGAATTAATCCGATTACTTTTTCGTTTCCAATAGCTACGCATGATAGTGCTGCTATTGTGCTGCTATCTACTCCCCCTGATAGGCCTATAACAACCCCATCAAATCCATTAATTTCGACATATCCTTTAATGAATCGTTTTATTTTATCCTCTACCTCAGACAGATTAATTTCTAATGCATCTGGTGTTAGCTTCATAACTATCCTTTCCTAAGACTTCTTAGTAGGTAGGTAAGTATTTAAGAGGAAGCATAAGTATTTAGAAAATGCCAATCTAAACTAGGAATGATGACAAAATGGGACGAAAAAGAAAACGGGTAGTTCATATACCTAAAAAAAGATTACCTAAATTCTTTTCTTGCCCAAAATGCGGTAAAGAAACAGTTGGAGTAAAAATCTCAAGAGAATCTGGTCACGCTACTGCAGGTTGTAGTAGTTGTGGTTTTAATGAAGGCTTTTCAGTAAAACCAGCTCAAACAGAAGTCGATGTTTATTGTATGTTAACTGATAAAGTTTTTTCTCCTCCTAAGAAAAATGTAGTTTCAACTACTCAAAAGAAGGATTAAGAGAAGGGTTTAGGGTGTTTGGATCTATTGAAAACTATCTGCTAAAAAAAATTAAAGCAGAGACTTCAATTCACATAACTCTAATAGATCCTGAGAAGATAACCCCTGAACAAGCTTCAAAAGTTGCTGAGAATTCTAGTCGTAGTGGTACAGCTGCTATTATGATAGGAGGCTCAACCTTTGTTTCACAAGATCATCTTGATTCAGTTGTTAAAACTATTAAAAAGACTGTTGAACTTCCAATAATTCTTTTTCCAAATAATATAACTGGAATAAGTCAGAACGCGGATGCAATTTGGTTTATGTCTCTTTTGAATTCAGTTGATCCTTATTTTTTAATGGGAGTTCAAATACTTGGAGCTCCATTAGTAAAAAAACTTCAATTAGAACCAATTTCTATGGGATATATTATTGTTGGTGAAGGTGGTACTGCTGGTATTATTGGTAAAGCACTTCCAATTCCCTATAATAAACCTGAGCTGGCTATAGCACATGCTTTGGCTGGTCAATATCTTGGTATGCACTTTATTTATCTCGAAGGTGGTTCCGGAACAAAAAGTCCAGTTCCTCCAGAAATTATTCGGGCAGTTAAAAATGTCATAAATGTTCCTCTCATTGTGGGTGGGGGTATTAGAAATAAAAAACAAGCAGTTGCGGCTGTTTCTGCAGGAGCTGATATTATAGTAACAGGAAATATTATTGAAAGCGTTAATGCTGATCAGAAATTATCAGAAATTATTGATGGAATTAAAAATAAATAATTTCTTAACTGTTTGTTAATGATTGAATTAAATTCGTTTAATTATTATCTAATTTGGAGTGTTTTTTCTATTTTCTTTATAGCAACTCAAAATAAACAGCTTGAAGTCAATCTTTGAAGAGGCTTTATGTTTGCCCAGCAAAATGAGCGAATCCTATCAGCAATATGTACAATCTCTAGAAAAAAAGCTTACAAAACTTTATGCTATTAGTAATAAAGCTAGATCACTTGGATTAGATCCTTCTTTAAAATCTGAATGTATTATTGCTAAAGACATTGCTGATTTAGTTGAGGGCCTTATTGGTCCAAAAGGAGTTGCTACTAGTATTAGAAAGCTGAATGATAATTTTCAACGTGAAGAAATAGCTTTTAAAATTTCTGAAGAAATTATCCTTGGTAACTTCGGGAAACTAGAACCTGAACCAGCTGCAGAACAAGCTATTCGCACAGCACTAGCCATTTTTACCGAAGGGCTAACAGCTGCTCCAATACAAGGAATAGCACAAGTAAAAATAAAAACTAATTTAGATCAAAGCAAATACCTCGCTATCTATTTTGCAGGACCAATTAGATCGGCAGGAGGAACCGATCAAGCATTAACCCTTGTTGTTGGAGATTTTGTTAGACGGTTACTAGGTCTAGACAAATACAAACCCACCCCTGATGAAATTGGGCGTTTTCTAGAGGAATTAAGACTTTACGAACGTTCAGTAGGAAGATTCCAATATCATATTCCTGATGATCAATTAAAAAAAGCTCTTAATCTTTTACCTGTAGAAGTAACAGGTACTGAATCCGATCAAGTTGAAGTCGCTTCTTATAGAAATTTACCCAGAATAGAAACAAACCATGTTAGAGGAGGCGCTCTAAGAGTGGTTAATGATGGTATTGTTGGTAGAGCACCTAAAGTACTGACAATTATCGAAAAACTGGGTTTTCAAGGATGGGATTGGTTAAAAGATTTTAGAGTAAAAACAGAAAAAAAATCTGCCGGGTTTATGGATGATGTCATTGCAGGTAGACCAATTTTTTCTTTTCCCTCTCGTAGAGGAGGTTTTAGACTCAGATATGGTAGATCTAGAAACACTGGATTAGCAGCGGTAGGGATTCATCCTGCAACAATGCTTGTTCTTGGAAATTTTTTAGCTGGAGGTACTCAAATGCGCTTGCAACTTCCAGGGAAAGGGTGTGTAACTATGCCCGTAGACTATTTAGAACCACCAATAGTTTTGTTAACAAATGGATCCGTAGTTCGAGTTTCAGTTGAAAGTTATCCAAAGATAAAAAATGAAATTAAAAAAATTCTTTTCTTAGGCGATATTTTAATTAGTTTTGGGGATTTTCTTTATACTCGAAAACAACTTTCTCCTTCGGGATACGTTGAAGAATGGTGGATTCAAGATCTTGATTTTATTATTCAAAATACTTATAATGGTAATATTGACTCAGCAATTAAAAAAAGCAAAATTAAATCTAACCGCTTTAAATCTTTTTTAGAGGATCCTTATCTGAATAAACCAAATGTTGAAGAAGCAGAATTGTTATCGGTTAACCTGGCTATTCCTTTACATCCCAGTTTTATTTTCTATTGGTCTAATTTGTCCGATGTTAGCGAAATATTATTGCTTCAAGATTGGTTATCTAAAGCCAAAGTTTCTTTGAGTAGCGGAGCTTTAAGTTCTATTAAAGGACCACTGGATAAAAAAATAACTGATATTTTGAAGAAAATTTTTGTTCCTTTTCTTGTTTTAACTGATACTCTTTTACTTGAAGGAGAAACTGCATATGCTTTTTGTCTGAATTTGGGGTATCGCCTTTCACGGAAAATTGAAGAAAAAACCTCGAAATCCATAATTGAACATGTTAGTTCATTGTCTGGATTTGACATCAAGGATAAAGCCCCAACCTTTGTTGGAGCACGTATGGGAAGACCTGAAAAAGCTAAACGACGAGAAATGCGCCCTTTAGTGCATGTTCTCTTTCCTGTAGGTTTATCTGGTGGATCTAGAAGAGATTTAATAAAAGCCACAAAAAACGGTCCTGTTTTTATCAATATAGTAAAACGTAAGTGTCCAGTTTGTAAGATCTTTACATTTAAAGTTAAATGCACTGACTGTGGTGTTGCAACTATACTAGAGAATAGTTGTCCACGTTGTGGAAAATCTCTAAAATCATTAGTATGTCCAATCTGTAAAATTGATGGGGTACCTTATCAGAGACAGGCAGTTAATTTTAAAAAACTAGTTAATAATGCATGTCAAGCAATTAATAGTGCTAGACCAAAACTGTTGAAAGGCGTCAAAGGACTAACTAATGAAGACAAAACTCCTGAAGCTATAGAAAAAGGTATTCTGCGAGCAAAATATGATTTGTCTGTTTATAAAGATGGTACAATTCGTTTTGACGCTACAAATGCGCCTTTAACTCACTTTAAGCCTTTTGAAGTTGGAATAAAAATAGAAAAACTAAAACAACTGGGGTATTCTCATGATCATTATGGTAAACCTCTGTTTGCTTCTAATCAAATATTTGAATTAAAAATTCAAGATGTTGTAATTCCTAAAACAGCAGCAAAATACTTTATTCAAGTAGCGAACTTTATAGACGAATTGTTAATCAAAGTCTATAATCTTCCGCCTTTTTATAATATAAAAAACTCTGAAGATCTAATTGGTCATTCAATTATGGGTTTAGCTCCACATACATGTGTTAGCATTTTAGGGAGAATAATCGGCTTTACAGACTTAAGTGTCTGTTATGCACATCCGATTTGGCACTCAGCTAAGAGAAGAGATTGTGATGGAGATGAAGATGCAATTTTATTGGCTCTAGATACTTTATTGAATTTTTCACGTCGTTATCTCCCTTCTAAAATAGGTGGTATTATGGATGCTCCTTTACTTCTTACTCCCTTTATTAATACAAAAGAAGTTCAACGACAAGCTCATGATCTAGATGTTGATTGTAAATACTCTATTGATTTTTACAAAAAAACTTTTGAAAAATTAGATGCCAAAGATGTTAGCTCAATTGTGGATA
This sequence comes from Candidatus Bathyarchaeota archaeon, assembly GCA_963848105.1. Taxonomy (GTDB): domain Archaea; phylum Thermoproteota; class Bathyarchaeia; order Bathyarchaeales; family Bathycorpusculaceae; genus AD8-1. The sequence goes on from CAWKCH010000002.1 coordinate 258,819, forward strand.
TTATTCACCACAGGCTTGGAACTAAATCACAATTTGAAGGTTTTTGTTTTACAACACCTGTATCGAACATAAATATTGGCAATCCAATTAGTTCGTATAAGCAATTTAATACTATGATTGAAAAGTTACACAAACAACTAGATTTAGGAGAACAAATTGACGCAGTTGATGTTGAATATGTTGCCTTAAAAGTTTTAACAACTCATTTTATAAGAGATATTGCTGGAAATCTACGAGCCTTTTCAACTCAAGGTTTTAGATGCAAATCTTGTAACAAACGTTTTCGCCGTTTACCTTTAACTGGAAAGTGTCCCTCTTGTAAAGGTGTTTTAACTCTTACAGTTTATCGTGGTGGTATTGAGAAATATTTAGATGCTGCTCAACAATTAATCAATAAGTATAATCTGCCAGATTATTATTCCCAAAGAATAACTCTGATAAAAGAAGAAATTAGTTGCTTGTTTGATAATAATAAACCTATACAATTGAGCCTTTTAAAATTTACCTAGAAAGCTTTTCTATATCACTTGCCTTTCTATACATGGTGAAGCGCTATGCCAAAAATCTTTCACCCAAATTCATATTTGCGGCGTATAAGAAACAATAAAATTGGTCTAAAAACTAGAACTAAACTACTAACTACTTTGGAACAAAATTCCAATCAAGCGTTATCTTTAGCGTCAACTACTTCTTTATCCTATTCTGTTGTGTCATACCACTTGCGTCTATTAAAAAATGAAGGTATAATAACCCGCATAGGCAAAAGACCTTACCATTGGTTACTAACTGGCAAGGGTCAAAAACAACTTATTTGCTGACTTTTGGTTTTTTGGAGAAGTATTTTCTGAAATTTTTTCTCAATTCAAATAGGGTTCTTTTTGTATTCTGCAAAATATCATCTTTTTGTAGCTCTTCTTTATTTTGTAGGTTTGTATTTTTCATCTTTTTTGATTCTATCTAATGAAAATTCAAGGTTACCTATCCATAAAATTAATAATGCAGGAGAATACTATTTGGTTCATTCGTGTTAGAATAAGGTAACCAATATGAGTAGAAAAAGAAAAGATAGTAGTCCAATGCCTGCTGCGAGTGCTGGTCTTCTTAGGTTTTTTGAAGAAGAGACTGAAGGCATAAAAATTAGACCCGAACTTTTGGTTGTACTTGCCATTGTTGTGATTATTGGTTCTGTTTTAGCAAACATGTTCTTTGTTGTCTAAAAAGATATCTACCTGTCATCAACTATGACTTCCATTCTTTGTACAGAATTTAAGTTTAAGAAGATGTCTCCTCTTTCTTCTCTGCTTGCAACTTGAGGAACTGGTTGAGCTATTGTAGCTCTTAATACCACTGCTTCAACATCTGAAATCCAGATTCCAGCTGGTTTCTGAGTTACGGCAATTAAAGTCCCTTCAAAACCATATGCGGGATCAACAATAATTCTTAATCTTTTCCCAATGTTTCTCTCGAGCATATGAACTATTGAGGGAGGTATTTTTTTGTCTGGCATAAGCCTCGCAGAATCTTAATGATCTATGTCATTAAGATAAAACAATTACTATTGTAAAAAATTGCAAATCCATGGAAGCTCTTTACTCTTTATTATCGAAGAGTATCTTTAATTTGATATTTTGCTGTTAACTTTTAATTATTATTTTTCATAAATTATAATTTAAACTGTATTACTGATCTTATCTTTTTTTCAGTATATTTAGTTAAATTTAATAGTTCTATTAGACTCCTTAAAGAATCCTATTTGAAGTGAAGAACATGTCTACTGAACATTCTCTAAATAATTCAATGGATGGTGCACTAAAACACTATTCATCCATGTTCTTTCTACCAAAACTTAAGAGAGCTATTCTATTGTTGATAGTTTTTTGTATCGGTTTAGTGAGTATTTCATTGGGTGTTCTTTTTCCTTCCTTCGAAGGATTCTTTTATAGCCTTATTTTAGGTACGATCCTTTTTGCTGTAACTTTATTTTTAGATTTCATAACAAGCAAAGTGTTTCTAGGGCCTGATCCGATTTATATCCTAAGAAGAATTTTAGCGCTTTCTCTATTTTGTTGGATAATTTGGTCTGGTTTTTTGATTTTTGGATCAATTTTTGGACTTATTTTTAATAATAATTTGATATGGTTTAAACTTGCCTTTTTAGGTTTTTCTGCAGTGTTAACTTTTCGTGCTGTTATTTTCATCTCAACATCATCAGCTGGAATAATAAGGAATCTGATAGCTTCTTTCATACAACCTTTGTTTCAAATACTTGTTTTTATGATTTTTTGGCAAAATGTTTCAGGTTCTCTCTCTTTTCAATTTTTGCCGTTCTTATTTTTTTCTTCATTTCTGGGTTTTTTTTCGGCAATTTTATTTATTTTTATGTTGGATCGTGTAGGGAAACAAAAATATGATGTCCCCGCTATTTCCCTTTTCAGAGCTTTTATGCTTAATTGGGTAGTTGGTTTGAATGCACCATTTGAAAAATTACTTGAAAAATTAGGAAAAAACGAACTTATTGAAGTTATGCTTATGAAATTTGATGCTTTAAAAACAAAAGCAGCAATCATTGTTCCCTTTGTTCATCCAGGACCTTTCAAAAATATTGGTAGCAGTTTATTGCCTTCACAATTAAAAGAAGGTTTTGAAAAAGAATTCAATTGTGATGCTTGTGTACCTTTGGGTATTCTTGGACATGAACTCGATCTGGCATCGCAAACTCAGAATAACAAAATTATTAAATCTGTGATAGATGCTTCAAATTTCACTGCATTAGCAGATAAAGCGAGTCCATTTGTTAAAACGACAATTGATTCTGTTACTTCTTCATGTCAAATCTTTGGAAAAACTGCTTTTCTCTCTTTTACTCTTTCACCTCAAACAACTGAAGATCTTCCACAAGAGTTAGGAAAATTTGTTCGAGATGAAGCTAAAAAACAAGGAATCGATTGTAGCATCGTAGTCAATGCCCATAATAGTTTAACTGATAAAACAGAGATGAATGTTTCTTTAAAAATTTTAAAAGAAGTAGCCTTAAGAAGTCTTAAAAAAGCTCTCTCTTTACCCCATTATCCTTTTGAGATCGGGGTTAAAACTATTTTTCCTACTGATTTTACTCTGAAAGATGGTATGGGTCCGGGTGGCATAACTTCACTTGTAGTTACTGTTGCAGAACAGAAAACTGTTTATGTTGTTATTGATGGAAATAATATGATTTCTGGGTTACGCGAAAAAATTATTTTAATGCTTAAATCCAAAGGTTTTCATGAAGTTGAAATTTTTACAACCGATACACATGCAGTAAGTGCAATCGTTTTAGGACGACGTGGATATCATCCCATAGGAGAAGTTATGGATAACGACCTTCTATTTAATTATATTTTGAAAACAACAGAAGCTGCAACAACTAATTTAGAACCTTGTAGAGCAGGATGTATTCAAATTCTTGTTCCTGACGTTAGAGTTATTGGGGAAGAAAGATTAAACTCTCTGTCTTTGTTAGTTGATTCAGCCCTCCAAAGAGCAAAAAAAATTGTTTTTCCAATTTTTGGAACTGAAGGATTATTATTAATTATCTTGCTTGCTCTACTTTAACCAGAAACAGATTTTACGTTAGTTCTTTTTTTCACTAGTTTTTTCATTAATTGTTTTTCTTTTTGGTTTCCTTTTTAGTTTTGTTCCGCAGATTGAACATGAAGATACTTTATAATTGGATAAAAATTCTTTATAGCAGCCTGGACAATATCGAATCCATTTAAAAATTTTACGAATACCTCCTGTTGTAAGCGAAATAAATTCAATTTTCATTTGGCTGGCAACATTTTGTATTGAATAGTCATCTGTTACAATCTTAGGCTTAAAACCATCTTTTTGTAATTCCAAGGCAATTGCTAAAACATCCAAATCAGTTTCAGACAGCAAATGTAAATCTCCCATTTTATTTGCAATCTTTTTAACCTCGGTTTTGTGTTTTTCAAGTGGATTTTTCAATTGAATTTTTCCATTTTCTATAGCCATTTCAAATCGCAATAGTAAAATTGAATTCCTCTTTATTTCATCTTTAACTTTAGGTACTGTAATGTTTCGTCTTTTTGAAGAAAAAGGATCATACCCTGCAATAAAAGCTGAAGTATCCAGAACTACCGTATTTATTTCCGTATCCTCATTATTTATCAGATTTTCATCCCATTCCTTTGAAAAGAAGTCTACTTCTAAGACGATGATAAAAATCGTCTTCAAATCTTATGAATGATGTGTAATTTTTTGATTGAGACACTGATAGGATAGGAATTTCTGATGTTAACGTTTGTCGATAGTTACCATCTATTTGAATAACCATTCTTTTAGGTCTGATCACTTTTATTGAAACTTGTGCTTTTGCTGAAAAAACTAGTGAATGAAATACTGTTAAAGAACAGATTGGTGTAAGGACAAATGCGTCTATTTCTTTATCTAAAACTGGCCCTCCAGCAGATAGGGAGTACCCTGTTGAGCCTGTTTGAGTAGCAATTATCAATCCATCAGTCTGACATTTTAAAATTGGTTTCGTATCCTTGAATATTTGGGTGTAAATGATTTTTGAAGGTTCTCCAGTAGAAATAACAATATCATTTAGCGCGTCTGGAAATTTTTTTTGATCTGCAGAAATAGAAAGTTTATTGGATTTCTCAATTTTATATTCTCCTTTTATACATTTGTCCAAAGCACTGAAAGCGTCTTTAGGTTCAACTTCCGTTAGAAATCCTCGTACTCCCATGTTAATAGCCAATATTGGTGGTTCAGGGTTTGGAGCTGAAATTCCAGCTCTCAATATAGTTCCATCTCCTCCTATAGTGACTATAAAATCCGTATCCATTTTATCAAGGGAAATGGCTCTTTTTTTGGTATCCATTTTTTCTGCGAGAGTATCTTCGATAAAAACTTTTAATCCTTTTTTTTCAAGATACTTTGATATTTTTTCTGCGAGAATTATTGCCTGTTTTTTGTCATACCTAGCAACAATTCCTGCGGTTTTAAACAATTTTTTCCCTGATTTATTACTAAAGAGTCCTGAATCTATAATGTTTTCTGTGGAAATAGTTATTATTAGTTTTATCGAGAATCAAATTCTTACTTCTTTTTTCTTTTTAGGCTATATTATTTGATGTTATTTTTTCATAAAAAAGTGATTTTTTTAAAATTTTAATTTTGATACTTTAATAGACATTGCTTTAGAGATCAATAACATGTGTTTTGTTGATGCTTTTGTATCCACTTACTCTTTGTTGCGAGAGTTATAGCATTGATGTACTTACCCCTTTAGAGTGATGATTGATGTCTCCACTATCGAAACAGTTTTTTTGATTAAGCTCTAATTTCTTTTTTTCTAGAACATGTTTAAGAGTGAGAGTTTCTTAACTTTATCTTTGTAAAGGTGAAAGTTTTGTCTCAACCAGTTTATGGCAGAATTACGAACTATAGAACAGGCTGTAGTATGCAATACCCACGTGAATGTCTAATTCAATTTAATCATGAAGATTTAGTGGCTCATAAAGGACCGCTTGTGGGTCAAAAAGTGGTTTGGAAGGGTAAAAATAAACAGTTTATTGGTAAAATCTCAGGGTTCCACGGAAAGCATGATCTTCTTAAAGTCAAATTCAAGAAAGGAGTACCTGGTCAAGCGATAGGAGCATTAGTCGAATTACTCGGCTAAAGGAGTGTTCTTTAATTTCACGCTAAACGTTACCCGCTCTTTTTTTTTAAAAATGAGTAGAAACTGAAAACAAGTTTCAAATCAAGTTCTATCAACTGATTAAGTGGCTGATTTAAACGTAGAAACGTCCAGTTCCCGTCTTTTTTACTTTTGCAAACATGCCGCCAGCGATATAGTCGATCCAATTTTGTTCTTGCATACTGAAATTTGCTTGTTGACATGTTACAGCTTTCTCTCTGGAAATGGCTCCTGCGCAAGCAAGTTTTTCTTTTATACCCGCCTCAATTGCGAAATGCATTCCTGATGTTGCTTCCATAACCTAACCTCCTTTTACATTTAATCAATATTTAAAATTAAATAGAAAAAATAGAATACCTTTAAAAAAAGACACCTAAATAAATCTATCGTTATACTTATATATAATTATGGGAGCACATATTTAAAGGTTGTCTATTAAGATAATAAAAAACAATGTTTCGTTAATGTGTTTAACGATTCCAATTTGAAGTACATAACAAACTAGGTACAAAAACCAAGTAATTTCGAATAATTTTTATTTAAAGAAAAATTACTTAAAAAAATCTATTTTTTTACGGTTATTTGGATTAATTTTTGTATTCTGGCCTCGGACTTTCTTATAATGTCCTAAATCGGTTTTAAAAACAAAGATAAAAGTACTGAAAAGTTGATCCTAAATCTATATATGGATGATATTTAGATTTTCTTTATTTAGAGTAGACTATTGGTGATTGTATGAGTAAACCAGTTGATGTTGGAACTTTAAGAGTAGGTGGATACGTGATTATAGACGATATTCCTTGCCGAATTGTCGATATTACTAAATCAAAGCCTGGAAAACATGGGGCTGCAAAAGCAAGAATAGTTGCCATTGGAACCTTTGACGGAGAGAAAAAAAGTATAGTTAAGCCAGTTAGTGCTAAAGCAGAAGTTCCCCTTGTTGATAAAAAACCTGCACAAGTGTTTGCTCTAAATCCAAACGGTATCCAAATAATGGATCTTGAAACATACGAGTATATTGATGCCCCTTTTCCTGAAGACGAGAATATGAAAGCTAAGCTTGTAGTAGGTGCTGAAGTTGAATATTGGAAAATAATGGGTAGAATCAAAATAACTAGAGTAAAAGAGAAATAGCTAACTGTCAATTAATTTTTAAAACTTTATTTCTGTGTTTTCCTACCCCTTAATACTGAAGCCAATGATGCAAGAAGAGCCGTCTGATTTTGTGAAGATATCTTTTTGGGGACTGAGGCTTTAATTCCTTATTATATACTCCATCTATACTACTATTTTTATAACTTTGTTTTCCCCTCTTTTTTTGGTGCAATATATATTTAAATGCGCTTAAGTTGTTCTAAAGTTGGAGAAACTAGATGGTTTTAGATCGATTAGGTACTTCTCTTTACGGAGCTTTAAAAAAAGTTTTCAGAGCTTCAGTTGTAGATGAAGCTACAGTCAAGGAACTTGTCCGAGATATACAAAGGGCCCTTCTCCAAGCCGATGTAAACGTAAAACTTGTTTTGGAAATATCTAAACGAATAGAAGAACGAGCACTTAAAGAAAAAGTTCCACCTGGAATCGCAAGGCGTGAACATGTGATAAAAGTTGTTTATGAAGAATTAACTCGTTTTGTAGGTGATAAACCTGTTCCAATAAAATTAGATCCTGGAAAAAGGCGAATCTTGATGTTAGTTGGAATACAGGGCTCAGGAAAAACTACAGCAGCTTCAAAACTTGCTCGTTTTTTTCATAAAAAAGGATTGCACCCCGCTTTAATTTGTGCTGACACCTACCGTCCAGGTGCTTTTGCCCAACTACAACAGTTGGCAAAACGAATTAATATCCCTGTTTATGGGGATTTAACTACTAAAGATCCTTTAAAAGTAGTCTTTAAAGGTCTAAAATTATTTGCTGACAAAGATCTTGTAATTGTTGATACTGCAGGTAGGCATAAGGAAGAACATGATCTTATCAAGGAAATGAAAAAACTTGAAAAGAAAATTCAACCTGATGAAGTAATAATGGTAATTGATGGTACTATTGGTCAACAAGCTCTTCTTCAAGCAAAAAAATTCCACGAAACAACTCCAATAGGCGCCATCATAGTAACAAAATTAGATGGTTCAGCGAGAGGTGGAGGTGCATTATCTGCAGTAGCAGCCACAGGCGCCCCCATAAAATTTGTTGGTACCGGAGAAAAAATTGAAGATTTAGAATCTTTTGTACCAGCAAGATTTGTTGGTCGACTTTTGGGAATGGGGGATTTAGAGACACTTCTAGAAAAGGTTCGTGAAGCTGAAATAAAGGTTCCTCAGAAGAAAGCTAAAGCGATTCTTAGTGGTAAATTTACGCTTACCGATATGTATGAACAATTCGAAGCAGTAAAAGGAATGGGTACCTTTAAAAAAATTTTTAAAATGTTGCCTGGCATGTCTTATGATGTACCAGATGATATGTTAAACACTGCTGAAGGTCGTCTCGAGAAGTGGCGTGTTATTATCCAATCAATGCGCATTGAAGAAAAAGAGAATCCCAAACTTTTGAATTCTTCTAGAGTAAGACGTGTAGCTCGGGGATCTGGAACAACTGAAAAGGATGTCAAAGATCTCTTAAAACAATATGTGATGATGAGAAAAATGCTGAAGAGGTTCAAACGAAAAAAGAAACTACCTTTTATGGGTAAAGGTTTTCCAACTAGTTTCAAGTAGGAATCTAATTATGGATTTTTTAGAAAACGCGCTTGAAATGGTTAGAAAATATTCCTTGTGTGATCATTGTCTAGGTAGGCAGTTTGCTCTTCTAGGTTATAATCTCAAAAATACACAAAGGGGACAAGCGCTTAAACTTGTATTAATCTTGCACTCAAGTAAATTATTTTTAGAAGAAAACCCTGTTGGAGCCAATGATCTCAAAGTCTTAGTGGAAAAAGCCTTTTCTTCTGAAGCCAAACAAACACTTCAGCACTTAGAAAAAACGGATTTACTAGAAACCCAATTAGAGCCTTGTTTTTTATGTAATAATACTTTTCAGACTTTGGAGACTTTAATCCAACTAATCCTCAAGCGGCTTTCAGATTATGAATATTCTACTTTTTTAGTTGGGATAGAATTACCAATTAAATTCGAAGAACGCAATGATGAATTCAAGTCTTTTTTTAATATTATTTATGGGGAAAGTATCCGACATGAATTTGCGCGATTAATAGGAAAAAAAATAGCTGCCTTATCAGGAAAAACACCGGAATATAAAAAACCCGACATTTCAATAATAGTAAATCCCTTTACAATGAAGATACGTCTTCAAATAAATCCACTCTTTATTGGTGGAAGATATAAAAAACTCGTTAGAACAATACCTCAATCAAAATGGCACTGCTCTAAGTGTAGAGGTAAAGGTTGTACAAACTGCCATGGAACAGGGAAATTATACGACGAGTCTGTTGAAGAATTAACTTCGGAATTACTTTTAAAAAATTCAGAGGGTGAAAAGACTAAATTTCATGCTTCAGGAAGAGAAGATATTGATGCTCGAATGTTGGGAAACGGGCGCCCATTTGTTATTGAGGTTTCAAAACCTAAAAAAAGATTTATTGATTTAGAACTATTGCAGACAAAAATTAATAAAAATGCTGCTGGAAAAGTGGAAATTTCTACTCTAACATATGCAAATAAAGATTTAGTCAGACGCTTAAAAAAAGGGGAATCTGCACAGAAAGAATATCGAGTATTAATTGAGTTCGAAAAAGAAATTTCTGAGAGAGCTTTATTTCTATTAGAAGATAAATTAACTGAAACTATGATAAAACAACAAACACCAATCAGGGTTTTACATCGTCGAGCTGATTTAATCCGAGAAAGATACATATATAGCGTTAAAGTAAAGAAAGTGTCACCTAAGAGGGCCGAGCTGAAAATTCTTTGCCAGGGCGGCCTATATATTAAAGAATTAGTTTCAGGAGATGAAGGACGAACAATGCCTAGTGTTTCAAGTTTATTGGAAAATCAAGCGAAGACCCTCGAACTTGACGTTTTAAACGTTATTTTAAATGATAAAAAGTAAGTGAAAAAAGGATGACTGGTTCAAAAGGATATTATACAAGAGCTCGCAAATTATTGAAAAAACCTATTCGCGAGACGGGTAAGTTAAACATTAGTAAATTACTTACTAAATATGAAATTGGATCTAAAGTTATTATTAAAATGGATTCAAGTGTTCAAAAAAGCCTACCACACAAACGATTTCATGGAAGAATCGGGATTATTCTTGAAAAACGCGGACGAGGCTATGTAGTTAGTGTTACACAAGGTAAAGCGGTAAAGAGTATAATTGTAAGATCTGAACATTTAGAACCATATGCGGGTAATTAAAATGAATAATAATGAAATTAAAGAAAAAAAACTTGCCTTACCACAAGTAAAGAAAGTATTAGACTCTATTGGCGAAGAAAATTTAGATCAATTTCAAAGACGTACACTTGATTATGTGAATAAATTCTCCAAAGTGAAAACTACCGACTCAAAAAAACTTTTGAAAAAACTTGTTAAAGATTTTCATCTGGATGAATCAGAAGCTGTTTCAGTTATTAATTGTATGCCTAGAAATGTTGACGAGTTACGCGTTTTTCTTGCTGGGGGTAGAAAAATAATCGAAATAGCAAAATTAGAAAAAATAATAGCGCTTTTAAACGATTCCAGGCGCACAGAATGATCTTGGTTTAGCTAAAGTATTTTTAAGCAGTAAGAGTCAATAAAGATAAGGGATTAGGGACCATTATGGAGAAACGTTACGAAGAATATGCTTACGTGCTAGATTTCTTAACTCATGGCAAACCAGGTTTTAGACCCACTGGAAGAGCTGGATATCGAGCTGGTGCTCTGATCCAATGTATAGGTGAAGAATTTTTTACTTTATTAGAAGCTTTAGTAAAGGAAACTTTAATGCTTACCCCCAATGATCGAGTATATGTAGGTCGAGCCTCAAGAAATGAAGTTACATATATTATTGGTCGAGTAGGTTTTGAAGAATTAACAGCAGCAGCTAGAGCTGAACTTTCTGGGGTTATAGGTACTATAGTTCAAAATCGTGAAAAATGGTTTGTTAATTTTTTTAACACTGCACGCGCTATTACACCAAGAATGCATGCCTTAGAGTTAGTGCCTGGAATTGGGAAAAAATACATGTGGCAAGTTATAAATGAACGAGAACGTCGTCCTTTTGCGAATTTTGATGATTTACATCAAAGAACTGAGTTGCCTAATCCTGTAAAACTTGTAGTTAAACGAGTCTTAGAAGAACTTGAAGGGGAAAGTAAGTACAGATTATTTACTCGAGCTCATTAAATCATCAAAAGGCATGAGACTTGAGTTTTTTTCAAACTGAACTTCTACTAAAAGAACATGGAATAATCCCAAATAAAAAAATGGGACAAAACTTCATGATTGATTCCTCAATTTTTCATAAACTTAGCGAATATGCTTCACTTTGTAAGAAGGATATAGTTTTAGATGTTGGAGCCGGCTTTGGTTTTTTTACAAAGTTTTTAGCTCAACTTTGTGGAAAAGTTGTAGCCGTTGAAAAAGATAAGAAAATTTTGGAAGTTTTAAAGAAGCAATTAAAATCTGTTAATAATGTTTCAATCGTTCAAGGTGATATTCTAAAGGTAGATCTGCCAAAATTTAACAAAGTTGTTTCCATTCCTCCCTATTATTTATCATCACGTTTGATATCTTGGTTGTTTCAACAGAAAATAGATTGTGCAGTCTTAATTCTCCAAAAAGCTTTTGCAAAAAAACTTTTGGCTTTAGCGGATACAGACTCTTACGGATGGCTCACTGTTATTTCACACTATTACGCTAAGATAGATCTTCTAGATGAAATAATGGCTGAAAAATTTTATCCTAAACCCACAGTTGATTCTGTTATAGTGCGAATATTTCCTTGGAATTCTACTCCTTTCCAAGTTTTTGATCCACAATTATTCAACAATGTTATAAAATACCTTTTCACAAATCGAAACAAGAAACTTGCTAATGCTATTTGCCCTTTTCTTAAAAAAAACTTCAATTTTTCAAAATTAGATACTCAACAATTTTTATCAGTTTTTCCATTTCGAGAAAAACGTGTGAGACAATTATATGCAAAAGAATTTGGAGATTTGATAAATGGACTCACAACATAAAACAGTTTTTTTCCAAAATTTTAATTTCATCATCACTGAAAATGTCTACGAACCAGCTGAAGATTCTTTTCTTTTTGCAGAAAAACTTGCGGTAAAAAAAAATGACCGAGTTTTAGATATAGGTACTGGTAGTGGAATATTAGGAATTTTATCTTCCACAACTGCCAAAGAAGTTGTTGGAATCGATATTAATCCACATGCTGTGCGTTGTGCTAAAAAAAACGCAAAATTAAATAATGTAACGAATTCTATCTCATTTATTCAAGGGGACTTATTTGGGCCTTTACAGAAAACGGAACTTTTTGACTTGATTCTTTTTAATGCTCCTTATTTGCCCGAAACTGAAGAAAAATCTCTTACATGGATTGAAAAAGCATGGGCCGGAGGTTCAAATGGACGTCTGGTGATTGATTCTTTTCTTTCACAAGTTATAGATTATCTTACTATCAGTGGGCGAATTCTTCTTTTACAATCTACCCTTTCAGATGTAAAAAAAACCCTATTTTGTTTTGCAGAAAAAAATTTTAAAGCTAACATAATAGCAAAATTACCTCTCCCTTTTTTTGAAACTATAGTTCTCATAGAGGCTGTGTTCTAATCACAATTTCTATTTTTCTTTCACTGAAAAAACCTTTTTTATTTTTTAGTTCTATTTTTGAAAAATATTTATTTCTCTGCCAATTTTGTGTCTTTTATTAGTATCTACTAATGAATTAATATTCAATATTTCCTCTTTTTCTGAACTTATTTTTTCAAAATTCTCTTTTTTGAAAGGAAAAACTCTCTTAAATCCAATATTCTCTGCTTTTTCTTCAATATTCATGGTAACTATATGACCTGAACGTGTTTTCAAGTAAGGCGTAACAAATACACATTTGCAATCTTTCCTTAACACTTTATATGTTTCACTTAAGAACATGAAATATAACTTGTCTAATTTCATTATGATTTTTTTAGCATAAGGTAACGTAGGCACTTGTCGTAATGCTGGACCTAAGTCTGGTTCTGTTGCTATACAATCTATTTCATTATATCCTATTTTTTTTGAAAGGTCTTTAATGTCTCCTTGTATTACTCGATATTCTGGATTTGTCAGTTCATACTCTTTACTTAACCACTCCAAATTTCTTTCCGTAGATTTGATACACCAAGGATTTATATCAACGCCAATAACTTTTGATTTGGTTAATAATCCCTCTTGTAGAATTGTACCTACTCCACAGAATGGGTCAAGCAACACTTTTTCTTGAGTGCACGAAGACAAGTTTATCAGTATTTTTGCTAATCTTGGTGGGATTCCAAAAATTTTTCGTTGAATAGGCTTTTCTATGTCTCTTTTTTGAAATTCAAAAGGATTATGTACTGCTCTAGTGGTAGCTATCCATGTTTTGTTTTTATCTATGCAGATAATTATTTCTGCCTTACTGCTGATTAGGTTCTTCTTTAACACTTCCACATGACTAAGTTGTGGAAGTTTTCTATCTTTAGAAAATCCCATAAATCTTGATTTCTTTCCTTGTTCAGATAATTTTCTTTTGATAATACTTCCAAAGAATCTTTGTGATGCTTTAGTTATTTTTCGGAATCTTTTTTCTGAATAATATACACTAACTCCAAAAAATGTTTTTTTTTCAGAACTACATAAATCATCAATTATAGTGGTGTTTGAAACTATGTTTTCAACATCTTTTTTTGAAGGTTTATCTTTTTGAAGAATAGCTTTATCGAGAATATTGGTTGGAAAATTTGTTTCAATTTTCCCAATCTTTATTGTTCCTCCCAAACTATCAATTATCATAGGGTCAATTTTTTTTTCAAAACGAACAATAAAAAACTCTTTTGAGATTGATAAAATTTTAAATTTTTTTTGTTTGCTTTCTAAAAAAGCTATTAGTTCCGCTAAAGATAATGTCCAATTTTTTCCAGGAATAACAACTGAATTATACATTATACTATTAATAGCTTCAATATTAGATAAATACCCACTTCTTGGAAGTTTCTTAACCTGCTCTCTTTTTTATTACACTAAATTGTTGAAAAATATTCTAATAATCGTTGAATAAGGCTGCAAATCGTTTAAATATTTCTAATAAGGTTATGCTAAAAAGGGATATTTCATGCATGCGAGAAATTATCGACCTGTAGTAGGACAAGCTTATACTAGAAAAAAGTTTGCAAAAGGTTTTCCGCCTCCAAAAATAGTGAAGTTCACTATGGGCGATACCAAGGCTGCTTTTGAATATGAACTCAGCCTTATTGGCTTAAAAAGAGTTCAAATTCGTCATAATGCACTTGAAGCTGCGAGAATTGCTGTGAATCGTATTCTTAATGATAGACTACTTGAAGAATACTTTTTAAAAATTCGTCCTTATCCACACCAAATTCTAAGGGAGAACAAAATGATTTTTGGAGCTCACGCTGATAGGCTTCAACAAGGAATGCGCAGATCTTTTGGGACTCCAACAGGGTCAGCCGCACGAGTAGAACCTGGTCAAACATTAATAACTGTAAAAGTTAATACTAATGGTCTAGAAGCTGCTAAATTAGCTCTAAAAAGAGGCAGTTCAAAACTTCCAGTTACTTGTAAATTAGTAGTTAAAAAAATCGAACCTCCAAAAGCTCCAGATAAAGTAGAGCCGGAGAAGGAAAAAATTTGAACAAATCCAACAATGAACTAATTTTGTGGTTTGACAAAGTACGAAATACTGATGTTCCTATTGTTGGAGGAAAAAATGCTAGTCTAGGAGAAATGATAAACGCTGGTATGCCTGTTCCGCCAGGGTTTGCAATTACTGCCTATGCCTATGAAAAATTTATTAAAGAAACAAAAATTAGTGAAACTATCTATAAAATAATTCAAGAAACTATTACAGATCCTGGGAATCCGAAACAATATGATTCTGCTTCAAAAGAAATCCGCAAACTAATTGAAAAAACAAAAGTTCCAAAAGAACTCGTAATCGCAATCAAATCAGCATATGAAAAACTCAATAAACAACTAAAAACCAAAAACTCTTTTGTAGCTGTTCGTTCAAGCGCAACAGCCGAAGATCTTCCCGATGCCTCTTTTGCTGGGCAGCAGGACACTTTTTTGGATGTTAAAGGTTTTGATGACCTTCTTGATAGAGTTGTACACTGTTGGTCTAGTTTGTTTACTCCTCGTGCTATTTTTTATCGTAATGAAAAAGGTTTCGAGCATGATAAGGTTTTCATTAGTGTTGGAGTTCAAAAAATGGTTAATTCGAGAGCTGCAGGAGTAATGTTTTCAATAAATCCTGTTACAGGCGTTAAAAATGAAATCGTTATTGAAGGTAACTATGGTCTGGGAGAAACAGTAGTTTCGGGTGTAGTTAATCCTGATGATTTTATACTTGATAAAGAAACTTTAGAAATAAAAGAAAGACGCCTTGCCCGGAAGACAATTCAGTATTTACGTGATCCTTCAACTGGCAAAACTCTTCATTTAGATGTACCCGAAGAAAAACAGAGAGAACCTTGTGTAAGTGATGAAGAACTCAATAAGTTGGGCTCTTTAGCTAAAATTATTGAAGACCATTATAAAAAAGCAATGGATATCGAATGGGCAATCGATAAAGACTTAACCTTTCCAGATAATATGTTTATAGTTCAAGCTCGTCCAGAAACTGTGTGGGGTGCTAAAGGAATGGAAAAAATATCACAAGATGAAAAAAAGAATTCTATTGAAGATTTAAAAGTGGTTTTAAAAGGACTCGCGGCTGGAAAAAGAGGATATGGTGCGGGGGTCGCAAAAATCGTATTTAATCCTGATGAAGCATCTGAAACGATGAAGCAAGGAGATGTTCTTGTCACTGACATGACTAATCCAGATTTCGTACCATATATGAAAATGGCAAGCGCAATAGTAACTGATAAGGGGGGCATCACTTCTCATGCGGCTATTGTTAGTCGTGAACTTGCTATCCCTTGCGTTGTAGGTACAGAAACAGCAACCAAAGAATTAAAAACCGGAAAAGCATACACCGTTGACTCCAGAAATGGAATTATTTATGAAGGTATTTTGAAGCAAGCTCAAAACACAACGAGCAATCAATCAAATATAGCAATTTCAGATCCCGTTCCTGTTACTGCTACTAAAATATACCTGAATTTAGGTGTACCCGAAAAGATAGAAGATTTTAAAAATATGCCCTTCCAAGGAATTGGTTTAATGCGCACCGAATTCATTTTAGCGAGTACTATAGGTGAACATCCTTTAAGCTTCGTTGAAAACGGAAGAAGTCAAGAATTTATAGATAAAATGGCGGAAGCAATAGCTACCGTTGCAAGAGCAATTCAACCACGTCCAGTTGTAGTTAGATTAAGCGATTTTAAGACAAATGAATACAGAGAATTAAAAGGTGGCAGTAAATACGAAATTGTTGAAGAGAATCCAATGCTTGGTTGGAGAGGTTGTAGTAGATACATAAGTAAGTGGTATAAAGAAGCTTTTAGACTAGAATGCAAAGCTATTAAAAAATGCAGATCAGAATGGCGTCTAAAAAATGTCTGGGTTATGCTTCCGATGGTTCGAACACTTTGGGAAGCAAAAGCTGTGCTTGAAATCATGAAAGAAGAAGCTTTAGAGAGATCTTTGGATTTCAAAATTTGGTTTATGGCTGAAACACCATCAATTGCAATTATGGCTGACGAGTTTTCAAAACTTGTTGACGGTTTTTCCATAGGATCAAATGATATGACTCAAGGGATTTTGATGATTGATCGAGACTCTGAACGTCTGGGTCAAATGGGGTATTTTGATGAAAGAAATCCTGCAGTTAAAAGAATTATAGGTCATCTCATTAGAGTAGCACATAAAAACGGCTGCACTGTTTCAATTTGTGGTGAGGGTCCCTCAAATCTACCTGACTTTGCGGAATTTCTCGTTCGTTCCGGTATTGATAGCATATCCGTAAATAACGATGCTGTGGTAGCCACAAAAAAACTTGTAGCAAGTATAGAACAAAAAATTATTCTAGAACGTCTAGCTGAACATTCAAAAATACTCAGTTGTTATACCGGAAAAAAATCAAAATTAGATACTGATTTTGAGTTATAACTATTTTACTTTTTTTTCTAACCTTTTTTATAGGTTTATTTAGTCCTATTAAAGCAGTGAATATTATGAAGGCCTTTGATTTTGACGAAGAAAAAATACTTGCGGACATAATTGCTCGAGGTGCAAAACGTGTTTTACTTCAACTACCTGAAGGTCTAAAATCTGAAGCTCCAAATATAGCTAAAATTATTCAGAAAGCAGGTATTCTTCCCATTATATCGGGTGATCCTTGTTATGGTGCTTGTGATTTGCCTGGATCTGAAGTGGATCGATTCGATATAGATCTTGTAATTCACTTTGGACACTCAAAGATGATCAAAAATGAAAAAGTTCCAACAATCTATGTAAATGTTCAATCAACTGCTAAAATAATAATAACTATCAAAAATTCTCTTGTGCTTTTAAAAGATTATACCCAAATTGGGTTAGTTACCACAGTTCAACATCTTCACACTCTACACTCTGTTCGAGATCTCCTTATAAACGCTGAAAAAACAGTTTTAATAGGAAATTCAGATCAAATGCTCAGTAGCGGACAAGTTACTGGATGCAATTACAGCAACGTTAAATCGATTGCAGATAAAGTTGAAGCGTTTCTTTTTATTGGAGGAGGCATCTTTCATGCATTAGGTGTAGCTCTAACTACACCTAAACCAACTATTCATGCCAATCCTTTTGATCAAAAAGTCAAACTGTTAAACCTTAAAGTGAATAAATTACTTCATAAACACTGGGATTTAATAGAAAAAGCAAAAAAAGCTAAGAACTTTGGAATATTGGTCAGTTTGAAACCAGGGCAAGAAAATTTTAAAAATGCAATAAAAATTAAAAAAATAATCGAGAAAATAGGCAATAGTGCAATAGTTATCCTTGTTAGAGAAATATTACCAGAAGTTTTAATGGAATTTCCAACAATTGATGCTTATGTGAACACTGCCTGCCCTAGAATTTCTTTTGATGCTCCATTGAAATTTTTGCGACCTGTTTTATCTATTAATGAATTTAAGGTGCTTTCTGGTGAATGCTCATGGAAAGAAATGATCAAGATCGGATTATTCGAAAAATAGATTTAGAACGGTTTCTATGCGATGTTGTTCCTCATCCTTTTCCTCAAGCTCATCTTGAACAGTATACTACAACTGAACCTATTGCTGCAACATTGTTGTTTCTAGCTTCCTACTCCAATAGTGACATTATTGGAAAAACTATTGTAGATCTAGGTTGTGGAACAGGCCGATTAGCTATGGGAGCCTCTTTTTTAGGTGCAAAACAAGTTGTCGGTATTGACATTGATAAAATTGCGGTAAAAACTGCTCACGAAACTGCTAAAAGATTAAAAATGAATAAAAATATTAGTTGGATCATAGGGGATCTTTCTGTTATAACTGGTAATTTTAATACTGTTTTGCAGAATCCGCCTTTTGGGATACAAAAGCGAAATGCTGATCGAAAATTCTTAAAAAAAGCTTTAGAATTAGGTGATATAGTTTATTCTATTCATAGTCATCCTTCAATGGATAAAAAGTTGATGCAGCTTTTCGGGAAGTCTTCGAGTAATTTAATTAGAGTTAATCCCTCCAGTTTTCTTCAAAAATATATAGCAAAACACAACGGCCACATAATAGCTGTTTATTCTATGATGATGACAATTCCTAAAATGTTTAATTTTCATAAAAAAAAGAAACACTCATTTATTATTGATTTATATTGGATTGAAAAATGCAATAAATTGAATGTTCAATAAACTTCTTTTACTGAATAATAAGAGGTTAATCAAAAGGTTTATTGATAAGCGAATAAACTTAGGATATGCTCATTGACTATACCTCTGTATAAAGCATATATGTGAAAAAGGGAACCTGCATGAGTTTAAAATCGCAAGAACATAAAAGTGGCAAATTAGTGTTGCCTGGTGAACGTTTAGGTGTTATAGAAGAGTTTATTCCTGATTATGGCACTTATGTTGAAGATGGCATAATATATTCAAAAGTTGTTGGAACCGCTTTAGTGGATTTAGTTAGCAAGAAAGTTTCTGTTTATCCTTTGGTCAGAAAGGAAGTGACTCCCTCAGTTTCCTCTACCGTGATAGGACAGGTGGGTAACGCTCAATCTGATAATGTTCTCGTTAAAATTTATAAGATTGGGTCACGGCCAGTTTCAGGAACTTTTAACGGTGTTTTTCATATATCAGACGTACAAGAAAGATATGTCGATTCAATGACTGATGTTTGCAAGCCAGGCGATATTTTACGTGCTAAAGTAATTAGTACCAAGAATAAAACTTATCATTTATCAACAAAAGACAGTGGTTTAGGTGTTTTGTATGCTTTTTGTTCACGCTGTTCGCATTTGTTAGAATCTGATCGATATGATATGAAATGTTCTAATTGTGGAAATATAGAAAGACGAAAATCAGCTTTAGATTATGGGAAAGCTGCTGTCTAATTTTGTTTAAAGGATTGATTGAAAGTGAAGATTAAAATTTTATCAAAATCAAAGAGTGAAATTAAAATAGAAATTGAAGGTACTGGTCATAGTATCTGTAATCTCTTACAAAAAAAACTTTTAGAAGATCCAACTGTGGCTTTGGCAGGATATGATGTGCCTCATCCTTTAGCGTCAAATGCAATACTTTTTGTTAGAATGAATGGATCCTCTAAACCCGAAGCAGCCCTTAAAAAAGCTACAAAAAATGCTTTGAAACTAAATAAAGAATTTACAACTAGTCTGGAAAAAGCGTTAAAATTATAACAAAATAAACAACTTTATTCTTCTTCATTTTTTTATTGGACTCATAATTAACTGGTGAAAAACGAAAAAGATTAGAGCTAATAATTCTTACTTGACTATAACTCATTTAACCAACTTTTATGCTATTCCACATATTCTTTTCTATTTCAAAGATTATGCACCATTTTTCAGATAAAAAAATATACCAAATAACAAATCGAAAAAATATTTAAAAATATATTTATCTGTGAGCATTATGCTTAAGTGTGTAAACTTAATTAAATCATTGATTAGGCATAAAAGGTATGAATTCAATGTTTAAACTCAAAGTATCTGAAGCTAAACTCTTAAAAGATATGGTTACCGCCATCTCGATTCTTGTAGATGAAGCTACCTTCAAAATCGAACCTGAAGGATTAAAATTACGAGCTATGGACCCCTCTAGAGTTGCAATGATCGATTTTGAATGGCCTAAAACAATTTTTGAAGAATATGAATGTGGATCCCCTTCAAAAGTATGTATCAATATAAGTGAACTTTTAAAATTACTTAGAAGAGCAGGAAAAAGCGAGAATGTAGAGTTATCTTTAGACGAAAAAACTGGTAGATTACAAATTAATGTAACCGGAAAATACAGTCGAAGTTTTACTATGCCCACTTTAGATGCTGTTGAAGAAGAAGTACCTACCCCTAAGATTGATTTCAACATAAAAGCAAAAACTACAACTCAAGGATTAAGTCAAGCTATTGAAGATGCACAACTAGTAAGTGATCATGTTAGAATAGAAGCTGACACAGAAAAATTATTGTTAATTGCTTCTGGTGATCTAATGGGCGCAACAATAACTCTTAAAAAAGGAAGCGAACCTCTTCTGGATTTAGAAGCAAAAGAGACCTCTAAATCTACTTTTAGTCTCAGCTATCTATCTGAAATCATTAAAGCTGCTTCTGCAACATCTGATATTGCAACTCTTGAATTTTCAACAGACATGCCAATTAGAATCGATTTTCAACAGATAAAAGACGGAAAATTAACATTTTTCCTCGCGCCCAGAATTGAAACTGATTGATAAGTCAAATTTGAAATTTTTTTCCCCTCTTTTTAATAGGCAACATGCTGAAATTGTTTCCCTCTAACAAATACTATACAAGACAAATTGTCTTTTAACTCTAATACATTATGAGAAACTTTAAAATTAATAAAAAATAAAAACCTTTTTTAAACTTTTTTTAATGCGGAAACTTCAAATTGAATACTTCAAACAATAAATTTAATGAAAATTCTTAAAAATTCAAAACTTTTTATTTTTTTAATATTCTTACTTTGTTTTAGCGTTTTCATGGCACTAGCTAGTATCTTTCCATCTACTTCTTCTGAATTTGAGACATTTATAGTAAAAACTAAGTCTTTTAATTTAACATCATTAGAAACTATTAGGTATGGCCTAGGCTCTTTTAAGGGAGACGAAACTGTTTATGTTTCCATTGTTAAATTTCCTATGACCCTTCTTAATTTTTCAATATTAACCTATAATGGTTTAGAGTATTCTGACTATTCAGCTAATGATATTGAATATTCCTTTAATTCAACAGCAAATTATTATGAAGCATTATTTTTTTCTCAATCTGACGAACTGATTGAGATTCACTTTGAGGTTTCAATTAAAAAAAATAATATTTCTTTTCCTTTCTTATCTATTAATAATTTTGCAAAAGGCTTATTTTTACTAAGCATATTTTCTCTTTTTTTTATTATAGTGAATTCTTTCTTTAATTCTTCCTCAGATACTGTGACAATAGAAAACATGGATCCACCACTTTCTCATAGAAATAAACGGATTGTACTTTTCTTACTTTTGTTATCATTAATTTTTTGGTTTTCACTAATTATTACAAATACTAACTCTCATGCATCATTCGAAAATTGGTATACTGACCATGCGAGACATCCATATTCTTCTAGTCTTTTTACAAAATTTGGTTTATCTATCTTTAATACCCCTTTGGGGGACTTAGCTAGCATAGATTCTTCATATTACAAATTTGTAACTTGGCCTCAGATGCCTCATCTTTATCCTGCAGGTAGTTTCTTATTGTTTCTTCCTTTTGCTTTTTTATTACAAAACGCAGCGAATCAAATTTTAGTTTATAAACTGGAAATCTTTGTTTTTCTTATTTTCTCGCATAGTAGTCTGTATTTTTTCTTAAAAAAATTCTGGAATAAAAATTCTTTTCTGTTACTGAGATTGATAGGAATCTATTCCATCTATATTCCATTAATCGTTTACTCAGCAAATGGGATGTTTGATTCTGTTCCCTTCTTTTTTTCTTTAATTGCTTTGAACATGTTCCTAAGTAAGCGATACGACAATTTTCTCCTTTTTATTGCTATTTCTTCAATTTTTAAATATCAACCTTTGCTTTTTTTATTTCCACTTATTATCATTGCTTTAGTGAATCTCTGCAAAAAAAATTCGATAACAAAGATCCTGAAGAACAGAAAAGTAACTGTGTCTATCTTTCTAATGGCAACTTCTTTCTTTACTGCTTTTTTAAGTTTGCCTTTCTTGATGGAATCAAATAACCTGTCAATTATGAATGGGCTAACTGCCTTTAACCTTCACTCACAAATACCTTGGCTTTTTCAATCTTTAGCTTTATTATTAACTTTAACTATAACTTTGTTTTTTTCTCTTTATATGCTTAGAAAAAATCCAATTATTTCGCTTTTGTCTCTCTTTATTCTACTCCCAATTTTTTTCTTACAATATTTTCAAATTTGGTATTTACCATTTTTATTTTTATATTCTTTAATTCCTCAAAAAAAGAGAGATGTAGAATTAACTTTAATTTGGCTCTTCTTTATGATGGGGATGTTATCTTTCGGAGCATTGTCTTTTAATCCGCTAAATGTTATTAATGGATGGAGTCAAATTCTAGGTTTATAATCGGATTCTTTATGACCCTTAATTTTTGTTAACAATTTAGAAGTTAATGGTTAAATTTTAGATCTTAACATCATTAACTTGATAAATTAGTTGGTATAGAAGATGGTAAGTGTTTCTTCCAAAGATTTCATCTATAAAACTTTCCATGATTTTTATGCCAGTGACACTTTTTTTCCTCCATCTATATCTGGATTTAATGAGAGAGAAATCGGTTTTTTTCTATTGAAAAATAAAATAATGATTAGGCATAAAAGATTTCAAACAATTAAAGACTTGACTTCTTTTTTTAAAAACAATGTACCTTCAGATGTTTATCGCTCTTGTGCGTATTATGAATATCCTGACGCTGAGATGGCTGAAAAAGGATGGATTGGTTCTGATTTAGTTTTTGATATAGATGCTGACCATATATCAAATTCTTGTGATAAAATACATGACAAATGGTTTTGCCTTATATGTGGTTTTCAAGGAAAAGGGGTCACGCCAAATGAATGCCCTCTTTGTAGGGGTAAAAAATTTACTAATAAAACTTGGCCTTGCGAATCCTGTTTAGATTCTGCCAAAGAGGAAACAACAAAATTAATTTCTTTTCTAGAATTAGATTTTGGTTTTTCTAAGACTGAAATGCATGTTTTTTTTTCAGGACACCGTGGATATCATGTCCATGTGGAAAATGATGCTGTGAAAACATTGGATACTCTCGCACGTAAAGAAATTACTGACTTTATTACTGGACTTGGAGTTACCCTCTTGAATAATAAAAAGACAAATAGTTATCCAGATTCAAATGTTGGTTCTCATGGTTGGCAGAAAAGACTTAGTACAGGTTTGCAAAATTTCCTTCTTTCAGCAAAAAAAGAAGACTTGAAAAAAGCTGGAATAAAAAGAAATTATGATGCCCTACTTAACAATAAAGAAAAAATTCTAAATCGATGTATTTCTGAAGGAAGATGGGATAGTATCAAAGGTTTAAGCACTAAAACTTGGGAAAAACTCTTTCAATATATAAAAACTATTGAATCTTCACAAATTGATACAGTTGTAACTACTGACATACATCGTTTGATTAGAATGAATAATACTTTGCATGGTAAAACTGGTTTTAAAAAAATTGAGTTTCCCCTTAACCGTCTTGATTCTTTTGATCCATTTAAAGAAGCAGTAGCTTTTAATGGTGGAAATGTTAAAGTTTGTGTTTCAGATGTTCCCTTGTTTAGAATAGGTGAGAACATGTTTGGTCCATATAAAGATCAAAAAGTGGAGCTTTCAACTGCCGCTGCAGTTCTTCTTATTTGTAAGGAAAGAGCAGAATTGGTGAATAAAAAAAATGTATAACGAACTTTATAGTGCTTGGCAATATGAACTTGATAATGAAGAAATAGGACATTTACCATTGGATTTTTACTCCAGATTATCTGAGTATATTGCCTTTCTTAGAGATGAAAACATTCAAGATAACAAAAAAACAGTGAATTCTGCTCTTCTTGCTCATGAACTAACCCATGTGAATTGTATGATTCAAGAGTTAATGTTTGCTCGATATAACAAACTCATCGAGAATATTACTGGGAACAAAAAATTGCCTTTGGATGTCTTATCCGCTGAAGAAAAGAAGATTTATTCAATATTCTTATCTTTCACTAAAGAATATCAACTTTTTAATAAGAATCTTTTTTCTGGTGCTATTATAAACATAAATAATAAAAAACCACAGAAAAGGGTACTTCTAAGAGTTTTGAAAGATATTCCAGCTCTGATTGGGTCAGATATGCTGTCTTATGGTCCTTTTTTAGTGGAGGATATAGCCTCTTTACCATTGGAAAATGCTGAACTAATGGAAAAACAAGGATTAGGAAAATTAGTTAAACTGCCCATTTAATTAATAATTATTAGTGTTGTATTTCAGTTTTTTTCTGAGTTTCTGAATAGCTAGAATAATGAGTGGGTAACTAATAATCCATGAAATTGAATAAAGTGGACCATAATAGACGTGAAAAATTTGGAAATCTCCTTGATTTATTCCTATTAAAAAAATTGTGACAATTCGCAAAATATTGATAAAATAGGTTATCACAACTCCAATTAGAAAATAAATTATTTTTCCTTTTCTTTCCATCTGAGTTCTTTTTAGGAAAAGCAAAACAACTACACTATAAATTAATAAACTTTCAATTCCTGCACAAGGCCACGCTATATCAAATGTTGCACTTCTTAATGTTATATCCGGATTTGTAGCTGTTAAGCGCGGCATGGTTCCCATTGAAGTTAATGTTGTATCATAACCCATAAAACCCAAAATGTTTGCTGCTAGAATTGCTGTTGTAGGTACCATCAGTTGAAATGGAGTAAATTCTCCATACGGAAAAATGTTGTCAATAATATATAGAGCACCTACGACTCCAAGAAAAAATATTGGTAATAAAAACTCTTTTAATCCCTTTTTTCCAAACGAAAAAAATATTATTAGACTAAAGAGTACTGCGAATACAAGATATTCTACTGATAGTGCCATTGAATTCCACCATTGAATACCGATTTGTTGGGACAGATCTGCGATTATTGTATTTAATCCAAGATAATTTGATATTATCACGTAGACAATTGGAAGTATCAATATAGCAAAGTAACCCAAAGATTTAACAGCAAAAATTTTTATTTTTTTAGTTTGAATAATATCCCAATTAAGAATTAATTCTACAGCTATTAACCAAATAAAGAATAGTTGAAAAGTTCTCCCTTTCCACATTAACTCAAATGACGATGGATTTATTAGATACAACCAGAGAAACGTTATAAAAAAAATGATCAAAGGCACTATTTTTATTAGGCTTTTTTGTAAATTTTTTATTTCTTGTATTTTTTTTTGCATTAATACTTACCAAAATCGAATTAATTTGGATACACTGGCAACCTTTCCTTTTTAAATATGTGCTATTTACTGGTTTCTTTTGTTGCATACTATATGAGGGCATTTTTAGGAAGAGCAGCAATTTTTAATAGCGTAAGTCGATCACTTAGCATATTAAAGGTTATTTTATGGTAGGTCATAAAGTCTTAATTAATGCCTTAGATCAATTAAAATTAGCATCTGAAAAATTGAATTTAGACAAAGGTATCTATGAAATATTAAAAGAACCTAAAAGAGCTATTTTAGTTTCCGTTACAATAAAAAATGATAATAAATCCATTGGTGTTTTTCAAGGAATTCGAGTGCAGCATTGGGATGTAAAAGGCCCTTTTAAGGGAGGTATTCGTTTTCATCCGAATGTATCCTTGGATGAAGTAACTGCTTTATCGATGTGGATGACCTGGAAATGTGCAATTGTTAATCTTCCTTATGGAGGCGCAAAAGGTGGAATATGTTGTAATCCAAAAAAAATGTCACCAACTGAATTAGAACGATTAGCTAGAAGATATACAAGTCTAATAGTTGAATATTTGGGACCCCATAGAGATATTCCTGCACCTGATTTGTATACTAATGAACAAACCATGGCTTGGATTATGGATACTTATAGTCAACTAAAGGGATATAGTGTTCCAGAAAGTGTTACTGGAAAACCAATAGAGATAGGCGGCTCAGAAGGAAGAAAATGTGCAACTGCAAATAGTGTAGCTTTTTGTACAAGAGAAGCGGCTAAAATACTGAACTTAAAACTAAAAAATTCTACAATTGCTATTCAGGGATTTGGAAATGTTGGATATAATGCTGCCACAGTTATGCGTGACTCTGGTTGTAAAATTGTTTCCATAAGTGATTCTTCAGGAGGAATCTTTTGTCCAAATGGTATAAACCCTGAAAAATTGCGTTTACATAAGCTACAAACTGGTTCTGTTCTAAGTTTTGAAAATTGTACTAATATAACTAATGAGGATTTATTAGCTTCAGATTGTGATATTCTTATTCCTGCAGCTATGGAAAATCAGATTACTGAAAAAAATGCTGACTCAATTAAGGCTAAGATAGTTTCTGAAGGTGCAAACGGTCCTACAACTCCTAAAGCTGATAAAATTCTTTTTGAGAAAGGAGTTTATTTAATTCCTGATATTTTAGCTAATTCAGGAGGGGTAACTGTAAGTTATTTTGAATGGGTTCAAAACTTAACTAGGACACATTGGAAACTTGATGAAGTTAATAGTAAATTGGAAAAAAAAATAGTTGAGGCTTTTTATGAAGTGGAAAAGCTATCCAAAAAAGAGAAAAGTGATATGAGAACTTCTGCGTTGATGTTAGGTGTTGGAAGAGTTGCTAGTGCAATTAATACAAGAGGTCTATGGCCTTAGAAATGAGAGTTAGAAAAATATTTCACTGATCTTTCAATCTCCTAAAATATCTTGAGTTTATATCTAAATCTTTAAACTGCTCTTCTTATATCCTGTTTTCACTATTTGGATTATGTTAAGAGGGTGGCAGGAAGACTCCAATATGACAAAAAAGATTAAAAAATTAGATTTTTGTTATGAAAATGTTTTGGTGAAAGTCATTGCTCACTCTGATTATCCGAAAATTAAACTCGCTGGACTTTCTGTTGGTCCCTTCAAAGAAGGAGATGAGTATGAAGTTCATTATTGGGTTGCTCAAGAGTTAGTGACCTCGAATATTGTACGGTTTAGTAACGAAGATTTAGACTCAACTAAACTGTATAAAATACAATGGAAAGAACGAGTTCAAATAGCCGGACAAATATCTAAGTTACCGGAAGACTTCTATCCAAAACTCCGTAGGTATCTTGCAAAATCAAAAGATGAATTAGCTCTTCATCCAGAAAAAGTTAGAGAATATGAAAAATCACAACATTTGGCCCTAGATATAGTAAATTCCCGAATGAAAAAAATAATTAGTTTGTCTTCAGGACCAAATCAAACTGATTTTATTCTTAAGAAATTTACTGCCGAGGAACGTTTTTTCTACCTAGCGCTTGGACGGATAATCAATAATTGGAAAGAACAAATTCTGAACCTTGAGGGTGTTAACTAATAAATGGTGCATAAGCTAGAAACTGTTGATCCTCAAGAAAGATTTCTTGAATTTTTCAAGAAAGAGAAATACCGAAATAAAATATCGCAAATGGTGATAGCTGGACAAGAATCAATAACTGTTTTTTTTGAGGATTTATTTGCTTTTGATCAACTTCTTGCTGAACGTTTGATGGATAAACCTGATGATTTTCTACAATACGCGAGTAATGCTGCATATACCCAACTTGAGATTGAAGATTTAGAGTATTCTAAGAAATTAGAAAAGATTACAATCCGGATAATTCAACTTTTGGGACGAGAACAACTAAGAAGACTGGGTTCAAAACAACTTGGTAAACTAGTTTTGGTTGAAGGTATAGTTGTTCGTGCTACACCTGTTCGTCCTATGGTCATGAAGGCGTCTTTTAAATGTAAAAGATGTGGTACAATAACTAATGTAGAGCAATCAGGTCCTTTTTTGAGAGCTCCTTTTGAGTGTGGAGATCAATCTTGTGGTCAAAAAGGTCCTTTCGAGTTTGTTCAAGATGAATCAACCTTTATAGACTCACAAGATCTTCGACTTCAAGAAAGACCAGAGGATTTGCCACCTGGTCAACTACCTAGGGCATTAAATGTGAAATTAGTTGGAAGTGAAATAGTTGATTTAGCTAGACCTGGGGATCATGTTTCTATTGTTGGAATAGTCCGTGCATTTGCTCCAACTAGACCTGGAATAGGCAAACTACGTACTTTTACTTTACATTTAGACGCTATCTCTATAGAAGTTCTAGGCAAAGAACCTGAAGCAACTCCTGCTTCTCTAGAAGAGGAAGAAAAAATTCTTGAAATCGCTAAAGACCCGCAAGTGCATTTAAAGATAATTAAATCCATAGCGCCTTCAATATATGGTTATGAGAGAATAAAAGAAGCTATAATGTATCTTCTTTTTGGAGGCGTTTCAAAATCTCTTCCGGATATTACAATAAGAGGCGAAATGAATGCTCTGTTAATTGGTGATCCTGGTACCGCCAAATCGCAACTTTTGCAATATATCGCTCAAATTGCACCTCGTGGTTTATACACTTCAGGTCGAGGAACAACGGCGGCTGGTTTAACAGCTGCGGTAGTTCGGGAAAAAGGGGGTAGTATGAGTCTAGAAGCAGGTGCATTAGTGCTTGCTGATAAAGGAATATGTTGTATTGACGAAATGGACAAAATGAGGCCTGAGGATCGTGTTGCAATCCATGAAGCTATGGAACAACATACAGTTTCTGTTGCAAAAGGTGGAATTGTTGCTACTTTAAACGCGCGAACAGCTATCCTTGCAGCAGCTAATCCCTCTTTAGGTAGATACGAACCTCATAGGACTGTAGCCGAAAACATTTCTCTTCCTGTAACTATTCTTTCTCGATTTGATTTGATTTTCGTTTTAAGAGACGTTCCGGACAAAGAAGCTGACAGAAAACTATCCAAACACATTTTAGAGATTCACCGAAGAGGCGCACAACCTATTGCGGCAGAAATAGATACTGATTTGCTTAGAAAATATGTTAGCTATGCAAAAACAATAAAACCAGAACTTAGTACTGGAGCTTTGAAAGCTCTTAGTGATTTTTATATGGCAATGAGATCAGCAAGTGAAGGTGAAGGCTCACCTATAGCGATAACTGCGCGTCAACTTGAATCACTTATTCGTGTTTCTGAAGCAAGAGCACGAGTAGCTCTCAGAAAATTGGTCACAGCAGAAGATGCAGAAGCAGCCATATCTATTATGCAACGATCATTAAGTGAAGTGGGAATTGATGTTTCTTCATATAAAGTTGATATAGATATCATAATGACTGGAAAACCTAAAAGTGTAAGAGATAAACTGCATGTTATTCTTTCAGTTTTAATGGGTATGGAAAAAGAAACAGGCATAGTTGAAAAATCAACGTTGATAAGTGAAGTAGAAGAAAAACATAATATTCCAAGAACAGACATTGAAAGAATGCTCTCACAATTATTGCGAGAAGGAACAATTTATGAGCCTAGAGAAGGGCATCTGAAGAAAACCTAATCTCCTTTTTTAACAAAAAACAAAATTAGGCAGTATTTTCTCGATTTGCAGTCTGCTATGAAATGTAAGTAACTTTTTTATCTTCCTCTTTTCTTGTTTCTTCAGCCTGCAAAACTCTTTTTTCTTCAATTTTTTGCAAGCGCATCACCATAGTTTCTGCTTTGGTGATTTCTTCATTTAAACCTTCGAGGTCTATTTCAAAATTAAAAGCTGATTTTAATACTCCTAATACGCTTTTAGCTGCTAAAGGGTCTGGCATATACCCTCGAGTTTCTCCTAATAAACAAAGAGCCTCAATTTTTTTAAAATCTGCTAAACCAAGTATTAATCCAGCAGTACCCACAATTGGGCTACCAGAATTTCCCAAAGAAGCACCTGAATTTAGAGCGTGATTAAGCAATTTTTCGCTATTAGCTGCGACATAAACATGAGGTTCTTTATTTATTTCCTTTCTATAACCACCTATTGTGGCTATTGTTTTTACTTTATTTTTTTGAGAAAAATTAAGCATGCAATCAGCTATTTCATATTGACCTTCAATAGTTTGTGATTGACTATCACCAGTAAACAAAATTAAATCATTTTGTTTATTTTTATTCTTCCAATAATAAAAAGTTCCTCGTAAAAGACGAACCTTTCCTTTTTTGTTTACGAGAACATAATACGGAAAATGAGGAGAATACAAATATGCAAATTTTTCAGCTTGCAGTTTCTTAATTAAATATCGGATTGCAATTTTTCCAACGAGCCCCAATCCGGGAAGTCCTTCTATTAGAATGGGATCTTTTAATTCAACTCTTTTAAGTTCTTTAATGTACGTTTCTTTCAAGTTGTTATCTGCTCTTTTTTTATGTCGATCCTGTATTTGAGATACTTATCGTCAGGAGAGAATTTTGGAGGATGTGGTATTCTTACTGATTGATTACATCTAGGGCAATTATTTAGATTCAATGTGTATTTTCCACATTTTACACATTTCCTCAAACGCCAAACCACTATTTGTCCCTTCTAAAAGATCCCTGACCGCCAGAATCAATAATGTTTGCTACAACTTGCCCGGAGATTTTCTGAAAAACTTCTTCTCCCCGTTTGTAATTTTCTGCTAATACTTCAATATTATATTTAGGAGCCGCTTTTACATAAAAACGAATCTTTGTGTCTTTTGTTTTTTCTTTTTTATAGGCATCTGAAAAAGAATCTTGAATTACTTTAACTCCATTAGGTTTCATACATTGAATTTCAATTGTACCTTTAACCTTAACCATTTTTACTAAAATTCTTTCTTCCGCAACTTCAAAAAAAATCTTTGCCAAATCTTCAGAAGCCCCTAATTCTGTCAAAACTTCAGGACCATCTTTTAGGACTTTTTCAAAACCATCATATAATCCAAATTCTTCTTCCAGAAAAACTCCCGCTTTATCATACACTTCTTCTTTTGTTAAACCTGATTTTTCAGCGACGTTTCGAAGTAATGTTTCTGCCTTTCGGTCTTTTTTCCAAATTTTAATTTTTTCAATTCGTTCTCTTCGAGTAACTCGTCTTAAGGATACATCGATTTGGCCTTTTTCGGGTTTTACACGAACAACTTTGAGAACTATTTTTTGTCCTTCGCGAACAAAATCTCTTATATTTCTAATCCACGAAGATGAAATTTCAGAAATATGAAGTAATCCTTTTTTCTGATATTCGTCAAGGTTAGCATAAGCGCCATAAGTTGTAATAGATTCGATAGAAGCTATAACTAAATCTCCACGTTCTGGCCACTCAGACTTCCTTTCGGACAATTTTAACACTCACCCTATTCGAGAACAGCGATTATTTCGCCTTTAATTTTAGCTCTTCCACCTGCAGGTTCGGCAAGCAACTCATCACAAACGTTACAATTAATCTTGTTTGTGACATTGCTAAATATGATCTGTTCATTATTGCATTTTAAACATCTCACTCGCCAGAATTTACTGCGAGGTTTAGGAATAAGTTTATCCCATTCTGTCATTTTTTACTACCTCACTATCCTATGTTTACCTTTGTTAAACGTATACCGTCTTTCATAATCATGAAACTACAAACTTTGCATTTAAGTCTTAAAGTTTGCTTTTTTGTTGTTTTAGCAAATTCTCTTTGAAGAGGATACTTTTGTCCGCCATAACCCTTTTTAGCTCGTGCGTGTCGACGTTCTCCTTCTGCTAAAGCTCTTCGTTTTCCTGCTTTGTATAAACTGACTGTGTGGGCTTGATGGTTCTTACATTTTGGACAATAAGTCCTGATTTCTTTAGGAACATTCATGTGATATTGCACCGGGCTTGCAATAGAGAAAACATACGCCTTCTTATACTTTTTCCGTTTATTAATTAGAAACTAATACTGACTATATTCGATAGATCTAACCGATTAAACCTAAACCCGTTTTATCCTTTTCTTAATCAATTATTTTTAACTTATATCAAAATATGCGTTGAACAGTTTTTATCTGGTCCTTTTTTAGCTGAAAATAATTTAATCATGCATTTTTTAAAAAAACTTTTCAATTAAGCCTGTAATTAATTTGTATGTGCTCCGGCCGGGATTCGAACCCGGGTCTTCGGCTCGAAAGGCCGGAATACTTGACCGGACTATACTACCGGAGCACTAAGATTTAGTATCAAGCAAAATGTTTATTCATTCGAATAAACATTGCTCTCCTTACTGACTTATTTATTATCTCTTAATAAGATATTTTTGTTGCTTGTGGGACTTTGCCTAAAATTTTAATAGTAGCTTTCTCTACTTTTGTTCGATTAGTTTCATTAGTATATACTCTTAAAATGTTAATGAATCCTTTTAAACTCTCAATAATTTTTGAAGCTTCAGAAAGTTTGTAAGCTTTCTTTCCATTTATTGGATTCTTGCTGAATACGGGAACTTCCATTGATTCCATTAGAACTGCATTATGGTAGGGGACAGATGGTACAGTAGGTACATCAATTACAACAGTTTCAGGATCGACTTTTGCTTCTTGTGCAATTTCATTTTGCATTTGTTTTCTGTAAGTTTCTAAACCAAAAATATTTGATACCATTGTGTCTTTTTCATAAAATGTTCTTTCATAAGCACACTTCAACATTTTTCTTTTTTCTAAGTCAGCTATTATATTCTTAGAAGGGTCACATTTTTTTAACGCAGTCCAAACGGTATAATCATCTAATGCCAAATAGTCTTCAGGCGTTTTAAAAGCAGTTAATCCCAACTCGTCATCTGCTTTTTCCATCGCTGTGGCAAGCATAATTTGTGCTGCTCTACCCACCCTGTGAAAATAAATACTCTTAAAGGACTCGATTCTTGCTATCATAAAGGCTTCAATAGCTGATATTGCTCCTATCTCGACTGCTAGATTCTCGCCTAATACGTTTAAAGCGTGAATTAATCTGAATACATCAATAAACCCATATTCAGCTCCTGTATGAAACGTATCTCGCACGATAAAATCTTGTTTATCCACATCTACTGCGCTACTTATTATTTGATCAAGGAATGCTTTTCCTGGTTGCTGTAATTTTCCAACAGCAAGACTTGCAATTTCTTTTGGATTAAAACCCATTTCAGAAAGTTTTATACCAATTTCACTTTTTTCAATTAACCAGGAAGTCATATCTTCATGTGTTTTATTTAATTTTTTTATTAGTAACTGCTCAAAAACATGCGAAAAAGGGCCGTGTCCCACATCATGTAATAATGCGGAGATTCTTATAGCATCAACTTCTCTATCGTTAATAAGAATTGAAATATTAGGATTTTTAACAACTTTTCCTGCTAGATACATGACTCCTATGCAATGTTCAAAACGAGTGTGATTCGCGCCGGGATAAACATAATCCGATCCTGCTAACTGTCGTAATCTTCTTAACCTTTGTAACGGATAAGAATCGATAATCTTTTTTTCAGGTTCCGTAATATAGACGTACCCATGCACAGGATCTTTTATTTCGCCCCAATACGGTTTAGGCATTTTCTGTATCCTCCAGCTGACTTACCAAGTTATATTTAAGGGTCCTACTATAATGTTTACCGCTATTGTTGGCTGGCTTTAAAAAATGGTGGAAAAAAAAGGGATATTTATTTGCATTGAAGGTCTAGATGGTTCGGGAAAAACTACTCAAGCCCAAATTCTTGCTAAAAAAATAAATAATGCTATTTACACCACAGAACCAAGTAAAGGTTTAATTGGAAACTATATTCGAAAGAGTTATCTATATAGCAAAAAACGTTTGTCACCTTTTGTTGAAGCTTTGCTCTTTGCAGCGGATAGAATTGAACACCTTGAAAGTGAGATTATCCCTGCGTTAAATGAAGGAACAACGGTAATTTGTGATAGATATGTTTTTTCTTCGTTGGCTTATCAAGGTGCCAGTGGAATTAGTTTAGATTGGATCGAGACAATAAATAAGGCAATACTTTATCCCGACTTAGCGATATTTATCGACGTTGAACCTGAAAAATCCATGTGTAGGTTGAATTCAAAAAAATCTCTTATGGAAAACTTACAAACACAAATAAAAGTTAGAGATATTTATCTAAAATTTGTTGAAGACAAAAAACTCACACTAGTAAATGGTGATAATACCAAAACCAAAGTTACTGAGGATTTGTTTTCAATAGTGAAAAATTATTTTAATTAGCTGTCAACTTTTTTTATTATTATTTTACCTTTTTTGATAGAGTTTTTATTGATTTCATTAATAATAATGGCGACTAAATCTTCAGGAGAAATATGTCTTGGTCCTCGTTCGTGAAAAACTCTGAATTCTATTACTTTCTTTTCAAAGATAATTCGCATTAAATAATAATCAAAGTTTAGTGGAGTGGTTTTTTCTTGATTAGTTTGATAATAACGTATTGCTACAAATAAATCCAAGAGTCTGAAGGTCTCATTTCTCAGAGCTTTAAGAAATCTGTTTCTTTCCTCTTCATCAATATAATTATATATTTTTGCTTCAGCTAAACCTGTCTCAAAAATTATTTTGCAATTCGGTATGGTTGGATAAGTTATTTCTTCAAAATTGAAGGTTTTAGAATTAATTTTTACTAATGATAATATAAGTTCTTTTTGTACTTTCTTCGCAGGAAAAGTCGTATCATATCTTTCAATTCTATGAATTTTTTCAGGAAATTTATCGCTTAATCCTATCATCCTTTAAAATGTCCGCTTTACTTCTTTTTCATTTTATTAATTTTTTCTAGAGTCGTTAAAATCTCTGATAGTGTACTAGTTAGTTTTTGAAGTTCATCTGGTTTTTCAGTGTTCTCTATTCTATCCTGCAATTTATTAACTTTAGACAGAAGTGTTTTTTCGATTTTATCATAGGTTGTGTTGTTTGGGTTTTTATCTTCAGATCCTCTTTTCATTATTATTACTTTTTTCTTATCTTTTACACACCAAAGTGTCTGATCTTTAAGTCTGAATAGAGGTGAACCACAAGCGGGGCATGATAAATTGGTTAATGTAGAACCTTGACGGAGCAAATCAGCCATGCGTTTTATTGTGTCATCTTTATTTTTATTACTCACTATAGAACCCCAAAGTAAATACACGTCAATGCTTATATAACTTGATTACTGCGAGAATGAGTGGATGATAATTTATGGTTAGGAAGAAAAAAGCTGCCGAATATGAACTCAAGATGCAACAAGCATTGATGGTGCTCAGTGGTGTCTCTGAAGATAGTACTACTCCCAGAAATATTAGACGTGCAGCAAAAGAAGCTATTGAAGTGCTTCAAAACACTGGTTTTACTCCTGCTGTGCGAGCTTCAAATGCTGTGTCTAGATTAGATGAAATTTTGCAGGATCCAAATATGCCTCCTTATACTAGAGTGAAACTTTGGAATGTTATGAGTCTAGTTGAAGCTATAAGAGACTAATTGCATTTTATTACAATAATATCCTTAATTTCTTTATGACTTTTTTTTATTTTCTTTACTGTAGATGTGAATAAAAATATTTTAGATTCGATTTATCATTGTAAAAAGTTATACTATGATTTAATCACATACTCTATTCTACTTATCTTTTTGAAAACATCACAGATATATTCAAGTTATTATATCTAATCCTGGGTTCCCGGGAGGCTCACCTATGAAATACGATGTAATTATTGTTGGTGCTGGTCCAGCAGGAATATTTTCTGCGTTGGAATTGACTGAAAAGAATAAACTAAATGTCCTTATCCTAGACAGAGGTTTAGATATTGATCTTCGTAAATGTCCATCAAGTAGGGGATTTGAGTGTGTACATTGTGAACCGTGTTCTGTCCTTTCAGGTTGGGGCGGTGCAGGAGCTTATAGTGATGGAAAATTAACTTTATCTACGGAAATAGGTGGATGGTTGAATCAATATATTTCTCAAAAAGAATTAAAAAAACTCATAAAATATGTTGATGGAATATACATACAATATGGTGCAAGTGAACAGGTTTATGGTGGAGACACTGAAAAAGTTGATGAGATTGATAGACAAGCTTCTTTAGCTGGACTAAAACTTATTCGACAAGAAGTTCGTCATATGGGAACTGATAAATGTTTAGAGACTCTCAGACGAATGAGACAAGAACTTAATGATAAAGTTACTTTTTACCCAAAAACTGATGTTCAAGGTCTTATTATTGAAGATAATAAAGTTATAGGGGTCAAAACGACTAGTGGGGAAAAATTCTATGCCAAATATGTAATTATTGCTCCAGGTAGAAGTGGTGCAGAATGGCTTCAGACAGAAGCTCAATTTCTTGGATTAAAAACTGTGAATAATCCTGTAGATGTAGGTGTAAGAGTTGAAGTTTTAGCTTCAGTTATGGAAAAACTAACTAAAACTCTTTATGAACCTAAATTAGTTTATTTCTCAAAACTTTTTGATGATCAAGTTCGCACTTTTTGTGTTTCTCCTTATGGAGAGGTAACAACAGAATCTTATGATGGTGTATTAACAGTAAATGGACAGAGCTATGCTGAAAGAAAAACTGAAAATACTAATTTTGCACTTTTAGTTAGTACTTCTTTTACTGAACCCTTTAAAGAACCTATTGCGTATGGGAAATATGTGGCTCGTCTTTCAAATCTTCTTAGTGGTGGAGTAATGGTTCAAAGATTAGGTGATTTAGTTTCTGGAAGGCGTTCGACTCCTGAACGAATTGCTAGAAGTGTGGTAACTCCCACATTAAAAAATGCAACCCCTGGTGACCTTAGTTTTGTGTTGCCATATAGATATTTATCAGATATTAGAGAAATGCTTCAAGCACTAGATGTAATTGTACCTGGTGTGCATTCAAGAGATACTCTTCTCTATGGTATAGAAGTTAAATTCTACTCCTCTCATCTCCAATTAAATGATGAACTTGAATCAAAAATTCAAAATATGTTTACAATTGGTGATGGTGCAGGTGTTACTAGAGGTTTAATTCAAGCTTCTGCTTCGGGCGTTATAGTTGCAAGGGAAATTTTGAAAAGAGAAAAAATGAAGGATTAAGGATAATGGTGTGGCTTAGAACATAAAGTGTTCAAATTGTGGAGCACCAGTTGAGTTTAAGCTTGGCGATTTGATTTCTATCTGCAATTATTGTGGGTTTACTGTAATTATAGAGACTGGAAAAGCTTTCAATTTTCAACATTCTTTGCTTCTTAATTAATTTAGTAAAGAGAAAATAGAGTCTATAATTCGGCAATGGATGACTTCGGGATTTATTAAACCCTCAAATCTTAATCAGTTAAAGGGTGATATTCCCGTGCATAACTTTTAATTCTTTACAATTCAACTTTTTTTAAATTATCACTTCTCTTTTTTATGGATTTTTATAGCTGATAATACCCTTTCCTTTATTTTTCAAGCAGAAGATTTTTTAAACCACGTATATTCGTTGTTACAGAGGTCTAAATTATGAGCCAAAAAATTGTTGGGCATGGAACATGGTATGATATGATGGCTCAAAAGATAATCCAAAGAGAACAGAAGCTCAATCGAAGCTTATCTAATATTCGAACTGAAATGGGTTTGGGAGCTTCTGGTTTTCCACATATCGGTAGCCTAGGTGATGCTGCTCGTTCCTTTGCTGTAACCTTGGCATTAAGAGAAATGGGGTATTCTTCTGAATTAATAGCTTTTTGTGATGATAAGGATGGTTTACGAAAAGTACCTACTGGATTACCAGATTCATTAAAAAAATATTTAGGCTCTTCTGTTTCGAGCATTCCTGATCCTTTTAGGTGTCACGAGAGTTATGGGAAACATATGAGTTCTCTCTTATTGGAATCTCTAGATATATGTTGTATTGACTACAAATATGTCTCCGCTAAACAAGCATATGATAACGGATTGCTAACTGAGGAGATACGAACAATACTTCTGAATGCCAAAAAGGTAGGTCAGATTGTTAAGGAGGAAGTAGGTCAAGATAGATATACCGAGGTTTTGCCATATTTTCCTGTTTGTAAAAATTGTGGTCAAATTTATACAACAAAGGCTACAGAGTTCATCTCTGAAGATAATGTAGTTCTCTATTCTTGTGATGGGTTAGAAATTGGAGGAAGGCAAATTCACGGTTGTGACTATAAAGGTGAAGTTGATATAACAACTGGAGCGGGAAAACTGAGTTGGAAAGGAGAATTTGCAGCTAGATGGAAAGCTTTGGATATACGTTTTGAAGCTTTTGGCAAAGATATAGCAGACTCAGTTCGAATAAATGATAGGATATCTAGAGAAATATTGTGCTTTGAACCTCCTTCTCATGCTCAATACGAAATGTTTCTAGACAAAAGCGGAAAAAAAATATCAAAATCAGCTGGCAACGTTTTTACCCCACAAGTTTGGTTCCGTTACGGTTCCCCACAATCGCTACTACTGCTAATGCTGAAGCGATTCGTTGGAACCCGTAATATAGCAATCTCTGATATTCCAACTTACATGAATGAACTTGATTCTCTTGAAGATGTTTATTTTAACAAAAAGAAAATAAATGATACTAAAGAGCTTGAGAAACTCCGAGGATTATACGAATATTGTTGGGTTATGACCCCTCCTGATAAGATGAGTGTTCATATACCCTACAACTTACTTGCGTTCTTGGCTAAAATGGCTCCTGAAAACGAGTTCGAAGATTTTATTCTCAACAAGCTTAGAGCTTACAGATATCTTGAAAAAAGCCAAATCATAGATTCTGACCTCTGCAGAAGAATCAAATATGCTACAAATTGGTCACAAGATTTTAAAGAAATTAAAGAAACTAAAATTGTTCTTAAGGAAAATGAGAAAACTGCAATAATTGCTTTAATTGGTCTTTTAGAATCTGAGGATGAAGCAGATAAGATTCAAAACGCGATTTTTAACATCGCTAAGAGTAACAATCTAAAAGTCGGTGTCTTTTTTAAACTTCTCTATTCCATTTTGATGGGTGCCAAACAAGGTCCTCGTTTGGGACCTTATGTGTTGGCAATGGGAAAGCGAAATGTAATCGACGCATTAAAAAGAGTTTCAATCGAATGTTAAAATTGATCATTACAAAAAATCATTCATTAAAATTAAAAAGTAGATTTACTTTTAGTTTTTTTATTCAATATATCTTCATTTTTTACGAGGAGCTCCACAATTTGGACAAGCAGATTCAGTATTTTTTATAAGACTTTCGCAATATTCGCAAGAAACCATCACTATTTCTTCTTCTCTCGTTTTAGATCCAGCAATAGGTCTAATTACTTGAAGCTCTAAAATTTTGCCTGTAACATCGGGCCGATTATCAACTGCCACTATACCTTTGATTCGCCAAGTGACGTTAGCATCCAACCCATCATATGATTCTCTTCCAGCAATAGGAATAGTCAAAACTACTGGAAATTCTTTCTTAAATCCAGGAACTATATGAATCTGACCACTTGCCTTTGGATCAAAAGAATGAAGTGTAGCCTGATCCCAATAAATTTGCCTCTCGTTGCGTCCTAACCGTTTATTAAAAACCCATCTTTCTTTTTTACGCCTTTCTATACATCTGAGTTCTGCTCTAATCTCAGTTGAGTCAAATTCTTCTTGAGAAGCTACTGTAATCGTGCCCCTAAGGGTATCTCCTAATTCTACATGTTCAGCTGGAATTTTTAATGAAATCGTTGATTTTGGTTTTTTGAACCGTTTAAAAAAACCCAAAGGTCAATATCTCTCCTTAAATTTGAATTAATTTGATTTATCTAATGGGAAAAAGGTTATAATTCTTATATATACTTTTCAACTTAAGAATACTTACAAGGGATTCATAAATGGATGAAAAAGAAACTATTGATAAAGTTAAGAATAAACAAGGAATTCTTGACCGGATTCAGAACTTCTTTACCATGGGATATGGCACAAAAGAAGATCTGAGAGAATTAGATAAAAAACTTCGAGACTTAATGTACGAGGATTTTCGATCTTTACGTCATGTTTGGGAAGACATTTATTTAGAGGCTTTAAATGCGTCCATCTCAATATCTAGTGCAAAATTCAAAAAAATTATTTTGCTCATCGATAGATTAATGGAAAAAGTTAGACACGCTGATTATGGATATTCTGGATTAATGGATAGAAAAGGTCACATACGCGAGGAAGAACTTGCCAGAGTATTCAATTTCGATCAGGTTTTAAGCAAAGATGTTGAAGAAATCAAAGAAGCAATAACAAACACCAATAATAATGTTGAAGACGAAAACTGGACGACTATCTCTGCTGAGATAAAAAAAATAAAAAAATTATTATTAAACTTTGAAGATAACCTTCAAGAGCGAAAAGAAAAATTCAGACCTATGGACAATTAGGAGGAAATTAAAATACCAATAATTGAAAAAGTTTCTTGGGATTTCGGAAGTGACCAAGATATTGCATATAGATTCCCTAAATTATCTTTAAAATATGGTAGCCAGGTTATAGTGAGAGAAAACCAATGGGCTGTTTTTTTCAGAGATGGTAAAGCTTATGATGTTTTTGGCCCAGGAAGACATACAATCACAAGTAAAAACATTCCCTTTCTTACTGCAGCATTACGAGCTTTAAAGGTAATTGGAGACATTTTCGAATGTGAAGTAGTCTTTGTTAGTAATAGTCAATATAGAGGTAATTTTGGGGGCCAAGCGTATTCTGGCCCAAGCGGTTCCTTGCAATATCAGGCAGAAATTGGTTTTTATGGATATTTACTCTATAAAGTCGAAGATCCAAAATTATTTGTTGTTGAATTTTTTGGAAATAAAGGGGCAAGCACCTCTACTGATATAGAACGATACATCAGGGGGTTTATTAATGAACGAGTAATTGATGAATTTGCTCATTTTGATACTTTTAACTTAGTGAAAAATGTCGATGAAACAACAGATAAAGTCAGTTTGACAATTAGTGATGAAGCTGCTCGGATAGGATTGAAAGTAATTGATTGTATTTTTGAAGGCGTTAAAATCCCTGAAGAAGCTAGAAGGTTTGCCTCTAGAATGGGTCAACAAGCA
Source organism: Candidatus Bathyarchaeota archaeon (assembly GCA_963848105.1). Taxonomy (GTDB): domain Archaea; phylum Thermoproteota; class Bathyarchaeia; order Bathyarchaeales; family Bathycorpusculaceae; genus AD8-1. Next base: position 299,954 of record CAWKCH010000002.1, read on the forward strand.
ATGGCAATGCAGTATATGAAAGAAACTACTGCAGAACTGCCTGAGGGTGGAGGAGGTGGTGCCGCTGCAGCTGGAATTGGAGCTGGAGTTGGAATCGCAATGGGTACAACTATTGCAAAAGGAATGCAAGCGCCAGTTCCGGAAGCAACGATCCCATGTCAAAAATGTGGAAAACAAAATCCAGTAGGAACAAAATTCTGTGGTAATTGTGGAAATAAAATGGGTTCTTTAAACATGGTGAAATGTCCCAAATGTGCAACTGAAATGTCTCCTCAAATGAAATTCTGTGGTAATTGTGGCTCAAAAATGAAACAAGCTGAAGTTACATGCTCCAATTGTAACACTAAAAATAAAGCAAATAGCAAATTCTGTGGTAATTGCGGAAAAAAACTCTAAATCCACACTTTTTTTAACCAAAAGACCTTTTTTTTTAAAAAAATTTTTAGATTTTCACCTTCTAAAACAACTGTAAGTTTAAGTATTTTTTTTAGAAATGATCAAAAAATAAAAGCAAGACTCCACCTACTTTTTGACGATTTCCCTTAAAAAGACCTATTTGACCTTTTTTTGTTGAATGTATATTTCCATTCTCTTTTAGTTGACCCGTGTGTCCATTTTTTATTGAATATATATTTCCATTTTCTTGGACGATACCTACCATACCATTTTTTACAGAAGATATATTTCCACTTTCATGAATTATTCCGATTAATTCTTTATTTGATGATAAAACATGACCATTTTTTTTTATAACTCCGAGAAGGAGTCCGTTTCTAGTAATTATGCCTTTTTTATCTACTTCAATAATTCCCAGAGTCATACTCTACCCTCTACCAAATTAAAAACACATAACAGTTTTAACATTATGCAAAGTTTTGCTGTTAAATATTTTAATTCAAATCTTAGTATTTTGATTGTTTGCTCCTTTAGACCACTATTTTTAAGTTTAAGCAAAGTCTTCACTATTTTACCTTTTACCTCTGATGAAAGTATATTGCTTGATTGTATTTTAGAAGGTGCTAATCTAGAAACTTGGGCCCATAGTCTAGTACGGACGTTACTTTTATTGGAGACATCTCCCGCATTCTCCCATTTTTTTTGAGTACACAACTCTTTGATTCTTTTAAGGTGTACGAATGTATTATATAATTAATTTTTCCGTAAATTTATGATAGATTTAGCCAAATCTTATATCAAAGTTATGTTAAACTTTTGAATACAATATTTTAGGAGAATACGAAAATGAATAAAAAATCAACGTTATCAACTATAACAATAATTTTTATCTTGACATTAGCTACAATCACAATGTTACCAATCGTTAATGCACATGATCCACCATTAGAAATACCAACTTACCCATATCTAGTGGTATCACCAAACCCGGTCGGTGTAGACCAAAGCGTAAATCTGCTTTTTTGGATTCACGGAGCACCACCAACAGCATCTGGTATTGGCGGTGATAGATATTATTTCACTGTTGATATAACAAAACCTGATGGGACTTCACAGACTGTGGGACCTTATCTTAGTGACGCAACAGGATCTGGTTTTAGCACATATATACCTACTATGGTGGGTGAGTACACAATGACTCTTCAATATGATGGTCAAGTAGTTGTACGCAACCATCCTGAAACTGGTGTACCTGGTCAAAACAGCAATTTCATAAACGATACGTTATTACCCAGTAGCATATCTGTCACTGTAATAGTCCAAGAAGATCCAATCGTGAAAATACCTGACACCCCGATTCCAACAGAGTACTGGACACGACCAATCGAAGGACAAAACTCTGCATGGTCTGGTCTCGGATCAAATTGGCTTGGAGGAGGTCATATAGGCTATGTCTATGCAGGTTCAATAGATCTTTTCCAACATGATGGTATTGCACCCAATAGTCCTCACATTATGTGGACAATGCCAATAGAGTTTGGTGGTGTAGTTGGAGGAACAACCGAAATTGGAGGGGCAACATTCTATTCAGGAGGCTCATATGAAGGACGATTTACATATGCTCTTAGTATGTATGGAAATCTCTACTTTATGACACCTCTAAATCATGCAGGAGGTTCACGAAATCCAGCTGGCTCATATGTGAGTGTCGATATGCGCACTGGTGAAATCAATTGGGCATCAGATCAAATCACACAAGCAAGCGGAAGACCAACAATAAAAGGTCAACTATTTGATTATGAATCACTTAACCAACACGGTGTAGTAGCGGGTACCATATGGGAACATATGGGTTCAAAATGGCTAGCATATGATGCCTACACAGGACAAGCAATCTACAATCTAACAGATGTTCCATCTGGAACCGAAGTATACACTGACAAAGGCGAAATAGTTCGTTACGTACTTAATTCTAATAATAATTGGTTAGCTCTTTGGAATAATACCCAGGACAACGTAGGATTACATGGATCTATTGGAACTGGCAGTAGCGCTTATCAATGGAGACCAATCGGTAAAGAAGTTAACATGAGTCAAGCCTATTCTTGGAATGTTACAATTCCTGATTTACCAGGAGACTCAAGTCCGCGTATTGTAAAAGTTATTCCGGGCGATGTTATACTTGGCAGAAGTAGCAGTTTTCCATCACTGGGTGGACGACGTGAAGAACCTGTAGAGACAATAACAATGTGGGCGATAAGTGATAAACCATCCAGCAGAGGTCAACTATTATGGCTTAAAAACTATCCCGCACCAGCTGGAATGCTAACTCCAACACTAGGACCAGTAGACGAAGAAAACCGTGTATTCATGCTGTCATACGCTGAAACATTTGAATGGATAGGCTATGACCTTGACACTGGAAACCAAATCTGGGGTCCAACTGGAGATGACGATTTTAACGCCTTGCAATATTATGGAGGCGGAGAAGGAGCTGGCCAAAAAGGTTTTGCTGCTTACGGAAATCTATACGTTCAAGGCTATGGCGGAGAAATCCACTGCTATGATACAGCAACTGGTGAATTACTGTGGGAATACAATGATACAAACAGTGGTGTCGAAACAATTTGGGGGAGCTACCCAATCTTCGTAGCAGGCATTGCTGATGAAAAAGTCTACGCTTTTAACAACGAACATTCACCTAACACACCTTACTATAAAGGCGAAAAAGTTTATTGCATCGACGCTTTCACAGGAGAAGAAATATGGTCAATGTCTGGTTGGGCTGGCCAAACTGGTGGCAGAGGTACATCTACAGCAGTTATTGCTGATGGCTTCTTTGCCTACTATAGTTACTATGACAATCAAGTGTATTGTATAGGAAAAGGCCCAAGCGCAACAACAATCAATGCACCATTAACTGCAATAAGTGAAGGTGATACATTGATGATTACTGGCACTGTTACTGACCAATCTCCAGGAGCCATGGACTCTAACAGAGAATTACGATTCCCCAATGGAGTACCTGCTGTTTCTGATGAGAGTATGAGCGGCTGGATGGAATACTTGTATATGCAAAAACCAATGCCGACGGATGCTTCTGGTGTTGAAGTTGTTTTAGAGACATTTGATCCTAATGGCAACTTCTATGAGATTGGAAGCGTAACAAGTGATGCAGACGGAAACTATGCACTGATGTGGGAACCAGAAGTGCCTGGTCAATACATGGTCGTTGCTTCGTTCTTAGGTTCTGAATCCTACTGGGGTTCACATGCAACCACTTATGTAGGCGTCACTGAAACTGAGGTAATTCCACCGCCAGAAGCAACACCAGCGCCTATGACTGATACATACATTGCTGGATCAACAATAGCAATAGTGGCTGCGATCGCAGTTGTAGCATTCTTACTACTTCGCAAAAAGTAAACACAACAAAACAAAATTTAATCTTCCCCCACCTTTTTTCGGGGTAAAAAATCATAATAAATTTTTAATGGAGAAAAATAATGCTGAGAGGGTCTTTGGGTAAATTAAAATAATTAAAGTTGTCGTTAGCTGTTTGTCCATGAATTTTCTCCTAAAAGTTAAGCCTAAGGATCCCAGCAAACCCTTTTTAATAAAAATCAAAAATTTCATTATCAAAAACTGTTTAGGAAAATGAAAACTTCATATCTTGGAACATAATACCATAGTCCCATCTTAAGGGCCCGTAGTCTAGTACGGATTATGACACTGGCCTGCGGAGCCGGAGACCCTGGGTTCAAATCCCAGCGGGCCCACTATCATTTTTCAATCAATTCTTAACTTTTTATTCACAATGAATTTATTGAATTAGTTTTTCCCAATTATTAACTAAATCAAGAATTTCTTGAACAGGCTGACCACCATAACTTCTTAATCGTCTTCGAAGCTCAAAATTATTTACTACTCCTTTCTGAAAATCTAATAACTTGTTAGCACCAGCAGCAAAATAAAGAATGCCATCAATACCGGTCCGAGCACATCGAACACTAGTGGTTAACAATTCTGCGGGTGGAGGAACATCTTTTGGACTATCTCCTGGACACGAAACATATAAGCTGATATAAACTGGTTTCTTTAAAATTTTTTTAAATCCTCTTGACAACATCTCCCAATACCAGGGTGTTGCATAACTTTTACTTAACATTACAACATTAAATGCGTCAGCATATTTTGCCAGATCGTCAAAATCAACTCCATAGCGTTCATAAGCGGTAATTGGATCAGGTTGAATACACATGACTAACTCTTTTTTTACACGTTTTCTGATTTGTGCAATATAATCAGTAACCTCTTTTCGTCGCCACTCCAGCCACGAAAGCCCACTTTTCTTCCATTTTTTGTCACATCTTGTGCACGTACAATGACCGTGATCTGCAAAATATTGGCTATTGAGCCATATACCAGGTGATTGCTGATCAACTTCTTCAATATATTTTAGTTGTTCTTCTCTATGTTCCGGTTGTGTTGCGCACACTACATCCCAGTAAATATTATACTTATAATTCCCAAACTGGGCTGGACCGAGGAGTGATTGAGAAATCCAATTTTCGTTATTTCGCGCAGCCACATTATCAGCAAAAACTGCTATATTACTATACATGTCTTGTCTGGGTGTAATTCTTTTACCTGTTTCTTGTTTAACACGTAAAACATGAAAATCAAAACCTTCAGCTTTTTCCGGTTCATATACATAAGCACCAAATCTCAAATTATTCACCTATCTCAAGCAAAGAAATCAAATAACGATTATAATGTTTCGGATAATAACTTATTTGACTATCATTCAATCACTCTGCAGTTTACTTTGAAATCAAAATATCCAAATTTTTGGCTTGACATAATATACAAGATCCTAGTTGGTAAAAAAGTGGTTAACTTTTATTCTCTGCTTGAAAGAATAATTATGTAATCTGCAGTGTCGGCACACATGTCAGCAGCATGTTCAATAAATTCAATTAAATCATCAAAAATAATTAAAGCTCCAGGATTCATGCTTTTGCCATACTTCACAAATAACCTCTTCGTTCTCAAGTACTCTTTATCCAACTCATGCTCGATTATTCCTACTTTTTCTGATCTGCTTATCGCTATTTTTGGGTTATCTGAAATCTTTTCAATGCTTATTTGAAGCTTTTGAGCTATTTCAACCAGTTTTGAGGTCATAAACAACCATTTTTTCACATAATTCTTTTGGTATTTCTGCTTCTGATAACATCTCCAGACACCTGGCAGCATCTTTTGTATGATCTGCTAGAGTGTCTAACCTCTTAACAAGATGAAGTAAATCCTCTCGATAATCTGAAATGAGCGCAGCACCTTTTGACAACTCTCTGAAAACTTTCGTTCGTAGTTGGTCTACTTCCTCTTCAGCTTTGTAAAGATTTTTTAAATGTTTTTTTGTTTCTTTAATATTTCCTTCCACACAGACTTTTTGCTGCCTTATTAAGCAATATTACGGTATCGAACGCCTTAATTATTTGATTATGTGCAATTTCTAATCCTTTTGTTCTTCTTCTTTTTTCAAACCAACCATATTTTCCTTTTTCCAAAAAATTCAACCCCTCACTTCAAACATTAACCAATAACTCTGATTGTTATCTTATATGACAACTTCTTTTACATTAAAATAACGCTCTCTAAATGAAGCAATTCTATATTAGATATTGTGAAATGATGTTCACTTTAATTATTTAGGCATAAAACCAAGTAGCAATTCTTTAAAAAAAATTTTATTAATGATCTTTTTAAAATAATTGACAATTTATATTTCTTTTTCTGAAACCCAATATTCTTTTTGAATACCATCCAATTTGATTATTAGCTCTTTTTTAAATACAGGGGCTTCCTTTTTGTATCTCTCTACAGCTTCGTATAAAACTGGAAAAACATCACTTCTATGTGCGCCAGCAACAGAAACATAAACTAGGTCTTCACCTACTTCAAACTCACCCAATAAATGATGAATTTGAACATTAACTATCCCTTTTTTCAGAGATAATTCCCTGCAAATATTCAATAAAACTTCATTTGCTTTTTCTTCATAAGCCTCAAGTTTGAGCTTTTGAACATTTTCTCCATGAATAGTTTCACCCGCGAACAATCCCTATAAATTGAGCTATCGCTCCGGCTTTTGAATAATTATCACTCATAGTTGTATTCTTAATGAGATCCACGACTGAAAAATCTCCTTTTTTATGAACTCCCGCTTGAAAACTCAAGTAAAATCCTCTTCTCTAAAAATATATGTTCACTTTAATATTTTCATTTCTAAAGAAGTTTCGTTTATTAAGAATAAAAGCTAAAAAAATAGACAATAGCTTCTCAATAAGAAAAGCGTTTATTGTTCTATAATAACTTCTTCAGGAACTTGAATTGGCTGCTCAGGTTGGGCTAATAGTTTAGATTTATTAATGCCTACATGTCTTAGAGGTGCAACTTTTTTTGCTTCATTATACACATCTGAAGCTATTTTTCCTAAAACAACTTCTTGGACAAAAGAATCTAAGTTTAAAGCTGCCGCTTTTTCTTTCACAGTTTTATCCATTATTCCTCGAATAATTTTTTCTTGAGATGTCTTTATTCTTGATAACGTTAGTGCCGAAACTGAAATTCTAAGTTTGTATCCATCCTTAGTTGCTAAATTAAATAGGCCACTTACTTTTGTTGTTCTTCTTCTGACAAGACTTCTCATGTAATCTCGCGAGTATTCGTGTCCTTTAAAAATTGTGTTTGCTGTTTTTCCTTCCAGGTTGCTTATTTGGAAGAACATCTTCAGATTTTGATGAGAAAAATCACTTGTAATGTCATAGAGTGTTGCTTCTACAATTCTCCCGATTAATTGTTCTGGATCAGCTGCAGGTATGTTACCTAACTCAACGTTTCCAAAAAATGAAGGTGCTAACGTCATGTACCATGATTTCCCTCGCCATTTATCGCGAACGTGTCTGCTTCTTTTACCCTTTTTTCCTTTTGAAGACAATTTTATCCTCCAAACGTGCCAACATCATTCTCAGAGCTGTATTAAAAGGTTTACCGTTAAAGACTTATCTTCTCTATATTACCCATATATTTTCTTAAAACTTCGGGTACTACAACTGATCCATCCTGTTGCTGAAAATTCTCTAATATTGCTACTATCATCCTTCCTGTGGCTGTTGCTGTGGAATTTAACGTATGCACAAATCCTTTTGTGGGTGCTCCTTCTTTCTCTCTATATCTAATATCTAATCTTCTAGATTGGTAATCAGTACAGTTGCTGCACGAAACAACTTCTCTGTAAGCTTTTTGGGCTGGCATCCAAACTTCTATATCATATTTCTTTGCTGCTACTGTTCCAATATCTCCTGTACACACATTAACTGACCGAAAAGGAAGGCCAATTTTTTTCATTATGGTCTCTGCATTATTTATGAGTTCTTCGTGAAGTCCCCAAGACATTTCAGGTGTACAAAAAATAAATTGTTCTATTTTATTGAATTGATGAGTTCTGAAAATCCCACGTGTATCTTTTCCATGTGAACCAGCCTCTTTTCTAAAACATGTGCTTATGCCTGCGAATTTTATTGGTAATTCGTCCTCTTTTAATACCTCTTTCATAAACATCGCTGCAATTGGATGTTCAGAAGTCGCAATCAAATACAAGTTTTCTTTCTCAATTTTATATAAAACATCTTCAAAATCACTAAGTGATGTTACTCCTTCATACGCCTCTTTTCTCATTAAGATGGGAGGTTCTATAGGCAAATAACCCTTTTTAGCTATAACTTCTAGAGCAAAATTTGTTAATGCTAAATCTAAAAGTGCTCCAGCCCCTTTTAGATAAAAAAATCTGGCTCCTGCAACTTTTCCAGCCCTTTCAATATCAATTATTTCTAGATCTGTTCCTAACTCAATATGGTTTTTAATAGGAAAACTAAACTCTGGTATGGGTCCCCATTTTCTTATCTGAATATTTCCTTTATCATCTTTTCCAATAGGTACAGATTCGTGTAATAAGTTTGGGATTCTTAACAGATATTTATTTATTTTATCTTTTGAGTCCATTTCTTCGTTGTCAATTTTTTTTATTTGATTATCGATTTTCCTGGCTTTTTCAATTTGTTCTGTAGTTTCTTTTTTCATCTTTTTTAATGAAGCTATTTCTTTTGTAGCCATTTTTCTTTTATGACGAAGTTTATTTAATTCTGTTAATTGAGTTCGCCATTTTTTATCCAATATTATTAACTTATCCAACATTTTGATATTTTCCAGGTTTCCCCTTCTCAAAAGATTATTTTTTACCATCTCTGGATTTTCTCGGATAAGTTTGATGTCCAGCATTTATATCACATTATATCTGTCTTTAATCTGAGTATAATTTTAGCTACTATTCTTATTAATAAAGAAATATTGTTTAATCTTATTCTGAAAATGAAAAAATAAAAGAAAATTTAGTTTTTTAGATTTACTATCTCTTACATTGTAATCATTCGGTTTTTGTCATCGTTATTTCCATCGTTGAAACCATTCTAGATCTGTTCTCTCCCTCTCTTGGTGGCATTTCAGCAGTACCGATCGCTATCTTGGTAACCTTTAAGTCTTTTATAAATCGATTATGCGTAATTTCGGCTACATCTACAGCTGTAGTTATCGCTTGGCCTCGAGCTTTTAGAGTTATTTCCTTTAGATTTCCTTGAGATAGACTGGTAATTATGGCTAGAACATAGCTCATGGGAGGTTTATTTCCAACGAATATAACGTCTGTATTTTCAGTCATTTTCTTCACTCCTTTATGTATCACTTTTTGTAACTCTATCTACTATATAATTGTGTCTCTGATAGTACGTTACTGCCTCCTATTACTATGTTCGTCCTTATAAATTCGTTGAAATTTTTATTTCACCTTTCAGAAGAATAATTGGCAATTTTTTTTGTTAATATCCACTTCATTTCAAAAATAACATAAATTAAATGGTTTTTTATTTGATCATTGCTGATTTATTATTTTGACACAGACCAGCTTAAATAATGAAATATTACATACCCAATACAGAACAAAATTGCTTTCCAAACTAAAAGAAAAAGTTCAAACTTTACTATCTGCTGAAGCAAGAATAGCCCACAAATTAGGCTTAACTCCAAATATTGTTAGTGTATTAGGTATCCTGTTTTCTTTACTTTCAGCGATTGTTTTTTCTTTATCATTCAATCAACGATGGTTTCTTTTAGTTGCCACAGCTTTGCTTATGATTTCAGGATTTTGCGATATTTTAGATGGGATTCTAGCTAGAACCTATCAACAAGAAACTATTTTTGGCAGCTTTTTTGATTCACTATTGGATAGATACTCCGATTCTGTTATTTATATTGGAATAATCATAGGTGGTTTATGTGAACCGCTTTGGGGTATTTTAGCTCTAACTGGTTCTTTACTAGTCAGTTATAGTCGCGCTAAAGCTGAAACAATTGGGATAAAAATGATGTCAATAGGTATAATGGAACGCGCAGAACGCTTAATTCTCCTAATGGCTTCAAGTATTATCGCGTTCTTTTGGCTACCTGCTCTAAATATTGGAATAATAGCTTTAGCTATATTATCCAATCTCACAGTTTTAGAAAGAGGATTGCATACTTTTAAAATGTTAAAAAAATAGTTAAAGATTAACGTCTTCTTCTTACTCGTGAATGTCTATCACTTTCAGATCTGACTTTTACAATTCCCCTATGAACAGCACATGATATACAATACCATTTTGTGTCGCTCCAAGAAGCTAAATATGTCCCTTGGGCTCGTAGTTCTTTAGCCAATTGATGTTCTACTAAAGAAACTCTTCTTGTAGATCTTTTCGCTTTATCACGTGGTACCACTTGTCCACAACTTCCACATTGTACTGTAGTTCCGCTTCCTTTACTTCCTTTTGATCTTCCTCGACTTTTTCGCTTAAATGGCACTTTTTTGTCCTCTTTTAGCTCTAACTTGAATTAGTAATTTTACTGCCTTATATATTTGATCGTAGCTTCAAGAGATAAGCAATGTTGGCTTTTCTATCAATTTTGGGAGTTATTTTTCCTGAAGCTGAAGTCATTAAACTTGTGATTCCTGGACCATGACCTGCAGTTACACAATTTGTGTGAACTATTATTCCAATGGAGATAGCTCCTTGTCGGTATATTCTCCCAAATGAATGATCCGCATCCTTTATCGCTACTAAATCTCCAAGTTTTAAATTATCCAAATTATAATCTTTGATCATTTTTTTATCAAACATTTGAATATCATAATCTCCAGAATGAACATGATTTGCTCCTAATCCTGAACCCATTATTGCAGCTGGAATAATATGTGTAACAGGAACCTGAACTTTTCCATCAATCTCTTGAGGATTCATAACTTCTAAAAACTTTGGATCCATATTTATTGTTCTAATCTCTGGATAATCAATTAGTTTTAATCCGACACCAAAAGCTTTTATCAGAATTTTATCACCAGGAATTAACTTCTCTAAACTATTTGCCTGAAAGTCAACTAGAACATGTTCTATTCCTCCATGTTTCCCAGTGACAATTCCCCCATCCCCTTTTGCATCACCACTAACAATTGTTGCTTTATTTCCGATGCATGAAAACACATTAAATGCAGTGTTTGCTGCATTTCCATATCGTGAATCATTCTCTTTATTTTCTACACTAACGCCTGGTTCAACATGATCAGCTTCCCAACCACATGCTAGATCTCCAACTCTTAGATTGTAGGTTATTCCTCCTACTCCTGGAAAAATTAACGGAATACCATTAGCTGAAATCCTATAAACCGATTTACTAACTATGGGACTAGAAACTTCTCCGATGACAGATATTTTTATGAGTTTGTTAGCGTTTGTTTTTATCACTTTAATACCTCTTTTATTTAGATGCATTTACACTTCAAGACTAATAAAATATCTATAGAATTTTTAACCTTAAATCATCTATTGATCATACTTAGGAACTCTTAAATGTTCGATTATTGCTTGTGACTTGTGAAGCCAGACTCTGAATAAATTGGATGAGCTGTATTTGTCATGTCAGAAATTGGATTAACTTCAAAAATGCTGGTAAGAGAAGTGATGTCAAGTCCAGTAGTGACCTTAAACGAATTTGTAACATCCAACAAAGTTGCAAAAATAATGGCTGACAAAGCTCTTGGTTGTGTTATTGTTACAAACAAACTTGGGAAACCTGTTGGTATTATTACCGAGCGTGATCTTGTTCAAAGAGTTTTGGCGAAAAATATAGGTCCCGATTCAATAGAAGCAAAGTCAATAATGACTTCACCTCTTGTGACAATCTCGCCTGAAGCTACAGTGACTGACGCAGCAAAACAAATGAACAGCCTAAATATTAGACGACTAGGTGTGCTATACAAAGGATCTCTAAACGGTATAGTTACTAGTAAAGATGTGTTAGGAGTTATGCCTCAATTAATTGAAATAATTCAAGAGAAAACACTTATTGGGTGTTCCACAGAAATAGATCAAAACGCGGAAATTTCTTCTCCTCCTATGTCTGGATACTGTGATAATTGCGATGTTTACTCTGAAAACCTGAAATTAATTAATGGCGAAAACGTTTGTGACGACTGCCGTATTGACTTGGAAGAATAACCTGTAGAATATTTTAATTAATTGACTTACTTTTTTTGAATTGAATACTTTTTTATGTTTAAATATAGCTATTTTAGCTGAAGCGAGATAAATTGATAGTTGATTCTGTTCTAACTAACGGCAAAGCGTATATAAATCAAGAAATCGTACAATGCAGCATTGCTATAGAAAATGGTAAAATCTTTAAGATTTCCAAAGAAACTCACATGCCTAAATCGGATAAAAAAATTGACCTGAAAAATTTTCTTGTTTTACCGGGATTAATTGATCCTCATGTTCACCTTCGTGGTGAAGGAAAATCCTACAAAGAAGATTTCTATACTGGAACTGCAGCCGCAGCCGCAGGAGGCTTTACCACAGTTCTAGATATGCCTAACAATCTTCCAGTAACGTGTAGCGGTGAAACACTAAAAAATCGAATAAAAATCGCAGAAAATCGTATCTTGGTCAATGTTGGTTTTTACTCAGAATTTCCAAGAGATCTAATTGAACTCCCAAAAATTGTAAAAGAAGGCGCTATAGCTTTTAAACTATTCTTGGCTCATCAAATTGGAGGTCTAAATATTGATGTAGATCTCTCCCTTCAAGAAGCTCTTACTAAAGTTAATGAATTAGATATGCCTTTTGCGGTTCATGCTGAAGACAAGAATTTATTGTTGTTAAATGAAAAAAAACTGAAAAATTCCAATAAAAATGATTTAAAGGCTTTTTTAAAAGCCCACTCCGAAGAAGTTGAATATTATGCTATTGAAAGATTGCTCAGATTAAATGAAGAAATTGGTGCACATTTACATTTTTGTCACGTATCAACAATAAAAGGATTAACTTTAATAAAAAACGCGAAAGAAACCAATACAAAGATTACCTGTGAGGTAACTCCTAATCACCTTTTTTTGTCCAATAATGCTTTTGATCTTTATGGTCCATTATTGATTATGATGCCACCTCCTCGAAGCCAGAATAATGTAAATGCTCTTTTAAACGCAATAAGGAATGGTTGGGTTGATGTCTTAGGATCTGATCATGCTCCTCACACTATAAACGAAAAAATGAATACGAATGTTTGGGATGTTAAAGTTGGGTTGCCTGGTCTAGAGACCTCTTTACCTTTGATGTTAACAATGGTAAACAAACGTCTTCTAAACATTGGAGATATTGTTTTACTCTTTTCAGAAAATCCAGCGAGAATTTTCAAGTTATCTAATCTTGGATTTATAGAAAAAGGAAAAAATGCTGATCTTACAGTTATTGATATTAAAAAGAAATTCAAAATTGATGCTTCATCATTTAATTCAAAAGCCAAATATTCACCTTATGATGGTTGGGATGTTCAAGGTTCTCCTGTGAAGACTTTTGTTAAGGGAACTCTAATTATGGAAGAGCAAAAAATTATTGGGGAAAACGGTAGTGGTTCTATTTTAAAGAGGGTTGTTCAATAAAAATTAATATAAATAAAACATTTGACCAAACTGTATGGCTTGGTATGTTAGGCTATTTTATTTTTGTTTAAATTACTATAATAAGAGTAGGGCTCTAAATAGAAATATGTGCCTTTGTCTTTAGCTGAAATAAAAACTTTTCCGTTAAGCTTAATTATAAAGCCATTTTAACGGTATATCTTGAAAAGTACCATCAGGCAAAGTTCTTCTTATTGTTATTGGCAAAGTTTTGGCTTTTAGCTCTTTTACTGCGATATCTATTGGATTTGTATCAGTTTCAGTTACTTCTATCAATATTGGTGCCCCCATTGAAATCTGAAGTGATCTAGCTCCTACTATCCTAGCTTTCTCAAATCTAGTTATTTTTGGAGGTCCAATAATTATTTCTTCTTTTTTTGACATTGTTAATATGCTCCAGCGCCTGGGTATCCTCCGCCAGGAGCTCCTCCTGGGGGCATTGGTGGTGCTTTCATCTTGCTAGCTGCAAGAATATCATCTATCTTCAAAATTAATGAAGCTGCTTCAGTTGATGATTTTATTATTTGTTTTTTAACTGCTAATGGTTCAAAAACACCCATCTTAGACATATCCTGAACTTTTCCTGACATGACTTCAATTCCAGCCCATTTTTCCCCTTTCTCATGTCTTGACCTAAGTTCTGATAAAATATCTATAGGATTTAATCCAGCGTTTTCTGTTAATGTTATTGTTATAGCTTCTAAAGCTTCAGCAAAAATTCTCACGGCTATTTGCTCCCTTCCGGGTAGAGTTTCTGCGTATTTTTTTAATACACTTGCCATTTCCAGTTCAGGAGCACTACCACCAGCTAAAATTTTAGGTTCTTCTAGTATGTCTTTTATTACGGACAAAGCGTCATGTAATGAACGTTCTGCTTCGGCTGTCAACCGTTGTGTGCCTCCTCGAATCAAAATTGTAACCGATTTTGGATTTTTACAACCTTCAATGAATGTCATTTTGTCTTCTCCGATTTTTCTCTCCTCAACCAAAGCTGCAAAACCCAGATCCTTTGATGTAATTGTGGATAGGTTTGTTACAATAGTTGCTCCAGTGGCTTTTGCTAGTTTTTCCATGTCTGACTTTTTAGCTCGACGAATTGCAATTATTCCTTTTTTAGAAAGGAAATGTTGTGCCATATCATCAATGCCTTTTTGACATATTACAACTTTAGCCCCTGACTCTACGATTTTATCTGTCATTCCTCTAATGATGCTTTCTTCTTGATTAAGAAACGCATTAATTTGTTCAGGGGTTTCAATATTGATTTTTGCGTCTATTTCTGTTTTTTTGACCTCTAATGCTGTGTCAATAAGTGCGATTTTGGCTTTTACAACTTTTTTAGCCATTCCTGAATGCACAATTTCTTTATCAAGTATTATTCCATTTACTAACGATGTATCTTTCAAGGATTCGCCAGTTTTTTTCTCAACTTTGATATCTTCCACATCTACTTTGAATTTTTGCCCTTCTTTAACTGCAACTGATAGCATTGCTTTAACTGCAATTTCTGCCAAAAACTCTTTTTGTTCAGAAACAGTTTTGCTTGCCATTGATGTTATTGCAGCCTTTTTTAGATATTCTGTTTTTTTCAAATTTACAGGTATGGCAATTTTTTCAAGAGTCTTTAACGCCTTTGAGGCGGCTTTTTTATAGCCGTCTATAATTATTGTGGGGTGAATATTTTTATCAATAAGTTCTTCTGCTTTATTTAGTAACTCACCAGCGATTATAACAGCGGATGTAGTTCCATCACCAGCTTCTTTATCTTGTGTTTTTGCAACTTCCACTAGCATCTTTGCTGCTGGATGTTCAATTTCCATTTCATCTAAAATAGTACGTCCGTCACTTGTTATGGTTACATCCCCAAAGCTACTGACCAACATTTTATCCATGCCTTTTGGTCCTAAGGCAGATCTTACACTCTCGGCTACTATCTTCACCGCAGTTATGTTGGCATGTTGTGCCTCTCTTCCGCGAGATCGGTTAGAGCCTTCTTTTAATACAATAACTGGAACTCCGCCAGCTTGTCCAGGTGCAGACAAATTATACATAATCTCCTTAATGCGCACAAGAACAAAACATGTTGTCCATATAAATTTTTCTAAAGCATAATGTTAGACTTTGCTTTAGCGTTTTAGTTCCTTTTTTTTTAGAAATTGCTTATTTTTTTTGCTTTTTAACTTGTTTTTTAATAGATAGAGACTTTCTCTACCCCTGAGATTTTTAGTAATTCAGGAATTAGTTTACCAGGAATTTTTTTTTCTACTATTATTGTAAGTTTTGGTTCAGGTGAAAGTTCTGGATCATCTACAATTGCTTGTCTGATACTTAGTGCATTTTGAGTTAGAATCATTGCTGCATTAGCTAATATTCCAGTTTTTCTAGCATCTGCAGGAGTAATCTCAACTACCCCCAAATCTAAATGTTTGGCAATTCTTTTTAATGAGTGACCAGCTGGTCTTAATTCTTCAAAAATTAATCTAAGTTTTCGGTTTGCTTGGATTATTTTTAAGGTTTCGTTTACTGTTCTTCTATCTACTTTAGCAGTTCGTGCAATTCTTACTGGTGGAATTTCTATTTGGTTAAGATATATTTTATTATTTTTTGTACTTAATCCATTTTCTACTAAAACACGAGCTACACGAAGACGTTCAGGATATTGTTCCAAATATTTTTTTATGTTATTCCACATTAATTTTTCCTTATGTACCTTTTTGTTCATCTTAGTATAAATATGCTGCTTTGTTTTTTTGAAATAAAACTTATTGTTTTACAAATTTCTTTATTTTCAATTACTTTTACTAATATCATGTACAGAAACATACACAAGACTTAATATTCTATTTTTGCAGGAATTACATTTTGTATTTAGGAGAAAATTATATGCCCCGCAGAAAAATACTTCTAGATGAAGATCAGATACCAAAACAATGGTATAATATAACCCCTGATTTGCCCAAACCCATTCCTCCCTTTATAGATCCAGCGACAAGGGAACCAGGAGTGGGAATAGTTCCTAGGATATTTCCAATGGAAATTATCGGCCAAGAACTTAGCAAAGAACGTTGGATTGATATCCCTGAGGCCGTTAGAGAGGTCTATAAATTATGGCGTCCTACTCCTTTATTTAGAGCTATAAATTTAGAAAAAGCTTTGAATACGCCTGCAAAAATCTATTATAAATATGAAGGAGTTAGCCCTTCTGGTAGTCATAAACCTAACACGGCTGTTCCTCAAGCCTATTATAATATGAAAGCTGGTACAAAACGTTTAACCACAGAAACTGGAGCAGGCCAATGGGGATCCGCTTTAGCTTTTAGCGCGAATGTTTTTGGATTAGATGCTACAGTTTATATGGTCCGAGCTAGCTATGACCAAAAACCATACAGAAGAATAATGATGGAGTCTTTTGGCGCTGAATGCTATCCTAGTCCAAGCGAACAAACTGAAGCTGGTAGAAATATTCTGAAAGAAGACCCAGATAACAAGGGTAGTTTAGGTATAGCAATAAGTGAAGCAGTTGAAGACGCCCTTGTAAATGAAAAAGAAGCCAAATATACTATCGGCAGTGTTTTCAATCATGTTTTAATACACCAAACCGTTGAAGGTCTGGAAGCCAAGAAACAACTTGAAATTGCTGGAGATTATCCAGATATAATTTTTGGTTGTATTGGTGGTGGTAGCAGTTTCTCTGGGTTTTTCTGGCCTTTCTATTATGATAAAGTCGCTGGAAAAGCACCAAAAGAAACAAGATTTGTAGCTACAGAAGCAACTGCTTGTCCCAAAGTTACCAAGGGAGAATATGTTTACGATCATGGTGATACTGCAGGAATAACTCCATTGGTTCCAATGCATACACTAGGCCATGACTTTATACCTGCTCCAATTCATGCAGGTGGTTTGCGCTATCACGGAATTGCGCCCTCATTAAGTGTTTTGCGCAGTGAAAATCAGATAGAAGCTAAAGCATACAACCAAATAGAGGTATTTGATGCCGCTAAACTTTTCCTTCAAACTGAAGGAATAATTCCTGCCCCAGAACCTTCTCATGCAATAAAGGCTGTAATTGATGAAGCATTACACTGCAAAGAAACTGGTGAAGAAAAAACCTTGGCCTTTGTACTTTGTGGTCATGGTCACTTTGACATGCAAGCTTACGATTCTTACCTGTCTGGAAATCTCCTTCCTTATGAATATCCAGCAGAAAAAGTAGCAGCAGCTATGCAAAAACTGAAAACCCGCTATCCCTGGCTAGACGAAGTTAATAAAAAATTCATCTAAAACCTAAACTGAAATGACAAAAAAATGATGTTGAAATTTACATCATTTTTTTTGCCATTTATCCTCTATCTTTTTTCGATTTAAAAGACTCGCTTTGAGAGTTTATAGTTTGTATAAGAAAAGAAAAAATAATTACCAATTAAATAAAGAATTGAAATAAAAATGAAAACTTTGGGTTTTATTATTAATCCAGTAGCTGGAATGGGCGGTGCGGTTGGTCTCAAAGGTACAGACGGAATAGATATTCTGAATCAAGCAATAAGATTAGGAGCCAAACCAATTGCTCCGGAAAGGGCTGAAATTTTTCTCCAAGAATTGAATAATCTAATGCCTAATGTGAAACTTCTTGTGGGCGGAGGAATTATGGGTGAAAACGGAATCAAAAAAATTGGTTTTAATCATACAATTTATGGGGAAAGAAAAAAAACAACAACATCAGAAGATACGATAAAACTTGCCTCTATCTTAGCCAAATCCGATTTGGATCTATTAGTTTTTTGCGGTGGTGACGGAACAGCCCGAGACATACAAAAAGTAGTTAATCTCTCTATTCCTGTTTTAGGTGTCCCAACAGGAGTAAAAATGCATAGTGGTGTTTTTGGAGTAAATCCACAAGCTGCAGCTAACATCGCAGCAAAATTTCTGAGAGGTAATTTACCTGTTAAAGAAACAGAAATTATGGATGTGGATGAGAAAGCATTTAGAAATGGACGGCTGTCTGCACATCTTTATGGTTATGTGTTGTCTCCCTATGAACCTCTTTTATTGCAAGGAAACAAGATGGGTAGTCCAATAACAGAAAGTGAATTGCGTAATCAAGCGGCTATATCGGTTTATGTTATTGAACACATGATAGACAATATACTCTATATTATTGGACCTGGAACCACAACCAGAACGATAACTGATCTTTTAGACGCAAATAAAACTCTTCTAGGTGTTGATCTTTTCTATAATAAAAAAAATGTTGCCCAAGATGTTAATGAGAAAAAAATATTAGCTGCTATAAATACGAAAAAAGCGAAAATAATAGTTACGCCGATTGGTGGTCAAGGTTTTGTTTTTGGTAGGGGCAATCAACAGATAAGTTCTGCTGTAATCAAAGCCGTAGGTTTGGAAAATATTATTGTAGTTTCTTCCAAAAGTAAATTATCAGGTTTAAAACATCTAAGAGTTGATACTGGTGATCAAAAATTGGATGGTTTATTTAGATCAAATAATCTTAAGGTAATAACTGATTATGGAATTGAGCATACTGTGAAAGTTGAATGATACGCTGTTCATTCTCTTTAAATTGGTAATAAATAATAGACAATTTGAAATACTCAATTAGTGAAAAATAATCAATAAGGGAAGACTAAAATTTGATTTCGATTAATATGCCTATTATTGGAGATGCCGAAGTTAAAGCTGTTACTGAAGTTTTAAAGAACGGTCCATTAACTAATGCTCTGGGTAAAGGTCCTAAAGTAACTGCTTTCGAAAAAGAATTTGCAGAGTTTGCTAATGTTTCTTATTCAATAGCAGTTAATACTGGTACTTCTGCTTTGCATTTAGCTATCGTTTCAGCTGGTGTAAAACCCGGAGATGAAGTGATACTGCCGAGTTTCACTTTTGTTGCCACTGCCGAAGCTGTAGTAATGGCTGGTGGAACACCCGTTTTCGTTGATATTGATCCTAGATCTTTCAATATTAATCCCAATAAAATTGAAGAAAAAATAACTCCTAATACTAAAGTCATAATGCCTGTCGATCTTTTTGGTTTACCTGCTGACTTAACTCCCATTCGAAAAATTGCTAAAGACCATGATATAACCATCGTTGAAGATGCTGCTCAGGCACATGGTGCAAAATATTCAGGAAAACCCGTTGGTATGTTAGCAAACGCAACTTGTTGGAGTTTCTACGCCAGTAAGAACATGACAACCGGAGAAGGAGGAATTATTACAACTAATAATGATGAAATTGCTAAATCTTTACGAATGTTAAGGTCACATGGAGAAAAATCAAAATACTCTTCCTTAACTATGGGCTATAATTATCGTATGTCAGAAATGCAAGCTGCTTTAGGGTTAGTTCAATTAGATAAACTACCCTCTTTTATAGCTAAACGTACTGCAAACGCAAAAAAACTGACACAACTTCTTTCAAAAGAAAAACGCCTAGAACTGCCTTACAATTCGGAAGTTATGACTAGTAGTTGGAATCTCTATACTGTTAAGTTAAAAGATTCCACTGAAAAAGAACGAGATAAACTAGTTAAAACACTACGAATAAAAGAGATTGGTGCTGCAGTTTATTATATTAATCCTATACATCTCATGCCTTTTTATAGAGAAAATTTTGGAATGTATACTCTTCCTGAAACTGAAGAAGCTGCAAAAAAAGTATTTTCTTTACCTGTCCATCCTGGTCTACAAGACTCTCAAGTTGAATACATAGCTCAAACTTTAATCAAATCCTTAAATTAATAACTAATACTGTAAATTGATTAACTAAAAAACTGCAAGAGTTAAATACTCACTTAAGATTTTATTTGACCCTATCAGAAAATATCTAATACTATATTCTATGAAGGAAGAGAAACCATGGCTGAGAATACTGATATCTCAAGAATTAAAATTCGTTTTTCAATTTCAAATCTAGGAGAAGCTGAGGGGGAACTTGCGAGATTTTTAGCTCCCAGATCCATTGATGCCATACTTCGTAAACTACCTTTTGAAGGGAGACTCACTTTATGGAAAGAAGAAGTATATTTCGAAATACCTGTTAAACTAGGATTGGAAAAGCCTAAATCAAAAGTAGAGGAAGGTACACTAGCTTTTTGGCCTATCGGGAGTGCTTTTTGTGTATTTTTTGGAAAATCCCAACCTTATAGTCCTGTTACTATTTTAGGAAAAATAACTAAAAATCTGGAACTATTTAGACAGGCAAAAAATGGTAACGTTATGACAGTTGAACTTTCCGTTTAATAAGCTAAAGCTGCATCTTCCCACATCTGAAGCAAACGTTTGCATTCTTTTTTAATGCTTCTGTTTTTGCTCTCTTTTTCCAATTTCTCTAAAAATTCTATCCTTTTATCTGTTGAACGTTTCTCTGCAAGCCCACCATAATACTCTTTGCCTTCGAGATATTCTTTCATGTGGTTAACTTTTTGAACAAAAAGACTTGCAGCATCAACAGGATTCTCAACTGCAAACTTGTTTGCCCATATAACTGCTTCTGTTTCACGAAGTTGAGTTAAACCATCAATTTCAGTTATTTCTCTGATATAAGTCCTAAGTAACTCGTAATAACCAACACTCTTTAACAAATCAAGAGACTGGCTTACTTTTTCTTTAAATTTTGGGGTCCCTTCAACTTTAAGGATATGTTTATAGCCTTGATCAATAAGGTTTTTTGCTATTTCTACCTCTTTTGTAGTATAAACTTTTTCAGGAAATTTCAATTTTATTCCTCAATATAATTGAAAAGGAGAAATAGACTTACAATAAAAATGTGACTAGGATTCTAATGGTTTGTATATTTTAATTGTATGATTGCCTGATACTAGTTGTACTGCTCCATTTTGCTCAAGTTGTTCCAAAAAATCCTTTGCTGCACTTATTCTTATGTTAAATTTCGTTGAAACTGCAAAAGGTGTTAGAACTTTCATTTTCTTTATTTCGCTAACTATTTTCTTGTTTTTTACACTTGGAGGAAGAATGCCTACCATCTTTTTCTCTTTTGTAAACGTTTTTTTATCTTTCTTCTTCTTATCTGATCCTTTGTCCTCTTCGCTTCTTCTGGCTTGTGCACGCTCTATTTGTTTTAAACTGAGTTTTTTTTGTCCGCCCATTGTTTTGTCTCTCTTTTGCTATATTTTTATGAATTAAAAGGGCTCAGTTATTTCAACTTTGTGCCTGTTTTTCCACTCTTTAAGTGGAATTCCCATTTTACTTTCAATATTGGGCCGATGAATAGAATTCATTGTACAAAATGGAATTATTCTCCCATCTGGTATAGCGTAGTGTATTACGCATCTCTGAACCCGTTCCAAATCAAAATTATAAGGATCCATAAAATGCATGGATGATAAAAGAATAGTATTTCTTTGCAAATCACCTAATGCTTTATAATCTCCTTCTTTTAAAACTTGTAGTAAATATTTACGCAGAAAACCAAATTTTACGTGTCTAGCTGCTGTTAGAAGGTGGAGTTTAGCTTTGTTCTTGCTGCCTTTTTCAGCTAGTTCATAAATATTCTTCATACTTTTGATGAATTTGTCTATATTAGCATATCGAGTGATGGGCGTTATTTTTTCACCATCAATAAAAAGATATGTAGCTAATCCACAATGAGGGTGAGCAGTAAACTCAACATACCTCTTATCTTTTAAACTTCCAATAGCTTTAGAAACTGGAACAACTGTTGGAACAGGATAAAAATCTGAAACTTTAATTTCTCCATTTGTCTGTTCTTCAACTAGTTTAGTAAAATCAGGAATTGTAATTCGCATTTTTTCTCTCTCTTCTTGTGGAAGTCGCCCACAGAGTGAAACTGGTTGAACA
Organism: Candidatus Bathyarchaeota archaeon; assembly: GCA_963848105.1. GTDB lineage: Archaea > Thermoproteota > Bathyarchaeia > Bathyarchaeales > Bathycorpusculaceae > AD8-1. The sequence continues at coordinate 322,283 of CAWKCH010000002.1, forward strand.
TTGATGCATCTTATTACGTCAAAGTTTTTAGCTGCAAATTTTATAATATCGCCTAGTTGGTTATCATTTACCCCTTTTACCAGAGTGACAACCAACACTAAACTTTTTATTCCTGCTTCTCGACAATTTTCGATAGCTTGCATCTTTTTTTCAAGAAGATCAATTCCTCGGATGAATTTGTATACATCTGCAGTTAATCCATCAAATTGTAGATATATTGTGCTAACTCCAGACTCTTTCAATTTTTTACAGTAATCTACACTCTGGGCAAGTCGAATTCCATTGGTATTAATTTCTACATGACGAAAACCAATTTCTTTAGCTTTTTTAATTAGTTCGAATAAATCTTTTCGAATTGTAGGTTCTCCCCCTGAGAACTGTAATGCAGTTGCTGGAACTGGGTCATTTTTTCGCAAGTTTTCCAGCATACCCACAATTTCTTCTTTAGTAGGTTCATAAACATAACCTGCCGAAGCCGCATTAGCAAAACATACGGGACATGTTAGATTACACCTATTTGTTATATCGATAATAGCGAGTGCAGTGTGTGATTTGTGCTCAGTGCAAATTCCACAATCATTGGGGCACCCCTTTTCCTTTTTTGTATGAGGATTATTTAGACCTTCACCGTCATATCGGAATTGCTCTGCTTTCATATATTGATCATAATCTGACCAATACAATTCTGTAAAAGAACCATGCTCAGGACACTGTTTTTTAATAAATACTTTGTTATCTTTCTCAAAAATCGTAGCATCCAATGTTTTTAAACATTCAGGACAGATACTTTGAGTGTTTTTAATTGTCTTCATTAACTGAAACCTGCTACTAATTAGTATAGAAGTTTTAAGAATCACAAGCAAATAATAATATTTCCAAACAACTACTACGGTGATTAAGGGGGAGCTTTATTGTCTGTCAGTGAAAAAACCCGAATAATTATGAAAGAAATGGGATTGAATGCCTACGAAATTGAGGCTATTGTTGTACTCTTAGAAAATGGTCAAATGACCGCTATGGACATAAGTCAAAAAACAACTATTCCATATTCGAAAATTTATGAAGTTTTGAACTTACTCAAAGAGAAAGGATGGCTAAAAAGTTCTGAAAGTCGCCCATTCAAGTATTTTCCTGTTCCTCCTCTTGAAGCGATAACTGCAGTAAAACTTCGACTAGAAGATAAATATCAGACTTGGAAAACAGCTATTTCTGATGAATTACAGCCTTTATACGAGAATAGACAATTAATTGAACATCCAGAAATGTTGATATTACGTGGTCAAGAAGCTATTATGGTTAAACTTGAAGAAATTCTTAAGAAAGCTACTAAAGAGCTTATGTTTGCTGTTCCTAAATTTGCAAAAAATATTATTTCACAAATAGATCCAACAATGCTTAACCTGCATAAATCAGTTAATATCAACCTTATGGTTGCTGGAAAAACAGAAGATTGGCTTTTTATAAAAAAGATTTTCGGATTAGATACTTTCCGAACCAGAAATCATATGTTCGGTGGTGGAGTAATTGCTGATGGAAAAGAAGCAATGCTCTTTTTAGGAGAGGATAAACCTAGTTTGGTTGTTTGGAGTGATCATATAGGCTTAGTTGGTTTTGCTCGTGAATATTTCCAGTTTCTCTGGGATTCGTCAAAACAAACTTAATAGTGATAATTTCAAGTTAATAAAAAAGAAAAGGGAAGTTTTTGAAAAACTTATTTTTCCATAACTTTTTTTGAGGCTATCTCGATGTCTTCAGCTTTTATTGTTTTCCGGCCTGCATGCATAGCAAAATCTAAAGCTTCTTTTGCAATTTTTATTCCAATACCTTCCAAAGCTTTAGCAAGTTCTTTTGCTGCTGCCTCACTTACTCTATCTGCTCCAGCTTTTTTACAAAGCCTATGCATTGGAGCTACAGCTAATTCTGAATTGGTCATAAAGACTTCTCCGTAGCTTCTTTTTCTTTTTAAAGCTATATTTAGCCTTTGCGGTTCCTTGATTGTCTTTAAATCGTTTAAACTTGACAGTGAATATTTTTTTTCTTGTTATCGGAAAAAAGAAATCATCGAATATGTTAAAATATTAAAATTAGTAAGATCCAATAAAAAATAAGAAAACAAATCAATAGTTAAAATCCGATAATATTCGGATAAAAGAAATAAATTATTAGACTAACTATTGCAACAATTATAACCCCAACTGCTATTATTGCGGCTTTTGTTTTTGATTTCTTAACCTTTCTAGGCTGATTTGCATCTGATCTTTTTTTTCTCCATTTTCCAGATTTTGTTCTCTCTCTTTCTTTTGACCATTTTCCTTTTTTAACTCTAGGTGCTGGCAAAAACTCAACCTCACTTTTGTATACTTTCATTTTACATTTCACGCATATAAATTTGCCAATTGGAAATTATATTTTGGAACTTAACAAAAAGATAATTGCTTAAATAAAGCGTAAACTTAAATTACGTCTCTTCTTCTATACGAAGTTGGCTCTATGGTTTCAAGCTATAGAGGAACAAACCAAAAAATTGGGGGAATCCCTGCATTTGGGAAAAGTAAAGACAGAACAAATTAAAAATTTAGGCAAAGAATTAATAAAGCGTTTTTCAGAAGAATTTTCTAGAGATTTTGATGAGAATAAGCACATGGTAGATAAACTAACAGAAGGGACAACAACAAGAGTTAGAAATAAAGTAGCTGGATATATTACTCGAACTATTACTTCAGCCTTCTCTGAATCTTCGGAAAACGAATCAGAAGATGAATTAATAGTTTAGGTTGTTCTCAAGAAGAGAATTCCTATGATGGATGAATACAGGAAAGGCTGGGCATTACGATACCTTCGTGAAGCTAAAGCAGAGCTTAAAGCAGCTAGAACTGTACCTTACATGTCCTCTAGTCTAGTACTAGAATCAATTAGGAAAGCTAGAAATGCAATTTATTATAGTTTAGGTGAACCTGCATTCATAGAAATTCTTTTACGCGAAGAAGCAGAAAACTGTAATCCTTCAGATGATTCAATTCTACGGTTTTTAGTAGAACTTGAGTCTGTTGTGCAGCAACTATCACAAATGGAAGAAATTAATGCTGAAGCAATGATGAATCAAGCCGACACATTAGTTCAGGTAGCCTCCGATATTGTGGAAACTTTTACTGAAGAAAAATCAGATGCGTTTTAACAAATAATTTTTTTCATATTTGAAAATCAGGAAGAATTTTAACATTAATTCTTATTACTATCCTAGATAAGTTGCGGGGAAAATAAGTGGTTATCAAAGTTAAATTTGTAGGCGCGCTGCGTAATATAGCTGGAGTCAACAAAAAGACATTTGATTATAAAAATGATATCTCCTTACTCTTTCTGATAAATCTGATAATAAAGGAACTTCCATCTCTTAAGAAAAATATAGTTATTCAACAAAATGAAGAATTCAGATTAAATTCTTTAATACTTATAAATGGAACTGAAATAAGCGTATTAAATGGACTGGAAACTAAAATAAAAAATGATGATGAAATAGTTTTTGTTCCGTTCATTCATGGAGGTTAATAAATTCATCACGTTAACCACAGATTTTGGTCTAGTAGATCATTATGTTTCAGAAATGAAAGCGGCAATTTTGAGCATTTCTCCCAACGCAAGAATAGTGGATATAACTCACAATATCTCCAAATTCGATATACGCATGGGTGCTTTCATTCTCTCTTCAGCTTTGAACTATTTCCCCAAAGGCACTATTCATGTAGCTGTTGTCGATCCAGGTGTTGGATCCTGTAGACGCCCCTTGTTGATAGAGACAAAAAAGGATTTTTTTATAGGTCCGGACAATGGTCTTTTAGTATTAGCAGCTGAGAAACAAGGTATAAAAAACGTTTATGAATTGACAAATATCAATTTAATGTTAAACAAAGTTTCTAACACATTTCATGGACGAGATATTTTTGCTCCTGCCGCAGCATATCTGCTAAATGGAGTTACTCCCAAAGCTTTTGGACCCAAAATAGATAAAATAAAAAAACCTATTTTTACTAACGTTATTAAAACTAGTAAAACTCTAATTGGTCAAGTGATTCATGTCGACGATTTTGGCAATATAATAACTAATATGAATCTCGATAAATCATTGCTAGATTTATATGGAAAAATGTTGAAAGTTAAATTGTCACCTTCTGAATTACTTATAAAATTTTGTAAAACCTATTCTGAAGTAAAACTTGGGGAACTTTTAGTTATTATTGGAAGTCACGGATTTCTAGAAATTTCGGCTAATCAAAAAAATGCTGGAAAAATGCTTAATATTCAACCCGGTGCTGAAATAGTTATTGAAATTTCCAGATAAATTACGGTTTTGAACAACTGTTTCTAAAAAAAGGTATTTTGATAATTTACTTCACTTTTTTTTATAAAATAGTTGTCTCCCAAAGTTATTCAAGATTCTTATTTTTGTGTCTATTACTTTAAAAAATAAGACGATATTATATTCTAACATCATAAACTCTTTAAGAGTACTTCATATACCTAATGGAAGGTTTGAAAGATCTTGCTATTAGAAGGCATCTATGACTGGATGGATCAATTTGCAGTTCAGTATGGTTATTTAGGTGTTTTTTTTATAAGCTTAATCGGATCCATGTCAGTTTTTGTGCCCATACCTTATACTATTATTATTTTTACTATGGGGGGTATTTCTACTTTTGAACCAATATGGATTGCAGTTGCCGCCGGGCTAGGGTCTTCAGTAGGCGAATTTTCGGGCTATCTAATAGGAGTTGGTGGCAGAAAAGTAATTAGTGATAAATATCGAAAGAAAATGGATTTCTTAATGAAATTATTCAAAAAGTATGGACCTATCGCTATTTTTGTTTTCGCTCTAACTCCCCTCCCTGACGATTTACTTTTTATCCCACTAGGTGTAATGCGTTACAGTTTACTTCGTGCTTTCATTCCAGCATTACTTGGAAAATTCTTTTCAAATTTAATAATTGCCTATAGTGGTCGTTGGTCTCTGGAAATTATCAGTTCTCTATTTGGTTTAGATGGTGAAGGAAGCTCTCTAATTGTTGGGACTCTAATTGGTCTACTTCTCATGATAATAGTAATAATAATTATGTTTAAGTTAGATTGGGAAAAATATTTCTCGAAATATGTAAACCCTCCAACTCTCCAATCTGAAAATTCAAAAGAAAATATAGCTAATACTGACAATTTGTAATAATCTATTTTTAAAGGAATATATGCTACCTTTGCTTCTGAAAAATTTAAATTGTTAGTATGTTAAAAAACAGAATAAGGTGTTTTGATGAGTGGTATCGAAAGCAGACTGAGCCGTTTTCTGAAAAACGACTCGTGCCTAATACCTTTTTCAGATAAAATTAGACACCGGCTAGAGCTTATCGAAGAGACAGAGCAAAATCTCACACAAGATAAAATGAGCTTAGAGGACTTTGCGTCCGGCCACGAATATTTTGGACTGCATTTCCACCGAAACGAATGGGTTTTTCGTGAATGGGCACCAAACGCAACATCAATTTTTCTAATCGGAGACATGACCGGATGGCAAACGCGCAGAGATTTTGCGCTAGAAAAAATCAGTTACGATGGTGTCTGGGAAATTCACCTAAATGCCAATAAATTAGCGCATGGTGATCTGTATCGACTCCGTATTCACTGGCCTGGAGGCGAAGGTGATCGTATTCCAGCCTATGCACGAAGGGTGGTACAAGATCCGAAGACTCTGATTTTCAACGCCCAAGTATGGTTGCCTCAAGAAACATATCATTGGAAAAAACCCGATTTCAAACGACTAAAAGAGCCCCCCTTCATATATGAAGCCCATGTCGGTATGGCACAGGAAGAAGAAAAAATCGGATCCTTCCAAGAATTTACCCTTAAAGTGCTTCCGAGAATCATCAAAGCAGGATACAACACAATACAGTTGATGGCCATTCAAGAACATCCATACTACGGATCCTTTGGATATCAAGTATCTAGTTTCTTCGCACCATCATCAAGGTTCGGGACTCCAGAGGATTTAAAAATCCTGATCGACACAGCTCACGCCGAAGGCCTCACAGTATTCATGGATCTGATCCATTCTCACTCTGTATCAAACGAAGTGGAGGGACTAAGTCGCTTCGATGGGACACTATTTCAGTATTTCCATGATGGACCACGTGGGATACACAAAGCATGGGGTTCACGCTGCTTCGATTACAGTAAACATCGCATTCTACATTTCTTGCTTTCAAATTGTCGATACTGGCTAGATGAATTCAAGTTTGACGGCTTTCGATTCGACGGCGTCACCAGCATGCTTTACCTACAACACGGTCTAGCAAGAGTATTCACTTCATACAATGATTACTTCGATAGTAGCGTGGATGAAAATGCCCTAACCTATTTGGCACTGGCCAATCGAGTAATTCATGGTATCCGACCCGATGCAATCACCATATCCGAAGACGTCAGTGGTATGCCAGGTTTGGCTGTTCCCCAGTCAAAGGGTGGATTTGGATTTGACTATCGCTTCGCAATGGGCGTGCCAGATTACTGGATCCGTCTAATAAAAGATTTCAAAGACGAGGACTGGCCCATAGGTCATCTCTGGTTTGAACTTACCAACCGAAGGAAAGATGAAAAAACCATTAGTTACGCCGAATCCCACGATCAAGCATTAGTGGGTGACCAAACAATTATTTTTCGACTGATCGGTGAGGACATGTACAATCAGATGGGAGTTGATGACGACAACTCTAAGGTCAATCGGGGAATAGCCTTACTCAATATGATCCGTTTAATCACTTTGGTCACTGCCGACAATGGCTATCTTAATTTTATGGGAAATGAATTCGGCCACCCAGACTGGATCGATTTTCCCCGCGAAGGAAACAACTGGTCATATAAGCACGCAAGACGACAATGGTACCTCGCAGACGATGTTCACCTAAAATATAATTTGTTAGCTCATTTTGACCACGACATGATTGCATTAGCTAGAGCACACCGCCTCTTGAATTCACCCAACCCACAACTCTTGCGTGAAGATTCCACAAACAAAGTAATCATCTTCACAAGAGCCAATCTAATCTTTATCTTCAATTTTAATCCCCATAGGTCCTTTACTGATTATCAATTTGAAGCTCATCCGGGAAAATACCAGATGATCTTAGACTGTGATGCGCTAGAATACGGTGGGCACGGTCGGTTACAACCCAAGCAGACCCATTTCACTATTGTAGGGGGTTCCAAAGCACGAAGACAACACAAACTCAGCCTCTATTTACCCGCCCGCTCGGCTTTTGTCATATGTCCAACAATCTAAAACTTTTCACCCTGAACCTTCCCAAACCAAAGAAAAAGAGAAAAATAAAAACCGAGACAACCTGCAAAACCCGTCCAGAAAGAATAATATTGTAAATCTGCAGTTTCTATATTATAGCAAGCAGATAAAAGACAGCAAGCTGAGACTCTTAAAGAGATTAACGAGTATCTTATGGATAATCGGGAGTCTTTTGTTAAACATGCTGATAATCATAATAATGAGCGTAATTGACGACTTTAATTAATAGTCTCTAAAACAGATGGCCACTGTGTTTTGGTTATGCTTATATATACACCTGCAACTTTTGTTTCTTTTTTTTGCATTAGATTATATAATTGGGGTTAGTGTCTTGGAAGACACCTCTAGAGATGGCGATATCTTCCGCAATTTTTACCTCTTTTTTCTTTTATCTTTTTCATTAATTCCTGAAAGTTCTTAAAGAAGAAACGAGATAACTCCATGAAAGAAGAGTCTTCAGAATGATTTTGAGAACAATAAAGGATGTGATTTAAATCCGAGTAATTGCCGACCTCCATATTCATAGTCGATTTAGTCGTGCAACAAGTCCAAGAATGGATCTCAAAGAAATCGGCCGGTTTGCAAAAATAAAGGGTCTCAATTTAGTAGGTTCAGGTGATTTTACTCATCCAAAATGGTTTGAACAGATAAAAAATGTTCTAATCCCAGATCCCGAAACCAACCTCTTTAGTATATCCGAGAATATAGAAGATTCTGTATCGCTTTATGTTAACAACTGAAGTTTGTACAATTTTTACTTTTGAAAATTCTGTAAAAAAAATCCACCATGTTATATTTGCCCCAAATCTGGAAGTTGTAAAACAAATAAATGAAGTTCTAAAAAATTTTGGAAATCTAGATTCAGATGGTCGACCAATATTAAAAATGAGTGCTCCTGAGTTGGTTGAAAAAATAATGGCTATTTCAAATAAGAATATGATTTTTCCTGCTCATATTTGGACTCCCTGGTTTGGTGTTTTGGGAGCTTTTAGCGGTTTTAACAAAATCAAAGACTGTTATCAAGATATGACCAAGCACATTTATGCATTGGAAACTGGCCTTTCATCCGATCCTCCAATGAATTGGCGTTTGAGCGGTCTTGACAAATTTACTTTACTTTCAAATAGCGATTGTCATAGCTTTTGGCCTTGGCGAATAGGAAGAGAAGCAAACATTTTTGATCTTCAGAAACTTATGTACCGCGAAGTGATTGATGCAATCAAAAATAAAGCTTCGCAGCGGCTAAAATTCACTATAGAAACAGATCCGGGATATGGAAAATACCATTGGAGTGGTCACCGAAAATGCAACATTTCTTTACCCCCAAAACAAGCTGAGCGATTCAATTCCATTTGTCCAGTTTGTAGAAAAAAACTCACAAAAGGTGTTGAGCAAAGAGTTAGCGAACTCGCTGACCGGCCAATAAATTATAAATCTTCTAATACTCCTGGATTTTTACGCTTGCTTCCTCTCTCTGATATAATCGCTTCAGTTATTAATGCAGGATCTCCATCAACTCAAGCTGTTTGGAAAATTTATAATAGTTTAGTAAATAGTTTTGACAATGAATATTCTGTATTGATTGATATTCCTGAGGTCGATTTGCTGAAAGTCGCTGATTCCAAGATAGTTTCTGGGATTCTTAAAGTTCGAACGGGCAACTTTAGAGTTATTCCAGGGTTTGATGGAGTATACGGAGAACTAGATTTAGACTCAACCAATATAGAAAAAAAATCACGTTTTGGAAGTGTAAAACAAACAAATATTGATGATTTTTAGTGAAAAACTTTTTAAAGTTACATATTTTTAGAATCATTTTTTTCTCTAAAAAAAAGATTATTTCTTCTTCATTATTTTAAGAAATCATGCAAAACGATTTTATTCTTTTGATATATTCATATTTTATATTGATTATAAGGTAGATTGCAATTGAAAGATCTTCTTACTAAAATTAATTGTTTGGCAGTAGATAATTTTTCGGCTGAATATTCAGAGGTCCGAGCTCAAAAATTGAAAAAAACTTCACTTACTGTGAAGGAAGGACGAGTTGAAGCAGCCAAACAAGGTATCGAAAGTGGTGTTGCTTTGCGTGTTTTAGTTAATGGCGCTTGGGGGTTCTCTTCAGTTGGATCATTAGATTTCAGAAAATTAAAAACTGCTGTTTCTAACGCCTGTAGTATGGCTAAAGCTCTAAGTGTACGAATGAACAAACCCATAAAACTCGCTGAAACTAAAGTAATAAACGATAAAATAATTGTGGATGCTAAAAAAAACCCGACAACAATATCGATGGAAGAAAAAATAAAGACAACTTTAGCGATAAATCAATCCAGTTTAAGTTATGATAAGCGAGTAAAAAGTTGTACAATCGATTATTTGGATCTTTTTGGAACGAATTATTATTCAACTAGTGAGGGGACCTTTATCGAACAAGACAAACTTTATGTTTGGTCGAGAATAACTTCTTCAGCTTTTAGCAATGGCGGTTTTACATTTAGTAGAGAAGAAATTGGATCTACTGCAGGCTACGAAATTTTTGATAAACAACCCCCAACAGTTATTGGTGAAAAAGTTGCTAAACGTGCGGTAACTCAATTAGAAGCAAAACCAGTTAAAGGAGGCAAATCAACTGTTGTTTTAGGGCCTAATGTTGTTGGAGTTTTTGTTCATGAAGCTTTTGGTCATCTTGCTGAAGCTGATTTAGCTTTATCTGGTGGTGTATTATTCAATAGAATTGGAAAAAAAATTGGTTCAAATATAGTTACTCTTTATGATGATGGTACTGTGAAGGATGCTTTTGGATCCTTTAAATATGATGACGAAGGTGTCCCGAGTCAAAAAACTCTTCTAGTGAAAGATGGATTAGTAGAAGGTTTGATGCATAATCGGGAAACAGCTCAAAAATTTAATGTGTCCCCTACTGGAAATTCGAGAGGAGAAAGTTTTCGTGTTGAGCCAATAATAAGAATGAGAAACACATACATGGCTCCCAAAGATCACTCTTTTGGCGAACTTTTGGAAGGTATATCTTCAGGTTATTATATGAAAAGTTTCAGAGGTGGCCAAGCTAACTTGGATGGTACTTTTCAGGTTGGAGTACAGGAAGCTTATGAAATAGTCAATGGTGAATTAGGGAATCCTATTCGAAACGTATCAATAAGTGGAAATACTCTTGAAATACTTTTAAAAATTGATGCCGTTGGAAATGATTTTGAATTATGGCCGGGAAGATGTGGAAAAGGGCAAACTGCATTTGTTTGTGATGGTGGACCCCATATTAGAATTAAAGAGGTGATTGTTGGTGGCAGTGCTTGAAAAGGACAGTATGCTCAATTTAGCAGACTATGCTGTGAGTTCAGCTCTTCAAAAAGGAGCATCTGAAGTTGAAGCATATCTCTATGAAGGCCACTCTACAAATATTGGTATAGAAAGAGGTCAAGTTACTAAAAGCAACAAAATAGTTGATCAAGGTTTAGGAATAAGGGTTGTTGTACAAAAAGCATTAGGGTTCGCTTATACAAATGCGATTGAAAATAAGACTATTATAGACGACGTGATTGTAAGTGCTTTAAATGCTGCAAAGGCTAGCAAACCTGACAAAAATTGGAGTGGATTTCCAGGAAAAAAACCGTGTGGTTTAGTAGAAAAAACATATGACCGAAAAATCGTTAAACTACGTTCAAAAGATTTAATTCCACTTGCTTATGAAATGCTAGATGCTGCTATGACTGTTGGACAGAATGTTTTACCTATTGAAGGCGGTCTGAGTGCTGCTTTCTTCTCAAACGCAATCGCTAACTCAAATGGTGTTAGAGGTTTTGATAAAGGGACTTATATTGATTGTAGTTTAGCAGCTTCAGTGAAAAAAAAGAACACAATTACTCCTGTATGTTTTGAATTTAACGCTGAAAGAACTTTTAATATAAATCCATTATGGGTTGGTAAAGAAGCAGCACGTTTAGCTTCTTCTGCATTAAACACTAAAAGAATTGAAACAAGAACAACTAATCTTATACTTACCCAATTTGCACTTCAGAGTTTATTTTCTAACACTTTGATTAACTCAGTACAGGCTGATAATGTTCAAAGAAATCAATCACCGTTTAAAGATAAAATAGGTGAAAAAATTGGTTCCGAACTACTTACAATACAGGATGATGGATTATTGATTGGGGGGCTTGGATCTGCACCCTTTGATGGTGAAGGTGTCCCTCAACAAAAAACTAATATTGTTAAGAGGGGTATTCTGAAGAATTTTCTTTATGATAATTACACTGCGAAAAAAGAAGGAAAAGAAAGCACTGGAAATGCATCAAGAGCTGGATATTTGTCAACACCTAATATTGGAACTACAAATTTTAGGATAATTCCAGGAAATCAGACACCTGAACAATTAATCGAAGAAGTTGCTGATGGTCTTTTAATCTATTATCTACAAGGAGCTCATAGTAGTAATCCTGTAAATGGAAACTTTTCTGTTGTAGCTACTCCAGCATGGAAAATTAAGAATGGAGAGATAACACATTCTACTAGAGGTGTAATGTTGTCAGGCAATATTTTTGAAGTTCTAAAAAACGTGAGTTTAATTGCTAATAATGAAAGAAAATTAGGTTCACTTATATCACCCTGGGTTTTAGTGAAAAACGTTCGCATTATTGGAAAGTAGCAGTTTTGGCTATTAATAAATTGTTGATTTAAGCCCAAAAACTTTTTGAATATTCACCTAAAACTGAATTATAAATTTTTTTAGTTTTTAAGGCTATTTTCTTCCAATCATATTTTTCTTTTATTTTTTTATAAGCATTTTTTCTTAGATAAGCGCTATATTTCTCATCTAATAATATTTTTGTAACTCCCCATGCTAAAGATTCAGGATCGTTTGGATATATTTTGACTCCAGTTGAATCATGATCAACAATTTCAGATAAACCACCAGTGTCTGAAACTACTATCGGACTTCCAGCTGCCATAGCTTCTAGTGCAACTATTCCAAACGGTTCAAATAGTGAAGGTACTATCGAAACATCAGCACATTTCTGTAATTTTAACAGAATATCATCTTCCAAAAAACCGGTAAAAAGGACTTTGTGTTCTAACTTCATGCTTTTAACTATATCTAAAAGTTGCTCTTTCATATAACCACTGCCAACAATTATGAATTTTGCGTCAACTTTTTCCAAAATCTTTGGGGCCGCATTTACCAGAATATGAATTCCTTTTTCGTATACTAACCTCCCTACATAAAGAACTATTTTTTCCTCTGGTAATGCAAACGTTCTTCGAAATTTTTTTTCTTCACCCTTATTAATGGTCTTATTACCTTGGATTTTTACACCATTTGGGATCATAACCATTTTATCTTCTGGTAATCCATAAACCCATCTGGCATGTGAGACCATATAATCACTGCAACAAATGACCTTCCATGCTTCATAAGTCAACCAAGCTTCTGTTTCATGAATCATTTTTTCAGTCTGGGTATGAACACCATCTCTTCTCCCCATCTCAGTTGAGTGTATAGTAACTAAAAGGGGTTTTCTGAACACATGTTTTAATCCTATACCGGCAGTAGCAACAAGCCAATCATGAGCATGAAAAACATCAATTTTATTTTCGATTTTAGCTGCAATAGCTGCAGCCTCTTTTTGCATATTCATATTCATTAAGTATATCCAGGAAGCAAAATCAGGTGATGGATTTTTGTATGAATCAATTCGATATACTTCTACTCCATCAATAACTTCATAGTCAGGAGCACCTGGAAAATCACATGTTACAACATGAACTTTAACACCAATTTCAGCAAGACTTTTAGATAAAAAGAACACATGAGGCGATATTCCCCCAATTACTCTTGGTGGATATTCCCACGATAACATCATAACATTAAGTTCTTTTTTCATTTTTTTTCCGATCCCCCTGAAATGCCATTGAATATTTTTCTAATATTCTTAAAATTTGTCTGCAAGTCAGATTCCAAAATTTTGATTTTTTCTTTTGGAACATTAAAAATATTCATAATATCGTTTTCTATCAACTTCGACTTGACGATAATCTTATCTGCCTCATAGAAACCCAACCATTCGATACTTTTTATTGCCATATTATAAGGTGTGTTGGCTTTTTGAGAACGATTATCTTCCAAACTTTCAACGGAGTAGACTATAGGTATCTTAAAAGCTTTTTTTAGAGTAACCGCAGCAGGAACAAAATGCCAATCAAACAAATTTATAAGGGTAATTTGGCTCTTTTGTTGATAAATAAAATTTGCTGCAGCCCTTTCTACCTCTTGGTTTAAGGTTAAAATCCACGTCAAAAAACTTATGTGATTTCTAACAGGGTTTGTTACTCTAACTGTTGTAACTCCACTTTTTTCTTCATTTTCTCCAGTGAGAACATCATGATATGTTATAACATAAGTCTTAATCTTATTTTTAACAAGGTACCTTGATAGGTTATTTACGTATTCAGCAAGTTGACCTATCTCCCGCGGGGGGTATTCCCACGAAAAAATTAAAACTTGCATTTGGATTCACTACGTGAACAGAGAACAGATTTTAATAATTCCTCTTGCATTGAGATAGTACCTCTTTTTTCCATCATTATCAGTAAAACTCTCAGCGAATCCTTCTGATTTATATTTATCAAGAATATTTTCTATCTCACTTTGATCATGTTGCAGTATTCGTGCTACTTCTTCACCTCTTCTAGCGAGATCTGCTGCGGTTGCGCACAAATTATGTAACGTTTGCAATACTTGGTCGGGAAATGGAAGTTCTTCTCTCGTTTTTGAGCACTCTCCTCTAAAAAGAATAATGTTTATTTCTCTTATAAATTCATGTACCCTTTTCTAGTCTATCAAAGACGTAAACCAGTTTTCGAAATAATGCCTGCTGGATAATAAAAAAAGGGTTAATTTGTAGTCAAGATGTCTTCTTTTTATTTCTAACTGTGTTTTTATGATATTAAATAAGATGCGGAATGAAACAAAAAATAATTTAAAGGAATATTGGGAGCAAATGGTGAGAAACTTATGTTTTTTCAGCAGATTTCTCTAAAGCAACTACACAAGGTAATTTTTTACCCATTAAGAACTCTATTAGCGCTCCACCCGCTGTACTTATATATGAAATTTTGTCTGATAAACCAAACTGTTTTAGTGCTGAAATTGTATGTCCTCCACCCGCAAGAGAAAATGCGTTTGAATTAGCAATTTCTTCAAATATTTTTTTTGTTCCAACTGCGAACTCTTTTTTTTCGTATACTCCCATTGGACCACTAAGAACAATTGATTTTGCCTCTTTAATTAGCTGATTATATTTGTCAATCGTTTTTGCTCCCACATCAAAAATTGAATATTCAGTAGGTAATTCACTTATTGAAATTTCTTTACGCTGGCCGTTTACATCTAATCCAAGATCTTCTGGTGTTGCTATCCTTTTTGGATACGTTTGTATGAGTTCTCTTATCCCTGGAATTAAATCAACTACTTTTTTCTTTGCTAAAAAGGCCATATTCTTTTCACCAAGGTTATACCCTTTTGCAGCCAAGAATACTTGAGAAGTTACCCCTCCTGTAATTACAGTGTCTGCTATGTTATTACTGAGGACATATTTTGATATTTCAAGTGAATCGTCTGCTTTTGCTCCTCCCATAATGAAAAGACAAGGTTTTTCAGGTTTTTCTAATGCTTTGCTTAAAGATTTTAGTTCTCTCTCCATTATGCGTCCTGCTGCACTTGGTAATACTGCAGTAAAACCTACCATAGAAACATGCGCTCTATGTGCGGCAGCAAAAGCATCATTAACAAATAAATCTACCAAAGGCGCAAGATTTCTAACCAACTCTGTTTTCGAATGTTCTTCAGGAGTTCCTTTTTTTGTTTCCCCATCAAAACCTCTAACATTATCGAGAACAAGAATTTGACCACTCTTCATATTTTTTATTGCACTTTGAGCTTTTTCAGAGAATAAATCATCAACAAAATTAACTGGTTTATTTATGATTTTTTCTAAAATTTCTGCATGTTGTTTCATAGGAATAAAATCTGGTTCTCCTTTTCTTCCCTGATGAGCTAAAATAACTACTTTTGCTCCTTTTTCAACCAGATCCTTAATTGTAGATTCTCCATGTGCTCTGATTCTCACATCACTAGTCACTTTTTTTGTTTTCAAATCAACTTCTGAGTTGAAATCTACTCTTACAAGTACTACTTTGTCTTTTACTTCAATATCATCAATTGTTAGGTATTTTGACATGTTTACACTCTCTTTATAATTAAAAAAAGAAAAATAGGGAAGGATTTTTAGAGTTTAGGTATCGAACTGTTAAAGACCTGCTTTCTTGCCGATCATTTCAATGAAATCGACCATTCTACAGGAGAAACCCCATTCATTGTCATACCATGCTAGTAGTTTAGCAAAATTGCCTTTTTCTCCAATAATCATGGTTTTCTCAGCGTCAAATATAGCAGAATATGTGCTATGAATTATGTCTGTTGAAACAATTGGTTCTTCAGTGTATTGAAGAATTCCCTTTAATGGACCCTCAGCGGCTGCTTTGAAAGCTGCATTAATTTCTTCTTTAGAAACCTCTTTTTTCAATATAGCGTGAAGATCTACAATCGAACCATCAGGAGTTGGAACCCGCAAAGAAATACCGTTTAATTTTCCGGCTAATTCTGGAAGTACTAATCCGACTGCTTTAGCAGCTCCTGTGCTAGTTGGAATAATATTAACTAAGGCTGATCTTGCTCTTCGGAGGTCTTTGTGTACAAGATCCAGTATCCTTTGATCATTTGTTACTGAGTGAATAGTTGTCATTAAACCTTCTTTTAATCCAAAATTGTCATTTAGTACTTTAGCCACTGGAGCTAAACAATTAGTTGTGCATGAAGCGTTTGAAAGAATATTATGTTTTTCATTGTCATATAGATTATCGTTTACCCCTAAAACAATAGTAATGTCTGGATTTCCAGCTGGTGCTGAAATCAATACTTTTTTTGCGCCTGCTTCTAAATGTTTTGCAGCTTTTTCTCTTTGCCTAAAAAGACCTGTTGATTCCACAGCTAAGTAAACACCTAACTCCTTCCAAGGAAGCAATGCTGGATCTCTTTGACTTAAAACTTTTAATTCTTTACCATTTACTATTAAATTGTTGCCTTCAACTTTTATTGTTCCAGGAAATTTTCCGTGAACTGAATCATATTTTAGTAAATGTGCTAGTGTTTTTGCGTCTGCGAGATCGTTTACTGCTACAAAATCTATATCTACATTTCTTTCTATTGCTGATCTGTAAAGTAATCTTCCTATTCTTCCGAAACCGTTTATTGCTACTTTTATAACCATTTTAGAATCACCTATGAGTACGAGTAATCTCTATTTTGGCTTAATTAATTTTCCGACAAAAAAAATAAATTTCGAAGGGGGTCAACATAGCTTCCTTAATGCAATTTCAGCAGCTAAAACAATTGGTTCCCATGTTTCGCATAAAGGTGGTGCATAAGCTGTATCTGCTTTAGCTAATTCATTTACTGTCATGTTTTTTTGTATTGCAAAAGATAAAGCGTTTATTCTTTGAGTAACTTCTTCTCCTCCCATTATTTGTGCTCCTATTATGCGTCTTGACTCTTTTTCCACAATTAATTTAATTTTTATAGGTTTTGCACCGGGGAAATAATCTGCTCTAGTTTTTGAGCTTATTTTTCCGGATACGGTCTCAATTTTTGCCTTTTTTGCTGCAGTTGTTGTTAGTCCGGTTGAACCTACTTCTATGTCGTAAAGCTTAGTCACTGCAGACGCTAGAACTCCTTCAAACAGAGCATATCCTCCCCCTGCATTAGTACCTGCAACTTTACCTTGTCTTACTGCAATAGTTCCTAGTTGTGAACAACTAGGTTGATGAGTGATCAAATTAGGAACTTCAGCGCAATCACCAGCTGCAAAAATGTCGGTGACATTAGTTTCCATTCTTTGATTTGTTTTTATTGCTCTTGTTTCCCCTATGGCTATTTTTGCGTCAATTGCCAGTTTGGTATTTGCTCGAACTCCAAAAGCGCTTACTAAAATATCACCATTAATTTGTTCGCTACTCGCGATTACTCCACTAGCTTTCTCTTTTCCTGTAATCTCTTCCACTCTTTTTTCGGTTAAAATTGATAATCCCTTTTTTACAAGTGCTTCTTTGATATGACTTGCCATATCCATGTCAAGCATAGCAGGCAAGATTTGTGGAAGCATTTCAACGATAGTTACTTTTAGTCCTCTTTCATGGAGGCCTATGCCTGTTTCGAGCCCTATTAATCCAGCGCCCATTATTAGGGCTGTTTTTGCTCCCTCTTTAATACTCTGATCGATTTGCTTTCCATCTTCAAGAGTGCGTAATGACATTATTCCTTTTTTGTCAGAGCCTTTTATTCTAGGTATAAATGGTGAGGCTCCAGTGGTGATTATTAGTTTATCATATTCTAAACTTTCAAGAGTACCCTTTTTATTTACTATGTTAACATTTTTATTTTGATTATCGATTTTTGTTACTATAGTTTCTGTTTTCAAATTCAGTTTCAACATTTTATAGTAAGCGTTTGAAAAAACTATTAAATCCTCAAAATTTGGTATTTGTCCCCCGATTACAAATGGAAGTCCACATCGTGAGTATCCTGCATATTTTTCTTTGGTTATCAAGATAATTTCAGAAGACCGGTCTTTTTTTCTGCAAACTGAAGCTGCATCTACTCCTGCTGCATGGGCTCCTATGATCACAATTTTATTAGACATTAGGGGCCTCCTTTTTCTACCCCTGAGTTTTATGCCATTTGACTGCTTTGTCAAAATCCATTAAATTTCTTTTTTCTTCTTCTAATTTTAAAGGTTTTAAGAGAATTAACCAGCCTTTTCCAAAAGGATCAGTATTTAACAGTTCAGGATTTGATTGAATCTCTTTATTTACTTCTTCTATTGTTCCACTCAATGCTGATATTAAATCGGAAACCGCTTTTACTGATTCTAGAGTGCCATAAGGTTCATTTTGAACAAGTTCGGTTCCTTCGTCTGGAAGTTCAATGTACACTATTTCACGAAGTTGTTTTTGAGCATAGTCACTGATTCCCATTCGGACTTTTTCTCCTTCAACTTTAATCCATTCAAAATCGTCTGAAAAATATAATCCTTCAGGTACTTCATAATCGCCTACTTTCACCATCTGTTTTTTCCTCAGATAGAGTTATTCTAACTTTTTGTGCTTAAAAGCTTTAATTAAACTTTCAACCCTAAAAAAGTTCTTAGAGAGTTTCTATCTCTCTCTTTTTCCTTCGATATATTCTTCTACCCAATTTTTTGCTATTGAATCCGGAACTTGAATAGGTGGATGTTTAAATGCATAAGAAGATACGCTTAGTAACGATCCTTTAATTTTTCTATCTAATGCAATTTTTACAGCTCTAATTAAATCTATTACTACACCTGCACTATTTGGAGAATCTTCAACTTCGAGTTTAACATTCATTGATATCGGACGATCTCCAAATTTTCGACCTTTAAGTGTAATATAACATATTTTCTTGTTATTCAAAAAATGAACATAGTCTGAAGGGCCTATTCTAGTGGGTAGGTCATAAGGAACTAAACTTGTTACTGCTTCTGTTTTGCTTACTCTCTTTGATTTTAATCTTTCTTCAACAGTCATGTTTAGAAAGTCTGTATCTCCACCTAGATTTAGTTGATATGTCTCATCAACTATTACACCTCTATCTATGCATAAACGAACCAAGTTCCTGTGAAGAATTGTTGCACCTACTTGACTTTTTATGTCATCACCTGCAACTGGGAGTCCAGCTGTTTCAAATTTCTTGCTCCACTCTTGATTTGAGGCAATGAATTCTGGGATACAGTTTACAAATGCACAGCCAGCATCTATAGCTGCTTTGGCATAGAAACGAGTTGCTTCTCGGCTTCCTACTGGTAAATAGTTCACTAAAACATCTGTTTTTGTATTCTTTAAAATTTCAACTACATTATCACTTTTATGGGTTTTTTCGTCATATACATTGAAAACTTGTCTCATATGATCTGCAACACCATCTAAGATTGGACTAGTTGAAATTTTAACACCAAGTTTTGGTACATTCGAAAATTTTTCACAACAATTTGGTTTAAGAAATATAGCCTCTGCAAGATCTTTACCAATTTTATTTTTATTCACCTCAAAGGCTGCGACAAATTTTATATCCTTTATATGGTATCCACCAAAATTAACATGCATTAAACCAGGAACAGTGGTGTTTTCTTTAGCTTCTTTGTAATATTGTGTTCCTTGAATTAAAGCGGAAGCGCTGTTGCCTACGCCAATAAGTGCTACCCGAATTTCTGACAAATCACTAAACTTCCATCAAGTTATTAGTGAAGGCTTAATGTTCTGTCTACGCTATAACTTTTTCTAAAAAAGTGATAAAAATAAAAGGGAATACCTCATACATTAATGTGTATAGGTGATTATTAATGGTTGAAAATCGTGTTTCAGTTAGTTTTGAACCTTTCAAAGAAATTGTAATTATGGAGCGCACACGTTTTTCAACTCCAGAAAAACTGGCCCGCTTTGTTTCCATAATAGCTGGTGGCAAATTGGCTGGACTTTATTGGGTAGATGGTATGGTATTTCTATATTTCCCTCTTCCAGCTTCAAGTCAAATTGTGGCAAAAGAATTAATTGAAAAAGGGAAACTCTATTGGTCTTTTATTGGATATTCTATTATGCCAAAATTTGCTCCAACTATTGAGACCAAGGAAAAAATGATAATTCCAGTCGTTGATATATCGACTGATCAAGTTCTCCAAACAGTTGCAGACTGGTTAAAAAAACAAGAATAAATCCAAAAAGAACTCAATTTTTTTACACTTATTCTTTAAAGTCACTGTAGGAGTGCTCTTAATATTTGAAAAAAATAATGCTTAAAGGTAAAATTTTTTCAGGCACTGGCGAAGGTGAAAAATTCCTTAAATTAGTTTGGGTCAAAAACCAGATTCAGGAAAAACTGGGTTTTAATCCTTATCCGGGGACATTAAATATTCTGTTATCTGAAAAAAATTTAGAATTTATTACTCTTTTAAAAAATAAAAATTGTACCAGAATTATGCCTGCTGACGGTTTTTGTCATGGACTAATAATTCCAGCTTTAATAACTTCTCGAAAATGTGCTATTATCGTTCCTGTTGTTGCAAATTATCCAGAAAATGTTATAGAAATTATTGCTCCACTGAATTTGCGAGTTAGCCTAAATTTGAAAAACGGGGATGAAGTTTTAGTCCATCTGTGTTTATAATTATTTCTTTTCGAAAAAATTAGATAAATATTCTTTTTCATGATTATTCTTTTTTAAGAATGCTCCATATTTAACTAAAGAATTCATTGCTCTAGCTGCATCTTCAGGGGATGGATAAGCTGGAATACCTAGTTTGTCAAATCTGAAACGAGTATATAGTGCCATTTCAGTTTCGCCAATATCACACATAACAATGGGTTTTTGATATTTTCCTGAAATTTTAGCTACGCCATCTATGTATTTTTCGCGCAGAGCAGGGAGATGATGTAATCCTAGTAATATTATGCCATTAATATCTGGATCTTGGAACATAATATCTACTGCTGCTTCATACATTTTATCTGTTACAGACCCTGTTAGGTCAACTGGATTTAATATTGAAGCAAATCTAGGTAAAACTTTTTGATCTTTTAATATTTGAAATTTATTTATAGTTTTTTTTGAAAAATGATTGACTAAAAGCCCTTTGCTTGCACATTCATCAACAGCCATAATTCCTGGACCACCTGCATCAGTAAGAATTCCTATATTTTTCCCAATTGCTGGGGGTTGCATTGATAACGCTTTTCCAGCATCGAAAAACTCTTCCATATCGTTTGCTCGAAATACTCCTGTCTGCTTAAACACTGTATCATATATCTTATCTGATCCCGCGATAGCACCTGTATGAGATGCTGCAGCTCTTGCCCCAGCAGCACTTCTGCCTGATTTTATTACTACAATAGGTTTTTTAAGTGAAACATTTTTTGCTATTTCAAGAAACCTTCTCCCATGTTTTATGTCTTCCACATATAGCAATATCGTTTTAGTTTCTTTATCGGAAAGTAGATAATTTATCATTTCAGTTTCTGTAACATCACTTTTGTTCCCAAAACTCACAAATTTGCTTATGCCAATCTGTCTTCCAGCTAGGTAATCCAAAGCAGCAATCCCAAAAGCTCCACTTTGAGTAACTATAGCAATTCTTCCAAATAAGGGACGAGGAGTGGCAATAATTTCGTCACCAGTTGTTAAAACCTTTGTTTCAGGAAGGAAGAGCGTATCTACACCTGTTTTTGAATAGTATACTCCTAAACAATTTGGACCTAAAATTCGTGTTCCTGCATCACTAGCTGTTTTAACTATTTTTTTTTCTAACTCTGTTTCCCCGATTTCTCTGAAACCAGCTGTAATGATAATTGCAGTCTTAACTTTTTTAGAAACTGCATCTATCATTATTTGAGGTACAACCTTGGCTGGAACAACAATAACTATTAGTTCTACTTCTCCTGGGATTTCAGTTATTTTCCGATAACATTTGAATCCAAGGATTGTTTCCTCTCGTGGATTTACTGGATAAATTTTTCCTTTAAAAATTCCTCTCTTTTTATTATTTACAAAATTTTTGAATATTACATGTCCAGCTTTATCTGTTTTTTTGGTTGCTCCAATAATTGCCACAGTTGAAGGGTTGAAAAAAGTATCTAGCCTGTCCTGTTCCATAACTCTCACTTGTTTCATTTAAGAAAATGAGAGGTTTATTCTTTACTACTTTGAACTGGTTTTCTATCTTGATTTTTGTATTTATTAAAATTTGTTAACTATTTTTTTTCCCTTATTAGCACTATTGGTTTGTGAATAAAATTTTTTAGCATTTTCCAACTTATTTCTGCGTTACCAACGTTAAATCTTGAAGCCATATCCCAAACTGTTGGTCCCATACCTGATCCTCTTGCTTTATCTGCGATGTTGGAGATTGTTAGAGCCTTTTTTACGTTCACAGTGCCTCCTCCAATAGCTATCGGTGTAGACTTCTTTTTGAGTCTTAGTGCTCTTCCTACTAAATAAGTAATCCATCCTCCACAAGAATGGATTCCTTTTATTGTTGCTGAATGAGGAGTAAAATGAAAGTTTCTAAATGTGTATGTTTTATCTGTGTCTACAATTATTACAATAACTTTTTTGTTAAGTGTATTTTGAATTTTTTGGTGGATTTTTTCAGCAACTTTGACTGGATTTTTTAATGGTAAACAAACATAAGCATAAGGTAAATTTGATCCATCAATTCCTCCTTCTGAACCCCACATTAATGCATCCCAAAATCCTGCTTGTTGTAAGATAACTTGTTTATGTCGACTTCCCTCAATAATGGGGTACTCTCTGAGTCTTCGGATTAGTTTTTTACCAAAATGACATATGAACCCGAGAATATATCCCCATACAATCCGCATCCAAAAACGCGAAATTACTTTTGCTGTTAAACTGACATTGATGTCATTTTCATCTATATAATTACCCCTAGCAGTTGAAAGTGCTTTTTCTGATACAATAACAAAGTCATTATTTTCCACACTTTTTCTGATATCTTCAATAATAATGTTTAAGTAATTTTCTCCAGGACCCCAATATTTTGAACTAATGCTTAATACAGAATATTTCGTCATCTGAAAACTAATTCCAAACTGTTAATGATAATTAAAATATTTTATTCCTTTAATCCATCCAATTTTTGATATCAAAAAGAAGTGTTCCTATCTGCTGCGCAGAACTATCATAGTATTAGTTTTCATTATTCCTTTTACTCTTCGTATTTTTTCGATACATTCGTTAACTTCAACCACATTCATTCCAGTAATAACTGCAACGATATCATATTCTCCTGTGACCTCGTAGATTGTGTCTACATTGGGAATCTCTTCTATTCTTTTTGAGACCTCCTGCGTAGGCGATGAAGGTGACGTAGCTAATAATGTGATAGCTTCTGCGCCTTCCCCTTCTCCAATCTTCACTGTAAACTTTCTGATTACGCCAGAATTTGTTAGTGTTTTAATTCTTTTTCGAATTGCGCCCTCTGATAGTCCAACTTTATCGCCTAATTTACCATAGCTTGCTCTTCCATTTTTTTTTAGCAATTGCAAAATCTGCTTATCTTTCTCATCCATAAATAATCCCAGATATCCTTGGGAGCAGAAAAATTTAACGATTTCTGATTTTTTTTGTTTTTTTCTGTACTTGGTGCTCTTTTTTTGTTCGAAATTCGTAAACTAAAAATTATTGTTTGTTCTAAATGAGACAACAATCACTCAATTTGTAACAAATAAGTCGTAAAGTTTAAAAGAAAGACACATCTTGAAAAAGATATTTCCAATCGAAAAAACTGGCGATTCAAAATGAATGATCCAGTACAAGTTTGGAATCAACCGAGGTGAAAATAATGAATACAAATAACTGTCCTGATTGTGATACCACCCTTTCAATTCCAACGGATGCAGAGAAAGGTGAAATTGTTAGCTGCGCGAGTTGTGGACTTGAACTCGAAGTCAAAGAAATTAAAGATGGGTGTGTAGACTTACAAGAATTAACTATTGAGGGAGAAGACTGGGGCGAGTAATCGCTCTTATTTAATTCTATATTTACAGAAATAAAAAACTAATTTTTCTTAAACTAATTTTTTGGAGCCACAAAACAATGAGTATTGCCCTTTTATATGAACGTTCTGAAACAGATGAAATGGGAATAAAACTTACTGCTCAAAAACTTGGAGTAGATTTGACTTTTATACCATTTAGAAAAATTGCATTCTCATTATTCAACAATAATTTCATAGCTAAGACTAAAGGTAAAGTTTTTACACAGATTATCAAAGATTCTAAAGTTGTATTAAACAGAGCTCAAAGCAAGAATAGAAGACTTCAAGCAGGTTATCTTTTGGAGCTTTTAGGAAAACAAACTGTAAATCCATCTTCTATTGAATTTATTTGTTATAGTAAATTACGAACTCTTCTTCATTTATGGAAAGAAAGAATTCCTATTCCTAAAACGGTCTTTATTCCTTGTGACTCTTCAGATATGTTAAAAAACGGAAAACTCCTTCACAATGAAGTTGATATTGCAGATCTATTTCAAGATAACCTAATTTTGGATGAGGGTATTGTTATCAAACCAGACTCTGCTACTCACGGAAAAGGTATGCTGCTTTCAAAAAATCGTGAAGAACTACTTTTCAATATTCAAGAAACTAAACCATCAATAATAAACCCCATAGGGATCGTTGCTCAAGAGTATATTAAAAAATGGTTTTTTGATTTACGAATAATAGTATATAAAGAAAAAGGAAAACTTCCAGTTTGTCACCCAATAGCTCTAGCAAGAGCAGGTCTTAAGGATTTTCGAACAAACACCTATCTGGGTAATAGTGTATTTGCAGCAAAACTGCCCTCAAATATTATAGATTTATCAATAAAAAGTGGAGAAGCAATTAGTAACAATCAAGAAGCTTGGCTTTTTGCACTCGATGGAATGATAAATATTCAAGAAAATAAAATTGTAGACGATAATCAACTAAAAATTGAACTTGAAAAAGCGCTAATTGTTTTTGAGTCAATACGAAAAATTAAAAATGAAAAAAATAAACATAACAACTTCTCATCATGGAATGCAAAACTAGAAACAGCGTTCCAAGATTATATGGTTACTACATCTTATCAAAAAGTTAAAAAAATAATCGATGAAAGCATAGAAAAAAATAAAGAAGCTATTGTTTTTCATGAAGCAAATTCTTGCCCTGAATTCTGGGAACATACTCGGTTAATTGCTGGAATCAACCTTGCAATTCCGTTGATAAAAGGTGCTAAAAGTCTAACTTGATAATATTCTTTAGGTGATAATCTTGAAAATTGGAATAGTTGGTGGTTCAGGATACGTTGGGGGAGAACTTCTTCGTTTATTACTTCTTCATCCAAACATCGAAGTTACTATGGTTACTTCTCGTCAAAATGTCGGTGATTTTGTCTTCAATATTCATCCCAATCTTAGAGGCGTAACTCAACTGAAATTTGCTCCTCAAAATATTTCTGAACTGCAAAAAAATTGTGATCTTGTTTTCACAGCAACTCCACATGGTAGTGCTGTTAATCTAATTCCAGAACTTTTAGAAGTAGGTTTAAAAGTTATTGATATGAGTGCAGATTTTAGATTAAAAAATCCAATTGACTATGAAAAATGGTATGGGTGGAAACACTCTAATCCTGAACTTCTGAAAACGGCTGTTTATGGGTTACCAGAGCTTCATAGAGAAGCTATAAAGAACGCAAAATTAGTCGCTTGTCCAGGGTGTATGGCAACAACCACTATCCTGGGTTTAGCACCAATTGTAGCTGCAGACCTTGTTGAAACAGAAAAAATAGTCGTGGACCTAAAAGTAGGCTCTTCAGGTGGAGGTGGTAAACCAACGATAGTCTCACACCATCCTGAAAGATTTGGGGGAGTTCGTCCATACAAAGTTATTGAACATCGTCATATCGCAGAAGTTCAACAAGAACTGAATAATTTAACAAAAAACAATTTCTTAGTATCATTCACGCCTCACGCAGTAAATATGGTCAGAGGAATTCTAGCAACAATTTATCTTTTTCCAAAACAAAAACTTACAAATAAAGATGTTTGGAAAGTTTTTCGTAACTATTACTTAAATGAACCGTTTATTCGTTTCGTCAAATACAAACGAGGTCCATATACATTACCGAACCCAAAAGTTGTATTAGGCACAAACATTTGTGACATTGGATTTGAGATAGATTCAAGAGTAAATCGTCTTTTAGTTTTTTCAGCAATAGACAATATGGTTAAAGGTGCATCAGGTCAAGGTGTTCAATGTTTAAATATAATTATGGGTCTTCCGGAAGATACAGGCCTAAAAAGCATTGGTTTTCATCCGATGTGATTTAATATGTTGATTGTAGCAAAATTAGGTGGAAGTATATTAAAAGATGGTACTTCTTCAAATTTGGTTGAAGATGTACAAGAATTACTAAAAGATCATAAACTCATTTTTGTTCATGGAGGTGGTTCGGAGGTCACTGAAATTGCGTTGAAACTTGGTAAAGAACAAAAATTTGTTGTTTCCCCCCAGGGATTCAGAAGTCGATACACTGACAAAGAAACCATGGAAATTTTTAGTATGGTGATGGCTGGAAAGATGAACAAAAATATAGTTTTAGCTCTTGAGAGCCAAGGAATAGTTGCTGTTGGTCTATCCGGTTTGGATGGCTTTCTTCTGAAAGCAAAAAGGAAAAAACGTTTAGTTATTATTGATGACCGAGGTCGAAAAAAAGTAATTGATGGTGGTTATACAGGAAAGATAACTGAAGTAAATACGGCGTTGTTAAAATCTTTACTTGAAAAAAACTATACTCCAGTTGTTACTCCAATTGCCATTAGTGAAGAATTTGAACCACTTAATGTTGATGGGGATAGAACTGCTGCTGCTATTGCTTGTAGTCTTGCAGCTGATCGATTAATATTATTAACGGATGTCAAGGGTTTGATTTTAAATGGAAAATCTGTTTCCAAACTCAAGCGGTCTGAAATCAAACCCATTCTTTCAGAGATTGGACAAGGGATGAGTACTAAGATTCATGCCGCCTATAGAGCCCTCGATAAAGGTCTACCAGAGGTAATAATAACATCTGGTTCAGGTGAAAAGCCGCTTTCCAAGGCTTTGAATCATAAACGTGGAACTGTGATTAGTAATGAATAAAAAAGAAATACTTGATACAGAAAATAGTTTAATGGCTAATGTTTTTGCAAAAAAACCATTAGTTCTAGTTGAAGGCAAAGGAGTTTTGGTATGGGATATCCAAGGGAAAGAATATTTAGATTTTTCTAGTAGTTATGGCGTTGCAGCCTTAGGTCATTCTCACCCAAAAATAGTTAAAGCGATAAATGAACAGGCAGAAAAACTAATTTCCTGTCACTCCGGATTTTATAATCCAAAACGTGCAGAACTATTGCAAAAATTAGTCAGCTTAACTCCTGAAGGACTAAATAAAATTTTTCTGTCAAATAGTGGTGCTGAATCTGTTGAATGCGCAATAAAATTGGCCCGAAAGTTTACTGGAAAAACTGAAATAATTGCTTTTATGGGCGCCTATCACGGAAAAACTATGGGTGCTTTATCAGCTACTTGGGATAAAAAATATCGTAAACCTTTTCAGCCTTTGGTTCCAGATTTTAAACACGTTCCTCCTGATAATTTAGAAAAATTACAAAAAGCTATAACTAACGAGACTGCTGCAATTTTAATTGAACCAATACGTGGTGAGGGCGGTGTTCGTCTTCTGTCACAAGGATTTCTTCAAGAAGTCAGAGAAATCTGTGATAAGAAAAAAATTCTTTTAATCTTAGATGAAGTTCAAACAAGTTTTGGCAGAACAGGCAAATTATTTGCGTTTGAGCATTGGAAAATTACACCCGACATATTATGCTTGGCAAAACCATTTGCAGGTGGTTTGCCAATAGGGATAACTATTGCAAAAAATCATATAATGTCCTCTCTAAAAATTGGCGAACATACAAGCACTTTTAGTGGGAGTCCCATAGTTTGCGCTGCCGCAAGTGCTGCAATTACTATTCTTCAAGAAGAGGAGCTCGTAGAGAACGCAGCTATTATCGGAAAATATTTTAGAAATAAATTGGAAGAACTAAAAACCAAATATAAAACAATTACAGAAATCCGAGGTTTGGGTTTAATTTTAGCTATTGAACTGAGACATGATGTTGCGAAAATTATGCAAAAATCATCAGACAAAGGTCTACTTATATTGAATGCTGGACGAAACGTTTTGCGTTTTTTGCCTCCCCTTGTAGTTACTAAAGATCAAATCGATCAAGCAATAACTGTTATTGATTCAATACTTGGAGAAAAAAAAATTGGATAATCCAAAAGTACGATTCCTTACTAACTTGTTAGGGATATTCAGTCCTTCAGGCCACGAAGAAGTAATATCTGATTATTTAGGCTTTGAAATGGAAAAATTGGGATTTAATGTAAAAAACGACTCAGTTGGCAATGTTATTGGTGAAATTGGGAAAGGTAAACCAACAATACTTCTATGTGGACATATGGATACTGTTGTTGGACATCTTCCATTACGTATTGAAAACGGCAAAATCTATGCAAGAGGTGCAGTTGACGCTAAAGGTCCCTTAGCTTCAATGATACTTGCTGCATCAACTGTTGCTAAAAATCCAAATTTCAAGGGTAAACTAGTGGTTGCAAGTGTTGTTGAAGAAGAAGCAACTAGTCGAGGTGTTAAGAATTTAATAAATGATGGAATTTCTGCAGATTACGCAATATTTGGCGAACCTAGCGGAGTAGGAAATATAACCATTGGCTACAAAGGAAATCTACACATTAAAATAATTTGCAAAACAGAAACCGGACATTCCTCTACACCGTGGGCCTACGAAAATGCCCTTGAAAAAGCTTTTGAGGTTTGGGAAAAAATTAGTCAAACATTTCCATCAACGAAAATTCCCTCTAGTCCCTATCATTCAATTACAGCATGTCTAACTCAGGTAATTGGTGGGTATGCAAATTCTGTAATACCGTTTAAAAGCGAAATACATGTTGACCTCAGAATTCCTCCTAAAACATCTTCTACAGAAATATTCAGTGAAATAACAAAAGTAATTGAAAAATATTTAATTGATAATCCAAAAGTGAAAATTGATTATTCAATAGAAGATTCAAATGAACCTTTTGAAGTAAAAAAAAATTCTCCTTTGGTTAGAGCTCTCTCTTTTTCAATAAGAACCACTCTCAAAAAACCGGCAGTTCTACTAAGGAAAACTGGCACTGGAGACATGAATATTCTTGGTCGCGCTATTAAAGCTCCGATAGTTACATATGGTCCTGGGGATTCTCATTTAGACCACACTAAAGATGAACATATCAAAATTAGTGAATATCTGAAAAGCATAGAAATCTACGAAAAAGCTATTCTTAAATTGTGTGAACTTCATGAAAAAATAGGAAATGGTTAATTCAGTTATTCTTTAAACAGTTGGTTTATTTACTTAAATTAAATTCCTCATGAATTGCATTAACTGCAGTTGGGCCATCTCTCTCTTTGACAACAAAAGATATGTTTAATTCTGAAGATCCTTGAGCTATCATGTGAATATTTATCTTCTTTTTTGCAACTGCAGTAAATATTCTGGATGCAACTCCCAGTGAACCCTTCATGTTAGCTCCCATAGCTGCAATAACACAAACATCATCTTCTGCTGTTATCTTATTACCTACGCCTTTTCCCAAAAGAGCAATTTCTAATGTACTAATTGCTTTCTCAAGTTGATTTCTACGTATAATAATTGAAATATTTGCTTCAGATACTGCTGTCGAAACCATCATGATGTTAATGTTATTTTTTCCTAATATTTTGAATATTTTTGCGTAACTTCCAGGTGCACCAACCATTCCTGATCCTCTGATGTTAATCATAGAGACATTTGTGATGAGGGCTATCGCTTTAACAACTTCTTTTGATTTAACTTCTGCTCCTTCTGAGATTAAAGTCCCAGAATTTTTAGGATTAAAAACATTCCTTATTCTCACTGGAATCTGTTTTTTAATTATTGGTTCTAATGCTCTGGGATGCATCGCTTTTGCTCCAAATATTGCCATTTCAGCAGCTTCTCCATAAGATAATCCGATGAGTGTTTTAGCATTTGAGATAATTTTTGGATCTGAAGTCATTATTCCATCGACATCTGTCCATATCCAAACTTCATCTACATCAAGAGCAACCCCTAGAATAGTTGCTGTATAGTCTGATCCCCCTCGACCTAAAGTGGTTACTATACCATCTTGATTTGCAGCGATAAATCCAGTAATTACTGGAATAATATTTTTTTCTAGTAGCGGTTTTATTCTTTTGATAGCTTGGTGGGTTGTGAAATTCATTAATGGATTTGCTTCTCCAAATTTTGAATCAGTAACTATACCAGCTTTCTTTCCTGAAAAATACTGAGATTCAAGCTCATAATCTCTTAGTGTAGCTGATACTATAATGGCTGCTAGTCTTTCTCCGAAAGATAAAACTTGATCTTTAGTTTTTAAAGTAAGTTCACCAACATAGTTTATTCCAATTAGAATTTTTTCTAGCTCTTCGATTATTTTTTTTACGTCAGCCTCTGTCTCGTTTTTCAGTTTTTTATTTTCAATTGCTTTATCTATTGCTTGTAGATGTTTCTCTGTTAATTCTTTAATAAATTCTTGAATCCTTTCTTCTTTCCCTTCCTTCACTTCTTTAGCTTCATGAATGAGTTGATTTGTGATACCTGCTAAAGCTGAAACAACAACCAATACTTTATACCCTTTTTTCGAATTATTTTTAACAATATTGGCAACGTTTCGAATATTTTCGCCAGTGCCAACAGATGTTCCTCCAAACTTCATGACGATTGTCTTCAAATTTTCCACCTTTATTTAGTTTAACTTAATATTTTTTCCGCCAAATGATGTTTTATGTCTAATAGATCTCTCAATATGGCGCTAGCAGTTTCAATTCCACCTGCGCCTCTACCTATAATAGTTTCTTTTCCGGCGTATTCTGAAACAAATGTTACTGCATTGAGGACGCCATTTACACATAATGGATCATTTCTTTCTATCTCTTTAGGTGCGACGGTTGCGTTTCCATCTATTGATCCGATTAATTTTATCCTTTTTCCTTTTTTAGAAGCGTTTTCAAGTGTTTTTAGGGTAATATCTTGGATTCCTAATATGTCCACATCTTTTAGAGTGATTTTTTTATTCATTATCCAATTTCCAAGGATAACGACTTTTGTTGCTGCATCTAATCCTTCGATGTCCATTACTGGATCAGTTTCTGCGTAACCGAGTTTTTGTGCGGTTTTTAACGCTTTTTCAAAAGTTACTTTTTTTTCTGTCATTTCAGTAAGGATATAATTTGTAGTTCCATTTAAGATTCCATGGATCTCTTTTATTTTATCCCCTTCTAGACACTTTTTTGCGAACTCAAGAATAGGGGTACCTCCTCCTACTGTGCCGCTGAATCGTAATAGGACTTTATTATGTTCTGCTAGTTCTGTTAATGTGGGAAAAGTTAATGCTAATGGACCTTTATTTGTTGTTACAACGTGTTTTCCTGTATTAAAAGCAGTTTTGATGTTTGATATACCGGGTTCACCGGTTATGATATTTGTGGATGTTGCTTCAATCATTATCTCTGCTTCAATTGACTGAATTATTTCTTGGCCAGTTTTTTGTAGGTGTCCAAATACGGGATCGGCTGCTACAGTCCCTTCTCTTTTTTTTACATTTTGGATTCTTTTTAAGTCTAATCCTTTGGTGTTAATTGCTGCACCGCCTCGGTCAGTAATAGCAACAATTTTGGGATTGAAACCATAATTTCTAAGATTTTCTAATTTTCGTTGTAAAAAAATATCTGTTAAACTTTGTCCTACAACACCGTACCCAATTAAAATTATTCTCAAGATATTGCCCCCGAAACCACTAATGACTTGGTTTTTTTCAGGCCTAAAACCTTTTCAATAGCTTCCATTTTTGCTTCTACTTCTACGGGTTTCTTACATATTTTTACTGCTGTATCAGGATCTTTTAATCCATGACCTGTTGTTACGCATACAACATGTTCATCTTTATCAACTTCTCCTTGCTCTATCAATTTCTTTAATCCAGCAATTGAAGATGCGCTAGCTGGCTCTACAAACAATCCTTCTGTTTGAGCTAATAATTTTTGAGCATCTAAAATCTCTTCGTCTGTTACGGTTTCTGCAGTTCCTTTTGATTCTCTAATTGCTCTTAAAGCTTTTTTCCAGCTCACCGGAGCTCCAATTCTAATAGCTGTTGCTACCGTTTCTGGAGAAGTTACGGGTACAACTGTGTCACTTCCATTTTTAATCGCATGTACTATAGGTGCTGATCCTGCTGCTTGTATTCCAGTCATTTTTGGCAGTTCATTCAAAAAACCTAATCTATAAAATTCTTTTAATCCTTTCCAAATAGCACTAATATTTCCAGCATTTCCAACTGGGACTACAATCCTGTCTGGCATTTTTTGATTTAATTGGTCACAAATTTCAAATCCTAAAGATTTTTGGCCTTCAATTCTAAAAGGATTAATCGAATTAAGAAGATATATCTCCCTATATTTTTCTGAGAGTTTGAGTACTATCTCCAAAGATTCATCAAAATTGCCACGTACTTGGATAACTTTTGCACCATAAATCATTGCTTGTGACAATTTTCCATAGGCAATTTTTCCAGCTGGAATAAGTACTGCACATTTTAGCCCTGCTCTTGCAGCATAAGCGGCTAATGAGGCTGAAGTATTGCCGGTGGAAGCACATATTACTGATTTTACACCCAGTTCAATAGCCTTTGTTACCCCAACTGTCATACCTCTATCTTTGAAGGACCCTGTTGGGTTTTCTCCCTCATTTTTTACAAATAATTGTCTTATTCCTAATATCTTGCCTAAACGTTTACTTGAATGAAATCCTGTTCCCCCCTCATTAAGAGAAACAATTTTTGAGAAATCTTGTACTGGCATAAAATCCCGATACCTCCATACTGAAAGAGGAACATTTTGCCAATTGCTTTTGCTTATCGCTTTATTGATAACGTTATAATCGTATTTTATTTCTAATAGATCTCCACATTTTGTGCAAAAATATACGATTTCGTTTATATCATATTTTTTTCCACAATTGATGCATTCTTGGTGTACCATACTGATTTCTCCATGAAAACAATTTTTTTCTTAATTTGTTAAAAGTCTTAGTTTAGACATTATTATATCTTCTAACCTAAAAGATGTGATAGTGAACTTTATGTTATCTTTTCTGTTTTTTTGCTGGATTAATTCCCAATAATGTTTTTCGGCATAATATTTTATGTTAAACCATTTTAATCGCATGTTAACACACCATGTTGGACAAAACTTCGTAAGCTTTGAGGCTGTCTTTTTTTTCCACAACGATAATTGTTTCAGTCCAACAAGAAATAAATTCGATAACATTTACTTTTTGCTCTGATAGTAATGTTGTTAGAAACGCGACTACTCCTGGTGTTGCTTCTAGCTCTTTAGGAGAGTGTATCACTATCATTGTACAATTATCATGTTTGACTAAAACACTGACTCTTTCAGGTAAATCTTTTTTATCTAACAGATAAACAAATTTGTCGGGAAGATCCACTTTCATCCCATTTTTAACACTAATTTCTTTGCTTGTAATTATTACTGATTTTCTATCATAAACAACTAATACGCTTTTTTTTAAGACTTCTAAGACTTTTTCTTCTCTTTTTTGTTTATGTTTTTGAAGGTCTTCTGCAAACCTTCTTAGAGCAGCTTTTACAGCACTTGTATTTTTTGTCTCTAACTCTTCTTGCACTTGTCTGGATAATTCACTAAGATTTACAATTCCCTTTTCTAACGCTTCTAGTAAATATGGTTTGTTTCGAAGGTGTTTTCTTACCATTTTAGCGATAGTCATGGTGCAATAATGTATCGTATGGTACACTTAAAGCTTATTATGTTACAAAAAAGTCACAACCTTTAAAAATAATGCTCCTGTGGTAAGGGGAATAATTTCTCTTCAGAAATAGGGGAAGCGAATGATGAATGAAAAAATTGTGCTGGCGTATTCAGGTGGATTAGATACTTCTGTTCTAATAAAATGGATTCAAGAAAAATATGCTGCAGAAGTAATAACTGTTACAGTTAATGTTGGTCAGCAGGAAAATTTGAAAGAAATCGCAGATAAAGCAAAAAAATTAGGTGTTTCTGATCATTATTCGATTGACGCTACAAAAGAATTTGCAAAAAACTATGTTTTCCCAGCAATAAAAGCTAATGCTCTTTATGAAGGGAAATATCCAGTCAGTACGAGTTTATCTCGCCCACTTATTGTTAGCGAAATGGTGAAAATAGCAAAGAAACATAATGCCACAGGTCTAGCTCATGGATGTACTGGAAAAGGAAATGACCAAGTACGTTTCGATATTTCTTTTGCTTCATTAGCTCCTAACTTAAAAATAATTGCGCCAGTTCGAGAATGGAACATGACCCGAGAAGAAGAAATCGCGTATGCATTAAAAAACGGTATCTCAGTTTCTAATGCTAGCGAAAAAATATAGTATTGATCAAAGTATATGGGGTCGTTCAATCGAATGTGGCGTTCTGGAAGACGCTAATCAAGAACCTCCTGAAGATGTTTTTGAATGGACAACTTCCCCAGAAAACGCAGAAAACGTTCCTGAATATGTATCCATAAAATTTGAATCTGGAGTTCCAACAAGATTGAATAACGAAGTCATGGACCCACTCCAACTGATAAAAACATTGAATGCTACAGCTGGACGAAATGGTATTGGAAGAATAGATCATATTGAAGATCGATTAGTGGGTATTAAATCCAGAGAAATCTATGAATGTCCGGCTGCGGTTGTACTGCTTGAAGCTCATAAAGATTTGGAAAAAATGGTTCTTACTCGTCACGAGATTATGTTTAAACAAAGTGTGGATTCTCAATGGACCTTTTTAGTTTATGCTGGTCTGTGGAATGATCCACTTAGAGAAGACCTTGAAGCTTTTATCAATAAATCCCAAGATAAAGTGACAGGTGAGGTTCGTGTGAAACTTTTTAAAGGTGGTTTCCAAGTTGTTGGTCGGTCATCAAACCTATCTCTTTATGATAAAAACTTAGTTAACTATAACATAAAAACTGGTTTTAAGCAGTCTTATTCAAAAGGATTTATTGAATTATGGGGTTTACAAACAAAAATGGCTAATATTTTGCGACAAAAAGTCAATAAGAACTTGGAGGAAAAAACTAACTTAGAGCAAGTTTAGTGAACTAATTAGGAGAACTATGTTTTGTCAAACTTGTTGAGAGGTGGAAGACTAAAATCTGTCCGAAAGGATGTTGCCAATTTTACCTCTTCATTCAAAGATGATCTAGTTCTAACAGAACCTGGATTACGCATTAATCAAGCTCATATTATAATGCTTATTGAACAGAAAATCATTAAACGATCAGATGGCATTGCTCTTTTAAGCTCTTTACAAAAACTTTTGAATAATTCTTCTGCTCTCTCTGGTGAAGATATTCATATGGCCATTGAAGAATCAATTTTAAAAGATGTTGGTGAAGAAGTAGGTGGAAACCTTCACATTGCTAAAAGTAGAAACGATCAAGTTGTTACAGCAATTCGGATTTTGCTTAGAAAACAATTGCTTAATTCCATCAATATTATCTTGCACATGCAAAAAAGTTTAGTTGAAACAGCTGAAAATCATATAAATACTCTCATTTTAGAGTATACTCATCTCCAACCTGCTCAACCAGTTACTTTTGCACATTATCTTTTATCCTTTATTGATAATCTAGAACGTAATTTGCGTAGACTCCTACAAACATATGAAAGAGTTAATCTTTGTCCTTTAGGTGCTGGAGCACTAGCCACAACAAGCTTTCAGATAAATCGAAACAGAGTTGCAGAACTTTTAGGCTTTGACGAAGTATTGGAGAACTCGATCGATGCCGTGGGAAGTAGAGACTTTATACTTGAGACTTTAGCTGTTTTTTCTTTTATTTCAGTAAATTTAAGTCGCTTATCTGAAGATCTAATAACTTGGAGTTCCACAGATTTTAGCGTTATCGAGTTACCAGACAATTTTGCTGCTACTAGCAGTATTATGCCTCAAAAGAAAAACCCAGAACTACTCGAAATTATCCGAGCTAATGCTAGCAGAATATTGGGAGATTTTGTTGCCGCCACTTCAACTCTAAAAGGATTACCTACAACATATAATCTTGATTTTCAACAAATAACTCCTTATCTTTGGAATTCAATCAAAATTGTTGATTCTTCGATAATTATTCTAACTAAACTATTACCCAATCTAGAAGTAATACCTGATATCTCTGACAAAGTTAACTCTAGTTTCGTAGCTGCAACTGAAGTCGCCAATTTACTTTCTAGCGATTATCAAGTACCCTTCCGAAAAGCACATAAAATCGTAGGAACTTTGGTAAAATCGCTAATAGCTAAAAATTTAACATTTATAGATTTAACACCTGAAATGATTCAAAACACTTTTAACCTTTATTACAATCGTAAAATAAAAATTTCAACTGAACAAATTTCTAATTGTATTAATCCACAAAAAATTGTTGATACTTATAACATAAGAGGTGGCCCCGCTCCTGTTGAAGTTAAAAGAGCCTTAATAGAAAAAAAGAAACAAATCAAATTTAACCAAATACATTTGTCAAAACTCAATCAAAAACTTTTGAATGCCAACAAAACCATGGATTCAATAGTTAACTATTATCTTACTGCGGATTCATCTTTAAACGCAAACTTTAAAAATTCAAATTTGTAGGTAGAATAGGGCTTTGGTACCAGTACATCATTCCAGCAAAAATAAAAAGGCGCTTCTAGCATTAGAGGACGGTACCATTTTTCGCGGGAAAGGTTTTGGATCAGTAAAAAAAACTTCAGGTGAAGTTGTATTTTCTACATCTATGGTTGGTTATCCAGAAGCATTAACCGACCCTTCATACAAAGGGCAAATACTTACCTTAACTTATCCTCTAATAGGTAACTATGGAGTTCCATCCTTAGACCTTGATTATAATATCCCTAAGTACTTTGAGTCAGAAAAAATCCAACCCCAGGGACTCGTTATTCACGAACTATGTGAAAAACCCTATCACTGGGCATCAAAAAAGACTTTAGACAAATGGTTGTCGGATGAAGTAATTCCGGGGATATCTAGGGTTGATACTAGACATTTAACTAAAAAATTAAGAACTTATGGTGTAATGCTTGGGATTCTTGAAGTTTACGACGCTGAAAATGAGCCCAGTATTGATAGTATTTTAAAGGAAGCAGCTACAATTCCAGATCCTAATTTAACAGATTTAGTTAAGCAAGTTTCTGTTAAGTCACCAATCGTATATGAAACCAAAGGTGATTATACAATTGTCTTAATCGATTGTGGAGTTAAATATAGCATCATCAGAAATCTCTTGAAACGTGGAATTAATGTTGTAAGAGTCCCTTACAATTTTTCTGCGAAGGAAGTTATGGAATACAAACCTGATGGTGTGTTTCTAAGTAATGGTCCTGGTGATCCTAAGAATTGTGTTGATACCATTGAATGTATAACTGAGTTAGTTGAAAAAGTACCCTTGATGGGAATATGTCTTGGAGCCCAGATATTGACATTAGCTTTAGGTGGTGATACCTACAAACTAAAGTATGGTCATCGTTCTCAAAATCAACCTGCACTAGATCTGAACAATAATCGCTGTTATATAACCACTCAAAATCATGGTTACGCAATCAAGAATGAATCTCTAAAGAAAACTCATCTAAAAGCTTGGTTTATGAATCCCAACGATAAAACAGTAGAAGGCGTAAAACATAAAAATAAACCAGTATTTGCAGTTCAATGGCATCCAGAGGCAGCACCAGGTCCTTATGATACTGAATTTCTTTTTGAAGAATTTTTAAAGTTAATGGAGGTTAAATAATTTGCCAAAATTTGATTGGATACGGAAAGTCCTTGTTTTAGGAAGCGGTGCAATCAAAATTGGTGAAGCTGCTGAATTTGATTATTCTGGCAGCCAATGTCTAAAAGCACTAACTGAAGAGGGTATAGAGACAGTTTTAATTAATCCAAATATTGCTACTATACAGACTGATCCTCGTCTTTCAGGAAAAGTTTACCTTCTTCCTATCACTCCAGAGTTTGTTGAAAAAGTAATTAAAAAAGAAAAACCAGACGGGGTAATTTTAGGTTTTGGAGGACAAACTGCTCTAAATTGTGGAATAGAACTTTCTAAAATGGGGATCTTTAAAAAATATAATGTTAAAGTCCTTGGAACTCCTATAGAAGCAATAGAGGATACAAGCGACAGAGAACGTTTTAGAAAAGTAATGCTTGAAGCTAAAGTTCCACCACTTAGAAGCAAAGCTGCAAATTCAATAGATAGATCTTTAGAAATTGCACACGAAATCGGTTATCCAGTTATAGTCAGAGTAGCTTATACTCTTGGCGGTAAAGGTTCAGGAGTAGCCAAAAATGACAAGGAATTAATAAAAATTGTTAGACTTGGTTTGGCTCAGAGTAGAATAAATCAGGTGCTTGTTGAAGAATATGTGGGTCATTGGAAAGAACTTGAATATGAAGTAATGCGTGACTACGCGGATAATTGTTTGATTGTATGTAATATGGAAAACTTGGATCCTATGGGTGTTCATACGGGGGATTCTATTGTTGTAGCTCCATCTCAAACCTTAACAAACAGGGAATACCATCTTATGCGTTCTTCTGCTATTAATGCCATACGACATCTGGGTATTGTTGGTGAATGTAATATTCAATGGGCTTTACATCAGAAATCAGAAGAATTTCGTGTAATAGAAGTTAACTCGCGAATGTCGAGAAGTTCTGCTCTAGCAAGCAAAGTAACTGGTTATCCTCTGGCATATATTGCTACTAAACTAACAATAGGTTATCTTTTGCCCGAACTTACAAACAAAGTAACCGAAGTTACTACAGCTTGTTTTGAACCTGCACTTGACTATGTTGTAATAAAAATACCCCGTTGGGACCTTCAAAAATTCAAAAATGTAGATCGCCATATAGGCCCCCAAATGCGTTCAGTTGGAGAAGTTATGGCAATAGGTCGTTGCCTAGAAGAAGCACTTCAAAAAGCAACGAGAATGTTAGATAACGGCAAAAAAGGGCTTGTCTGCAACGAAACCACAAAAAAAGAATCAATAGAACAAATAAAAGATGTTTTAGCTAATCCGACAGATGAACGTCTATATAAATTAATAACAGCCTTGAAATTAGGTATATCAATTGAAGAAATTTACCGTCTGAGTGGCGTTGATCCATTTTTCCTATATAAACTTCAAAACATAATTGACATGGAAAAAGAACTTCAATCAATGAGTCTAGATCATGTTGACGCTATAGAAACTATTAGAGAAGCGAAACGAATTGGTTTTTCTGACGAACAAATTGCTATTTGTCAACAAAGTGACGAATTAAGTATCAGAGCTTTTAGAAAACAAGCTAATATTATTCCTGTAATAAAACAAATAGATACTTTAGCTGCTGAATGGCCAGCCAAAACAAATTATTTATACCTAACCTATGGTGGAGACGTAGACGATATTGAACTAACAAATCACAATAGCAAAGTTATTGTTTTAGGTTCAGGAGTTTTCAGAATAGGATCAAGCGTTGAATTTGATTGGTGTGGAGTCAACACAATTTGGGCTTTAAAGAAAAATAATGTCCAAGAAGCAATAATGGTTAATTATAATCCGGAGACCGTATCAACCGACTATGATGTTTCCGATAAATTATATTTCGAAGAGTTATCTCTTGAAAGAATACTTGACATATATGATAAAGAGAATCCTTCAGGAATAATTACTAGTGTTGGTGGACAAATTCCTAATAACTTAGCAATGAAGCTTGAAAATTCTGGAGTCAATATTTTGGGTACATCAGCTGAAGATATTGACTTAGCTGAAGATAGATCAAAATTTAGTGCTCTCTTAGACCAACTAAATATTCTTCAACCTAGTTGGAGTAAATTAACATCACTTTCTAGTGCAAAACGTTTTGCTGAAAAAATAGGTTATCCCGTACTTGTTAGACCTAGCTATGTTTTATCCGGATCTGCTATGAGAGTGGCATACGACGAAAATTTGTTAGAGAATTTTCTCAAGTTGGCTGCCAAAGTTTCACGTGATCAACCTGTTGTTATTTCTAAATTTATTAAAAAGGCCAAAGAGGTGGAGGTTGATGGAGTCTCTGATGGAGAAACTTGTATTATAGGCGCAATAGTTGAGCATGTGGAAAATGCAGGAACTCATAGTGGCGATGCAACTATGAGTATTAGTGTTCCTCCTCAAACGCTTTCATTACTAATACAGAATAAAATTGAAGAAGTGACTAACAAAATTGTTAAAGCTTTGAACATCAAAGGACCATTCAATATTCAATATCTTGTGAAAGATGATACAGTTTATGTGATTGAATGTAATCTGAGAGCTTCTCGTTCAATACCTTTTGTCAGTAAAACTCGTGGAGTTAATTTAATCCAGCTAGCAACTTTAGCTATGCTAAATAAGAAGTTTAGTGAATTGCCAACATGTAAACTTCCTCCAATTTCTCATGTTGGTGTAAAAGTTCCCCAATTTAGTTTTATGAGATTAAGTGGTGCCGATCCAGTTTTAGGAGTTGAAATGTTAAGCACTGGAGAAGTGGCATGCCTAGGTGAAAACTTTGCTGATGCTTTTTCAAAAGCGATCCAATCTGCACAATTTAGGATTCCACCTAAAGGGGGTTCTGTTTTAATAACTATTGGTGGTGAAGAACCAAAAAGAAGGGTTGTACCGATAGCCAAAGATTTAGAAGAATTAGGCTTCAAAATCTATGCTACTAAAAATACTGCAAAAGTTTTGAAGAATTCAGGATTACGCAAAGTTACTGTTTTGCATAAAGTTAGTGAAACCAGTGTTCGTCCAAATATTCTTGATTACCTTCAAGAACGAAAAATCGATTTAGTAATAAACGTC
Organism: Candidatus Bathyarchaeota archaeon; assembly: GCA_963848105.1. Taxonomy (GTDB): domain Archaea; phylum Thermoproteota; class Bathyarchaeia; order Bathyarchaeales; family Bathycorpusculaceae; genus AD8-1. Next base: position 363,362 of record CAWKCH010000002.1, read on the forward strand.
CCAATGGGGTGGAAAAAGAAAAACATCTCAGACGTTTTGACAGATGGCTATATAATTAGAAGACAAGCAGTCGAATTTAATGTACCAGTAATAACGAATTTGGAACTAGCTCTAGCTTTAGTAAAAGTCTTAAAACAGAGAGAACATAACGGAGAAACAATACGTTCATTAAATGAATACATGAACGATCTACCTTGGACAATTTGGTAACCTTTTTTTACAGAAGATATTAATTTGATTCCTTTCTCTTCTAGAAGGTATCAATTGGAGGCATCGAAATTCCAGCAAAAAAGAATTATAGAACTGTAAACGAGATCAACGAAAAAATTCGAACTGGCGATGTTCAAGTTTTAACAGCTTTAGAAATGAAAAAACTTGTAGAAAGTAGTGGTGTGGAGGTTGCACTTAAAGAAGTTGATGTGGTTACAACTGGCACTTTTGGAGCTATGTGTTCTTCTGGTGCATTAGTAAATATTGGTCATTCTGATCCACCAATAAAGATACAAAAAGCTTGGATGAACCATATTGAGGTTTGCCATCCTGGTGCAGCAGTTGATCTTTTTATTGGGGCTACTCAAATGTCCGACGATCAACCTTTTGAATATGGTGGTGGTCATTTGATAGAAGACCTCATTCGCGGGAAAGAAGTTGAACTAAGAGCAACTGCATATGGGACTGATTGTTATCCAAGAACACAAATTGAAACAAATCTCACTAAAAATGATCTAAACCAATTTTATTTAATTAATTTTCGTAATTGTTATCAACGATATGTTTGTGCAGTGAATAGTCTTGATCAGACTCTTTATACTTACATGGGTAAACTTCTTCCAAGATTTAGAAATGCAAACTTTTCTGGAGCTGGAGAATTAAATCCCTTAATGAATGATTTAGATTATGAAACAATTGGGTTGGGTACTCGCATATTTCTTGGTGGTGCTCAAGGATATGTTATTGGTGAAGGAACTCAACATGATCCAAAAAATAGGTTTGGAACTCTCATGGTTAGAGGTGATTGCAAAGAAATGTCATCTGAATTTATTCAAGGTGCATCTTTTACAGGCTATGGGGCTACTCTTTACGTTGGATTAGGTGTGCCAATTCCTATTCTAAATAAGGAATTAGTTAAGAAAACGGCAATAAAAGATGAAGATATATTTACAGATATTGTTGATTATGGAGTTTCTCGTAGAAGTAGACCTAAATTAGGGCGAGTTAGTTATAAAGATCTTAAATCAGGTTCTATAGCTTTAAATGGAAAAAAAGTTAGAACCAGTTCCTTATCAAGTTTAAAAAAGGCTAAAAAAGTCTCTGAAACACTTAAACTATGGATAGAAAAAGGTGATTTCTTTTTAACTTCCCCCGTTGAAACTCTTTCTACGGATAGAATATTTAAACCGATGAAGCAAACTCAGGGAACTTCGTTTGTGTCAAGTGTAATGAATGAAGCAGTGACTTGTACAGAGAATGAAGAGATTCAAGCTATTGCTATTCGAATTGTCACTAATTCTGTTAATCACATCGTCGTAATCGATGAAAACCATAAACTTCGTGGCATTGTTACTTCTTGGGATATTACAAGGGCTATGGCTGAAGGAAAAAATGTTTTAGCGAATGTTGTTTCACGACGTGTAGTAACTACAAAACCTGAGGATCCTTTAGAGACTGCATCAAGAAAAATGGCACATCATAATATATCTGCTTTACCCGTTATTAATAATGAGAGAAAAGTACTAGGAATAGTTACTGTAGAAGATGTTTCTCGCCTTCTTGGAAAGTGAACTATATGGCAAAAATACTATTGAGATTTGCAGAAAATTTAGCTGGTCAACCAATAACAGCTCAAATAATATTGGAACATAAAATTCCAATCAGTATAGTAACCGCTAACATTACCTCAAAGGGAGGTGAATTTCTTGCAGAAATACCTGACGAATCACTAGAGATAGCGATTACTGCTTTTCGTGAAAAAGGGTTGACAGTTTCTCTTCCCAAACTAATTGAAATTGACAAAGAAAAATGTTTTAGTTGTGGTGCTTGTATTACAATTTGTCCCGTAGAAGCCCTTACCTTGGATGAAGATTTTTCTTTAACTTTTTCTAAAGAAAAATGCCTGGGGAGTACATGTGGTGTTTGTGTTGATGCTTGCCCAGCAAGAGCAATAAACTCAGATAGTTAATCTTACCTTGAACAAGTTGACAATGGACTATACTGGAAAATGAAAACTTGTAAAAGTAATCTATTCAAAGAATCATTTAGTATTAAGGAATCTTCTTGTACCGTAATTTGTGATAAAAAAAGGGTATCCATCTAGCTAAAGAGTCTATTAGACAAAATAGAGAAGCTCTTGAAAATTATTGTGTGACTAATCCATTATTCTTAAGCAGTTTTGAACCAATTCACGTCACTGATGGACCTTTGATTGTTAATTTAATGGCACTTTCTTCAGAAAAAGCAAATGTTGGTCCAATGGCTGCTGTTGCAGGAGTATTGGCTGATATGGCTGTATCTGATATGATAACTGAAGATTGTAAAGTTGCTGTTGTTGAAAATGGTGGAGAAGTGTCCGCTATGTCTAATATTCCAATTGATGTGATGCTTTCTGCAGGTGATATTAGTCTTTCTAACTATTTTTGTTTTAGATTAACAACTTTTCCTATTGGAATTGCTACCAGTTCAGGCTGTTTTAGTCATGCTTTTAGTTTTGGAGATGCTGAAGCTGCTACGACTTTTTGTAAAACCGCCGGATTAGCAGATGCCGCGTCAACAGCTGTATGTAATGTTGTTAAAGGAAAACAGTATAGTGATGCTATTACAAGTGGTATAGAAAAAGCCAAATCTATCCCTGATGTTGAGGGCGTCTTAATAATTTATCATGATCTGATTGGGACATTCGGGAGGATCCCAAAATTAATAAAAGTTATCTCAGAGAAATGATTGTGTATCCTTTTTTGTAACCGTTCACTTTTGCTTAATTTTTATTAAACTACCTATCAATTTTTCAATGAAAATTATTAATTAAAATAATTTTTTATCTCTGATAAGGTTAATATTTTGATGTTTTTGTCCTTTAACAATTCTTCTGCTTTTATAATTTCATCTATTCTTAAAATCAAAGCAATTTTTCCGTCAATATGAACAGCGGATGAGTACGCATATTCTATGTTTAAGTTTTTCATTGCTAAAATTTTTGTGATTTTTGAGATTTTATTTTTTTCTGAAATAAAAATTGCTGTTACTTCAGTGTTTTTCTTAGATTTAGCTAGATTAAAATCTTTTTCTTCTAGAATTTTTATTGTTTTTTCAGGATTTTCAGTTATCATTCTGATCAATCCAAATTCTCCGGCGTCTGCGATTGATAATGCGAATATTTCGATTTGATTTTTATCTAGTTGATCCATAGCTTTTGATAAAGAACCCGGTCTATTATCTAAAAATACACTTACTTGAATTATTGGCACAATAGGCACCTAGAATCAATTAGTTTCAGATAATATTTATATTTTGACATAAAGTATACTAACCGATCCAGAATTGGAGAAGATTTATTTGCTAAAGTGCATAGGCGTTTCCAAGCGTTTTGGGGGACTTCAAGCAGTAAATAATGTGGATTTAACTGTAAAAAAGAATGAAATAATTGGTCTTGTGGGTCCAAATGGTTCGGGAAAATCAACATTATTGAATCTGATTAGTGGTGTTTACAAACCCGATACAGGAAAAATTCTGTTAGCCGGTGAGGACATATCTGCTTATCCCTCCTATAAGATTTGTTCAAAAGGAATAACAAAAACTTCTCAGTCTGTTCAGTCTTTTCCAGATATGACTTCTATTGAAAATGTGCTTACTAGTTTACTTTTTGCCAATCGAACTCCTGAAGAGGTAAATACGTCAACTGACCGAGCAGAAAAGCTATTAAATTTTGTTGGTTTAGATGAGGCAAAATTCTATTTGCCTGCAAAAAATTTGAATGTAGTTGAACTGCGGCGTGTTCAATTGGCTAAGGCTTTAGGAACTAATCCCAAAATACTGCTCTTAGATGAGCTTCTTACTGGTTTAACTCCTAGAGAAAGTGATGAAGCTATTAAATTAATAAGACTAATAAATAAACAGGGTATTTCTGTGCTAATTGTAGAGCATGTTATGAGAGTTATTATGGGTTTATGTAATCGCGTTATGGTCTTGCATCATGGGAGTAAGATTTTTGAAGGGACTCCGCAAGAAGTTGTTAATAATAAAAATGTAATAAAAATATATCTTGGAAAACGATATCTGCTCTGTGATGACTAAAATGCTAAAGGTTAATCGTATATCTGCTTCATATGGATTAATTCAAGTCCTTAACGATGTTTCTTTTCAAGTTAAGGAAAAAGAGATTGTTAGTATTATTGGTCCTAATGGTGCTGGAAAATCCACCTTAGTAAAAACTATTATGGGTTTGGTTCCTCCAAGTTCTGGTGAAATTTGGTTTAATGATGAAAAAATAACTGGTTTTGCTCCATATTCAATTGTTTCAAAGGGGATAACATTGATTCCTGAGGGTCGAAAAATTTTTCCCAGAATGACAGTAGAAGAAAATCTTTTGTTAGGGGCTTATATACTTTCAGATAAAGAAAAAATTAAGGATGCGAAAGAACGTGGTTATCAAATATTTCCTGTTTTGAAGAAGAAAGAAAAGAGTTTGGCTCAAAACCTTAGTGGGGGTGAGCAGCAAATGCTTGTGATTTGTAGGAGTTTGATGTCAAATCCTAAATTATTGATTTTAGATGAACCTTCTTTAGGTTTGGCACCTATAATTGTTGAAAAAGTTTTGGATACTGTGAGGAAAATAAACGAGGAGGGTGTGACAATTCTTTTGGTGGAGCAAAATATTCGAGATTCTTTGGATGTGGCTGATAGAGGCTATGTTATTGAACAGGGTACAATAATACTGGAAGGTCAAGGCAAAGAATTATTGTGTAATGATCATATAAAAGAGGTTTATCTCGGTTTATGAGGATGTGAAAGAAGTTGGTGGATAATACTTACTATAATGAAAAAATTGAGACATTACCTAAAAGAGAATTACAAGAACTTCAATTTGAAAGGCTAAAAAAGATTGTAAATTATTGTTATGTTAATAGTTCTTTTTATAAGAAAAAATTTGATAATTTGGGATTAAAGCCAACGGATATTAAGAATCTTGAAGACTTAAGAAAAATTCCTTTTACTGTGAAGACTGATCTTAGGGATAACTATCCGCTTGGAATGATGGCGACAAAAATTAGTGAAGTTGTTGAAATACATGCTTCTAGTGGAACAACTGGAAATCCGATTATTGGTCCATATACAAGTAATGATATAAAAAATTGGAAAGAATTAATGGCTAGAACAATTTATGCTGCAGGTGGTAGAAAATCTGATGTTATTCACAACGCGTATGGTTATGGATTATTTACAGGTGGTTTGGGATTTCACTATGGTGCTCAGGAACTTGGATCTTTAATTGTCCCGATAAGCGGTGGTATGACTCAAAGACAAATAAAATTAATTATGGATTTACAGGCTACAATTCTTTGTTGTACTCCCAGTTTTGCTGTTTATTTGGCTGAAGTTATGGCTAAAGAAGGAATAAACCCGAAAGATGATTTGAATCTGAGACTTGGTTTGTTTGGAGCTGAACCTTGGTCTGATAAAACTAGAGGGCGCATTTCGGAAGAATTAGGTTTAGAACCTTTTGATATTTATGGTTTAACAGAGTTATGTGGTCCTGGTGTATCAGTTGAATGTAGTCAGCATGATGGTCTACATATATGGGAAGATCATTTTTTAGTTGAAACTATTGATCCTAAAACTGGAGAAGTTTTGTCTCCAGGAGAAGAAGGGGAATTAGTTTTCACAACTCTGACAAAAACAGCCTTACCCATGCTACGTTTTAGAACAAGAGATATTTCAGTTATAAAAGATGAAATATGTGCTTGTGGTCGAACACACTCTAGAATGCTAAAAATCCGTGGAAGATCTGATGATATGTTGATAATAAGAGGCGTGAATGTTTTTCCTTCACAGATAGAAAACGCGCTTATGAGTTTTAAAGAATTAGCTACTCAATATCAAATAGTTGTGGATCGACCAGGTGCCCTTGATGTTTTTGGAGTAAAGGTTGAATTAAAAAACCAGATTCAACAAACTCGGTCTAATCAAGATAAACTTAAAACTGAAATTAGGAATAAAATCCGCGATATAACTGGTTTATCGGCAGGCGTTGAGATTGTAGCTTGCGGAGAACTACCCAGATCTGCTGGCAAAGCCAAACATGTTATAGATCTTCGAAAAGGTAAAATGTGAAGGCCAATATTTTATGACTTCGAAAATTTCTTTAGATAAACCTGATAGTTATCTTTTGCTTAATGGTGATGAGGCAGTCGCTAGAGGTGCTGTTGAGGCTGGAGTTCAGTTAGCTGCATCTTATCCTGGAACTCCATCTACGGAAATTCTAGAAGCTATTGCTGAGGTTGCTAAACAGTTTGGAATTCATGCTGAATGGAGTATTAATGAAATAGTGGCTATGGAAGTTGCTGCGGGATCTTCTATGACTGGATTAAGATCCATTGTTTCTATGAAACATGTTGGATTAAATGTTGCTGCTGATGCTGCGATGACATTGGCTTATACTGGGGTTGTAGGCGGTTTGGTAATTGCTGTTTGTGATGATCCTGCCATGCATAGCAGTCAAAATGAACAAGATACTCGTTATTTTTCTTTACATTCTGATTTACCTCTTTTTGATGCAGCTAATCCACAAGAAGCAAAAGATATGACTGTTGAAGCTTTTGAATTGAGTGAAAGATTAGAGTTACCTATTATTGTTCGGTTGACTACCAGAGTTGCACATGGAAAAGCGAAAGTTAAACTTGGAAAGATAAAACAACTTTCTAGAAAAGCCAAATTTGATAAAGATCCTAAAAGGTGGGTGATGGTTCCTTCGAACTCAATAAAACGCCATCGCATTCTAAAAGAAAAATTGAATTGGGCAAAAGAAATAGTAAATAAATCTAAATTTAATTTGATTGAGGATAATAGCCAAGAGATTGGAATTGTTGGGAGTGGAATAGGCTATTATTATGCACGATCTATTCTTGACACAAGTAGATTCTCTTGGTTGAAGCTTGGTTTGCTTTATCCGTTTCCATTGAATTTAGTTAAAAAATTTTCTGCAAATGTTAAAAAGATACTTGTAATAGAAGAATTAAAACCTTATATTGAAAATCAAATTGAATGTGTTCACTCCGAAATTCTGGGAAAAGAAAGATTAGGTTTGGAAGAAATTGGTGAATTTAGTCCAGATTTACTTAAAGATGTCTTTGTGAGATTGGGTTTCGTTGAAAAACATGAAATAAAAGAAGATCTGACACTTCCTTTAAGACCTCCTGTTTTATGCCCAAGTTGTCCGCATAGAGCATTTTATTATGCTCTAAACACTGCTAAACAATTTGTTGATTGTGATCCGAATAAATGTGTTGGTTGTGTAATTTGTGAATATGCTTGCTCTCTAGAAAAAGAGAAGACTTTCAATCCTGGTAAATCACGAATAAGGACGATTCGATTAAATCCCCTTTCTAATATTGCTGTTGCTTGTAGAGTTTGTGATGATCCTGCTTGCATAGCTGCTTGTCCAGAAGATGCAATATCTCGGTCTGAGGAAAAAGGAATAATTAGAGTTGATGAAGCCAAGTGCAATGGGTGTGGTTGGTGTATTGAATCGTGTGAATTTGGCGCATTAATTATGCACTCTGATCGCAGAAAAATTGTTGTTTGTGATACCTGTGATGGTGATCCTGTTTGTGTAAAATGGTGTCCAGAAAGTGCTTTAAGATTAAAAGGAAAAAATAAAGATAAAATTGTTACAGGCGATATTGGTTGTTATACTCTTGGATTTATGGCTCCACTTGAAGCTCTTCAATCTTGTTTATGTATGGGTGCTGGAATTTCCCAGGCCGCGGGTATGTTCCATGCTGGTGTAAGTGATAAAGTTTTTGCAGTTATTGGAGATTCGACCTTTTTCCATGGTGGTATTCCTGGTTTGCTTAACATCGCGTACAATAAAGCTAATGTTTGTGTTATAATATTGGACAATCGCGTTGTAGCGATGACTGGTCATCAGCCTACCCCTGGATCCGGTGTTAATGCTATAGGTGAAAAAACAAAAGAAATTTCGATTAAAGATATTGTGCGAGCTGTTGGGATAGAGAAAGTAGAAGTTGTGGATCCATATGATATTAAAGAAACTCAAAAAGTTATTCGAGATATAATTAATTATCGTGGACCTTCAGTAATTATTTCTGAAAGACCTTGTCCTCTTAAAATAAGGAAAGGAAAAGTTAGAGAAATTTCAGATAAATGCAATTCTTGCGGTGTATGTGTAGAAGCTTTTGGGTGTCCAGCAATTTCAATGAATACTGATATCGCAGAGATTGATCCAACTCTTTGTTATGGTTGTGGGGTTTGTGAACAAGTATGTCCCTTTGGTGTGATTGGGAGTAAAGAAACATGAAATTAGATATTATTTTTACAGGAGTAGGTGGCCAAGGAATAGTTGTAGCGAGTGATATTTTTTGTGAAGCTGCCATGATGGACGGTTGGGATGTCGCGAAAGCGGAAGTTCATGGAATGGCTCAAAGAGGGGGCTCTATAGTTGCTCATGTTCGAATAGGCAATAATGTTCAAGCTCCAATAATTGAGACAGGTAAAGCGAATATGATTCTTGGTTTTGAAATGCTTGAAACTGCAAGAACTCTTTCGATGCTTAAAAAAGATGGAATCGTTCTTGTTAATACCAAGTATATTTCGCCTAGTACGTCTTTTAATAAAGATAGTAAATTCTTAACTTCTAACACTCTATTAGAGATTCTAAAAAAGAACTCTAAAAGAGTTTTCACAATAGATGGTCAAAGTATCGCGATTAAACTTGGGAATTTGCGGGTTGTTAATACTGTCCTGTTAGGTGCTCTTTCGACTCTTTTAGAGAATCATATAACTATTGAATCGATAAAAAAATCAATAGCTATGCGGCTAAAAGATAAGCATGTTACTGTTAACTTGAAAGCTTTCGAATTTGGAAGAGAACAAGTGGTATTGGGTTAGTTTTATTAACAATATTGGTCCATTACTAAGGAAAAGAGGAAAATACAATTGTTAAATAATAAAATACTTGCAGGAATCGTTGTTGTTATAGTTGTTGTCGCTGCAATCGCAGTTTGGCAATTTTTACCCGCATCTGAAGGAGCTGACACTATTAAAATAGGGTTGGTTGCGCCTTATCAGTTGCCTGTCGGTCAAGATATGGATCGTGCAGCTCGTATGGCAGTAGATGAAATAAATGATGCTGGTGGTATCTATGTTGAGTCTCTAGGAAAGAGTCTTGAAATAGAATTATTTATTGCTGATACTGAAAATGCTAACACAGAAGTTGCTGTAACTGCTGTTACTCGTAATGTAATACAAGATGAAGTTGATCTCCTAATAGGCGGTTTCTCTAGTGGAGCTACTTTAGCTGATCAAGTTATTGCAATAGAGAATCGTGTTCCTTTTATAATAACTGGTGCTTCTAGCCATTTAGTGACAAGAAGGGGTCCTCAAGGAAATTATGGGGGATTACCAGACGGACATGCATTACGTATTGATGACGAAGAAGGAATGAGTTATATGTTCCACTATTGTACCACAACTGCTCACTATTCAAGAACAGTAGCTTATTTCTTTGCTGAAGCAATGAAACCTCTTCTTGATAGTGAATATGGATTTGATTCATCTAGACCACTTAGATTAGCTGTTTTGTATCGTGACGATGCATTTGGACAAGGAGTATGGGGTGACACTAAAGCCTTCGTTGAGGATGATAATCTTCCAATAGAGATTGTCTCCGAAAGAGCATATTCAGTTGATACTCAAACTTTCCAAGCAGAATTAACCGCTGTAAAAGCTACTAATCCTGATGCTGTTTATGTTGTTGATTTTACAGGAAATACTGCTACTATCTATAGGCAAGGTCAAAACGATGTTGGCCTAAATAGTGTCTATATTGCTGTTGAGTGCTGTGAAGAACCTGATTTCTATGAAGCTCTAGGAATATGGGGTGATTATCAACTTTTGGAATCCAAATTTGCCTCCTATGCTGGACCACCCTTTTATCTAGAAATGATGGATACCTATGTTGCAGATTATCAAGCGTTATATGATACAATACCTGGAATGATGGGAGCAGATACATACGATGCTTTCTATATAGCCAAAGATGCTATCGAAAGAGCTGGTAGTTTAGATAAGAGTGCTATTAGAGACGCTATTGAAAACACTGACATTGATCAAATGTTAATTATTACTGAAACCGGAAAGATTGAATTTAGCACAGATCCAGATACTTATCATGAAATTGCACCATTTACTTTTGTTGAACAACTTTTCTATGATGAGGCTATAGGTGAAACTAGACCATTACTTATCTGGCCAGCTGAAGCTCCAGGCGTTGGAACAATAAAACAGGCTGACTTCGTGCTTCCTGAGAATTACGAACCTGGAAGTCCATAAAAAGTGTTTCTGGAAGTGAAATTAGACTTCCCAATAACTCCTTTTTTTCTTTCTCTGAATAGTTTATATATCGTGAATGATTTTTTCTTATAAATATTTCATTAAAATAACTGAACATGGTTGATGGTCAATGCTGGATAGCTCTACAATCATTTTAACTCTGATTTGGGGACTCGCAATTGGTAGCATTTATGTCTTGCTAGCCACTGGGCTGAATTTAATATTCGGTGTAATGAAGCTTGTAAACTTTGCTCACGGTGAATTGCTCGTATTTGGAGCCTATATCGGTTTTTCAATTTCGACAGCATTGGGTATAGATGCTTATACTTCAATTTTATTTGCAATGGGTGTGGTTGCTCTAATTGGAGTTGTTGTGGAACGTTTAGTTTTTCGAAGAGTATTAGGCGATGAAAAACTTAAAGAGATCTTTGTAAGTCTTGGATTGATTTTAATTTTTGATAATGCTGCTATGTTGATCTGGGGTGAAAAATCTCGAAGAATTATCAGCCCTTTCTCTAACTCGAGTTTAAAATTACCTGGATTATCAATATCAATACCTTATGATTTGTTAGTAGCGATGCTACTTGTTGTTTTTATTCTTATATCCTTACTGTTTTTGATTAAAAGAACTAAAATCGGTTTAGCTATGCGAGCTACTAGCCAAAATAGAGAAACATCGATGTTGATGGGAATAAACGTGGAGCAAGTATATGTTATTACTTTTGCCCTTGGTGCTGCATTAGCAGGAGCTGCTGGGGTGTTATATGGTATGAGTTTTAATTTTGATCCCTATATAGGATCATTTCCTACAATCAAGGCATTTGCTATTATCATACTTGGTGGCTTGGGAAGTATTCCCGGAGCAATTGTAGGTGGTCTCTTATATGGTCTTGCAGAACAGATAACAGGCACATATATTGGAGGCAATTGGAGTGATGCAATCGCTTTTGCTGTTTTAATCATTGTGTTAGTTTTTAGACCTAAAGGGCTATTTGGTGAGAGGGAAAAATGATGTTCAATACAAAACAAATTATTAACTTGACAAAATTAAGAAAATTTCAATTTGTTTTAGTAGCAATAATTATATCTTGTTTACTTCCACTTATACTTAGTAATCAATTCATGATCTATGTTTTGACACTCATGGTTGTATTCGCAATATACGCCTCTAGTTGGAATCTTCTTTCAAATTCTGGGCAAGGATCGTTGGGTCACGCCGCGTTTTTGGGTTTAGGTGGTTTTACTTATTCTTTGTTAGTAATAAACTTGGGAATACCTGCAATACTTGCTATGTTAATTGGCGCTATTTTTTCAGCTGGCATTGGTTTTCTTATAGGTTTAACTTGTGTGCGATTAGAAGCTTGGTTTTTGGCAATGGTAACTTTTGGTTTTTCTGTTATTATTGTAGCTTTTGTACACCATTTCCAAGATATTACTATGGGTGTACTGGGATTTCGAACGCCTCTAATTGTGCAAGTGGGTTTACCTTTGTATTATTTTTCTCTTTTAGTAGCTATCTTATCAATACTATCCATGTATTTCTTGATGAAATCTAAAATTGGATTGGCTTTTAGAGCAATAAAGGAAAATTCATCAGAAGCAAGAATGATTGGCATAAATACTGCAAAGTATAAACTTTATGCATTTGTTATTAGTACCTTTTTCGCAGGATTAGCTGGAACTCTTTATGCCCAAGTTATTAGACATTTGGATTTTAGGATTTTTGATGCTTCCAACTCTTTTGAACCACTTATGATGTCAGTAATTGGTGGTTTAGGTACAATAGAGGGCCCTGTAATCGGATCAATTTTATTGGTATCTCTAGACTCTTTTCTTCCCAATATCGACTCATATTTACAACCAATAATGAGTCCCCTATTTCCAGCTGTAAGCTTCGTAGGACCTCCTATTCGTTTGATATTTTTGGGACTTTTCCTGTTAATAATCGTCATTTTCTTTCCTAATGGGGTGACGTCTGTGATTCGAAAATTCTATAATTATTTAATAAAACAATTTAGAGAATGAAAAATGAACAAACCAGATTTATTTCGTGAAATTCTAGATATTAAAGTTCTTGAAGTAAAAGATGGTTATGCAAAACTAATCCTTACTATTACTAAGAATCATACAAACTCGTTAGGTGCTGCACATGGTGGAGCAATTTTTGCTCTAGCAGATTGTGCTTTTGCCGAAGCAGCTAATTATGGTGAAAACGTCGCAGTAGCAATTCAGGTAAGCATAAATTTTCTGCGACCAGCTACAGAAGGCGATATTCTAACAGCAGAAGCAATTCGCATATCTGATGGGAAAACTCTCGGACTATATCATGTTACAATTTTTAAAGAAAAGAAAAAAATTGCGTTCTTTTCAGGATTAGCCTTCAAACCCTAATTTTAAACTAGTTTTATGTCATTTTTTTACTTTTAATATTCTTCATTTCTTAATCTCATGATTTTTTTATAATACTTGATCTGTATACAAATAACTCAAGAAATTATGATAAAAATAACCAAAAACAAAATAGGATTGAGTAATAATTGATCAAGGGAGAAAATAATAACTTTAAAAAGTCAATTTAACAAAATTCAAGGTGGAATAAATTGAAAGAAATCTGGGTTAAAATATCTTCAAAAGTTTCAGACTCCGAAAAGTTGCCTATTTTGAGTCTCATAAAAGATAATTGCGATTTTATCCTGAAAAATGGTCAATTGGAAAACCTTTCAGGTAAAGATGATGTTATTCTTTTAAGTAGCCTAGATGAAAATAAAATTAAGAGATTAAAAAGTGAAAATACAAAGATTGCATTAAGAATAGCTATACGCGGAAAAGAAGATGAGAATAATGCAGCAAACGCTGCGGAACTTAATGTTGATTATTTAATTCTTACTTGTTTGGATTGGTGTGTTATTCCTCTTGAGAATCTAATTGCAAAAACCCATGATAAAAGTAAAATAATTGCAGAAGTTTCAAACTCTAAAGATGCTAAACTAGTTTTAGAAGCACTTGAATTGGGAACTGATGGTGTTTTGTTGAATGTTTCTAGTTTTGAAGAACTTAAAAAAACAATAGCTATTGTAAAAAAACAACGTCTTCTTCTCGATTTAATACCTGCAAAAATAGTTGCTATTAAACAGATTGGAACCGGTGCACGAGTTTGTGTGGATACTTGTGCTCTAATGTTTCAAGGTGAGGGGATGCTTGTGGGCTGTCAGTCTTCGGGATTGTTTCTTGTGGAAGCAGAAGTTACTGAAAATCCCTACGTTCAAGCTCGTCCTTTTAGAGTTAATGCCGGATCCCTTTCGATGTATACCTTTGGTTCTCTGGAAAGAACGCGATATTTGTCGGATTTGAAAGCTGGTGAGGAAGTTTTAATAGTTGACAAATCAGGAAAACTGAGAACTGCGGATGTTGGAAGAGTAAAAATTGAGTTAAGACCGTTAATATTAATCGAGGCAGAAGTGAACGGAAAAAGAATTAAGACAATCCTACAAAATGCCGAAACCATTCGTCTTGTAACAGTGAATACTTCGATTCCTGTCACTAATTTGAAGATAGATGATCAAGTGTTAGTCCATTTGACAAAAGGTGGAGGTAGACATTTTGGAGTTGCCGTTGATGCAGAAACGGTGATCGAACGTTGAGAGCTAGAATTTGTGTTTCTCTTCTTCCTAAAACTTATTCTGAAGCCATTACTCAACTTGAGGAAGCAGAAAAAATAGGTTCAGATCTAATAGAAGTGCGACTAGATTATCTTCAATCAACAACTGATTTGAGCGAATTAGCGAGCCACGTAACTATACCAAAAATAGCGACTATTTTATCTGGAACTTTGAAAAAAAGAACTAATTTCACAGGACTAGACCAACAAAAGTTGTTACTTGAAGCTGCTAAAAGTGGTTTTGAATATGTTGATGTGGGTTTATCTTCCCCAAAATTGAAAGATTTTATTAAGGACTTAAGAAAGGTACCTTGTAGACCAATAATTTCTTTTCATGATTTCTGCAATTTTTTGCCTTTGTCGGATCTTGATGCTATTCTAAAAAAAGAAATATCCTGTGGTGCAGAAGTATGTAAAATTGTGACAACTGCAAATAAAATCACAGATAATCTTATTATTTTAAATTTTATTTCACAAAAATCTGACAAGACTCATCTTGTATGTTTTTGTATGGGTAAACTTGGTCGAGTTTCAAGATTATTATCACCTTTATATGGCAGTTACTTTACATTTGCTTCCCTTAACAAAGGAAGTGAGACAGCTAATGGTCAGTTTTCATTACAAGAAATGAAATCAACCTACAAGATTTTGGAGTGATATTAATGGATATTTCAGGAAAAACAAAAATATGCGGTGTAATAGGTAACCCTATTCAACATACTTTAAGTCCAACGATACAAAACGCCGCTTTTAACCATCTTAACCTGGATTTTATTTTTACAGCATTCAAAGTTAAAGCCACAGAACTAGAAATAGCTATCCAAGGAATGCGATCGTTAAACATCTATGGATTAAATGTAACTATGCCCCATAAAAATAGTGTAATCAATTACTTGGATGAAAAGGACCCACTTGTAAGATCTCTCAATTCCGTTAATACAATTGTAAATAAGAAAGGCCGACTTTTCGGTTTTAGTACAGATGGTATTGGAGCTATCAAAGCTCTCCAAGAAAATGGTGTTGATCTTTCTTCTAGCAAAGTTTTATTACTTGGAGCTGGAGGTGCCGGTAGAGCCATAGCCTTTTCTATACTCGATAAAGTTGAGGATCTTGTTGTTTTAAATAGAGATCCTGCAAAAATTAAAAATCTGGAATTTGATCTAAAACTAAAATTTAATAAAAATATTCACTATGGCTTATTATCAGAGAATTCATTAAAAAAAAATCTGAGATCTTCAGACGTGCTAATCAATGCTACAAATATTGGTATGAAACCAAACTCAAATTTATCAATAATTAATCCAAAATTGTTAACGTCAGATCTGACAGTCATGGATATTGTCTATACACCGATTGAAACAAAATTATTAGCCGATGCTAAAAAAGTTGGAGCTAAGACAATAGACGGTGTTGAAATGTTGATATATCAAGGGGCTGCATCTTTTGAGTTATGGACTGATAAAAAAGCTCCGATTGAAATTATGAGGCTAGCAGCATTAAAACAAATATCAAAAAGGTGTAACTAATTGTCCCAAAAAGGCGAGGCAATAGCCTATGGAGCAGCCACGATAGTAAATGCCATTGCTTTGGGAAAGGGTGCTGCTTTAGGTGTAGACCTTTGGACAAAAGCTTCTGTCACATTGACAGACGATCCTCTTGTTGTCCGTGGAGAAATAATTTCTGATAGATCCGAAAATACTTCATTAATAGAAAAAACCGTTCTACGAATATTTCAATATTTTAATGTGAGTCATCAATATGGCGCAAAAATACAAACTTGGTCCAATATTCCCATTGCTAGAGGCTTAAAGAGTAGTAGTGCAGCAGCAAACGCTGTAGCTTTGGCAACAGTTAAAGCTCTTAATAAAAAAATTGATGATTTATTAATAATTTCATTAGGTGTGGATGCGGCTTTTGATTCTGGAGTTACTATTACTGGAGCTTTTGATGATGCATGTGCTTCTTACTTTGGAGACGTAGTTATAACTGATAATGTTAAGAGGTTACTGTTAAACCACGTAAAATTGCCTTCTGATGTCACTGTTCTGTTCTTAGTGCCCGAAAAAAAAGCCTATACTTCTAATACAATAACTGATAAGCTTGATTCTGTGAAATCGCTTGTAAATGTCGCATATAAAGAGGCTGTGCGTGGTAATTTTTGGACTGCTCTTTCTTTAAACGGGTTTATTTATTCTTCAATCTTAGGGTATGATTCCAGTATAGCTCTAGAATCTTTGAATGCTGGAGCTTTAGCTTCGGGACTATGTGGCAAGGGGCCAACTGTAACAGCTGTTGTTACAAATGACACAATTGATCAAGTAAAATCAGTACTTCAAAAACATGATGGTGAAATTATCGAGACATGTCTTAACCATAAAAAAGCGATGGTGATCGACAATTGATAGAAACCCTTGCAAGACCAATTCAACACCTCAGTGGCGTTGTTAGTGCTCCTCCTTCAAAGGCTTACACACAAAGAATGCTTATAGCTTCTGCGCTTTCACATGGAAGATCAATTATTTCTGGACCATTACTTTCAGAAGATACGGAGGCTACTTGTAGAGCTGTTAAAAGTTTAGGTGCAGAAATTACAATAAAAAATAATTTTTGGATTGTAGATGGATCACTACCTATTAAAAGTCAATCAAAACCAATTGATTGTGGTGAATCTGGTGCTACTCTTAGATTTATTTTGCCTGTGGCTGGTCTAGCTGCTGGATCCTCAATATTGACTTTTGGAAAATCACTAGAAAAAAGACCAATATCTCCTTTACTTCAAAGTCTTGAAGATTTGGGAGTACAAACCGAACCTAGACAAATCGAAAATAAATCAGGGATTTTAGTTCATGGAGGCGGAATTAAGGGGGGTGAAACTTCAATTCGGGGAGATGTTAGTTCCCAGTTTGTATCTGGATTAATGTTTGCTTGTCCTTTAGCTCATTTAGATACTATTATCAATCTTACTACACCTCTTGAATCAAAAAGTTATGTTAAAATGACTCGAGAAGTTCTTGAATATCATGGAATATTATTTTCAATTTCAGATGATTTTAATCAATTGAATATTCAGTCAAATCAGAGTTACCACAAACACGATCATAAAGTACCTGGAGATTTTTCATCTGCGGCATTTTTGTTGGTAGCAGCCTCAATAACTAATTCAAAAGTGATTATCCAAAATTTGGATTCTGCAACTTTGCAGGGTGATAAAGCTATTTTGAAGATTCTGAAACAAATGGGTGTAACCATAAAAGTGTCAAAAGATCAGGTAGAAATTGAAGGTAGTGATGATTTGTTACAACCAATTGACATAGATGCTAGAGATATTCCTGATCTTGTTCCTATTTGTGCCACTTTAGCTTGCTTTGCCAATGGGATTTCTAAAATACATGATGCTAATAGATTAAGGTATAAGGAGTCAGATAGATTATTGTCACTTTATCTTGAACTGAGAAAAATGGGAGCAAAGATCTCGATGGACGAAACTAGTCTGACTATTCAGGGTTCAGATTTCTTAAATGGGGCTATTATTGATCCTCATAATGATCATAGAATTGCAATGGCATGTGCTGTTGCTGCTTTAAGGGCTACTGGTCAAACAACAATTCAGAATTCTGAATGTGTGAGAAAATCTTATCCAGAATTTTTTAATGATTTGCGAAAAATAGGAGTTGATGTAGTTGGTAGGAAATTCGATAGGTAAAAACTTTATCATCACTAGTTTTGGTGAAAGCCACGGTGATTGTATAGGCGTAATAGTTGATGGTTGTCCAGCTGGGTTATCCTTGACTGAAAGCGAAATTGACTCAGAACTTGGTAAAAGAATTCCATCACAACCTGAATTAGTTTCCGGAAGAATTGAAAAAGATTCTGTTAAAATTTCTTCAGGTGTATTTAACGATATTACAACAGGAGCTCCTATTTGTTTATTTGTAGAAAATAAAGAAATCAAATCAAGTGATTATATGTCAATTAAAGATCTTCCAAGACCTGGTCATTCTGATTATCCTGCTCGTATTAGATATGGTGGTTTTAATGATTATCGTGGTGGAGGTCGCTTTTCAGGAAGAGGAACCGTATCAATAATAATGGCTGGTACGATAGCTAAAAAATTGTTAGCTCTGTTTGATATTGAAGTTTTAGCGTTTACAAAGTCAATTGGAAAAATAGAATTAGAAAAAGCTATGAGTTTTGAAGAATTAAGAAAATTCAGGTACGAGACAGCTGTACGTTGTCCAGATATAGCTTGCGCAAAACTGATGGAAAAATCAATTATTAACGCTAGAAGTGAAGGAGACAGTCTTGGTGGTATTGTAGAATGTGTATCTTTAAACGTTCCAGTTGGTCTTGGTGATCCAATTTTTGATTCTCTGGATTCTGATCTTTCTAAAATGCTATTTGCGATTCCCGCTGTTAAAGGAGTTGATTTTGGATTGGGTTTTGAGAGCTACTATGATTTCTGGTTCAACCAATAATGATGAATATGCCCTTAGCAATGGTGAAGTAGTAACTACATCTAACAATGCAGGAGGAATTTTGGGCGGGTTATCTTCAGGAATGCCAATTATTCTCAGTGTTGCTTTTAAGCCCACTCCCTCTATTGGAAAAGAACAGCATACAGTAAATTTGAAAACCATGAAGGACACAAAAATAAAGATCTCAGGTAGACATGATCCTTGTGTTGTCCCTAAAGCAGTTCCAGTTGTGGAAGCTGCTGTTTCGATTGTATTAACTGATCATTTGATTCGTGCTGGTGTTCTTCCAAAGATCTTAAAGGAGAATAACTGAAGTGGAGAAAATAAACCAATTAAGAGAACAAATAGACGAGGTTGACAAGAAAATTTTACAGCTATTAAAAAAAAGGGTAACAGTTTGTAGAGCAATTGGTCTTCTAAAAAAAGATCATAATATGGCTGTATATGATAGTTTTAGAGAAAATTGTGTTTTTGAAAACGCTAAGAGTCAATCAGCAGATCTTGACCTTAATTCCAAAGAAGTTGTTGCAATTTTTCACCAAATAGTTAATATGTGCAGTGCAGTGCAAAGTTAAAAGAATCTATTTCAATAATATATCATTTGAAGGTGATCAGGTTTGTTATATGAAATTAATGAGAAGGCAATTCAACTTCAGAATCAAGGAAAAAAGATTACAAAATTAAATATTGGTGACCCTGACCTTGCCACTCCTAATGAGATAGTTGAAGCGGCTTGTAAAGCAATTAAAAATGGTAGAACAAAATATTCTTCTGGGTTTGGTGAACAAATTCTGCGAAGTCAGCTTGGAAAAATTCATGGGGTTCCAGCTGATAATGTTGTGATTACTCCTGGTTCCAAATGGGGTATTTTTTCTACTATGTATTTGTTGTTAAAAGATGGTGGCAATGTTGTTATTCCTACACCTTACTGGACTGCTTATGGATTAATAGCAAAAACTCTTGGTGTTGAAGCAAGACTATGCAAGACAGATCTTGCTTCTAACTGGCAAGTAGATCTGGAGGCTTTTGAAGAGCTTATCGATGATGATACCCGAATGATAATATTAAATAATCCATGTAATCCAACAAGCAAAGTTATGGACCAGAAAATTGTTGATGGAATTGTTAAGATAGCTGCCGATAGGAAAATACAGATTTTATCTGATGAAGTTTATTCTAAGATTAGTTTTGTTAAAACCAAGAGCATTTTGGATTATGATAGTAGTAACATACTGGTTACTGGTTTTTCTAAGATGTTCACAATGACTGGTTGGCGTATTGGATATGTGGTTGCGAATAAAGAGTTAATAACTAAAATTGGTAAATTGAACCAGATAACATTTTCAAACGTTCCTGTTTTTATTCAAGATGCTGCATTAAAAGCGTTGGAAATTCGTAATAAACTAACAAGTGAGATTAGGGATGTTTATTTTAATAGAGCTAAAATGGCCTCTGAAATACTCTCTGATGCAAAATTGGAATTTTCAAATCCTGATGCTCCATTTTACGTTTTTCCTCGACGGAAAGGATTGGATTCAGAAAAATTTGCAATGGATATTCTTGATAAAGGCGTAGCTGTCGCTCCTGGTACATCGTTTGGTGATTACAGAGAACACTTTAGAATCTCTTTAACCGCTCCAGAAATTGATTTGAAAGTTGCCCTCTTTAAGATCTGCGAGGCATTGGATGAATGAGAGTAGCAATTATTGGCGCTGGAAAAATGGGTGTGTGGTTCGCCAAATTTTTTCGTGACGAAGGGTATTCTGTCGTACTAGCTTCCAGAAATAAAAAAAAACTAGTGCGGATAGGAAAAGAATTAGATTTTGAAACTGCCTCTTTTAAAAAAGCAGTTACAGGTGCCGATAATATTCTAATTTGCGTATCAATAGATGCGTTTGAAAAAGTTGCAAAAACTATTAGCGATCAAATAAATAAAGATCAAATAATTCTTGACATTTGTTCTATCAAGGAATATCCTGTAAACATCATGCACAAATATTTTAGTAAAAATCTGATTCTAGGTATGCATCCTGTGTTTGGACCTGGAAGTACTAGTATAAAAAATAAAACAATAGTTTTGACTCCAACAAATAGTGAAGAAACAGATTTTGCTGAATCTGTAAAAAAATGTTTAGAAAAAAAAAATGTGCGCATTTTTATTATGTCACCAAAAAAACATGACAAGTTGATGTCTGTTGTTTTAGGTATTCCTCACTTCTTAGGTTTAGTGGCTTGTGATACTCTTCTTGACCAGAAGAGCTATTCTGAAACCAAAAACGTTGCTGGTACTACTTTTAGGATGTTATTCACTTTAGCAGAGGTTGCGACTTTAGAAGAACCTGAGTTATTTAATAGTCTTCAATCAAATCTTCCTGAAATTATTGAACTGGAAAGCTTATTTATTGAAAAGGCTTCCGAGTGGTTAGAATTGATAAAGAAAAAGGATTTAATTGCGATTACAGCTAAAATGAATCAATTGAAATCTAAACTAAAAATAACAAACACAAATTATGATAGTTCTTATAAATCAATGTACAAAATGTTGGAATCATCGGAAACTTAAACTGAATTTTGAGATGCTCTAGGGTATGATCCTAAAATCTTAAGGAAAGTCATCTTTTTTTCTAAAATCTTAAGAACTTCTCTACATCTTTGTTCGACTCTATGACCCTCAAAATCTAAATAAAAATTATATTCCCATGGTTTTTGTTTTGTTGGTCTTGATTCAATTTTAGTGAGGTTGATACTCCTTTTGGCAAACTCTTCTAAAGTAGAATATAGTGCACCTGGAGTATGTGATGCTGAAAAAATTATTGACGTCTTATCCTCTCTTGTTTTCGGGGAATCTTCTTTGGATATAACAAAGAAACGAGTATGGTTAGTTTGATTATCTTCTATTTCTCTAGCAAGAATGGACATGTGGTATATTTCAGCTGCTTTTTCGCTAGCTATGGCTGCTGCATTTTTAATTGCTTTTTCTTTAAGCATTTTTACGCTGCCTGCTGTGTCATAAGTAGGAATTAAGTTAAATTTGCTTTTTTCAAGGAATTTGCGACTTTGTGCTAGTGCTTGAGGGTGAGAATAAACTGTTTTCACTGACTCTATGGGTATGCCTGGATTTGCTATTAGACAATGTGAAATTCTAATTATTATTTCTCCTTTAACCTTTAGATCGTGTGTTAGAAAAAGATCGTAGGTTTGGTTTACACTTCCTTCTAATGAGTTTTCTATTGGTACAACTCCAAACTCTGATTCTTGTTTGTTAACGCTTTCAAAAACTTCTCTTAAATCTCTGCAAGGTTTAACTTTTACATTTTCACCAAAAAAGGTGTAAATGGCGTTTTCGCTATAGGCACCTCTTTCTCCTTGAAAGGCTATTTTCACTTTTTATTTACCTGTTTTCGATTTTTTATTAAACACTTGTTTATTCCATTTATCATTGCTTCGACGCTAGCCATTACTATATCTTCTCTGGCTGCTCGAGCTGATATTATGTTTCCTTTTTCGTCCTCTACTTTTATTACAACTTCAGCAACTGCGTTTGAGCCACCAGTTATAGCTTCCAATCTGTACTCGTTTAAACTTATTTTTACTAGATTTCGAGTTAATTTTTGGATAGCTTTTAACACTGCATCTACTGGCCCTACGCCTGTTTCAGCTGCTTTATACTCGATTCCATCTAAAACTAGTCTTACAGAAGCTGTTGGAATCACTTTAATACCTGTCATAACTGCTAAATCGCAAAGATCAACTATCTTTTCTTCAGCAATCACTTCTCCGATTACTGCTGAAGTAATGGCTATTAGATCAGCGTCTGTGACCATTTTTCCTTTGTCACCTAAATCTTTGATTCTTTTTACAATTTTATTAAGTTGTTTTTCGGTTGGTTTTATTCCAATTTCTTCTAGTTCTGTTTTAATGCCGCTTGTTCCAGCTAATTTTCCCGCAACTAGTTTTCTTTTTCGACCAACTAGTTCGGGTTTTATAGGTTCAAATGTCAAGGGTTTGACCGTAACACCGCGTGTGTGAATTCCAGATTCATGTGCAAAAGCGTTCTGCCCGACAATTGCTTTGTTAGCTTGAACAAATAACCCTGTTAAAGTGGAGACAACTCTGGATGTACTGTAGAGTAATCTTGAGTTGATTTTTGTTTTCATTTTGTAAATCATATGTAATGCCATAACTATTTCTTCTAAGGAAGCATTTCCAGCTCTTTCCCCTAAACCATTAATTGTACAATGAATTTGAGTAGCTCCAGTCTCAACTGCTGCCAAAGAGTTTGCAACCGCCATTCCGAAATCATCATGACAATGTACACTAATAGGAACTTTTACTGCTGATTTGAGTTCTTGAATAAACTTGCTCATGTTTTTAGGTATCATTATGCCCACAGTATCTGGGATGTTAATCATATCAGCACCTGATTTCTCAGCAGCTTGACATATTTGTTTTAGAAATGGCATCTCAGATCTTGTAGCATCCATAGGCGAAAATTCGCATTTTAATCCATGTTTTTTAATATACTCAATCATGTTTACCGTCGCGGATAAAACCTGATCTGAACTTAAATTTACTGCATACTTCATTTGAACTGGAGATGTTGGGATAAACATGTGAATTAAATCAACATCGCAGTCAATTGCTTTATCAATATCTCCTTTTGTGGCTCGTGCTAAAGCACATACTTCGCTTTTTAATCCTTCATTTGCTATTGCCTTGACAACTTTCATTTCACCATCAGATGACATGGGTGAACCTGCTTCGATTACGTCTACTCCCAGATTATTTAGTTGATGAGCTATCTCAATTTTATCTTCAAAAGTTAATGATACACCAGGAGTTTGCTCTCCATCACGTAGTGTTGTGTCAAAAATTCGAATATATTTTGCATTTTTATTACTCATATTTTTTTAACCAACTTCTAAGGTTAAGGCATTAGCTATGCCTCTTGCCATTCCTATTGTTGTGGTTTTTCCACCTAAATCTGGAATAGTTGGTCCTTTACGAAGTGTTCTTACAACGCCATTTTCTATTGCTGTAGCTGCGTCAATACACTTTTGATCATTATATTTTTCGCCTAACCAATCTAACATCATTTTGGCTGATAAGATCATCGAAATTGGGTTTGCAGTTTGCTTTCCCGCTCTGTTAGGAGCTGAACCGTGAATAGGTTCAAACAATGCAAAGTTGTCACCAATATTTGCACCAGGAGCCATTCCTAATCCTCCTATAAGTTGAGCTGCCTCATCGGATAAGATATCTCCAAACATGTTCGGAGTTACTAGTACATCGAATTTTTGTGGTTCTTTTATTAATCTCATGGCTGCAGCGTCGACATACAATTCATTAAAACTAATTTCTGGATATTGTTTTGCAGTTTCTCTGCAGACAGAAGCAAATAAACCATCAGTTACTCGCATGACATTTGCTTTATGTATTGCAGTGACCTTTTTTTTATTATTCCTTTTACTAGCAATTTCAAAAGCCTTTTTGGCTATACGCTCACAATTTTTTCTTGTTATAACCCTGAGACATACGGTAGTATCTTTTCCAATTGAAAATTCTTGACCTTTATACACATCTTCAGTGTTCTCTCTGACAAATATCATGTTAATATTAGGCTGAGTAGGAATTATTGTGGGATATGTCTTAATTGGTCTTAGATTAGCATACAAATCAAACATCAATCTGAGTTTCACTATTACGTCTGCGGCTGTTTCTCCTACAGGTCCCTTTAAACATGCGTGAGATTCCTTGATTTTTTGTACACTACTCTCAGGTAAAGGAACTCCTCTTTTCCTTAGACAGATATCTCCAGCTTCTGTTTCAATAATGTTTAATTTTATGTCAAATTTCTTTTGTGCTGAATTCAATACTTCCATGGTGGCGTCAGTCAATTCAGGACCTATTCCATCTCCGGATATCACCGATATTTTATACTCGTTCATTTTTGTTTATTCTCCTTTAGTAAATTCTCTATTAATCCCCCATCATTTAGAATTTTAATGATGAATGGTGGAAGCTTGTTTACTTGAAGATTTTTATCTTTTGTAATATTCTGGATTTTTCCTTGATTAATATCTATGCTTAGGTTATCATTATTGTTAACTAGTTTTGATATGCTTTCACATTCAATTACGGGTAATCCGATATTTATTGCGTTTCGAAAGAATATTCTAGCAAAACTATCGGCTAATACACATTTTACACCTGAATACTTTAAGGCAATTGGGGCTTGTTCTCTACTTGATCCGCAACCAAAGTTTTTTCCACCAACTACAATAACGCCTTTTTTAGCTTTTTCTGGAAATTGTGGGTCCAATCCAGCCATAGCGTGTTTTGCTAATTCTTTAGGTTCAACTAGAACTAGATATTTTCCAGGTAGGATAACATCTGTATTAATATCATTTCCGAATTTTATTACGCTTCCATTGATTTTCATTTTTTTAAACCTCCACTTTTTGCGGATCACTTATTTTGCCTGTTATAGCGGATGCTGCAACAGTCGCTGGAGAGGCTAAATAGACTTTAGCTTCTTTACTCCCCATTCTGCCAATGAAATTTCGATTGGAAGTGCTAACGCAAACCTCACCTTTGGCCAATAAACCTATGTGACCACCTAAACAAGGACCACATGTTGCACCACATACAAAAGCTCCAGAGTCTGTGAATATTTCTACTAATCCCTCTGTTAATGCTTGTGAATAGACCTCTTGTGAAGCTGGAATTACAAGAGTTCTTACATCATCTTTTACTCTTTTGCCTTTTAGGATTTTAGCTGCTATCCGTAAATCCTCTATTCTTCCATTAGTACATGAGCCGATAAAAGCTTGATTAATTTGAATATCTTCGACTTGTGAAATACCTTTTATGTTATCTACTGATGGTGAACAGGCAATTTGTGGCTCTAGATCTGTGACATCAATATTTACTATCTTTTCGTAAGGAGTATCTATGTCACTTCTGAAGATTTCAAATGCTTTTTCGGTTTGTTTTGTTCTTCCCTCTAAAAACTTTTCAGTTGTTTTGTCTGGTTCGATGATTCCATTTTTTGCTCCCATCTCTACAGCCATATTGCATAAGGTCATTCTTCCTGCCATACTCATTGTTGCAATTGTTGGACCTGCGAATTCGATGCTATTATATATTGCACCACCTGCACCGATTTTTCCAACTATGAATAATATTAGATCTTTGGGTGTAACGAATTTTTTGAATTTGCCTTTCACATTAATTTTAATGGTCTTTGGTACTTTCAACCAAATTTTGCCAGTAGCCATAACTGCTGCTGCTTCAGTTGAACCTATCCCTGTAGCAAAAGCTCCAAATGCACCGTGAGTACATGTGTGCGAATCAGCTCCTAAAATAATTCTTCCAGGAAGCACGTGACCATTTTCTGGTAATACTTGGTGGCAAATCCCACCTTTTCCCACATCATAAATTTTTAACTTCTGATTTTTAGCAAAACTTCGCATAGTTTTATGTAGTTCTGCTGCTTTGATGGATTCTGCTGGCACTTGATGATCTAATACCACAATGATTTTTTGGTTATTCCATACTCTTTTAATGCCAATTTTCTCAAAAGATTTGACGGCTAGTGGTCCAGTTAGATCATGTATCATTAAGATGTCTACATTGCTATCTATTATATCGCCGGGTTTAACATTTTTTAATCCGGCTGATTTTGCTAAGATTTTTTCTGTAATGTTTATTTTTCATACCTCCGTTTGAGATATTCAATTTCAATTTGATGAGATTGATCTATATTGCTCAACTTCGATTGACAAAGAGTTAAGCCTTTCCACATGGTTCAGTGTTTTTATTCGTCAACTCTGATAGATTTTGCTCCCCGAGAGAGGGCAGTTAAGCCAGTTCTGGCTAACTCCTTTATTCCATATGTTCTCATCAAGTTTAGAAATGCGTCTATTTTATCGGAGGTGCCAGTTATTTCAATTGTTAAAGATTCTGGTGATACATCGACTACTCGACCTCTAAAAACTTCTACACAATTAATAGCATCTGATCTAGTTTTGGAATCAACTACTTTTACTTTAACAAGAGCTAGTTCTCTTGCGACCATATTTTCTTTTTCTAAGTAATTCACTTTGATAACGTCGATAAGTTTGTTCATTTGTTTAACTACTTGTTCTATGGTCTTGTCATCACCGCTTAGGGTTATTGTCATTCTGGCTAATCCCTTTTTCTCGGTGTGTCCTACTGTAATGCTTTCAATGTTAAATCCTCTTCTTCTGAACATGTTGGCAATACAATGGAGTACTCCTGGTTTGTTCTCTACTATGGCTGCAATTACTTTTGTGCTTGAAGTTTCCATTAATATTCACCTACTTCCTCGTTTATTCCGCATCCTGGTAGAACCATTGGTGCCACATCTTCTTCTGATGATATTGGTACATCAATAACTGTAGTAACATCGCTTTTCAGGGCTTTTTTAACTGCATCTGAAACTTCTTTTAAAGATTCTGCTCTTAGACCTTGTGCTCCATAAGCCTCAGCGAGTTTAACAAAATCTGGACTACTTCCTAGTTTTATTGCGGAATATCTTTTTTTGAAAAATAATCTTTGCCATTGAGCTACCATACCTAGCACTGAATTATTCAAAACTATGACAATTACTGGAATATCTTCTGTAACTGATGTTGCAAGTTCTTGTTCTGTCATTCTAAAACTTCCATCTCCGGCAATATCCACCACGGATTTATTTGGATATGCAACTTTAGCCCCTAATGCAGCAGGGAATCCAAAACCCATTGTTCCCAATCCGCCAGAACTTATGAAAGTTCTTGGTTTTAATGAATTAAAATATAGTGCTGACCACATTTGATTTTGACCAACCTCTGTTGTGATTATTGCATCTTTTGGCAAAATTTTTCTTAGCTCATACAATAAAGTTTTTGGTTTTAGACTATTGTCATTCTCATTAGGAGGTGGATTAAGTTCTTGTTTTGTTTCTTTAACTAGATTTCTCCATGGAGTTTCCTCCCTGGTTTTCAATTGTTTTGATATCCTAATGTTAAGTTCTTTTAGAGCTTTTTTTGCATCTGCAACAATGGGTACATCTACCTCAATATTTTTTCCAATTTCTGCTGCATCAATATCTATGTGTATTTTTTTTGCTTTTGAACAGAATGTGTCAATTGTTCCCGTTGCTCTGTCTCCAAATCTTGTTCCGACAGCCAATAGAACATCTGCTTCACATACCAATTTATTCGCAACAGGGTTTCCATGCATTCCTATGCTTCCAATTGAAAGTGGATGATTTTCAGGGAAGGATCCCTTTCCCATAAATGAAGTAGCTACTGGAGCTAGTAGCATTTCTGCAATTTTTAGAAGCTCATGAGATGCGTTGCTTATTATTACTCCTCCTCCAGAAAGAATAACTGGTTTTTTAGCTTTAGTTAACATTTTTACTGCTTTTTTGATTTGTAAAGGATGGGGTTTGGAACTGGGCTTGTATCCTTTTATTCTTATTTTATCTGAAAAATTCATTTCAGCAACTTCGGTTTGAAGGTTTTTAGGTATATCGATTAGAACTGGGCCTGGTCTGCCTGTTGTAGCGATATGAAACGCGTTTTTTACAGTTTCTGGAATTTCAGCAGCTGATTTTAATTGATAATTGTATTTTGTGATTGGAGTTGTGATACCAACTATATCTGCTTCTTGAAAAGAATCCCTGCCAATCATATATGTTGTGTTTGCACTCGTTGTTGGAACTTGCCCTGTTATTGCGATTATGGGGGCTGAATCCATATACGCGTTTGCAATTCCTGTCACTAAGTTAGTAGCTCCAGGTCCTGAGGTGGCTAAACATACACCAGGTTTTCCGCTGGCTCTAGCATAACCTTCGGCTGCATGAGCTGCACCTTGTTCATGTCTGCAAAGAATATGTCTTATTTTTGAATTACAGATATGATCATATATTGGAAGTACTGCTCCTCCGAGTATACCGAATATTACTTCTACTTTTTGTTTTTCAAGGGCTTTTATTAACGCTTTTGCGCCCGACATTTCCGTCATTTTTTATTTCCTCTTGTTTCCAAAATGTTATTGTGAAACTATTTTTTGGACATAATAGTGAATCCTATTAGTAAAATAAGTTTATGGTTAATTGATTTGAAGAAAACATGCGTCTTTGAGAATACGATCCCTCACTGTATTATCTCCGTAAAATCTCACTTTTCGTATTCTTCTTCCCTCGTTACTTTAAAAAGTTTGTGGTTTTTGAACTTTTTATTCCGAATTGTAAAAAGTTGTAAGTACATTAATTCCACTAATTACTGCTTCAATGCTGGCCATTACAATATCTTCTCGAACACCCATCGCTGTTGCTTTTCGATTGCCTTTGCGCATGCTAACCACAACTTCTACCATCGCATCTGTTCCACCTGTTATTGCTTTCACATGGTATTTTTCTAGATGGATAGGTTCTGTTTCAATTATAGCCGCTTTTACAGCATTTATTGCAGCGTCAACTGGACCCACTCCAAAGGCTGCTCCACAAACCTCTTTCTTATTTAACCTTAACCGTACTGAAGCAGTAGGTGTTACTTTATCTCCGCTTACAACAGTAATTTCTTTAAGTTGTATAGGTTTTATTTTGTTTAAACCCATTACAGTTTCTGTAATTGCCAATAAGTCTGCGTCCATTACTATTTTACCTTTGTCACCTACATTTTTTATCCTAAGACTTATCTCTTTTATTTGTTCTTTTGTAGGTTCTAATCCCATTTTTCCTAGTGAATCTTTTATTCCAGCTGATCCTGAATGTTTTCCTGGGGATATGCGTCTGGTTCCACCAACTAGTTCTGGTGCTATAGGCTCGTAAGTTAACGGATTGGCCAATAATCCTTGAGTGTGAATACCTGATTCGTGTGTAAAAGCGTTTTCACCTACAACAGCTTTGTTTGGTTGAACATATAATCCTGTTAATCTGGAAACCAGTTGAGAGGTACTGTATAATAGTCCAGTTTTTATTTCTAAATCTTTTTTATATAATGATTTAAGGGCAATAACAATCTCTTCTAAGGAGGCGTTTCCAGCTCTTTCACCTAGACCATTTATTGTTGCGTGAAATTGATTTGCTCCCGCCCTTAAGGCAGCAATTGAATTGGCAACTGCCATTCCAAAATCATTATGACAGTGGACACTTACAACTGGAACCTTAAGTGAATCTCTCAAGTTAGAAAATAAGTCAAACGCTTTTTCAGGAGTTAATATGCCAACGGTATCACATGCTACTACTCTATCCGCTCCTGCGGCAATTCCTGTAGCGAAGACTTTTTTTAGAAAATTAATATCTGTTCTTGTTGCGTCTTCTGCTGATAATTCTACAATTAGCCCCTGTTTTTTAGCCTGTTCTACCCTTTCTTCAGTAATTTTTAGAATTTCTTCTCGGGTTTTTTTTATCTTGTATTTTAAGTGTAAGTCTGAAGTAGGTATAATGAGATGAATGCTGTCCGCGTTGCTTTTTGTGACTGCGTTAATATCTCCTTTAGTGCCTCTTGCTGCACTGCAGATTTCAGCTTTTAGATTTTGCTGAGCAATAAGTTTAACTGCTTCCATTTCACCTTGTGAAACTGCTGCAAATCCAGCTTCAATTACGTCAACACCGAGTTCGTCTAGTTTTTGAGCAATTCTTAATTTATTTTCTGGTGTTAAGGATACGCCTGGAGTTTGTTCGCCATCCCTAAGCGTAGTATCAAAAACTCTTATCTTATCTGGAAAGCGATTAAATAAAGTGATTCCCCATTTTACTTCACTCACAGAGATTTCTTTCAGAGCGGCATGCTTAAATATAAAATTTTTGGTTTCTTACAGTGTTGGGAGCTTTAAAGGATGAGAAGTGACGAAATAAAAACAGGTGTAGAAAGAGCGCCACATAGAGCTCTATTAAAAGCCCTAGGATTATCTGATAAAGATATAGCTAAACCTTTCATTGGCATAGCTAATAGTTATAATTCTATTGTTCCTGGTCATTTACATTTAAACGATATCGCTGAATCAGTAAAAGAAGGTATTGCAACAGCTGGAGCAACACCTTTTGAGTTTAATACAATTGGTGTTTGTGATGGCATAGCTATGGGTCATGAAGGAATGCGTTATTCACTGCCATCTCGTGAATTGATAGCCGACTCAGTTGAAGTTATGGTTCAAGCTCATAGGCTAGATGGTTTAGTTATGATATCCAATTGTGATAAAATTACCCCAGGCATGTTGATGGCCGCTGCAAGACTAGATATACCGGCTATCATGGTTACTGGTGGTGCGATGAAATCGGGTATGTTTAAGGGTAAGAAAGTCGGGGTTTCTAACGTTTTTGAGGGTATGGGGAGAGTTTTTGCTAAAAAAATGACTCCACAAGAATTACATGATTTAGAAGATGTAGCTTGTCCTGGTTGTGGATCTTGTAATGGTATGTTTACTGCTAATACGATGGCTTGTTTAACTGAAGCTGTTGGTATGTCATTACCATATTGTTCTACAGCTTTGGCTCGCAGTGCAAAAAAAATGAGAATAGCGAAAGATACTGGGATCAAAATTGTAGAACTTGTGCATAAAAATTTTAAACCCTCTCAAATATTGACCATGAAGAGTTTTGAAAACGCTATTTCTGTTGACATGGCTTTGGGGGGATCAACTAATTCAGTCTTACATCTTTCTTCAATAGCCAACGAAGCAGGCTTGTCTTTACCTTTGAGTATTTTTGATAAGATTAGTAGACGTGTTCCTCATCTGTGTAGTATGGTTCCCAGTGGCCCTTATGATATTGAAGATTTAGATACTGCAGGAGGATTACCTGCTCTGATGAACGAGCTTGCTCCCCTTTTATCCTTGGATGAAGATACAGTTTCCGGTCTTTCGATTAGAGAGAACTTAAAAAACGCTAAAATCTCTAACTCTAAGGTAATAAGATCATTAGATAACCCTGTACACAAAGCTGGTGGAATCGCAATATTAACAGGGAATATGGCTCCAAGAGGCGCTGTCGTGAAAACCATTGCTGTGTCAGAAAATATGCTAAAACATACTGGTCCAGCGAGAGTCTTTGATTCAGAGAAAGATTCTGTATTGGCTATGAAAAATCGAGAGATCCAACCTGGAGATGTTATTGTAATTAGATATGAGGGTCCAAAAGGAGGTCCTGGTATGCCGGAAATGCTTGTTCCTACTGCAACTATTAGTGGAATGGGATTAAGTGAAAGTGTTGCTTTAATCACTGATGGTCGTTTTTCTGGTGCTACAAGAGGTCCTTGTATTGGACATGTTGAACCTGAAGCTGCTGAAGGTGGACCAATTGCTATAGTCAAGGATGGTGATATAATAACTATTGACATACCTAACAGAGTATTGAAATTGGAACTAACTGCTCAAGAGATTGGCAAAAGATTGGAAACTTGGAAGCCAAAACCTCCACGTGTAACCAAAGGGTACCTTTCACGTTATTCTCAAACTAGAACCACATAAGTTTTTCAAACTTTTCCTCTTTTTTATTCTCTTTTATTATTTTTTAGTTTAATTACTGATTTTCAATTTATATTTTGAATTCATAAGTGTTTTAATTCTCTAGATAGAGGCTTGTTATTCATGGTGAAATAGTTTGACTATACAAATCCTAAATGCCTGCAAAGAACTAATAGAGGATGCGAAAAAAAGTTGTGCTGATTTAGTGTTTAAAGAGTTTAGTTTAAATATTCTCTCAAATGCATATAACGTTCTTAACGATACAGAATTTAATCGACTGGTTATTTTTACCTCAGAACTCATTGCAGACAAGAATGTCTTTGAATTTAATCCACGATTAATGGTTCAAAGCTGAATAATTGAGACTTAATTAGTTTTGGTAATTAAATAACTGAATTTAGTGAATTCACATTTTAGATTCACTTAGTTAGTTATTTTTTAGATATTTTTATTCTGTTTTGTTTAGGTACAAGATTAATCAAAAGAATTATTGCGTAAATACGATTAGATAGATTAGGTGCTTCTAAAGGCAATTCTTATATCCTTCTGTGAATCCTTAGGTGCATCGTGTAAAAACCAGTTTTACGCGTGTAATAAGTAATAAGGAGATGAAATAGTTAATGTCTGATCGAGAGCTGCACAAGGCAACATGTTCTGAATGTAATCAGGAATGTCAAGTTCCATTTAAACCTGATCCAGATAGACCAGTATATTGCCGAGAATGCTTTGCAAAAAAACGACCACCTAGAAGGCGATATTAAGCATATAATTTGAGAATGAATTTTTTTCATTCAATATTTTTTTTATTATTTTTTTAAGTAATCCTAAACGGAAAAAACCTAAATAATCCAAATCCTTTACAGCAATCTAATAATCCTCTCTTTTGGGCCGGTAGTTCAGCTGGTACGAACGCCTGACTTGCACTCAGGAGGTCTGGGGTTCAAATCCCCACCGGTCCACTGGAACGAACACCGGTCCTCTTGAGTGTTTATTTGGTTTGTTATTTTCGTTTTGCGAATACATTTGTTTATCTTCGAAATCGAAGACATATTCAAAACCTGCTTCTATTAGTTCGCAGGCTTCTTTTTCTGAGTGAGCAATTCGTGCAGTAAAATCGTCATTGTTTGTATTGTTACAAGTTGAGTGTAGAGAATCGTATTATTAATTGATTTATGGCCAAGGATTTCTTTAACATGTAGAATGTCTTTTGTTTTATGATATTCCATTGTGCCTTTCCAATGTCTAAATGTGTGGAATGTTATTTGGTCGTAGTCTTGTATTCTTAAGTTGAATGACTATTCTTTTGCGTTGTTTTGAGTAATTGCGTCGCCATGTATCAGTGTTTTTTGGTCCTTCTTCTTTTTTCTTTTATTCAGAATCAATATGAGTAGTATAACTAAACAAAGAGCAATAGCAAGTATTATTATTAATTCGAAGGGAAAAGCCGATGAATGGTTTATTTGTATTGATATTCTTATATCGCCAACATCGTCAGGATAGAAACCATCGTATATGCAAAGAAAAAGGTATTTTGCGGCTTCCGGAATTTTCATTATAGCTCCTGTGTGGGGTTCTATCTTAAAATCCTCAGGAATGTCAGTTTGAAAATGCTTAAAATATGTAGGATCAGTGATTATATCTTCTCCATAATCAATTGCCCCAGGAACTCGATTAAGATGTATCAATTGGATTCAAATCTTCTGAGGCGCTGAAAAGACCAAGTAACGGTATCTCTTCTGCAGTATATGTTTCTGCTAATTCACCATTGTCCCAGAATGCACGATAATGGTATTGGCCTGAATAGCTAATGGTGATTGAATCCCCTTCCTCAAAACCTTCTTCTATTAAATTTACGATTGCAGGGTCTTCAACAGCTGAACCTCCTGAGGGTGAACCTTGAAATGGTTCAGCCCGTAAAAAGGTTCCACGCGACGAGAGATCAATCTCAATGCTTTTCTTTTCTTCATCAGGATTATATGATTCAGGAATAGGGACCTCAATGATGTTTTTTGCTTCTTCTTTCATTGCTTCAATTTCTTCCAAAGTTAATTCTGTATGGTAATCTTCGTTGAGCCCCTGATGCAAAAGTTGAAGTACCTCTGAAAACGATAAAATCAAATTTTCCCAATCATCATAGTCTCTTAATGTTTCATCATCATTACCATTTGGCTTCTTGAGGAAAATTAGTTCAAGTTCATTTGAACGTTAGCTGTAATATTTCCATCAACGTTCCAGTCATATAGCAAATTTCCATCACTTATAGCAACGCTTCCATTAGTCAACCTCCACACGGTTTTTATTGCTTCACCAATTCCACTAGCTCTCATTAAGGTTTGATTCAACTAATGGATTGTGATTTCCTACTTGAGAAGTCTAAAGGTCTACCAGTTCCATAGCGAGTCCAATTGGAACCTGTAATTCATAACGCTGATGTAATTGGGTTTATAGTTTAGGGCTTCATTCTCCTCCATGATGCTAAACCAAGATTGTGTCCAAGTTCATGCATAAAAGTTGCTGGCTAGATCATGTTTTCCTCAGGTCACGAATCCAAGTGTAATTAGAAAATCGTTTCCAGGCCATTCCCCCCTTCCACTTCACATTTCCTACTTGTTTATTAGCAACAAGACAATAATGAAATACTAACTTTTTTAGCTTTTATTATCGCTGATTCAGACGTTCATCTGGATTTCCAAAATAATGAGTTTTTTACATTAGTAAAATCATTCCAGGAAATAACCTCCGGATAATGCACCAACTCCTTCACTGCTATATTAATGTGAAGATTGATTCCATTTACATTATCAGGATTGTTTACTGGAGCTTTAGCGAAGCTATCCACAAGCATAGATTTACTGCCTGATCAAAAGCACCTGTATTATACTCCACCAGAACCACCCCAATCACATTCAATAAAAATATCTTTATGTTCCCAATCAGCACCCAATCCAAGGAAGATCTAAATCGATTGTTCCATCCTTATCATTATCAATACCATTTATTTCCCAATGGTCAGGAATTCCATCCTCATCTGTATCTTTCTCAATAGTAACGACTAAGACTATTTGGGCTTTCGATAGTTATCTCTATAATACGCATCAATCAAACTTAGAAAAAGGAATTTGGCATTTCGTGGAACCTCAATTTTCATACCCGTATAAGGAGATATTTTAAAATCTTCGGGTATGTCTGTTTTCATTGAACTGGTATACCAATCTATTCCTTTTGACTGGAGTTTTTCGGATAATTCTGGCCTTCCATCTTTCCACCAAGTGTCAGGAGTTAAAACAATCATCTCCATAATCTATTGCTCCTGGAACCCGTGTTTAAAGAATCTAAATTATTATCTAACGTTGAAGTTGTGCTAAATAGGCCTAGAAGCCCTCCATGAGGTATATCATCATTTTCTCGTAATCCATAACCGATTGATCCTGGGTTAGATGGGTTCCAAGCACCATCAGGATAAACTCCACCAAGCCAACTGATGTAGATATTATCTCCTTCATTGAATCCTTCAGCCTGCAAATCAATAATTGTCGGTTCTTCAACCCGAAAATCAGTATGAGTTCCAACATGTAATTCAAGATTTTCATCATATGCATAATCTCCAGGTCCAAAATATGGCCAATCATCCATTGCCCTAAGAAACGTTCCACGAACATTTAGATCAACTCTCAACAATCCCATCATTAGCAACTGACTTTACAATATTGATGGAAATTGAAAACATGCTGACGGACAAGAATATGCAAATAGCTAAAGAGAACAATCGCCTTTTCAAGCATAAAACCTCTTTAGCCCTTTATATATTGTTGGATTTGTTAAAAAAACTTGCCATATTTTTTCATGCACTTGACTTTAGATAATTAAAATTAACTCATTATTAAAAAAAGGGAAGTTACGGGAAATAAACGGGTGCTGTCATCACTGGTCCGGGGTCCAAATTTGTCCTCTATCTGAAATGGACTGGTGTGCAGACACAAACTGGTCATGTAGAAATAATTCCATAAAAAATTGGGGTAGGGAACTAAAAACTGTGTTTTGGGGATGATTTTGTATACAACCAACTCTGTGCAAAACTATTAATCAGAAGGTCTAAGTGTTCACTTTTATGAAATACTGATTAACCGTAAAGAGAAGTGTTTGCTGGGATCCTTGGGCTAAAATATGTTAAAGGAGAATTTTGTGAACAAACAGCTAACGACAACTATTTGTAAAGATCACGTACCCAAAGACCCTTTCAGCCTTTCATTCTCCAATATTATTATATTGATTTTTTACCCCGAAAAAAGTGGGGGAAGATAAGATTTTATTTAGTATTTTTTTTTGTGTTTACTTTTTGCGAAGTAGTAGAAATACTGCTATTCCAATTGCTGCGATTATTGCAATAGTTGAGCCTGCAAGGTATGTGTCAGTCATTGGCGCAGGAGTAGCTTCTGGTGCTGCTGTTGGTTGAGGTGCTTCTTCAACATAGAATGCAGTTTGTGCAAAAGAGCTACCATAAGATTCTGAGCCAGCAAAAGTAGCAATCAATGTATATTGACCAGGAATATCAGGTTTCCAAGCATAACTATACACTCCGCTAATATCCGATGTTGCAGTACCAATGTTTCGGAAATTACCATTAGCATCAACAACATCAAGAGACACATCAACACCTTTCGCGTCTGCAGGAATCAGTTTTTGCATATGCAAATACTCCATCCAAGCTGATTGGTCTTCATCTGAAATTGCTGCGAGTTCCAGGTTGTCCAGGTGACTGATCAGTAACAGTTCCCTCAATCACGATCGTTTGCCCTTCCATAATCTCAATTTTAGGCGCAGTCACAGTAGTCGCGCTTGGTCCTTTTCCAAAAGCATACACGCAGCTATCATAACCATTCAAGTAAACAAAGACATTGTAAGCAACTGCTGCAGGATGGCTTCAGCTTGGGTTCCAGAAATACTCCAAACTTCTTCACCAGTTTCACCGTCAATAGCATAAACTTTTCCTCCCTTCCAAGGAGTAGACAAGGGCGTATGTTCTTGGTTAATAACAAAGACTTTACCGTCAGCAAAACGAGGACCTGAATAACCGCCATGCAAAGCCCATCCACCATAAGGACTATCAAGGCCACTTCCAGTAAACCACTCCCAAAGCAATTCGCCAGTCTGAAGATCTAAAGCACGCACCATTCCATCATAGCCACAATTATAAATTACGCCATCTGCGATAACGGTATTATCATCCCTACCAGAATACATACTAAAAGCTGTGTCAAAAGGTTCAGCAGCCCACTTTTCAACACCAGTGTAAGCATCGTATCCAAACCATTGAAGTTTATCTCTTTCAAAAGAAATGTATACCCCATCTGAAAACGAGTTTATCGCATCTTGGTCATCAAACATTGTATTGTTTTTAACCCAAAGCAGTCTTCCTTTCTCATTATCCTTTAGACTGTAAGCACAGTCTTGTCGGATAACATATGGTTGGGTTTCTGTTATTCCAAACTCCACATTTGCAATCAAAACATCACTTGAAAGGTATCTAATACCTGGTCT
Source organism: Candidatus Bathyarchaeota archaeon (assembly GCA_963848105.1). GTDB lineage: Archaea > Thermoproteota > Bathyarchaeia > Bathyarchaeales > Bathycorpusculaceae > AD8-1. The sequence goes on from CAWKCH010000002.1 coordinate 401,075, forward strand.
GCCAGCAACATCTGTAACTGGTACAGTCCACTGTATACCATCTGTATAATTGTAAACTCCCTTGGATGGAGCCCAGTCAATAGCTACACCAATTACCCTCATACCAGTTAACAAAAGCTTTGAAGAGTTCCACATAGTAAGCATGTTATTCCTGGAATCAAGGGAGTAACGCAATATTTCACCGCTGGGTCCAAAAATATTTGTGCCACTAGCAACGCCTACAATGTCAAGCACCCACTCTCCTGTCCAAGCATCATACATTGTCCATCCCGAACCTGAAGTTTCCCACAGATACGGAAAAATGCCTTCTTGAGCTGTAGATTGATGATGGACTACCTGACCCATTGTAATATATTTGTCAACTGAAGGAATATTGCTCCAGATTTCTTCACCAGTAAATAAATCAATGCATTTAAAGCCGTTACGAGTAGTTGATCCACCATATATTCCATAGAATACCGGCGCATTCATGTATAGTCTGCCACCAATAATTATTGGTTGAAATTTCTCATCAGGTCTTCTACCAGTATAACCAGACCAGGGTTCCAGGCCATCACCTGTTTGTATTATTCCTCCAAACATTTCCGGTTTTTTCCAAAGTATATGTCCGCTATTGGGAGCTTGAGTATAGGGATTGTAGCCATCTGCGCTTGGCGCATAGTTTTCTACGCCGAGCCAGTTTCCTGCAATAGTCACCCAATCGCGGTTCTCACCATATATTGGGGTTCGCCAGTAATCTGTTGGCAAAGGCACTTCTGGAATGTACTCCAATTGTTCTTCTTGTACCGTAAGAGAAATGATGGGACTTACGCTTGGTTTGTAGTAGTCTCCGGCTTCTGGTCCTACGTCTATTGTTTGTCCTGGAAAACTGTACTGGAACTTGTATTCACCTATTTGTGTTGGCGTGTATAGGTAATATCCTGTTCCAGCTTCAGCAGTTGATAATCCCGATTTTGTTTCTGTTGTCCCGTCTGGTTTAGTTACAGTTAAGGTTAGATCATTCCAGTAGCCATATCTGGGTCTACTAGCTGGTAATTGTGGTGGTGGAACGTTGGGTATTATTGAAGTTACTGAGACTTGTTGATTAATTCCAATTGGATTTGGAGAGACAGCAATATGAATACGCGTTTCAAACTCTAATGATTTGACAGTCGATATTTGAGTTACTAATATGCTTGCAAATAATATTAGAATTATAGCCGTAACAAAAGATTTTTCTAAATTATGTATTTTCATCATTTTTTCTCCTATATTTTATTATTCTTATTTTTGTTTTTCCTCATTTAACATTATGGTAAGTTAGCATTTTTTAATAAGAAAATTGAATCAAATTGAATATTATTTATATTGTAATAACATCTATGATTCTATGACTTGAAAAATTTTTAATTAAAAATAAAAAAAGGGGAGGTCGCGGGTGATATCTCCACTTGGTACAGGGTTCAAATCCCCACCGGTCCACTGATTTTTATCGTTATTTTGAAGAAATAAATTGTAAAATCGTTATTAATATTTGAATCTGGTCAATTAAATTCTTAAACTGTCTTTCTATGGCATCTTTTTCCTAGATTACGTTCGTTTCCTCATTTCTTAGCGCTCTGCATGGTATTGCTGAATGGATTTGACAGCTGATTTTCCCTCACAATAAGCAGTAATGCCTTTGGCTGCGGCCATAGCAGCTGTCAATGTCGTGATATATGGACTTTATATTTTATAGCCGCTTTACGAAGATAAGAATCATCATGCTCACTCAATTTTCCTGAAGGAGTATTTATCACAAGCTGTATCTCTTTATTTTTAATAGCGTCAGTGATATTAGGTCGTCCTTCATGTTCCTTGAGAATAGGTTCAGAAACGATGCCATACCTAGCCAAAAAAGCCTGTGTACCTTTAGTAGCCCTTATCTTGAAGCCCACTTTAATGAATTGTCTGGCTACTATCTTCTACTAAAGAGGAACGATCACGCTCAGCGACAGTTATCAGTACAGTTCCCTTGGTCGGCAACGGGTTTACTGCCTCTTGAGCTTTCCAATAAGCCAGACCGAAGGATTCAGCGATGCCGAGCACTTCACCGGTAGATTTCATTTCTGGACCAAGTACAGGGTCGACTTCCGGAAACATATTGAAAGGAAATACAGCTTCTTTAACTCCAATGTGCGAAATTAACCGTTTTTTCAGGTTCAAATCCTTTATTTTCTTTCCCATCATCAAGCGCGTGGCTAAATTTGCCATAGGTATATTGCACACTTTAGATACCAGTGGAACGGTTCTGGAGGCACGCGGGTTTGCCTCAAGAACATAGACTATATCCTTGCAGATAGCATATTGGATATTCATTACACCAGTTACTTTAAGCTCGCTAGCGATACGCCGCGTATATTCTTCAATAGTATCGATATGCTTCTTCATTATAGTAACCGATGGAATTGCACAAGCTGCATCTCCGGAATGAACACCGGCATATTCGATATGTTCCATAACTTCCGGAATGAAGACATCACTTCCATCAGATAGGGCATCGGCTTCAGCCTCAATAGCGTTCTCTAGGAAGCGATCAATGAGGATATGACGGCCCGGCGTGATACCGACAGCTGCCGTCACATACAATTTCAACTCATCTTCATCGTGGATTATTTCCATGCCGCGACCACCGAGCACATAGGAAGGACGTAAGATAAGCGGGTAGCCGATACGTTTCGCCACCACTAATGCCTCTTCAAGATTTATGGCGGTGCCCGACTCTGGCATTGGAATGCCGTATTTCTGCATCATTTGACTAAAACGACCACGGTCAGAGGCAATATCAATCGAGTTAACCGATGTACCTAGAATTTTCACACCAAATTTCTCCAGTTCAGCGGCAATATTTAGTGGTGTTTGTCCACCAAATTGAACGATGACTCCAATAGGTTTCTCTTTTTGGTAAATACTCAAGACGTCCTCAACGGTCAGCGGCTCAAAATATAGTTTATCTGAAGTATCGTAGTCAGTAGATACTGTCTCAGGATTGCAGTTTACCATGATAGTCTCATAACCCATATCGCGCAGAGCAAAGGCAGCGTGGACACAGCAGTAATCAAATTCGATACCCTGACCAATACGGTTAGGTCCGCCACCTAAAACCATCACCTTCGGCCGCTGACTAACTGAAGTCTTATCCGGCGCATTATACGTAGAATAGTAATACCTAGCATTTTCTGTCCCACTGACTGGAACAAAGTCCCATGATTCCAATAATCCTAACTCAATACGTTGTTTGCGCACTTCCGCCTCATCTACGGCGAGCAATTTGGCTAAATATTTATCAGCAAAGCCATCTTTCTTTGACTGAATAAGTAAATCACCTGGTAGTTTTCTGCCTTTATAACTAATGATTTTCTCTTCTTCTTCTACCAGTTCTTTCATTTGCTGGATAAACCAAGGTTTAATAAAAGTTTTCAGATAAAGCTCCTGAATATCCGCACCTTTGCGCAGGGCTTCATACATAATAAATTGCCGTTCACTGGTAGCGTAAGTAAGCATTTTCATTAATTCTTCAAGAGATCTTTCATTGAAGTCTTTAGCAAATCCCAGCCCAAACCGTCCTATCTCCAGAGACCGAATAGCCTTCTGGAAAGCTTCTTTATAATTTTTACCAATACTCATAACCTCGCCGACAGCGCGCATTTGGGTACCAAGCCGATCCTCTGCGTCACGGAATTTCTCAAAAGCCCAACGGGCAAACTTAACCACTACGTAACCGCCAGAAGGAGTGTATTTTTCCAGGGTACCCTCTCGCCAGTATGGTAACTCGTCCAGAGTCATACCGGCAGCTAATTTGGCTGAGATTAGGGCAATGGGAAAACCAGTAGCTTTCGAAGCCAGAGCAGAAGAACGTGAAGTGCGCGGGTTAATCTCAATTATTACTACCCTTCCTGTTTTCGGGTCGTGTGCAAATTGTAAGTTAGTACCGCCGATAATCCCGAGCTTTTCTACTACCTTGTAAGAATACTCCTGGAGCCGTTTTTGCAACGATTCACTAATAGTAAGCATGGGAGCAGTACAGAAAGAATCGCCAGTGTGGACACCCATAGCATCTACATTTTCAATAAAACAAACGGTAATAATCTGGTTCTTGGCATCCCGGATGATTTCAAGTTCCAGTTCCTCCCAACCTTCTACCGATTCTTCAATTAACACTTGGCCAACCATACTAGCAGCGATACCGCGACTTGCAATTACGCGTAACTCCTCAACATTATATGCCAGACCTCCGCCAGTACCACCCATTGTAAAGGCCGGCCGGACAATGACTGGATAGCCCAGCTCGGTAGCAACTAATTCGGCATCCTCAACACTGTAAGCAATTTTACTCTGAGCAGTAGCGATACCCAGTTCTATCATCGTTTCTTTGAAAGCCAAACGGTCTTCGCCGCGATGGATAGCTTCCAGATCTACACCGATTACCTTTACATTATATTTATCTAAGGCTCCACAACTTGACAAACTCGAACTGAGGTTAAGTCCGGTTTGTCCACCTAAATTGGGCAGTAAAGCATCCGGTCGTTCTTTCTCGATGATTTTAATCATCGTCTCAAGATTAAGGGGCTCAATATAAGTGACATCCGCCATATCGGGGTCAGTCATAATTGTTGCTGGATTTGAGTTAACTAACACAATTTGGTAACCTAACGATTTCAAGGCCTTACATGCTTGGGTACCAGAATAATCAAACTCACAAGCTTGACCAATAACAATTGGTCCGGAACCAATAATCATAATCTTTTTAATATCATTACGTAAGGGCATAGTCATCTCTCCATTCGATAATATTAATCGCTATTTATTTCCGTTTACATTCCTTACCACAGATATGCAATACCCTCTAGAATAATCTTAGTAGATTTGACAGAAAAACTTAGATTAAAAGAGAAAAATCTTGGTCTAATTTTTGAAAATCTTCAAAACAGAAATATAATAAAAATGGTTGAAAAACCTTCTATCAAACTGAAAATAATTCCTAGCTGTTATTTGCTCTAACTAAAAAAAATGGGATTTGCGGGTTATATCTCCACTGTGGCTGGGGTTCAAATCTGTCCTCTATCTGATTAGAACTGGTGGGTAACACAAACTTGATCCTGTTGATGTAATTCCCTAAAAAAAAATTGGGATACAGAACTAAAAACTGTGTTTTGGAGATGCTTTTGTATTCAAAATCTATCTTGGATTTCCTATCTTTTTAGGTGTGACTTGAACTCACTTCTTCTTAGCCTGTTCTCCCTTCTCTGTAGTTGCGCGGGCCATGGCAACGATGTTACCAATTCAGTAGGTCAGTTGTTGAAGTAACTACTAGCGGATTCTTCTCTCTTGCAATATCTGTTAGTGTTTGGAGCTCTCGTAACTTGAATGTAATCGGACTTTTGCTATAGACTTCTGCAGCTTGCGCCATTTTCTCGGCTGCAATATATTCTCCATCAGCTATGATGATCCTGGCTCTTTTTTCCTTTTCAGCTTCTGCTTGCTTTGCGATTGCTCTTTGCATTTCCTCTGGAAGCCAAACACTTGGGAACTGAAGTTACAGGTGTATGCAGTACCACGAAATTAGAATTGGTGAGTTCTCTGGGAGCTGACCATGTTATTGAATATACTAAAGAGGATTTTACCAAATGTGGTGAGATTTATGATATTGTTTTTGATGCGGTAAGCAAGGGTTCATTTTCGCGTTGTAAAAAGTTGTTAACGCAAAAAGGTATCTATCTTTCAGCGTATCCAGGGTTGATGCATATTTTTCAAGTTATTGATGGACTTATAAGATCGATAGTAAGAAAGCAATGTTTACACGAACGGGTCTTCTACCGTTGCAATCGTTTATCTTTTAAAGAGATTATATTTTATTAAGCGGGAAAGATAAAAAATGTTATAGATAGAATCTAACCCTGGGAACAAATTGCAGATGCTCACAGGTATGTCGAAAAAGGGCATAAAAAAGGAAGTGTGATAATAACTGTGGCGCATAATATGTGAGGAGTTGTTTGAATGATAGAAGATGTTAACTTGATTCTTTCAGCATTACGGTAGCTTTAATCGAGTAATATGTGATGATTATTACTATTATCTAAAAGGCCTAACAAAGCATATAATGTATTTAACAAAATATTACTCCCAAATAACCAATGAAACTTGCAATTAGATAATATATGTGTTAAGGATGATATTGTTATATTATTCTTATCAACAAATATTTACTTTAATTATTTATTATGATGCAAAAAGCATGAGAAAATTTTTAAACTTATTCGAGAAAAGAAATAGGGGGTTTGCGGGTGACATCTCCACTTGGCGGGGATTCAAATCCCCACCGGTCCACTTTATCACTTACCGGTTCTTTTTGTGATGAACACTTGTTGTTTGCTATTTATTATAATGAATATTCCGTAAAAATTCGGAATTTTATTCATAATTAATAGGAAAAATTTTTATTTTCGAGAATATAAGATATAAAATGATAAAGATGGCGGAAAAATATGAAATTTATTCTATCGGACATATAAAACGTGGAAACGAAATTGAAATACACCTAAAAGAAAAATATAAAAAAGCTCTTTTGGAAGTGGATAACTTTAGCCATATCATAGTTGTATGGTGGGGTAGTAAATATGCAGAATACAGAGATAAAGTAGACATGCAAATGAACCCCCCCTATGCACCAAACGTTTTGACTGGACTCTTTGCTACAAGAAGTCCAGTTAGACCTAACCCAATAAACCTCACAGTCTGCAAAATCAAAAAAATCGATCATGATAACGGAATAGTAGTGATTAATCAAATAGACACCTTCGATGAGAACACCAGTTCTGGACCTAAAGGTCTACTTTCCAACATGCGACAGGATTAAAGATCCAGTGGTTCCTGACCGTTTTAAAAAATGGGGCGAATGGATGCCACCTGAAGGTGAACCACCAGAGTACTATGCCGAGCAGTAAAAAGATTAATCAAGACTTCAATCTTTGTTACTTGAATGAGGAACAAATGAAACCGCGCATAATCGAACCGTTCTCATTGAAACTGCTTGGGAGTGTTTACTATGGTGACCCATTTCATAGCCACAACGAAGGAAGCATAAAAAATGAAATCGGGAGGCTTTGGGAAAGATTCGAGAAAATATGCTCTACACACATCAACGAAATAAAAAAAATTTCAGTAGACAAAAATGTTGCATGGGAAGCACATATTCAAACCGAAACATATGCGATCAATAAAGAATACACAATATTTGCTGGAATAGAAGTAGATGAACCACCCAAAACACCTATCGCTTTTTTTTACAAGGAACTACCGAAAACAAAATACGCGATCTTCAAATTAAAAGGAAATGACTTTATCACAGGCCTAAATTTTATTTACAATACCTGGCTACTAATCTCAAAATACAAAGAATCCTACGGGTACATGCTTTGGCGATATGAAGAAAAAACAAAAGACCTAACCGACCCTAATAGTTTCTTAGAAGCTTACATACCAGTAGAGGAAAAAAACAATGAGTGAAAAGCATTTAGTACTGGGAAAAGAAATGCTAAAGATAATAAAAGCCCTAGCAAATGAAAGCAGGGTTAAAATTTTAAGTCAACTATACTCGGAGTCCTTAACTTTCAAAAAACTAAAAGAAATTACGACCCTAGAAAAATCTGCTCTAGCAAACAACCTAAACAAACTCTTGGATGTAAAGCTTGCAAAAAAATCCCAACACGGCATCTACGTGATAACCGACGATGGAAAAAAACTTCTCAAAACACTAGATGAATTTATTAAAGGATTAAACGAACGAAAGCGCAAATTCCAAATCGCACATGCTCAACACCAAATGATGAAACCCTTCCTAGAACGACATACACGTAATACCAAAAAGCAAAGAAGCAAGAGATAGCGAGATTTGATAGTATACATTAAAAAAAGAATTATGCGTATTCTCTAAAAGTATGGTCGCATTTTGTGCACCGCATGAATTGGGTTGCAGCTTCGTCGCCACTTCTAGTTTGTACTTGCCAAACATAGACTTTTGTATTTTCACATTTAGGGCATTTAATTTTTAGAGTTGGGAGTGTATTCAATTTTTGGTCTTCTTTTGTTATAACTGTAATAAGTTTTTGTGGATTTTCTTTATTTTTGAGTGTTTTAGTGGGTGATGTGTTTTTTAGTTCTTTTTTTGTATAGCTGCATTTTAAACATTCAAGACTAATTTTGATTTTCCTTCCATTCTTGGATTTTTTTTGTGTGAGTCGTGATCCACATTTAGGGCAAAATTCCATTTTTAGCGCCTTTTTATTTTTTTTAGGATAGATGTGTAGTTAAGGCTCTTTTACATTATATATACTAATATAAGCTTTTTGAGTGTGTCACGTTAACATCTGCACCTATTCTTAGACCATTCTCGATAAAAACGGCGAGATTTTATAGTATATATATTTAATTAACCAAAAGACCAAAAAAACTATTCTCTTATTATGTAGTAGGGATCAGTCTGTAGACCATCAGGATGATTTCGGGTTGTAAAAATTTTATTCTCCCTTATTATGAAATAAGGATAAGGTTTTTTACCATCAGGATGACTCCCGGTTGTAAAAATTCTATTATTCCATATCATGTAACAGGGATAATTCTTTTGACCATCAGGATGATTCTTGGTATGATAAATTTTGCTCATTATTCTTATTTTCCTGCTCTTAACATTTAATTATTGTTGTTTTTAATAAACTTCATTATTCCAAACTTTGATTTTAATAGCAGCTTTAAAATTGTGTTTTGTTGATGCTTTTATATAGGCCCAATTTTGTGCAAAACTATTGATCAGAAGGTCTTGGTTCTCTTTTTTTGAATTTGTTTTTTTTAGAATAATTTATTGTTTAAAAAATATGGAAGTAGCTAAAAAAATGGTGGTTTGTGGGTGTTATCTCAAGCTTTCACTAGAGTTATCACAGGATATTAGAACTCACTTTTTTTTAATTAAAAAAATTAGATAAAACTAAAAAATTCGCACTCATAAATTGAGTATTTAGATGAAAAGGTTCAAAACAAACAAATTACAGATTCAATAGTAGAAATTGAAAACTCAACTCGCAAAAGTTGAAACGCTAAATAATTACACCGATAAACTTCAAATTTTCAATAGCTTTTTTGGGAGTAACGCCAACAATGTTTGGATTTCTTTTACAGATGGTATTGATGTAACCTCTGATATTATCTTTTTCAACTCATTTGAATCAGAAAATTTGAGAAATAAAATAACATCAAAGCTGCCGAGCACAGTATGAGCCGTATTCACTCCTTTAATTTTGATTGCTTCTTCAGAAATATCCCAAAATTGACTTCTTTTTGTGTCTGCTTTAATTAAGATATATCCTTCCATACTAATCCCATTCTTAGTTATGGTATAACCCCCTTATCTTTTTTTCTTGGTGCGAATTAGCTAATTATTTATTATTCTTATGAAATCTAAAAAGAGGAGGTCGCGGGTGATATCTCCACTGTGGCTGGGGTTAGAATCCTATCCTATAGGCAAAATAGTATAGGATTCAAATCCCTGCAATCTTCTGCTATTTCCTCTCCTTGATGACTATTCTGTTATCTGTGCTCTTCTAAAGACAAACCAAGAGATTGTTATGAAAACAAAGAAGTAAATTAGAGCTACTGCAATAGAAGTGAAAATTACATTGGATAAAGGTTCAGTATTTAGTGCCTCCCAAACTGGTGTGCCTTGACTGGATTGAATCAAGTCTAATTTGTAGTAAGTGACATTCCAAGAAGGGTGAAGGATATAGTTTATGAGGTTTAAGCCTATGGCGTCTGTGCCTGTGGAAACAGGTGTACCTACCAGAGGGTTACCGCCAACGGATCCGTTGTTTCCTGAACCAGGAATGAAAGTGAGAATCCATCCTTGGCCAGCTAACACTCCAATTATTGATCCGATAATGTTTGTTCCCAACCAGATTCCAAGAGCACCCAAAGCAGCAATCAATGAGCTTCTAAATAAAGTACCAAACAATAGGACGATAGAAACCCAAATTAAAGTGCTGAATAGAGCTCCCAGAAGTGAGAGCGGGACGAGGTGGAGGTTGTTTTGGGGACCATAAATAACCAAACCTCCTATCGTCATATATGTCGTAAGAAAACTGTATGTTACTAATAGTATAAGGAAAGCAGCGAATAGTTTGCCTAAAAATATGGTTGTTCTTGATACAGGTTTTGCTAAGAGTGTTACAATTGTTCCGCTTTCGAATTCTCCTGAAATACTATTCATCACTGTCGCTATAGCAAAGAGAAAGAAGCCAAACCCGCCTAGACCTACGTTAGAATTGATCACAAAGTCAGGATTAAGCTCTATTGGGTTGCCTGTTATGGCGCTCTGGATATAACCAGCAGCAAGTGCTAGAGTTGCAAGAGCGAAAGCAACGATTAGTATCCCGTAAAATTTCTTCTTTCGAATATTCCATAACATTTCATATCTAACTACTGCAGAAAACTTGCTAATCCAACCTGATCTCTCTATTCTCATCATCTCTTTCCTCCCTTGTTTTTAGCAAGTAAATTCATAAAAATGTCTTCAAGGCTACCACCCGTTAAATTAAATGATAAAATGATACCTCCTCCAGAACTAATCGCTTGTGAAACTTTAGATCTAACATCTTCTCGAGTTCCCAATTTAATTTTCAGACTTTTACCATCCACCAAAACATCCTTAACAAAAGATAATTTTTTTAGATTCCTTATTATCGTCTTTGATAGTTTGTCAACTTCTGCTTCGATTTCTAAGTGACCCTTAAGTTTTGAAGAGATTTCTTCTATACTTCCCGATGCCAAAGGTATTCCTTTATCAATCACTGTAACATGACTGCAAACCTGTTCTACTTCATTTAATAAATGTGAAGAGAGAAACACAGAGATATCTGTCTTCGCTAAATTTTTAATTAGATCCCTAACCTCAACCATTCCTATAGGATCCAGCCCGAGGCTGGGCTCATCAAAAATCACAAGTTTAGGTTCATTTAATAATGCTTGGGCTAAACCTAATCGTTGTTGCATTCCTTTACTATAAGTTCCAACAAGATCGTTACCTCTTTCTTCTAATCCAACAAGTTTTAAAAGTTCACGAGTCTGCTTCTCCCTTTTGTCTTTAGGCATACCAAACATTCGACCATAAACATCGAGCAACTCCAATCCTTTTAGGTACTTTGGTAACTTTGGGAGTTCAGGTACATAACCCACATTTGTTCTTAGGTTTGGTTTATCCCAGCCAAGTTCCTGACCTAACACTTTTACCGATCCACTATCTGGCCTTAACAATCCTATTAGCATCTTTATTGTGGTTGTTTTCCCAGCACCATTGGGACCTAAAAAACCATGAATAGTATTAATTTTAACTTCAAGATCTAAATCATTGACTGCAACTAATGATCCAAATCTCTTAGTCAGGTTAGAAACTTCAATAGCTGAATTCAACTAACAAGCCTTCCTATATATTTTAGCAACTTTGGCCTTTTATGATTTACTCGCTAAAATTATAGTAGATGTTCATTGATCAGAAAAAAGTGGGGGTTTGCGGGTAACATCTCCCCATGTTCATAATTTATATGAAAGAAGAAAAAACAAGAATAATGAACTTGTTAGCATCTGCGAAACAATTAACTATCTCAGTATAGTTAGGAGTCTGATCAAAAAATATTTGTGAGGAAAATTAATGAATCAAAAAAATTTAGCAATAATAATTATAGCAGTTTTGGTTGTTTCAGTTGTAGCAGTTGCAGCATACTGGACTTTAAGTAATTCTGCTGTGAACACTACTGGTGTTGAAGGAGCAAACAGTTTACAATTTAGCGTAAACGTTATTGAGGATGGCGAGTCAGAGGGAACATTCACATATTCAGCGAAAAACATGAATACGCCTAATTTGATGTTGCGAGTAGAAATTGTAACTACTGAAGGAGATATAATTTATATTCTTAATGGAGCTCGGCAAGAGGCTTGGGGTTACATTTTTGGTATATGGGCGGATATGTCTGATGAATTCTCAAGTGAATGGGATTCGTGGAATTTAACAATGGATGGATACACAGAAAGTCTTTTGGAATGGTCTGGTGAGGATGATTGGACCTTCACTGAGGATGGTGCTACAATTAAGGTTTATGACATTTCTGTGAATCCTTCGCTGGCTGATTCGCTCTTTGAACCAAATTAAACTTATTTTAGCGAAGTGTCTAACTACTATTTTTTTAATAAGAATATAATTGTTTGACGTTCAAGTTGTTGAAGAACTAATTTTTCATTAAAAAATGGGGGGGGGTCGCGGGTGATATCTCACTGTGACTGAGATTCAAATCCCCACCAGTCCACATCTTTATTAGTAAAAATGACTCGGGTTGATTCTAGATATAACAATTGATTTTTCACTCTAGATTTTGGTTTTTTATCCTTCATATTTATTGACTAGTGGCATTTTCCATCCTATACCGAAGGCTTTCGGAGTGATTTTGATTGATGGGGTTGCTTGTCGCCTCTTGTACTCGGCATTCCTGATTCTTTTGTAAGTATCTTCAACAACCACTCTCGGATATCCCATCCCAATCAACTCATGTTTACTCCTGCGATTCTCAATAATCTCATCGACAAGCGGACTGACAACATCAAAATCAAAGGGATCAAACTGCCCCTCCTTAAGTTCAGGCGATGGCTCCTTCTCCAATACGCTTTTCGGTATCATCTCTCTGCCCGCTTTATCATTCACGTAATGGGCAATTTTATAGACTTCAAGCTTACTCACATCACCTAACGCTCCAATCCCACCCGCCATGTCTCCATATAATGTGCAGTAACCAAGAGCAACCTCAGTCTTATTTCCAGTGTTCAAAACCAAGATTCTCAAATCTTTCAATCGGTTAGAGATATCCATCAAACAATTTCCCCTCACCCTGGGCTGAATATTCTCATCAGCAACAGGATCATCATCTTCCTTGTTTATACTAAAATGCCTCCTTATCTGCTCTAAAGGCTTCTTCAAGTTCTCGCAGTAACTATTAACCATGTCTTGAATAGAGACTTTAACAAAGAATATTCCAAGATTCTCAGCCAACTGCTGTGCATCGGTCCTGCTGTGGCTACTCGAGTACTTGGAAGGCATAGAAACTCCAATTACACTGTCCTTTCCCAAAGCTTCGACTGCTATGCATGCAGATACTGACGAGTCGATTCCCCCGCTCATACCCACAATAGCCTTCTTGAAACCTGTTTTTACAAAGTAGTCACGTATGCCCAACACTATGGCATTAAACATTTCTCGCGTCTTGTCATTTGCAGGAAGTCTAACTTCTTGAGCAAATCCTCCTTCCAAGTAGATATCAGTGATTGGCAAATCTTCCTGGAATTGTTTGCCCACGGCTATCAGATTACCCACCTCGTCTACCGCCAGACTTTGACCATCAAAAACCAGTTCATCCTGTCCACCAACCAGATTCACATAGAATAATGGTACCCTGTTCCTCACTGCCTTTTCCTTTAGGAGTCTAATTCGTTCAAGCGTTTTTCCGGTATAAAACGGTGACCCAGAAATATTGGCAATCAAGTTTGCTCCTTTTTTAACCAGCAAAGCTGTAACTTTCGCATCATAGTCCTGATCCCACAAGTCCTCACAAATTTCCACTCCTAATTTAACTTCTCGTCCATTGATGCGAATCGTAACTGGTGTTATCTCCTCAATTTTCGCAGGCTTGAAGTACCTGTCCTCATCAAACACATCATATGTAGGCAAAAGTACCTTGTGAGTTATGCCCACCATTCTGTTCCGGTTAAAAACGGCAGCAGCATTATACAAATCTCTCCCTTTATAATCAACAAAACCAACTACCCCAGCGATTTTAACAGGGTTACTCCTAACCAATTCTTCAAGTAACTTTTTGTTCTTTTTAACAAAACCATCTTCGAGTAACAAGTCTTGAGGAGGATACCCTGTGATGGCCAATTCTGGAAATACCACCAAATCAGCCTTACATCTTTTCGCTTTAACAAGAAATTTCTTTATTTTTTCTACGTTTTCCTTCAAATCTCCCATGATTGGATTTATTTGAGCCATGGCAACCCTCAACATTACATCCTCCAGCCTTCTACAAATCTAAAAATGAACGATCCAATTAATAACAAAAGCGCTTTTTGTAGAATTAGGAGAAAAATCTAAAGAATTAACCAAAAATCTCGAAACAATACATACATTGATTCTCTCAAGAATGAAGTCCAATAAAGATAGTTACTAATAATACTCATTTTTTCAAAAAAAACTCTGCTGACAACTAATTATTTTAAACTTTATTTTTTTAAAAAAAATAGGATGTTGTGATGGTGGTATCTCCACTGTAGCTGGGGGGGGGTTCAAACTTGGTCTCATATTAATTTGGACTGGTGGGTGAACACAAACAGGTAATGTTGATACAATTCAAAAAAAAATTGAGGTAGGGAACTAAAAACTGTGTTTTGTGGATGTTTTTGTATCGATTTAACAAGAAAACTGCTTAGTGTTAATGGTATTCAAAAAAATAAAAGGTGCTACATTAAGAAATTATCTCTGATTTACGGTTTGGCTTTGTTTTTGTAAAAATTCTCTAAAACCTCGCATAATATCATTATAGGCAGGCGGATGAATCAAAAAGACTTGAATATCCGAAGATAGAATTGGCTGGATCTGTAGCCGATTTTCATCAGTCATCAGCAGCATACCGCAATCATTCTTCTTGAGGGTCTCATCAATTTTTTTTGCAATTTCTTTATTTCTTCTATCTCTTGTATCTTTATGAAATTCCAAAACCTTTGTGAAAACCTTTTGGCTCCTACGAATCATAGATAAACAAAGGGACCAGTCTAAAAATTCATTAAAAATCTCCTCATTTTCAACTGTAACGAGCTTTGCTCCATCTTCTACTTTCTCCTTAACAATCTTGTAAAATTCTTCACTGATTTGTTTGGCCATATCCAGACCTGGTTTCCCATCTTTAGTAACGGATTCAACAAAAACAAAAGAAACCTTACCTATTCTCTTAAGCTCCTCAATTTTGGAAGCAACCTGTATCCAAAACTCTTTGATACTGTTTTTCAGATCACTGGTAATGTCTTTTTGGTTAAGCTGGGGAATTAAAGGGATACAAAAAAGTTTTCGAGATTCCCCAAAATCTGAAATCTTAGGCTTTTCAATCTTTCCTAACTTTGTCAACTTAAATCATCCTCAAATAAACATTCACTAATACTTTGTAATATTATGGCATACCCATTGTTTTGTCAAGCTTTACTGAAATGCGATCCCCCACTTTAAATCCACTTTTCTCATACTCATCCAAAGTAATCTTAATTATTGTAGCAGAACTACCCATCATTTGCTTGGAAATCACATTCCCAAAATTTTTCATCATGTCATTAATTGAAGTAAAAGCAACTGTGGAGGGATTGTTCATCTTCCTTTGAGGTCCTCTAAGATCGGAAGGATTCTTCAAAGTAATTAAGATGAAAGGAGAACCATCTGAAGCTGCACTAATTTCAGTAATTACATATTCCTTGATCAAACTCATTTTCAAGACCCAAAAGTACCAACGCAGTCTCATTTTTATTTTTTCGGTAATCAAACCTTGTTTTCTTTCAAAAATGATGGGTTCCAGGAAAATTAAGGGAATTAATGAAGCCAAATGTTCTGTCGATTATTAAATATCTTTGATTACATACAATTCATGAGGTAATAACGCGTGATTAAGGCATTGATAGTATATGGCACTCGATATGGAGCAACTGCAGATACATCTAAGGTTATAGCGGACATTCTTACTCAGGAAGGATTTGAGGTGAAAGTAGTTGATGCCAAAAAGGATAAAGTGCAGAGTGTAAGCGAGTTCGAGTTAGTCATAGTTGGGAGTGGAATCAAAATTGGTAGATGGATGAAGGAACCTGAAAAGTTTCTTGGAAAATTTCAAAAAGAATTATCAAAAAAGAAGGTAGCACTTTTTGTGTGCTGTGGTGGTGCTAAGCCTTTGACTGAAGGAGCAGAAAAAACCAAGGAAATGGAGACTTCTAAAAGAAAATATCTTGAAGATAAAGCTGTTCAATTTAATCTAAACCCGATTGCTTTGGGTTTCTTTGGGGGTATTTACGACTTCAATAAGTTGTCATGGTTTTTAAGAAAAACTATGTCAGGTGTTAAACCACAACTTGAAGAAGCTGGTTTTGAGGAAACAAAAAGCGGATTTTATGATACAAGAGATTTGGAGACAATTCGTAGTTGGGCAAAAAAAGTTGCTCAAATGGTTATTTAATAGACTTAGGTTGATGTATTGAATTAAAGATAATTCTTAACCAAAAACAATGGGGGTTTGCTGGTGATTTGGTGGGTGATCTTATCCTCAGTCACAGGATCAAGTTCGATCCTGTGTACCATAATCGATAAAAGAGGAAAAGATTACTTGTCTTTTGTTCTTTAGGAGGTTATATTATGTCTTATTGTGCTAAATGTGGAGCGAAATTAGAAATTGATTCAATGTTTTGTTCTTCTTGTGGTGCCAAAGTTGTTAAAGTAACTACTGAGGAATATTCTGTTTCTTCTGATAATCTAATAGAAAGAGTAAAAGGACTACTTCATGAGGGTAATGTAACGAGAATAATCGTGGAAAATGAAAAAGGTGATGTTTTACTGGAGATTCCGGCTACTGTTGGAGTTATCGGTATTGTTTTAGTTCCTTGGGTGGCAGCTCTTGGTGCAATTGCAGCTTTAGCAACTAACTGTAAAATTGTAGTTGAAAAAAGAGAGTAATTTTTAATCTGTCACTCCCAAAAAAATGGGGGTTTGCGGGTGACATCTCTACTGTGGTAGGAGTGCAAATTTACAAACCTGCTAAAAAATCTTTTATTCTCAAATATTTTCCTTATTTTATCAAGGTTCACCACATGACAAATCTTGTTTCGAAATGTGGAATAGATTGTGGTGTCTGCCCTTGGGGACCTTACCCACGAAAGGATATGACTGTTGAAGAATTTGAACAATACAGAAAAAAGGGCAAGGAAATTCTTGGATTATATGCCAATTAAAACTCCATGTGTGACTTGCCAAACTCCAGACGAAAAAATCCCCAAAACAACAAAGTTACCAAGACAAAAAATGCTTAATCCGCCAATGTGTAGACAAAACTGGAGTAGCAAACTGTGCTTATTGTTCCTGTTTCCCATGTGAAACATTGAAAGCAACTGCAGGCCTTTGGAACCGTAAGAGCATTGAAGCAAAGCTTGGTGCACCAATTTCTGAAGAGGATTATCATTCATTTGTTGAACCATTCGAGGGATTAAGTCGTTTAGTCTGCTATTCATTCTTCCCTGAAGCCAGATGAGATTGTAGAGCCGGTAAAAGTTGCAAAATCCAAGACAAGAATCGTTGAATTTCCAGATAATCTGCCTGTCAAAGAAGATTTAGCATCCTTCAAGGCTATTCATAATTTGTTGTTAAACAATAGATGACTTCTTCGTTGGGATTAAAGGACACTGATACATTCGCTCAACAGCACAAACTTGAAAATCAAAAGGCACACATTTTGAGGTTTCTGTGGATACTTGGAAATTACGGTAAATTTGAGAAAAAATTAGTTCATACCTTGTTGTGGATGCTGAAACTTATTACGTCAATCGAGGTAAAGAGAAAACACTGTCTATTTGGTCTTTTGTTGAAGATGTTGTTTTCAAGTTTTTAGCTGAATTTGGAGTTAGTTGTGAACGTGTTGCATTAAAAGGAGTGAAGATTGAAGACTTAACGACTGGCACGGGGTATCTTCGAAAGAAGGGGTGGATTATGAGGATGTCCTTTGAGGAAAAAATTGGGGGTGAAGTTGCTCTCAAAGCGCTACAAACTTATGCAAAAAAGTTAGACAAGAAATATGGCTCAAGAGCATTTCAACGCTTCCGAGAAGCAGACATGACGATTTTGTTGGATGACTGATCCCCAAACCTCAATTATACTAAACACTAAAGATTTAATCGAGTTTTGATATTACTTATAATTGGAGGCTTTGTTTTTGGAGTATTGTTTAGATTGTGATGCGCCAATATCCACAACGCGACCAGCCAAAGTTTGGCTCTGTCATAATTGCAATAAAATTCTTCGGAGTGATCAATTATTTAGATTACTGACTGAATTGAATATTAGTCAAAAGAACATTGAAAATATTAGAACCGAACTTGTGAATAGACAAGTAGCGATAGCATTATGATTAATACTGTTAGAGAGATAAATTTGTGAAGTTTAAATATCAGCCATGAAAAAAATATGATTCATAAGCTGAAATTGAAAAACTGTATTTTGTGATGGATTTGTATACCTACATTCATGTCTGTTATATGTTTAATCAAAATGTTTTATTTTTTTTTAATAATCCGAAAAAAAAATGGGATTTGCGGGTTATATCTCCACTTGGTACAGGGTTCAAATCTGTCCTCTATCTGAATTGGACCGGTGGGTGAACACAAATAGGTCATGCTTGTGATGTATCAGAAAAAAGATTTTTTTATTTTACAGCTTGAAAAAGACTGCTGAAGTAGCTAATGTTTTCATTAGATTTTATTTTTAATATTTTTTGTTCAGATCTTTTTTCTAATAAACACAGAGGCTTACTTTTTTGTTGACTTTAAATTTAGTAGTTAGGGTTACTCTCTGCTGGAGAGTACTACTACGTATTCAGCTGTATCTGCGCATAAATCAGCTGCTTGTTCAATAAACTCGATTAAATCATCGAATATTATCATGCTTCCACAGTTAGTTTGTTTTCCATATTTTAAGAATGTGCTTTTAGTTACCATATAGTTCTTGTCAACTTCATGTTCAATTTCATCTACTTTTGTTGCTCTTTTTATTGCTTCGTCTGGATTTGTTGAAATCATCTCTATGCTCGACTTCAATATTTGAGCGCATTGAACAAGTGCAGAAGTCATAATCACCGTATTATCCAAAAATTCTTTTGGTAATTGTGAGTCTTCCATCAAAATTTTTAAGCACCTTGCGCTGTCCTTCACAAGATCCGCAATGGTATCTAAACGTTTAACAAGATGCAACATGTCCTCTCGATAATCAGCAATAAGTGCGACACCTTTTGATAATTCTTTGAAAACAAAGGTACGTAATTTGTCTACTTCTTCTTCAGTTTTAAATAGTTTTTCGATATTTTGTTGTGCCTCAGTTATATTTCCTTCAGAATATTTTTTTGTTGCTTGATATAATAATGCGACAGTTTCAACTGCTTTTGAGATTTGTTCATAAGCAATATCTAATCCTTTTGTTTTGCGACGTTTTTCAAACCATTCATAATTTCTTTTCATTTTTATCACCTTAAACTAATTTTTTTTCCTTCAACTATGTAAACTATTGATTCACCAACATAGGTCGTATGGTCAGCTATTCTTTCTAAATACCTAACGACCAAAAGATCGGCCATACTCCACTTATCTATGGAAGATGATTGAATAAGTTCATCCAAATATGCCATATGTAACTTATCCACTTCAGTTTCCATAGGTGCTAAGGTTTTAGCTAATTCAGAATTATGTTGTTTTAATGCTTTAATGCTGATTATAACCATCTTAACAACTTTGTCAAGAATTTGTTGAACTAACTCTGAAGTTATAGTTCTCTTTCTAATTTTTTTAACCATTTTATAGGTCAAAGAGATATCAAGCCCATATCTCCCATACCTTCCAAAATCGTAGGCGATTTTCATATAAGAATTTATTATTCTAAGATCAGAAGCAACGGGTTGATACTTAACTATTAATTCAAAAGCCTTATCTTCAACATCTACGACCATACGCGTCAAGAGTTCTGAAATTTCATGCATTTCTTCCTGCGAGTCTTTTCCATCTATGAAACCTTTTATAGATATTTTTAAAGCTTTTTCAGCTACCTCTCCCATTCTAAAGACTATAGCCATTAATTGTTCTAACCCACTATCTAAAAGTCTGATCATATCCTCCACCTAACCAAATTTTCCTGTAATGTATTGTTCAACTAACTCGTTTTCTGGTTTTTCAAACAAGCTTTTTGTATCTCCATATTCTACCAGTTTTCCCACGTACATAAACGCAGTAAAATCTGAAATACGAGCGGCTTGCTGCAAATTATGCGTTACAACTATCACTGTGTATCTTTGTCTGAGTTCTCTAATTAAAGTCTCTATTTCAGCAGTTGCTGCAGGATCCAGAGCGCTACAAGGTTCATCCATAAGTATTATGTCAGGTTCAACAGCTAAGGCTCTTGCAATGCATAATCTCTGTTGTTGTCCCCCTGAGAGAGCTAAACGCGTCATCATTTAATCGATCTTTAACCTCATCCCAAAGTGCTCCACCTTTCAAACTTTTTTCGACTATTTCATCCAGTTCTTTGCCATTGGCTAATTTGTGGAGCTTTGGACCAAAAGCAACATTTTCATAAATTGATTTAGGAAAAGGATTTGGTTTCTGAAACACCATACCAACCTGTCTGCGCAATTCAAAAACATCAATATCTTTCCCATAGACATTTTCTTTGTTGATACAGATTTTGCCAGTTGTTCGACTTATTTTTATCAATTCATTTAACCTATTAATTGCTTTTATCAAAGTTGTTTTTCCACAACCTGAAGGGCCCATCACAGCCGTGACCGCATTAGGTTTTATTTTCATATTCACATCTTTTATTACATGCTTTTTTCCAAACCAAACGTTCAAACTTTTTATTTCAATTTTTTCTTTATTCATGATGTTTCATCGACCTCTTTTTTGATATCGATTGCGGATAAAAATCGCCAAAGAATTTATGCTCAAAAGTACCACTAACAGTACTATAATTCCCGCAGCTGCCAAACCCCGAAATTCAGATTGAGGTTGATTCACCCAGTTGAATATTTGAATTGGTAAAACTGTAAAACGATCCAAAGGTCCAGAAGGAGTAAAGGGAATATACACAAGTGCTGCAATAGCTATCATTGGAGCTGCTTCACCAATTGCTCTGGATAGAGCAAGAATTGTTCCAGTGAGCATCCCCGGAAAAGCCTGAGGAACTACTATGTCTCGAGTTACTTGCCATCTTGTTGCACCAAGTGCGTAGGCTCCTTCCCGATCTGCCCTTGGTACACTCCGTATAGCTTCTTGAGACACAATTATAATAACAGGCAAAATTAGTAAAGATAAGGTTAATGCTCCACTTAGCACACTTCTCCCAAATGCTAATGCCTCAACAAATAAAGCTAAACCCAAAATACCATATACGATCGAAGGTACTCCAGCTAAGTTCGATATGTTCAATCGTATAAATGATGTTAAATAATTTTGGGGTGCATACTCTTCTAAATATAATGCAGCTCCAACTCCAAGTGGAAAAGAAATAGCTGCAGTTAATGCTACTACCCAGATACTGCCAAAAAAAGCTACTAATATTCCTGCTTGTTCTGGGCGTCGAGATGCAAAACTGGTGAGAAATTGAATATCTAACCAAGGGAGTCCTTCTTGAAATGCATCAAATAATATTGCAGCTAAACTTGCTAAAGTTAAAATTATTCCTGTTAAACATAAAACAAGGATTATATCCCCTTTGATCTTTCGCCAGATATCTCTTCTTCTGTCTTGCCGTTTTCTGGGCAATTTTAATATCTCCTCCAATAACGTTTTGCAATCCACTGGCCAATAATGTTAATAACTAAAGTCATTAAGAAAAGAGTTAGGCCAACTGAAAAGATCGTTTTATACTCAAGACTTCCAAAAGGTACTTCGCCTAAGCTTATCTGAGATATGTATCCAGTCATTGTTTGTATGCTTTCAAGCGGATTTAATGTTAGTCTGGGTGTAGAACCAGCAGCTATGCTTACAATCATGGTTTCACCAATAGCTCTTGATATTGCAAGAACAAATGATGCGATAATGCCTGATAGAGCAGATGGAATTACTATTCCAAGAGCTACTTCGTGTTTTCGAGCACCAAGTGCGTAGGCCCCATCTCTAAAGGATTTGGGTACTGCCATCATAGCATCTTCACTAAGTGATGCAACCATTGGAATAATCATAATACCCATCACCAACCCCGCGCTAAGGGCGTTAAATACGATCAATTCAGGAAATATTGTTTGAAGTATTGGTGAAACAAAAGTTAAAGCAAAATAACCATAAACCACTGTTGGAATTCCTGCGAGAATCTCTAATATAGGTTTGATAGTTTTTCGTATTTTATTAGGAGCATATTCGCTTAGAAAAATAGCACTGCCCAATCCAATAGGAATGGCTACACCTATGGCTATGGCTGTAACCAGAAGAGTTCCCCCGACAAGTGGCAATATTCCAAATTGTTGATCTTTAAAAAGTGGGGTCCACTGTGTTCCTGTAAAAAAATCTATTATTGGTACTTCTCCAAAAAAACCTACAGCTTCAAATAATAACCCTCCAAGTATCGCAAGCGTAGTAAAAACAGAGATCACAGCAGTACCGAAAAGAATTTTTTCAATTATCCATTCGCCTATTCTTCGTTTTTTTCTTTTTATTGAGATGTTTTTGATATTTTCACCAGCTAATCATTAATCAACTAAAAATTTCATGTTTCCGGATTTAGAGCTAAAATATTTTGTTCATATATGGAAGGTGGTAAAGGTGTATATCCTACTTCTATCACAAGTTGCTCAGCATTTTCCATATAGAATCGTACAAAGTCCTCAACTTGTATTCTTTCCAAGGATTCTTTGTTCACATAAATGAATAATGGTCGAGATAAAGGAGTATACTGGCCTAAATTTATCGTTTGATCTGATGGGGTAACTGGGCCACTTCCAGAATCTATTGGTACAATTTTTAGTATTTCTGAATTTTCATTATAGTATGCAAAACCAAAATATCCTAATGAGTTTGTATCCCCTGCAATTCCTTGAATTAGAACATTATCATCTTCACTGGCAGTATAATCAGGTCTGCTTTCGCCAGATTCTCCGACAATTTCTTCAGTGAAATAATCAAATGTTCCAGAGTCGGTTCCGGGTCCATAGAGTCGTATAGGTTTATCAGGCCATTCTGGACGTATTTCGTTCCATCTATTAATTGAACTTTCTGGCATCCAAATTTTTTGAAGTTCTTCTACTGATAAGTAATCTACCCAAGTATTGTCAACATTGACTACAACAGCAAGACCATCAAGAGCAATTTCAAATTCTAAGTATTTAATGCCATTGTTTGCTGAAGCTTGAATTTCTGAATCTTTGATGGAGCGTGAAGCATCATTGATATCCGTTTCCCCTGAGGTGAATCTTTTGAAACCTCCTCCAGTACCTGAGACACCAACGACAGGGTATACTTCAAGATATATTTTTTGAAATTCTTCTGCTACCGCTTGGGTTATTGGATAGACTGTACTTGAACCGTCGATTTCAATTATTTCACCATGTTGAGTTCCTGGATTAAAATAAAAATATACTATTGCACTGATTATTAATGCACCAATGGTCAGACTCTTTATGGTCGCTTTATTATCCATCCATTTCTTCCTTCATCAGATTTTAATGGATATGAATGTTACTTATATTAGATTTTAAAATAATATATGGATGACTATTGTTTCTATATAGAATATTTCTGTTATGGCATTTTCTAAAAATAAGAAAAATTACACTTCTAATAATAAATAAATTAAATTTTGGAAGACTTAACAACCAAAAACAGCTAAAACGCAAAAAACACAATTCATTACCTTCTGAAAACCAGATTCAATGTATCCAAAAAAGACTGGTTAGCATGTTATTTTGCAATTGTTCTTGAAACGAAAGCCAAGATTACACCTATCCAGCCTATGATGTTGTGCTGAACTATGACGGCGGCTACTTGCTGAGTTGTGATTAACGTTATTGCTAACATGATTAGCCAAGGGATGCCTACGCCAGCTCCTAAACCGATTAAAAGCTTGCCCGTGCCGACGTGGTTTCTGTAGGGATTAGATAGGCGCCTGCGAAGAAACGCTTTAAGCCACCCGCTAAGGATATAGCTATGAGGACCAGCGCTACGGTGTCAGCGACTTGGAGTACCTGCTGGTTCTGGATGAACAGTGGCAGTTGCTCTCGGACCAGCTCGTAGGTTCCTATGGGACCCCGGATTCCTGATAATAAAAGGAGCACGCCCGCAACGATGGAGAGCACAACTGCAACCCAACGCCTGTCATCAAACATTTAGCTGAATACACCTGATTATTTGCTATGCTGAACGTGAACATTAAGATTTAGCTTCAGGTGCAAGAAACTTGCAACTTAACTGTATTAAAATTTAATTTTGGGTTAGGATATTGGTTGGTTGGATTAAATTTTAATTTCCTTCCTTATAGTGTTGCTATCCGATCAAAAAAAAATTAATGATGTTATCAGCCCTTAACATTAATTAGTGGTAACTGAACTGAAGTACAGCGTAAAGTGAGGAGCAGACTATGTTTGAGGAACTGGGGTGGATAGGCAATCTACTAATTCTTATAGGTGCCTTAGCTGCCCTAAACCAAGCTAGCCGCTTGACGATTACTCACTCCGTAAAAGTAGCAAGAGCTACAGGCTTAGGAAAAACAGCCGTGGGGTTCATCCTTGTTGCTTTTTCAACCTCTTTACCAGAGCTATTTGTCGCCATATTCGCAATAATAGAACCAGAAAATGTAGGCGTATCCATAGGAAACGTTCTAGGCTCAAACATAGCAAACATATGCCTAGTGCTTGGAATAATCTTTATACTCATAGCTTTGAAATACCCAGAAAACGCCAGGTTTCTCCCTGCGATGGCAAAAGAGGAAATGGGAGGAGTATACTTTGCATTACTGGTTGCTTCTGTTATTCCCTTAGCTTTGCTTTACATAGGATCAGCAAGCTATGTTATTGGCGCTATGCTATTAGCAGTTTTCATTTACAACATTTATCAGCTGTCCAAAACAAGAAATATTAAAGACGAACCAGTTCTTGAAGAGAAAAACCGTAACCTGAAAAAATATATAATGATAGCGGTTTTAGGGGCAGCAGGAGTAGTGGCGAGTGCCTATTTTATCGTTGAAACTGCTTCATTCATAGCTTTGAGTGTGGGTATTCCAAAAGTGGTTATCGGCGCAACCATCGTGGCTATTGGAACAAGCCTGCCTGAATTAGTCACTAGCCTTGACTCCCTCAAAAAAGGCTATGTAGACCTTGCGCTAGGCAATATTGTGGGAAGCGCTTTTATGAACATAACCTTAATTTTAGGTATAACGTTGATAGCTGCACCCTTCCGTGTTGACCTAGCAGCTTTTTCTGAATTAATTATTTTCTCTTTAGTTGCTAATCTTTTCTTGCGGCATTTCTTATCATCCGAAAAAATTGGGTGTCGAGAAGGTGCGATTCTACTCTTTATTTATGCTCTGTTTTTAGTTACTAGGATTAGCATGGGATAAAATCAGCAGTGCAAAAGTGGGGTCTTAGAGAAATTAATTAACGCTCGTTACTATAATATTTTTTCACGGGTTGTTTCTCGACGGTAGTTGATTTTTTGAACTGATAGTAGATGAAAAAATAAGATAATGGGTAATATGTATGACAAACTTGTAATAATTGCAGGAGTTAGTTTCAGAATTTGATTATTAACAATCAACGCTTTCCTCAAATCTATATGTTGCTATCTAAGCTTTTGTATTACTTGGGAATATTTTGCCTATTTGTTTTTTCATCATTTTTTAGTCTGAAATAATTTTTTCAAAAAAAGAGAGAGGTTATTATTACTCAGCTTCGTTAGAATATCCTCTATTTCCCAAAAACCTAAGAAATCAGAATCATTAGAAATCTCAATTTCAGTAATCCACTTAATCCATTTGTACCCATATTTGCTTTCAGCTACAAGTTGAAAAGGAAAGCCTCTCTCAGGAACAAGAGTAGCATTATTCATTTTATGGGCTAACAAAATCTTATTATCAACAAGAAATTCCATCGGAAGAGAAGTAGAGTACCCATCAAAAGCTCTAAAAATCATAACTTCACCCTCTAAATCAATTCCCAATTTTTCTAAAACATCCATAATACGAACACCCTCCCACAAAATTGTCACACTCCAACCTTCAATACAATGTAAATCAACAACTTTTGTATACGAAGAAAAATTTGAAACTACTTGATCATAAGTAAGCTCATAAATCTGACCATTCAGATCTGTAATAGAAAGTATATAATTAGTAACATTAACATACTGAGGTCCTTTTATTGAGTTTTCTCTAAAATCGCTAATTGTTGAAAGATCTATGCCTTCATATTCTCTGATTTCTACAACATCCAAAACTTCGCTTTGAGTTTGAACATCAATATATGCTCCAATTCCTACGGCCACAATTATGATAACAATAAATCCTGAAATCAAGGTTCTATTCATTATTAATTTTCCAAATAGTTATGTTACGATGGAAGGGTTTCAATCTATATATTGGCTATAGGACAAAAATTAGAAATAGTCAACTCTAAGTAATAGTAGAACCAGCTAACTCTATGTTTTTTTGTTTTTTTGAATTGAGTTTCTACAAAAGTGAATAATACTCTATCAACTAATTTATCCAAGAAACTTGACCTATAAGCTGTAAGAACTTTTTCAACTCTCTCATCTTCTACTTTATAGAAGTTTTCATGACCGCTTCTTTCTCTAAAAACTAAACCATGATCTGTTAATTGTTTTAAATAATAAGAAAGAGTTGATGAAGGAATGTTCATAATTTCTTGCAAATCATGACATGTACTTTTTTCCTTAGCGATTAGTAGCAAAACAATCTCTCTTAGTTTTCTTTGACGTAAAATTGAGATTACTTCTTCGTCTTTTTTATCTAATATTTTCGCGTAAAATCTTGTAAATTTTCCGTCTTTATCTCTGGTGAGTATGTTTTTCCTAACCATATAATCCAAGTGGTATTCTAAAGAAGTTAAAGGTAGTTTTAAGCGTCTTTGCAGTTCTCTCATGTGGAATCCAGGATTGGACACTAAGAAATCATACACTTCTCTTCGTCTTTCATTCTCCAGAATGACTTCTTTTAACATAATTTTTTTTAATCCTTCAAGGTACCAACTGCAATGAAGAGCAAACCAACAAGATGAATAAGAAGAAAAACGTTCTCGGATAGCATTATGCTGTAGGATTCACTTACAAGTTCAGGAAGATGAATCAAAGAGTTAACTAAGAAAGTACCAAAACCTAAAGCAACAAACAACATTTTGGTGTTTTTAACTCGCATATATGCTAGGAAAACGATCCCAAAAAGAAAAGCTGTAGCAATAACTAGACCTACGCGAATTATCACATCAAGCATTACATCCATAACCATAATTTGTCACAATATTGAAGGCTATTTTTCCCCTAATAAAACTGGTGTATATTCATTTTTTTTTAAGATGTCTTAGTTTTCAAATCCAAAGTTTGTGCTATAGATCTTAAAAGAAGCTAAACTTTTTTATTATTTGTTAATTGGCTTGGAGGTGAATTTTTGAATAAAAGACTAAAATATTTTGCAACAAGTTTACTTATTATTGCATTTTTAGCACCACTATTAGGAACTGTTGCGGCTAAGAGACCAGACGATTGGAAGGGTAAAGGACGAAGTAGTGAAATGACCCTCGTTGTTTATGTGAAGAATCAATATCTGTACTACGATACAATAGTTACTGCAAATCCCCTGCCTTGGAATGGACATAATACTCACACTTTTAATTTATTAGAAGATGGTGCAGCTTTTGGAGCTGATGTGACCACAATGTATGGTCCTGGAGATCCAGAATCTAAAGGTGGAAGATGGTGGATTGACAATGGATCGGTTCCAGGTGAACAGGATGCTAGTGATACTTTCTTTAATTGTCCTCTTCTTGGACCTGGTCGAGAGAACCCATAACGAAGATATCTTCTTCCAATTTCCTTTTTTTTAATTCCTTAATTCATTTATCCAGTAAAATTTTGGTTACAGAATCTAAAAAAAGGGAAAGCTGGCCTGGAGATATCACTATTAGGGTAAGGATCTAAATCCAAGTGATCCCATTCCAAATCAATCGATTTCAGAACATTAAAAGATAGAAAAGTTTATTGAATGTGGAATATATTCGCTTTAATGGAGTTTTTTATGAAAAAAATTACAATTATAATATTGTTTTTTGTGGCAGTAGCTCTTGTGTCGTTGCTTTTATTGTATTACAACCAAACAGGAAACATAGAAGAACAAAACGATAAAAAATATATTGATGTAACTCCAGAAGAAGCGAAAAACCTGATAGACACAAACCCCGATTTAATTGTTCTTGATGTCTCTCCATATTATAATCAAGGGACATTCTCCCAGAGCAGTTCATTATTACTTAGGAGACGGTTCTCTGGATACAGCAATACCTAATTTGGACCCTAACGGGAAATATCTTGTTTATTGCCATGTTGATTCCGTTTCTATTTCAGGCGCACAGAGACTAATTGATGCAGGATTCACAACAGTTTACAGATTAGAAGGTAATTATGCGGCTTGGAGAGACGCTGGATACCGAATAGAAACTTAATAAAAAGATTATTTTTTCTAAAAAAGGGAAAAGGTTGAGGATAACATAAAAAACATCGCCAATTCGGACCGAGCTACCTCATCTCGGCCAATTACTAAAAAAAAGGGGACATCGCGGGTGATATCTCCACTGTGGCTGGCGTTCAAATCCACCCCGGTCCATTTTAATTCTTCCTAGGTTTTTTGTTTTGTTCTCGTTATTATTTGTATGGAATTATCTATAATTCTTGCAAACTTGGATCGGAAGAAATAGAACAAGAATTATTCAGATAAAGGGAAATTAATACTAAACACAATGATATAAAAAATCTTTATTTAATATTGTAAGAAGTTATATCTAATGAGATTAGTCCACCTTGTACTGATTATTATATTGATTGTAAGCTCTATCTTAGCTCCATTATTTTATGCGGAATTCACAGTTCTACAAGGCTTGCCTAAAGACCTTTTTTTTGGAGTATCCTTTGGGGGTAAAACTTTTGATGAGGCTAAACTGTTAATTGATACAGTAAAAAACTACACTAACTTCTTTCTGGTAAACTCTTGGGATATAACAATTAATGAAACTGCGCTAAACCAAGTTTGCAATTATGCCGCACAAGCTAATTTAAGTTTTATAGTATTTTTCGATTTTATTTCTTTAGACCATGAAGATGGGTATCTTTTTCATCCAGAGTGGATAAAAACCGCCAAAGAAAAATGGGGAGATAATTTTCTGGGAATTTATATCTTCGAAGAACCGGGTGGAAAACAGATAGATACTGGATTATTTGACGAATTTTTCCATCCAAATGATCCAAGAGCAAGAATGTTCGAAAACGTTACAACATACAGTGAAGCGAAAGAAGTCTACATATCTCAGATACCTCAAAAGCTGGAGTTTTCATTTCCTTCAAAACGAAAATATAACAAAATTCACTTCTGATTATGCGCTTTACTGGTTTGATTATCTTGCAGGTTATGATACTATCTTTGCCGAGTTTGGGTGGAACCATTCGCGAGCACAACATGTTGGGCTTTGTAGAGGAGCAGCCAAATTGCAAGGAAAAGATTGGGGATCAATTATTACATGGACCTATAATAAACCTCCCTACATAGAGAGTGGGCCTGAAATCTTCAAAGATATGAAGTTAGCTTATGAAGCTAACGCAAAATTCATTGTCCTCTTCAATTTTCCAAAATATCCTGAATCTAATCCTTTTGGAATACTTTTAGAAGAGCATTTTATTGCTATGGAAGAATTCTGGAAATACATTCAAGAACATCCAGGGGATTATGGAAAAAACCAGGGACAGGTAGCTTTTGTTCTTCCTGAAGATTATGGGTGGGGAATGAGATATCCCGAAGATAAAATATGGGGTTTATGGGAAGCTGATAATCTCTCACTTTTAATTTGGGAAAAAATGAACAAACTTTTAGAGCAATATAATACTCAACTTGATATTGTCTATGACGATCCCAATAATAATTTTGAAGAATATTCTAAAGTTATTTATTGGAATGATTAAAAATTAGAATAAGAGATAAGCTGTTTTCTATTAGTTTGCTAATGTTCGTTTTATCTGTAAATAAAGTATATGAATAAAAAGTAGAATTTTCTAGGATATCTCCACTGTGTCTGGGGTTCAAATACTGACTTGAACCGATTAGAACTGATGCGAGAACAAAAACTGATCATGTTGGGTAATTCCCTAATAAATTGAGATAATGCCAAAAGATTAGAATCAAAAATAGGCTGGTTCTAGTTTTTATTCGTAGAGAAGTGGAATACGGGAAAATTGGGTTAAACAAATAATATATTCAAGTTTATTCAATTTTTCTGATAGCTAAATTAAGTAAATAGGGTTTAGCTTTCACTATAATTAGGTGGATTAAAGGTTAAAAAGAATTTAAAAATAATCAGAAAATCGATTAAGGCAATCTTTATTATAATTGCGTTGATTGCCTTTTTTGTCTTTTTTGGTATATTGTTTACGGTCAGTCTGAAATAGACTTCAAAATAACTGACAGTTTCGAAATTCCCAACACCAATGGTTCCATTAATTTTGCTGTCAATGGAACCTGCGAAAAAGCAAACTTAGAAAACAACAAATGGAACTTCATCAGCCTAAAATTAAACAACACTCAAAACGAAGAAAAACTCAACTTCAAAGTCTCAGCAAAAGAATGCAATGTTACAATCACCTCATATCGAATTTATAATCGCACCATTGGACAAGACACAGTCAAAAGAGCAAGACTATCATATGACCTTGCTGGAGCTGGAATCCAAAGCTTTGATTTAGGTCTTGATCCTGAGAGGGGAGAGTGGGATGTAAGATTTAATGGTGTTTACGTAGCTGAAAATAGAGGATGGAGTCTTTCCTCTGATGGAATACTAACTGTAACCGGAGTTACAGGCAACATTATCTTATCATATTATGGTATTCCAGACTCAAATTTCAACCAGTCTTTTATTAATCAACACTCTGTGGTTATAATCGTTATATTCATTACAGTTATTATAATCACTTTTTCAATAGCTATCAAAACAAGAAAAAAAGGGCGGATTTGCGGGTGATATCTCCACTCGGTACAGGGTTCAAATCTGTCCTCTATCTGAATTGGATCGG
>CAWKCH010000003.1:0-208858 GCA_963848105.1 Candidatus Bathyarchaeota archaeon
AAATTACTAAAATGTTTGACGGGTAAAAATTGTTTTTTGATTATGCTTTAGTACTCATTTACTATTTTGAATTTTACTTTGAGTTTATTTATCATTTTTTTTAAAAAAAGTGGGGGTTTGCGGGTGTTATCTCAAGCTTTTACTGTGAGTTATCGCAGAATTTATGGAGAATATTCAAACAAAAAAAATATTATATTACATTTTGCAAAAAAATTTTGAATATGCGAAAGTTGTGTTGGCTTATTAGTGGCTTTGTGTGTTTATTTTATGTTGTTTGATTCCATTCTTCAATTATTGTAGTCTCTTCTCGATTTCTTTTCACCTAAACTCTTAAACCAATAAACCAATACCCTTATAGGCAGTTATACACATAGCGTATTATGTACATAAGTTAGTGATGTCGATAGAAAAATGATAATAAAAACAATAAACGTGAAACTTGCCATCTGGCAACTCGGTAACTGTAAAGACATCTGACACGTTGAACCGTGCATAAAAACTTTAATAAAAATTAGTGATTAAAAATGGGTCGTATAAGCGTAAAGATCCCAGATCAGCTAGAAAAGCAGCTCAGGCTAAAAACAGTTGAAAGATTCACCGGAAAAAAAGGCGACTTAGCCCGCGCCGTAGAAGAAGCAATAAAAATATGGGTTGCCAAAAAAGAATAGATACACGCTTCTCTTTCAATTCCCAATAACTACATTTTAAGATCGCCTTATACGAATAAAGACCTTAGGGTAACCAGTCCCTCTTCCATACTATCTCACGTTAAAGTTCTATGAGAGGAGTCGGAGCTGGAATTTCCCCTTTTGATAGGATTGTTCCCACAAATCAGCTTTTACTCAAAAAAACTCCAATTGAAACAAATGATTGAATCCACACTTTAGCGTATGTGTAGTACTTCTGACAAAAACAGCATGTATTGAAAAGTCTATTATTCGTTTGATACTATCCACTTTTTCTTCTTGCTTAGGAAAAAAACGGCTATAACAAATATTCCTACCAAACCCAAGATTACTGGAAAAATGTCTGCTTCCCAGTTTCCATCCAGCAAAACAGCCGCTATCACTATCAAAAATATTCCTGCCAATAACGCAATTTTTTGGAGCATTAGACTTCACATATTGATTAGTTCTCACACGTTCTTTAGATTTTCTCTTGAACGACTATATCTAAAGCAGAGTAGGAGAGAATTTGGTTTTAATTCAAAAATAAAATTTTAATTTCCATACTAAATTTCATTTTTTGCTATCCCTAGCAACACAAGTATTGCTCAGAGAACGATACAATAAGATAAGGAGAACGAATCTGTCTAGCGCGGATGTTTGTTAAATGCCTTGGCATCATAATGAGGATTCTTAGTCCCACATATACCACAAAACTTCTCTGTTATAACAATAGGGTTCTTGCATTTTCCACAATCGTGCAGCAATTGGGTGCCACAAGTCGTACAGTATTTCTTCTCCATATTATTTGTTCCACATATACATCGAACCATACTCAACAACCAGCTTGATAGTATCTGCTCCTTGTTCTTAAGCTATTCTATGTTTTTTGGCTACGGTTGTTTTGATCTCAAGTTAGTTTTGTTGTTAATAAGCAAGGAGTAACTAAAAGTTAAACCTCGATAAAGGATATGTTTAGCGGGTGATATCTCCACTGTGACTGGGGTTCGAATCCTACCCCCAGCACCTTTATAAGTAAAAATGACTGGAGTTTAATAATTGATACGCGTGAGTATGTTATGAAACTCCACATTTACCTTTTTAGACATGGTGAAACGTATTTTAATAGAAGCAAAAGATTCACAGGTAGGATTAATTCAAGATTGAATCCTAAAGGAGTAGAACAAGCTAATTTGATAGCTGAGAAATTACAAGAGAAGAAATTTCAAATAGCTTTTAAGACGAGTTTGTCTCGTTCCTCTGATAGTTTGGAAATAGTCCGCAGATATCATCCTGAGTGTAAAAGTGTGATTGTTGATGACAGAATGATTGAAAGGTCCTATGGAGTTTTTGAGAGGAGTCTTCACAAAACTATAATAAAAAAATATGGTAAAAAACAATTTGATCTTTGGCATAGATCCTATGGGATTCCTCCTCCTGGGGGTGAATCAATACAAATGGTTGAAAAAAGGGTTTTATCTTTTGTGAAAGATTTGCTTATTTTGATAAAGAGCGAGAAAATTAATGTTGCGATTTCTGCTCATAATAATTCTATGAGGCCATTTAGGAGATATTTTGAAAATCTAACTATTAAGCAAATGATGGTGTTAGAAAATCCATACGAAAAATATTTCGATTACACTATAAAGAGTTAATTTGTATCTTTTAAAAAATGGGGAGGTCGCGGGTGATATCTCCACTGTGGTTGGGGTTCAAATCTGTCCTCTATCTGTTTAGGACTGGTGGGCGAACACAAACAAGACAAACCTTAAAATCAAGCCTAATGAGCTTTTTACAAGAAGTACACAAAAGCGGAAAACCTTCAACACTCAACTAAGAGAACAAAGGCATTGGAGAGAAAGTAATTGGCAACATTAAATTGGACAATCGTTGATTCAGATGGAAGTCTTTTTTCAAGGGGAAAAAACGATTATTACGCAATACTTGTCCGCGGAATTCCAGAAAAACATCCCAAAGACTGTGCCATAGAACTTTACGTTACAAACAAAGAAATGACAATTTTTGAGATTAAAGTCAACACAGATCATGAAAACATCAAACTATTATCACGCTCCATTGTTTTTGGAAACTTGCCACCGATAACAAGTATAGACCGCGTCGTTGAAGAAATGAAAGACACTGCTGAGAGAAGAGAAAACGAGAATCTCTACTCTTCAAGATCTACTGATTATACCCTAAAATAAAGTAAATAAAAAAAATAGTCCATGAGTATACAAAAGAAATGGAAAAAAAGCAAGAAAAATATTAATGTTTTATCTATTATAATAATTTGAGTTGTTTTGTTTGGGAAAACTTATTTTTATTACAATTGAAAAGCTTCTTGAGATGCAAGCTAATAAAGAGAATTTTAAGCTGGTGGAGGTTTTGCCAGAAGAAGTGTATATGGAGGGGCATATTCCTGGTGCGATTAATATTCCTTTAGATAGCAATTTTAAATCTTTAGCAGAAAAATATCTTGACAAGAAAGATATCATTGTGGTTTACTGTGCTAGTTATAGCTGTTTGGCTAGCACCAAGGCAGTTGAATTACTTTTGGAAATGGGGTATGAGCATACCTTGGATTTCAAGGCTGGAAAGCGATGGTGGAAGCATTCAGGTCTTGTATTAGAAAAGTGATTTTTTCCTTGAATTATGCAAATAAATTCACTTTTATTAAATCTAGAGCCTAATTTTTTTGCATATGTTTTTTGTCTAAAATGGTTTCTTAGTTTAGATTTATTCTTTGAGCATGTTCAATCCTAAACCTAAGAGCACTATTGGCCAAATCTCAGTTAAGAGCACCCACTCTAAAGAGTTGGCTAAGACTAAGTTGATTATAAAGATGACAAGGTGCAAGCCCAACGTGATTAACGCAACAGCGATCCATCTTGTGGCAAGTCTCTTGTTCTCTTTTTTTGATAGGGTGTAGAATCCAGCGAAGGCGAAAATCACTGACAGAGATAGAAGAATTATTGAGTTTAGAAAATTCACGGAATTGATCCCGCCCAATAAGAATCCATCACCTACGTTGGTTGTGGTAAACCACTTGAACACGTTGTTAATCCATATTCCAATTAAGTAGCCTATCGCAGTTATGCCTGCCCATTTCAGCACATTTTCTTTAGTAGTTTCTTTGAAACGCCAAACTTTGAGACTTAAAATTATCAGAAGTGGTGAAACTAGCAAAACCTGTAAAATGAATCCAATGAAGATAGGAAGAAGACCTATGTCTGAAATAAAAAGAATATTTATTGGTAATAGTAAGAGAAAATATATTGCTTCAAAAAGAAGAGCAACTGCAGCTTTTTTATTAACATTTGAGAAAGGTTTTGGTTTAGGGCCCCAAACCAGGTAGGCTGAAAATAAAGCTAAAATGATACCCAAGAATCGGAAAACTTCTCCGGTTATTGGAAGCACATAATCTGCTATGATAAAAGTTGACAATAAAGGATCACCGCTTGAAAGGTAATAGGGATTTGCAAGAGAATTAAGCAGCCAATAAAGATCATAAACTAAGAGAGAACAAAAAACAACGATAATCCAAAACTTGTTGCTACGAGTAATCGACACCTCTCATCCTCCAGATTATCCACATTCTACTATCAATAATATAATTTTTTGCCATTATTTCTATGGCGAGCATTCCAGTTCAAAAATTAATGGGCAAAATATTATACTTCTGGAAATCTTTTTCTGAAAATTAATTAAATTTTTATCTTTTTCTTTGAGATAAAAAGTTAACATAACAATGTGGGGAGGTCGCAGGTTATATCTCCACTGTGGTTGGGGTTCAAATCTGTCCTCTATCTGTTTAGGACTGGTGGGCGAACACAAACAGGACAAGTATTAAATTAATTTCATTATAGATTCATCAAAGAGAAAATTCTTAATGTGGAAAAGTAGAGATTTAGCTCTTGTGCCTTCGATACGACTAATAAGAATAATCATTGCAGTAGTGTTTATTGCGTCAGTTTTGATTATTTCTATTCCTTCTACGAAGGCTGATCTTGAAACCCCTTCTGTTGAATGGAGCCAAACCTACAATGACTTACAGGCGTTGTCAGTCATTCAAACCTCAGAAGGAGGTTACGCCATAGCTGGAGCTGGTTGGTCATCCGAAGCTGCCACTTTTATTAAAACAGACTCCTCCGGTAACTTGGAATGGCAAAAAATTAAGGGTAATCCGGTATCGGTGGTACAAACTGAGGATTTTGGTTATGCGTTATTTTATCATAACAACGTGGTTAAGACAAATTCTGAAGGAGACTTTGAATCGAGCATCTCCATAAGTTTAAGGGGAATTCGTAAAGGAATCCTAACAAGTGATGGCAACTATGTTCTTATAGGCAACAGCTTTGGAGACGATGGGGAGTATTTTGCTTGGTTATACAAAGTTGACACACAAGGTAACATTCTATGGGACAAAAAGTTTACTGGTGGTTTTGCTGTTAATGATGTTAC
This sequence comes from Candidatus Bathyarchaeota archaeon, assembly GCA_963848105.1. Classification (GTDB taxonomy): domain Archaea; phylum Thermoproteota; class Bathyarchaeia; order Bathyarchaeales; family Bathycorpusculaceae; genus AD8-1. Next base: position 5,127 of record CAWKCH010000003.1, read on the forward strand.
GGAGACCTACGATCTCGGTTGCGCATTGGCAGGTAACTGGCAAAACCAGTTTTGGTTAGCTAAGATTGATTCCAACAGCAATCTGCAGTGGAGTCAAACCTTCTCTTATGGAGAACCCCTGAATCGACATATTGTTTACTCTATGGTACAAGCCAAGGATGGAGGATTTGTGCTGGCTGGAGCCGGAGAATGGCAAGCTAACGGGGGACTCGTTCCTTGGCTGATTAAGATTAATTCTCATGGGCATGAACAATGGAGCCTTCCTTACAGTCACATTTCAGAAAATAGATTCAGCAGCGTAGTGCAAGCAAATGATGGGGGTTATGTTGTTGCTTTAGGGGAAAGTACTGCATTGGTGAGAACAAATTCTTCTGGTAGTGAACTCTGGACAATTCCATTAAAAAATGGTGGTGGAGGGCCGCTAAATTATAGGTCGTCGAGTCTAATACGGACGAAGGATGATGGATATCTGGTTGCTGGTGAAGCTTTAGGTAATACTTCATTTGTTACCAAAATTTCGCCAGAATTTAATCTCCAGCCACTCTTGATTATTATCTCAAGCCCAGAAAACAAAACGTATGAGACTGGCGATATCTCGTTGATGTTTTCTGTGAATAAGCCTGTTTCAAGGATTGGTTATAGTCTTGATGACCAAGATGAAGTAACCATCACAGGTAACACCACTTTATCTGGGTTATCAAATGGAGTGCATAACATAGTAGTTTTCGCCGAAGATTTGACCGAACAACTTCGGGTCTCAAAAACAATTCAGTTCACCCTAGTGGCTAGATTTCCAACGGAATTGATTATCGCAAGTATAGCTGTTGTAGCTGTTGTTAGTGTCGGTTTTCTGGTTTACTTTAAGAGACATAGCCTTTCAATTTACAAGAAAAAAGGATTAACTAGCTCCTTCAAGAAGCAAAGTTTTGTCGCTTTTGTAAATAACAAAATGGTATTTACGTTAATTATCCTCAGTCTTTCTATTATGCTAGTTTTTGTTCAATTTTTCTTTCCGTTCTTTTACCATTCATCTTTTTCCAAAAGCTCCAGTTCACCTTTTGAAGTGGGGATCAGCTACGTTTACGAACGAGATAACATTGAGCAAATCTATGGTGAGATATCACACATTAAGGATTTAGGATTTCGTGTAATTCGCGTTAATATGGTCTGTGATTCGATGACCCCTAGTCATTATTCAAATACCCTTACAGAGGTATTCTTCAGTGCTATTCGTGAGTTTAACATGAAAGTTGCTCTTATAATCAACAATCACGAAAACCACGATGATGTAGATTATTACCTTGGCAAGTGGGGTAGTAATCTTGCCTATGTTCAAGTCTTAAATGAACCCGATATAGCGTCATCGTGGGATGTAGGTGCTTTATTCACAGATGATGAAGTGGGTTCTAAATTTGAACAAATCTACGATATTGTTGAATCTCATCAGCTATCGGCACAACTTTATACTAACTTTGGACCAGGCTTCCTGGTTCGTACTAACCTTCCTATTCAATTTAGTGGGAAACTCGATTTTGTGGGGTTCGATGTGTTTATGGAGTCGCTACTAACTCTTTCTCCTAGAATGATTCAGCTCCTTCAAAAAGTAACTGATAAAGAGATTGTAATAGCCGAGTTTGGTATGTCAACAAGTGATGACGCGGTACAAAGCGACTATATCATAAAAGGTCTTAACCTTTTCAAGAGCATGAAGCTCAGGGGTTGTTGGATTGTTTACTGGAATAGTGTTGATAATATTTATGGAATACGCGGAAGGCTCGCGGAACAAAAAGTAGGTGAGTGGATTGCGCAAAACTCCTAAATTGTCTAAACAAATATTCATTCACGGATTAGTAATAGTATTTACCCTGGTTGTCATTCAATTACTTCTGGATGCTTTGCAGAATTCTTTCTTTCTTTATATGCCACCGATAGGCTTCGGTCTCTTCCTGTTTGTCACATATGGTATTCAACCAATAGTGGTGGGTGTGCTAAATATCGTTGTTCTCCATCGTTTGTATGATTGTGAAGATTGGCAAATCGGCATGTGGCTTAACGGCTTTTTCCTTCTTCTTATCTTCTCGACCGTCAATCTGTTGATATACACAATTGTAGGTGTGCCTTTCTCTTTGGGGATTGGTTTACTTGAAATTTTTCTACTTTCCTATCCGTTTGGGTATCTGGGAAAATTTAGCAATCGAGGATCCAAAATTAGTTCGTAGTCTAATAAAATGAAATCGAAGAATGTAAAAAAATGGTGGTTTGTGAGTGATCTCTCAAATTTTTACTAGAGCTATTAATAATTTATTCATGAGGTTTATTGTTTAGCAGCAAACCCAAAAAACACCAAAAGAGCTGCAGAAACAATTATTAGGGCAATTAAAGCGATAACTATAATTTTTTGCTTTTTTGTTTTTGGCCAATATTTCATCCAGAATTTCATTACTTAATCCTCATTTCAAAGTTATTAATTCTTAGTTTGTTGTGAATTTAAGGTTAATTAGTTTTTGTGACCAGCAAGAAAAAAATAGGCTTTTTTGTGGGTTATATTTCAATCGTGATTGAAAATGTGTGTTGTGATTATTCTATTATTCTTTCCAATGTTCCGGTTTATTTAATGCTTCACAGCAAATCACTTTGCCTGATACAGTACCAATTACCTTCGGGTTAAGCGTTTGAATCATCCATGCGTCTGCAACTTCTTCGGGAATAGGGTAGGGTGCTTTTATTCCAAATGTGTTTGCGGGTGTGAATCCGTATTTAGGATAATATTTTGGATGTCCCAGCACAAAAACTAAATCAACGCCAGATTTTGATAATATTTCCAATCCTTTCTTGATTAGCATGCCGCCTATTCCTTGTTTTTGATACTGAGGTATTATTGCTAGAGGTGCTAGAAGTGAAATTGAAACTTTATTGGGGTTGTTTGAAATTTGTCCTGTGGTAAACAGAATATGGCCAACAGGTTGATTCTCAATAATTGCTATTAGTGACAGTAGCGGTTTTGCTGTTGGATCCGCTAACATTTCCTTTGTTAAGTCTGCTTCTTTATTAGATTTGAATGCTTCACGTTCAATAAATAAAATATCTTTTAGATCAGCGTCTTTTGTTTCTCGTATAATCATTTGTTTCCATTTTTATTCTGTAGCATTTATGTTTTTTCATTTACAGGACTTGAGAAAAACTATAAAAAGCCTTTTCATAGAATTGAACTTGGAGTTTTGTCGTTTGAGAAAGGAATTGATAGCTCCTTGTGGTATGAACTGTAATGTTTGTAGCAGCTATCTTGCTTTGGAAAATGATACGAAAGCTAAAGGAGTCAAACTGCCTTACTGTATTGGCTGTCGCCTACGTGATAAGCAGTGTTCTTTTGTTAAGAAAAAATGTAAAAAGCTTCTGAATCATAAAGTTGAATTTTGCTATGAGTGCAATGAGTTTCCTTGTGAGCTTATAATTAAGCTTGGTAAAAGTTATGAAAAGCGTTATCGAATGAATATGGTTGAAAATCTTCGAATATATTAAGGAACATGGTTTAACAAAATTTTTAGAATCTGAAAAAGAAAAATGGAAATGCCCCAAATGCGGTAAAGTCATTTGTTGTCATAATGGGGTATGTTATAGTTGTGATTTAGAAAAAATGAAAACCAAAAAGAAACGTTACAGATGGGAAGAGTAATAAGAAATTAATCTATTTTTTAAAAGATTTCAACACTTTCTATTTTTTGAAAAGTGGGGGAGTTTGTGGGTCATACCTCCACTTTAGTTGGGAGTAACTACAATCAAAAAGATCTTTAATTAATCAAAAAAGTTAATAGTTTTATAAGAGTAAACAGACACAATCAATTTTCCAATGATAAGGATAAGACCAAGATAAAATGATCAATATATTATTAGATTCCCTGTCAGGATTATTCGATGGTTTAATTTCTGGAACAATAGCATTTTTTGTAGTTCTGATGCTGTCATTTTTTTACAGGTTTTTTACAAACGAAAAAATTCCAGTTTTTATTGGAATAGCATTTGGTTTAGGTTTTTGGGGTTTTACCGGAGGTTTATTGGACGTTTTCCAGCAACCAACTTTTGGGGGAGCAATCAGAATTCTAACTGTAGTTATTTTTATTGTTTGGGGAGTAAGTACTGGAGATAAAATTTCAGCTAAAATTCCAAAGAAAGCAACAGACTTGCTCAAAGGACTTCGACATGGGAACACGAAATTTATAACAATCAAACTACCTAATGAGCGATTAATCTTTGATATTGTATCAAAACCAAAAGTCCCTCCTCAACTAAAAGCAGAGTTGTCAGAAAGGGAATTTACCTTTCCTGCTGATCTTCCTGGTGAGGCGCTACTAAAGAGGATTAAGAGACGTTTAATTACGGATTGGGGTTTGGGTGATGCAGAAATAGAACTTGCTCAAGATGGTAAGATTATGCATTTATCTGTATCAGCAAAAGAAGAAGGTCTAAGTGTGATATTGCCTGCAGATAAGATTGCGTTGCCAATAGAATGTGAAGTAATTCCTTCTAATTTGGCGATTGGTGATTTTGTTACGATTTTCCTTGAAAATAAGTATGTTATTGAGAGAATTGAAGTACAAGGAATAGATGAGAAACATAACATAATAACTGTGTTTACTGATCTGTCAGTTCTTGATAATATCGGAGATAATAAGGCAAAACTGGTTATAGGTTTGCCAATTCGTGTTCCAAAACCTCCTAAATTGAGTGTAGAATGTGAATCTGGGTCTATTGAGGACTTTAAAACGGAGAAAATTCTAAATTCTCTAATTGAAATTGGGGTAGATAGCAAAATAGCTAATGATGTTATTAATAGAGTTCAATATAGACTCTGTAAACTTGATCCTCCTCTTTCTAAATTGACAATTAAAAAAGTAATAATTACAGAATTGGAAAAAGAAAATCCTGGGGCTGCAAGAACTCTTAAAAAAAGGAAAATTTGGAAAATTTGGAAATAGTTTTTGAACTCTTTTTTCTGTGGGGAGTAATCAAAAAAAACTGATAAGGCAATAAATGACGAGGTATTGGGAAAAAAGTTGTGGGATAAGTTAACTCCACTAACAGGACTTGATCCATAAAATTTTTAGAGAAGACTAAAAACTGTGTTTTGGAGATGTTTTTGTATCCATTGCGCTTTTGTTCAAAGACTATTAATTAGAAGATCTTAATTCTAATTTTTATGGTCTATTTTTTTTACCCTAAAAAAGAGGGGGAAGATTATTTTTTTGATTTTGTTGTTTTGTTTTATTTTTTGCGCATCATCATGATTAGCACAAGGCCAATCACAACAATTGCAGCAAGTCCTGCAGCGCCCATTCCTAACACGTAAGTGTCAGTCATAGGTGCGGGTGTAGCTTCTGGTGCAGCTGTTGGTTCTGGAGCCTCATCGACCACAAATGCTGCTTCAGCATATGAGGCATAGTATGCTTCTGAACCTGCAAATGTTGCAATTACTGTGTATTTTCCGGGTATGTCAGGCATATATTCGAAGCTATAGAATCCACTTGCGTCACTTGTTGCTGTGCCAATGTTTCGGAAGTTACCATTTGCGTCGATAACATCTATTGAAACATCAACACCAACAGCGTTTGTTGGGTATGGAAATAGTTTATACACATAAGCCATCCATTCACTCATGCTCTCATCAGCAACAGCTGGAACACCATTTGGGAACCTAGCAGTAATAGCAGGATCAGAAGAGCCAGCAGCAATATCTAGTGACACTTCCACATATTACAATACTTGATCCTTGTTCAACTCCTAGCTTTTGGAGCTTCAACTGTAGTTTGACTTGGTCCTTTACCAATAGCGTATATTCGTTGATCATAGGTATCCATCGCAGCGATAATACTGTCAGCTAAAACTGCGTGTCCACCCCATTCAGTTGAGCGGAACATGCCATCAGCTCTCCAAACCACTTCACCTGTTTCTGCGTCAAGACATACAAAAGGTGCACCACGAGGTTTGGGGTCAATTGGTGAGTGTTCTTCATGTCCGATGTAGACTTTTCCATCGGATATGAATAGGAATTGTTCCCACCAGTTATCACCAAACAAGTATTCATGGTAAGGATCAGTGGTCTCATATGTCCAAATTCGTTCGCCAGTGAAAATATCAATGCAATAGATTATTCCAGAAACACCGCCTGAATATTGTTTATCATAAGCGATTTGCGAGTTTCCTGTGTAGCTTAATGATTGTAGGTAGTTCTCTTTTTCTGTTTCCCATAAGTAAGATCCTGTGTCTGTACTAAAACCAAAGTATTTCATTTGTTCTTTATTCCAAAGGGTAAAAACTCCGCCTGCAGCGTAATCTGTGTTAGTTCCGTAACTTATGAAGTTCACTCCTGTTCCCCACTCAGCTGGTGGGGTCCAATCTTTATTGAATAACACTTGTCCTTCTTGGCCATCTTTTAGGCTTAAAGCCCAAACAGTTAGTTTATCTCGCGGAGCAGTAAGTGCTACGCCAAGTAGTCTATCGTCAATAATTCGTGTTCCTATGTTTGCTGAAGCTAGAGTTGTGGGTATAGTAACATTCCATGAGTAAGCCGTACTTGCATTTGTTGTGTGTCCTTCAACGTTTCTGCCCCAACTTCCTGCAGCCCAATTTGGATCAAAGAAATCTAATGCAGCGTTTTGTAAACCAATTATAGTTTGGTTCCACAAAGCCATCCAACCATTTGCGTAGTCAGTTACTAGAATTTGTATCTCGCCATTTGGGCCAGTATACCTTATGCCTGAAGGTACATCTGTTAGGGTATGTGACCAATCTCCAGTATAGGGATCATATGCATTATATGTACTTCCTTGAACCTGCCAAAGGTAATCAAAAACGCCGTGATAGTTCCAGCTGTCAAAGTACATTGTTTGGCCAAAATCGAATGTTATTCCATCTAGAACCCATAGTTCCTCACCAGTTCGTAAGTCAACTGCAATAACGGCAATTGCTGGATTTAATGGTGGACCAAAAATTTGGTATCCATATCTATTGTAGTAAAGTATTCCGTTAATGACAATTGAGTTTTGCCATTTTCCTTCATATGCATCTCCTTCTTCCATTCCGTGTTCACCAGTTTCGCCTCCAGCAAGACCACCTGCAGTTAATGGTTTAGCCCATAAAATGTGAGCCGTTTCAGGTGCATCATTGTGAGGAGCAAAAACGTTAGGTGGAATTTCTAGCCAGTTTCCTGAAATACCAGACCATCCGCGGAATTGTCCATCGACTGGGCGGCTCCAGAATTCTGTTGGTAGTGGGATATCAGAATAGTACTCAATTGGTTCCTCAGTTACCACTAAACTTACAATATCACTTTGGCCAGCTTCAAAGATCATTCCTTCAGGATACAATAGTTGAGTTGAAAAGTCAAAGTATGTTACAGGGACTTCTTGTTCAGGGAAGTTGGTTTGAAAACTGTATGTTCCCACTTGAGTGGGTGTAAATGATGTACCTGTTCCTCCAGTAGAGTCAGTTGAAAATGTTCCAAGTGTTTGTGTTGTTCCGTCAGGTTTTGTAACTGTTACTGTTAAGCCTTCCCAACTGTATATAGTACCCGCTGTTGTGGTCAATATGCCAAGGTGGATTAACACTTCTTGATTGACTCCAACAGTGCTAGGAATCAAACCAACATAAGGATAGGTTTTTTTTGTAGTAGGCATGAATGGTTGTGCGTTAGCAATTGTTATACCTCCTATAAGCGTTGTAATAGTTAAAACTAAAATCATTGTAATTGTAGCTATTTTTTTGTTCATTTTTTTTCTCCTTTAATTTATGATCTTGAGTTTAAGCTACTTCATTAATAACATTTTGCAGTATCTACTTTCATTTATTATAAAAAAATGATTAAAATTATGATATTGTTTACTTTTAAAAGAAAAAAGTTTGGATTTTTAAGAAATAGGGCTTATTTTTTTTACTTTACTTTTTTCATTTTATGTTTTCAGCGTGTAGTTCAAGATGATCTGTTTCAATCTCAACTAGTGATTCGAAGAATATTTTTAATTGTTGCTCAGTAGCTTCTTTAGCAAATTTGATGTACGCTTTGATAGCTCGATTTTCTCGTTCCCATCCCTCTTTTGTATTTTTTGCAAATTCCTTTGAACAAGTGACTGGTTCTAGTTGGGGTTGTTTGGTTTTAAGAAACTTTAGTATTGCAGCAGCGTGTTCATTCTCAATTTTTTTGAGTGCTTTAAATTTTGCAAAACCATATTCATCACCAGCTATCTTAGCCATATTCATTGCACAAAGGTAAAATGCTGTATTATTCAATTCTAATTCTAAAGCTGCCTTAAGATTTGCTTTTGATATATCGCTAATTTCAAAAATGTATTCAGAGGGATTCCACTCTTCAGCTGGAATAAAATAGCACGCAAGTGCACCACAAAAAGGGCATCTTGAAGGTGGCTCTTCACCAATGTAAGGATCTCTGCATATTTTGCATCTAAATACTCTTATCTTTCCCATTTTCTTCACCTAATTAGTAACCACGTTAACAAAATATAGTAGAGCGGGGAATAATAATTCTTCTCTAATAGCTATTTTTCTATAGAACAAATCCAAAAAATATGAAATTGTGAGTGATGGATAAATTATGAATGGGATTAATTCTCATCTATTCAATCAATATCGTTGTTTTAAGAATTTAAGCTGTTTTTGATTTTTTTTCTCCAAAAAAAGAGAGGAAAGATTGGATTTTTGTTTTTCGAGTTATTTTTTGCGCAGTATCAAGAATACTGCTATTGCAATTCCGGCTAGTATGGCTATTGTTGACCCTGTAATGTATGTGTCAGTCATTGGTGCAGGAGTTGCTTCTGGTTCTGGTTCAATTATTGCTTCGTCAACAACAAATGCTGTTTCTGCATATGAACTCCAGTACGACTCAGATCCAGCAAAAGTAGCTACTACGGTATACTTTCCAGGAATATCTGGCATCCAACTAAAACTGTAGAAACCGCTAATGTCTGATGTGGTGGTACCAATGTTTCTAAAGTTGCCATTAGCGTCAATAACATCCACAGTTACTTCAACACCGGTTACATCTGTAGGCATAGAGTTTTGCATGTATTGGTATTGCATCCACTCGTCCATATTTGCATCTGAAATCGCCGCTGTACCAATTGCACCAGAGGATTGATCGGTAACAGTGCCACGAATAATAACACTACAACCATACGGTACTCCAAGCAATGGCGCCTCTACAGTAACCGCTGAATCTCCTGGACCAAAAGCATAGATTCGATTGTCATAAGTATTTAGAAATACTAGTATTCCATCAGCAATGGCTGGATTTTTAGCCCAATGGCCACAATAGAATGGAATTATCCATAATTCTTCACCTGTTTCAAGATCAACACATGCTATTGGTGAACCGCGTTCTTTGGGATCATCAGGGGAATGTTCGCCACAGAACAAATAGACTTTTCCATCAGCAATCAGCATGTGATCTATTATGTAGTTGCTACCCCATTTTGATTCTAGGTAGTAGGGGCATTCGACTTTGTATGTCCATTCGAGAACACCTGTAGTTGAATCATAGCAGTAGGCAATGCCAGCGTAACCCACAGATATGAGTTTACCCTCAGCTAAGTATTTTGTAGAACCCACTGTCATATCCCAAGCAGCTTGAGGTTCAGTTGGACCCCATATTTGGTTTCCTGTGTTAAGATCAAAACCCCAATGTTGTCTTAGTTGAGCTGACCATAGTGTGAAAACACCATCATCTACATTTGCATCTCCAAACTCTATTGTTGCTTTGCCATCTCCAGAAAAGTCTTTCTTCCACAATAATGTTCCTTCTCGTCCTGGTTCTAGACTTACACACCAAATACTGTAATCTTCAGTTCCGATGTATTGCCAGCCAGTTCTTCCTAGTCCTGTTGATCCGATTATCTTCTCTCCAGGAAAGACGCGATTTACTCCTCCTGATATGGAAGCCGGTAATGTTGCGTTCACTATATATCCGGATGACGCGTTTACTGTTTTGCCTTCTGGTCTCCATTGCCAAGCTCCGGTTCCAGTTGGTGAGCCTTGTAATTCAGGCATAGCAGTGTTGCTCCATATAGTCAATCGATCAGATGTTGTGCTGACTTGATATTTGTATATACTTCCATCTGGACCAACTGTGTGGGTTCCGCTTGGAACTCCCTCAATTGTATATACCCAGTCTGTAGTGAATGCATCAAAGCAGTTCCAAGTTGAACCCTTAACCTCCCATAGGTAAGCAAAGGCTCCGTGTTGGTTTGGCGAGTCATACATGTATATTTGTCCGAACTCAACTCTAAATTTGTCTGTATACCATACTTCTTCACCAGTTCTTAGGTCGACAGAATAGACTCCTGGACCTGGGGTTGATCGTCCTTGGCCACCTGCATAGATATCATCGTTATCTTTGTTATAGTAGAGTCTTCCTGCAATTATGACGGGAGGTACCCACTTTCCTTCATATGCGTTTCCACCATGGAAAGCATTAACATCGAACTCGCCTCCAACAAGGCCTCCAAAAGTTAGCTCTCTAGTCCATAGTATGTGTGCTGTACTTGGTGCTTTGGTGTAAGGGGAAAAACCATTGGGTGGAGCCCAGTTTCGTCCAGGTGCATTAAGCCAGTGTCCTGAAATTGACCACCAGTTTCTGTTATTAGCGTCTATTGGTCGATCCCATCCTTCAGAAGGTAGGGGTGTATCTGGATATGCTGGTATCGGAGCTTCTTGAACTGTAAGTGTCTCTAAGTTGCTTGTGCTAGGTTCATAATAATCGCCTATATAGGCCAGTCCAGTATTAGCGTTAGGATCAAGGTTTTTCCCTTCTATTGTCTGACCAGGAAATTTAGCTTGGAATTGATATTCACCAATCTGTGTGGGAGTGTAGGTCATCGATGTGAAGCCTATTGGATCAGTAGTGTAACCCCCCTTGGTCTCTTTAGTACCGTCAGGTTTTGTAATTTCTACAGAGAAGTTTTCCCATCGGTCTCCGTAATCACCAGATGCCGTTGGAGGAACCATTGAGAGCCACATATAGACTAGTACTTGTTGATTAACACCTACTGTTGATGGTGCAACAGAAACATATGCAAACGGAGCAAAACTCATGGGTGGATCATGTGCATTAACCACAGGAAAGATTCCTGTAACCATTGAAATCATTAGTATTAACGTAAACATAGTTATCACTGATTTTTTAGATATATTCATACTTAATTTTTTTCTCCTTTAATTTGATTGGAAATACTGTTTATTCTTTTTAATATTTAACATTTTAGTGATAAAACTCTGTTATGTTCGAGGTTTTTTTAAATTAGTTATAGTAAAAACTTGATCTTCTCACTAATTCTTAAAAAAAATAAAAAGGGGATTTGAAATTTCTTGTTTCTTTATCAGTTTAACTGAGCTGTCTAGTTTTGTTGTTCTTTCATCTGGAAGAACGCCACTGTAATAAGTATAAAGCCAATCCAAATTAATAGTAGTCCTATTCCGATTATCGTTAACACTGCACCTATAAGCATGATTAAACCTGCAGTAGCAAACAAGCCAACTCCACTCTTGGAAGCTAGTTGAGTTAGTGTTTTTCTAAAGAAGATCATTGCAATGATCGCGAAAACAAAGAGTATTACCAAACCTATGATGACAGCGCCGATTAAAGTCGTCAACTCGCTAAAGTTTCCAAAGTCAGCAAAGTAATTCCCAAATTCAGTTCCAATATTGGCCCAATCTTCAATATTATTTAAATCAATACCAATAGAGGCTAATGTAGTAACAGCAGAGATCACGATAGTCGCAAAAGCAACAACTACTCCTACTATGCCAAAAATTATTGCATAGAGCGCATTGTTGAAAATGCCATCTTCTTTGTAGAAAGATGCAAGACCCTTAAGCCCAACCAACAGTAGAATTACACCGACAAGCGACAAAATACCCGCATACGGAACCACAGAACCTAGAAAACCAATGACAATAAGCAAAGCTCCTATAGCACTTAGATTCTTACTTGTATCAAAAGCCATTTCTTCATTACCTTAACGACCAATTATCTTATGATTTGAATAAAAGCTTTTGTTTGATTCTAATATAAACGACTAGAATTTTAGCTTAATTAGAACTTAAATATTCAAATACCTAAACTTTAGAATGCTTACACTTCAAATTTAGAATATTGGTTTTGAAGAAGCTTAACATTTTTCAGTATGATCAGTATATCTTGATCTTGTTATTGTCTATTTTGGGGATATTTAAACATGGAAATTCCACCTGAAAGGTTAGGCTCTTTTTATCTTGGCTCTTTGTATGACCTAAAATCAAAGCAGATTTTGCAAAAACCTGTAAATTATGATGCACGGGATTTAACTACTCACGCAGTATGTTTGGGAATGACTGGAAGTGGTAAAACTGGTTTATGTATAGGTTTGTTAGAGGAAGCTGCTATTGATAAAGTTCCTGCAATTATAGTTGATCCCAAAGGAGATATAACAAATCTCTTACTCCAATTTCCTGACTTAAAACCTGCAGATTTTAGTCCATGGATAAACAGTGATGATGCCAGAAGAAAAGGAAAGTCAGTTGAAGAATATGCGACATTTATTGCTGGTCTTTGGCGTAAAGGATTAAATGAATGGGGAATTAAGCCTAGTCGCATAAAAACCTTGAAGAAATCAGCTGATTTCACAATTTTTACTCCTGGATCAGATGCAGGAGTACCTATTAGTATACTAGGCAGTCTGCAAGCTCCAAACCTGAACTTTGAAAAAGATTCTGAGATTCTACGAGAACAAATTGCAGGATTGGTTAGCGCATTATTGGGATTAGTTGGCGTTGATGTAGATCCGATTCGTAGCCAAGAAGCTATTTTGCTATCTACTATCTTTGAGTTTTTCTGGAGAAAAAATGAGGATTTAGATCTAACCAAACTAATAATGTCAATACAAAAACCACCAGTTCAAAAATTAGGAGTTTTTGATGTTGACACATTTTATCCTGAAAAGGATAGATTCAAACTTGCTATGGCATTTAACAGTTTGATTGCCGCACCTAGTTTTCAGAGTTGGCTTAAAGGAGAATCATTAGACATTGATCAACTATTATTCACTAAAGACGGTAAACCCAGACATAGTATCTTCTACATTTCACATCTCTCTGATAGAGAGCGTATGTTCTTTGTTACTTTACTACTAGAAAAAGTATTGATGTGGGCAAGACAACAAACAGGTACAACCAGTCTTAGATCTATCCTTTATTTTGATGAAGTCTTTGGATTTATGCCACCTGTAGCAGAACCTCCATCTAAACGTCCACTCATAACATTGCTTAAACAAGCTCGTGCTTTTGGAGTAGGAGTAGTTTTAGTTACACAAAATCCTGTAGATATTGATTACAAAGCACTCACTAATACAGGAACCTGGTTTATTGGTAAACTCCAAACACGAAGAGATAAAGAGAGAGTCTTAGAAGGATTAAAAGGAGCGATTTCTCAAGCTGGAAGAAAAGAAAACAAAGTAGATTATTCTTCTTTAATCGGTAGTCTTGGCTCTCGTGTTTTTCTTTATCATAATGTTCACGAAGAAAAACCCCAAGTTTTCTACACTAGATGGGCAATGAGCTATCTTAGAGGCCCCTTAACACGACCACAAGTTCGTTCACTGATGGAAGACAAAAAAAAGTTAACCAAAAACATTCAACAAACTGTATCACCAGCAAGTGTTTTAGGTTTTGATACGTCTTTACAAAAATCTGAAAATCTCTCACTTTCTCCACCAACTCTTGATCCTAGCATTAAACAACTTTTCCTCAGATCAAATCTTTCTCTCTCTGAGGCTAAGGATCATATAATCGAAGAAAAAGGTAAAAACCTTCAATTTGAAGATCTAAAATTGATTTTTAAGCCTTCAATAGTGGGATATGCCCAAGTTCGTTTTCTCAATAGAAAACACAAAATTAATCATCAAACTGAAAATACTTTGCTATTATTCCCCTCTAAAGAAGGAAGCTTTGTGGATTGGCAAAAAGCGACAGAAACCAGCCTAAATCTTAATCAATTCAAAACCACACCTGAAACTGGAAAATCAAATCTCCTTTTTGATAATGTGCCCTCACAAATAAATAGCAAAAAAGAAATAGAAAAATTTTCCAAAGAACTAAAAGACTTTTTATTCTATAATATCAACCTCAAACTGAAAACTAACGATGAACTCAAACTAACCCAAATTCCTGGAGAAGAAGAACGCCATTTTAAAAGTAGGTTGCTCCAAGCAGCTAGAGAACGTCGTGATACAGCAGTAGATAAATTAAAAGCAAAAAATGCCAAAAGACTTGATAAAATAGAAGCAAAACTACGCAGAAAAGAACTCAAACTTAGTGCTGATCAATCAGAGTATAAAGCACGCAAGCGAGAAGAGATGATAGGAGCAGGAGAATCTGTTTTAGGTTTCTTTTTAGGTAGTCGTAGAACAAGAACAGCTACTACCCTGGCTAGAAAACGTCGAATGACCTCTAAATCGAAGATGGAAATTACAGAAACTAAAGAGGAAATAATTGAATTACAAAATGAAATGAAAAAATTGAACAGTGAATTAGAAATTGCCGTTGAGGATATTGTGGAAAGGTTGGAAAAACTTGAAGATTCAGTTTTTATTGAAGAAATTAAGCCACGTAGAACAGACATCAATATTCAACTTGTAACTTTAGCATGGATTCCATTTTGGAAAATAACTTATCACAGTGATGGTTCAATTCAAAGTCAAGATATACCTGCCTTTAAAGATTAGACTGCTTTTGAAATATCAAAGTATCCTTTACCATTTAATCGAGTTTAGCAAAAGCTTCTTTTATTTTGTTTTTATATTTTCTTGTTTGCCCGCCTGGGTAAGCACTAAGAATGATATGATATCCAGATAATGCGGCTTCATAGTTGTCTGTTACTTTGTAATATGTTAACTCTTTGAATTTTGGCATTCTTTGAAGCGCTTTTTTTGCAGTGTTTCCTAGGACAAAAATTTTTTTAGGTTTCAATTGTTTTATTTCTTTTTCTAAGAACTGATTCGAGCAGGTCATTATAGCCTCTTTAGGAATATTTTTTTTCACCTTTTTATTAAGTCTACATTTAATGACATCTATCAAATAGTATCCATTAGTTCTAAACTCTTCTAGTGACTTTAGATTTAAAAGTGAAAGAACTTCTTTTCTTAAATTTGTTCGGTTATCACCTTGGTTTTGATTGTAGAAATATGATTGTTTTCCATTCCATGGGGGCGATTCAGCAACAAATAAGACTTTCACTTGTTCTGGTTTCCAAATTTCTTCTACTTGAAATTTAACAAAAGGCTTTTCAACAAAATTAAGTCTATTGGAAAACTCTGAGGTTAAGCATTTTTTACAAAAGTTTATTTTGCTAGTTAAATTCATGCATAATATTCTTGTTTAATATTACTATTAAGCTACCGTGTCGACTCAAGAATTGCTTTTTAATCCTTTTCAAACAAGAAATAATTTAAATTTTTTTTGTCAAAAGTTTTGTGGGTATCTCTATTTTTTTGCAATTTTATTTTAACTATCACGTTTTATATTGTTTAACCAAGATTTTGATTAATTCTGAATAATAAAAAGAATTAAAAACAGTTTCTTTAGCAATATTTTTATTAATATGAATTTACGCCTTAGAATTGGTTGGTGATTTAGTGACTAAAAGTAAAAAGGATAAAATTGCTGGTTTGGAAAAACATCGCAAGCAGGAAAGAGAGAAGAAGATGAAAACAAAGGCGAGAAAAAAAGTTTCATTACCCTCGAAACATAAAAAGAAATAGGTCTTTTATTTTTCTTTTTAATTTTTAATATTATTTTTTTCGATATTTTGCATGTGGTTTATTAGTTTCTGTGTGACTTTAGGGGTTGTTGTGTGAAGAGTGATTTTTGCACGCGTATTAGTTTAATAGGAGTTGATAATGCGAATGTATAATAATAGAGAGATGCACACGGCTGTTTGCGCTGAATGTAAGCAAGAGTGTCAGGTTCCTTTCAAGCCTGATGGTACTAGGCCTGTGTACTGTCGTGAGTGTTACTCAAAAAGACGTCCACCTAGACAGTTCTAATTTGGATTAGTTTTACGTTTTGTGTCTTTATTCTTTCTTTTTTTATTTTTTAAGCTAAGTTCTTTTTATTCTGTGTATAATTAGTGAGCAATGTAAAATTGTTAACTTATAGCTAATATTAGTGACTTTCAATCCGATACTTTTTATTGACTATAAAAACCACAATTACTGGTATTTTTTTTAAAAAAATCATCATTCTATTCACAAAAACTCTTAAATGAGACTGAGAAGTAACTGAATCAAGATTCAATTAATATATTAAAATTACTAGGTCGGAAAAAATGAGCGATGCAAGCAAAAATAAACTTCAAGTTTTGAGTTATAATAATGACAGCAAAGTTTACAAAGTAAAATCTCTTCAAACAGGTAATATCTGTGAAGTGGACGATACTTTTGCTGAAATGTTCCCTTTGTGGGTAGGACGAGTTTTAATTACAGCAGAAAATAAGAAATGGGCGTTAACAGCAGCGAATGTTGCAACAGGTTTTGCTACCAGTGTTATTATGGCTCCAGCTGAAGCTGCAATTGAAAGATTTGTTCCACCTGAACAAACTCCAGATAATCGCCTTGGTATCCTGATTCAAATTTATAATCGCGATCGTTTTGCACTTAAAAATCAACTCATTCAAAGAATTGGACAGTGCATAATGACTTGTCCTACTACCGCAGCTTTTAATGGTTTGCCAGATACAAAAAGAAAACTCAAAGTTGGTCGAAGTCTTCGATATTTTGGGGATGGTTTTGAAAAAAAAGCAATGGTTGGAAACCGGAAATGCTGGAAAATTCCAGTTATGGAAGGCGATTTCATAGTTGAAGATGGTTTTGGCGCACAACAAGGAGTTGCGGGGGGAAATATTTTAATTTTAGCGAAAAATCAGGAAAGTGGACTTAAAGCAGCTGAGCTGGCTGCAAATGCAATACGCAATAATACTGTTGATACAATAATGCCCTTTCCTGGAGGAATATGTAGAGCAGGTTCAAAGGCAGGAAGTTTAAAATATAAACTCAAAGCTTCGACTTATCATACATATTGTCCAACATTAAAAACAATCGTAGATGATACACATGTACCTGAAGAAGTAAATAGTGTTTATGAAATCGTGATGAACGGTCTTACTCTTGATGCGGTTAATAAATCTATGAGTCAAAGCATAATAGCTGCTGCCAGTACACCTGGTGTAGTAAAAATTTCAGCTGGAAACTACGGTGGAAAACTTGGTCCATTCAAAGCTTTTCTTAAAGAAGCGTTGGACATAAAATAACTTTCTTAAAAAGGCAGCAACTTTTATCTAAATCGATACAACGTTACTCCTTGCTAAACTATTCTTTCAGTGAAAACTATTGAGTTCAAAGAAAAAAACTTCCTTAGAATTATTCAGACTAAGAAAAATATTAAGTACTCTGGGCAAAAAAGAGGGACGCGCTACTGAGCTTATTACAATTTATGTTCCCCCTGGAAAACAAATAAGCGATGCCATAACAATGCTAAGAACCGAATATGGTACTGCTTCCAATATAAAATCTACGAGCACCCGAAAAAATGTTCAAGATGCCATTGTTAAAGTTCAACAACGTCTTAAACTTTTCAAAGCACCACCAAAAAATGGGCTAGTAATCTTTTGCGGGGCTATTCCTCAAAATGGTGCAGGTAGCGAAAGAATGGAAACATATGTGCTAATTCCTCCTGAACCTATTAGTCTGTATTTGTATCGTTGTGACTCACGATTTCATACTGAACATTTACAAGAACTATTAAGAGACAAAGAGAATTATGGCATACTTCTTATCGATACTTCAGGTGCCACAATAGCTACCCTTTCAGGAAAAAAACTAAAAATAGTTAGAGAACTGCACTCAGGGGTTCCCGGGAAAACACGAGCTGGTGGTCAATCAGCTAGAAGATATGAACGATTAAGGGCAATGCGTCTAAATGAATATTTTGCTCGAGTTGCAAATCACGCAAATGATATTTTTCTACCTATGGACAATCTTAAAGGTCTAATATTAGCAGGACCCGGACCAACAAAATATGACTTCGACAAAGGAGATTATCTTAATTATATGCTGAAAAAAAAGATTATAGACACAATGGATACAGCTTATGTCGAAGAACAAGGCGTGAAAGAAGTTGTTGAAAAAGCACCTGAAATAATGAAAAAAGTACGATATATAGAAGAAAAAGAAATAATGCAAAAATTCCTTTACGAAGTTGGACATGATACTGGCCTGATCACTTATGGAGAAACAGAAGTCAGACGAGCTCTTGAAGCTGGTTCTGTTCGGGTCCTCTTATTATCTGAAGCTCTTGTTACAATTCGTGTAACTATAAGCTGTGGTGCGTGTGATTTCAAAGAGAACAAAACGCTTGAGCAACACAAACTACATGAATTAGAAGAAAGTCTAAATGGAAAACAATGCGCCAATTGCAATGCTCAATCTTTGTCTATCACAAATACTCAGGATTTAATAGATACTCTCGCAGACTTAGCCGAATCATCTAACACTGATGTTGAAGTTATTTCTAGTGAGACCGAAGAAGGACAAATGCTAAAAAAGGCATTTGGAGGAATTGCTGCTATGCTGAGGTTCAAGATAGATGGTTTTTAGAATTTTGTCTATCTTTAATTTTTTGGTTAAAATCCAACTTGTTTAATCCTTCAATGAAAAGAATTTTTCGATTCGAAGTTAAACCTGCAATAATTATTACTTTTGATCCAAAAAAATTTGAAAATATTTTTATTACTTCTTTGTTTACAATTCCTTTATGGGGCCTTTTTTTACTGAAAAACATAATTTCTTCATTGGTAATCTCAATCTTATTTTTTTGAGCACTAGTCTTTACAAATATTTCAAATCTTACACCATTATTTGTCTCTTGAATTTTCATTTATTCTTGCACTCAGTATCTGAAATAGGCTTCTTTCCTTCTAGCGCCCAATTAAATTTTGTTCGCAATGTTTTAGGGTAAAACTTTGTTAAATCAAAATCCGTGGAACGCGCCCATTTTGTGTAAGCTCTGGGATCAATATATGATTTAAGTGAGGTACCTAAATTATATTCTTTTGTTCGCTTAGTTAATTCTATATCCAAACTGATTTTTTCAATTCTTGTTTCCGTAGCTTTTATCTTTTTTCCTAAAGCTTTAAGATTTTTGAGTTTGATTTTTAATTCTTTTAGTTTGTTCTCTTTTTTCAGTAACCTCTCACCAAATTTTGGAGAGACTTTCCGTTTATGGTTTGCTACCTCTGCTACTTTTAAATTAGCCATCTTAGCATAGAATTTTTTCAGATAAATTTTATCTTCTTTTTTTACTTTACTTTTTTTCAAAGCTTCTTCTAAAGTCTTTGTGCATCTCCAAGTACGAAATACTTTTGCTGTTAATCCTGGCATTTTCTGAGAAAGAAATCTGGAGACCTTTTTGGAATCCACACCTTCAAATAAATATTCTTTGCTGATCTTCATGTAATTTTTAATATTTTCAATAACTGGCTCTGGGGCTCTAATGCTTTTTTTCCACCGAACAGAGTCTTTACCCAAAAAATCGAAGTATATTACATCGTTTTCGATTTTAATATGCTCTTCTCTCAAAGTTATTGCCCCTACGGTATCAGCCTCTTCGGGATCTTTTTCATCACCCACTCTCATGTTTGGTTTTAAAATAAGCCAGCAAACTGTAGCAATTTTTCTTTTTATTTCATCTTTTGCTTTGAGATTTTTAAGGATATATTTTTCAATTGATCTACTTCGTTTTCCTAGTTTTGCAGCTTTTTCAAATTTTTCTTTCTCTCGATTTTGTTTAATGAACGCTGAATCTGAGAACCACACGTACTTTATTTTATCAGTTAGTTTATCCAACCACTTAGCCACATACATTTTTTCAGGTTCCCATATTATTTCCTTCCATTTTCCTGGAGGTTGTGGGCTTTCAGGAGAAAGATTTAGGATAATATCTTCCTGTTTTGGGCCTTCTTTCCATTTTCCCCGTCTTGGATGGTCACCTCTACCCGCAAAAAGACAAGATGGTTCAGCTGTCCAGTTAGCTATTTCTAGTTTTTTTCCATCAACTATTGCATAACCATATTTTTCCTTTCTTTTCAATCTTAATTCTTTTCGAATTGTACTTTGTACTTTTTTTTCATCTTTGGTTAGGATAAGTTTTTCTTGTTTAATTTTATCTAGATAATCTGAAACTTCTGAAAAATCAATCTCATCTTCTTGAAGGTTTGTTTTAACTATTTTTTCTAAATGTTTTTTAGAGAAAGTCTTGATGAAATCTAATTCAGGATTTTCTTTTTTTATTCTCTCCAAAAATTCTTGTTTAAAGTTTTTTTCATAAATCTTATCAGGTGGTGATACAATTGATTGTTTTTTTCTAATCCAAGCAATGGCCATTTGTTCACTCATTGGAGAGAGGTTTATTTTTTTCCTTAAAATCTTAATGTTAAATCCTTTAAAGTCATAAACAGGAACGTATACTCCGTTATGTCTGAGATTTTTAAGAACATCTTTCATCTGTTGATTTAACCTCTGAAGAATTAGTTGATGATATTTCAATTATCGTAATTAGAAACCTCTGTTGTTAATTTTTTTATTAGTATGTAACTTCATTTTTCAGTATTCTGGTAACTTAAAAACTTTCATTATATTTTATATTAAAAAAAATTTATAAAACTATTTTTTTCTAGTTTCTTTAATTTTTTGAAGTTTTCTATATAATTTCTCTACAGTTTTTCGTTCCACATATCCCTTATGCGGTCTAAATCCTCCTGCAAACCCTCCTGGTATATGCAAAAGTTCGTGAATCAAAGTTCTTTCTTTTTCCTCATCTTTCAATTTACCAAAAGTTTCACTTATCACCTCAATAATATATGTGGGGTGTGTTTTTAGCACACCTTGCCAAATTTTGCCTAAACCATGGATACGGGCAATTGTTCTTTTAGCTTTTGACCCTTTACTTCTCACACAATAAACTAGTTGAGGTCTAATATGGGATAATTCTAAATCACTAGTTATTGTATCTACTTGTTCTTTAATATCTGGGGCATCAAAATATTTTATGACCATTTTTCTATTTCCAAGTTTATAATCCTATTTTCACTTTTAAAAAGGTAATACACTTAACAGATCTGAGAAAAATCTTTCTAATAGCATCCATTATTAAATATTACTTTTTTTTAAAAAAAATAACTGAAAAAGTTATCTCTGCTAAAAGGTACTATTAATGTGACTATTTATTCAAAGATAAAATTAAAAAGTTTTGAAAAAAATCTTAACTTTTTTCAAATTAAAATCAGTTATCAGAAAGAAAAGAGTGAATTATTAATCGCATATATTACTACCAAATATTATTCCAGCATTTTTTATTTGATCAAAAGAATTTGATGTTACTATGCAAAACTTTATAACCGCGCCTAACGTTTTCCATGTCTAAAAAGGTGTAACAAATGAAATTCGGCACATACGTATTTGAGCCAAAAAAGGCTGAAGGTTTTGACTTTCATCTTTTCCGAGTAAAACCAGAAGTAGGCAGAAGAATGCCTCCACAATCAGACATGTATAGCAACGTCGCAATTTTCGGAGACAACGTCGCTGCTCGTAATCACCCAGATTGGATTTCACAATCCTCGCTTGGTCCTTCATGGAGAACAAACGACAACTTCAACGTCCGTTGGGATATACTTTGTCACACTCAACCTGACCATAGAGCTGAACAACTAGATTACATGGAAGATGTTTCCAAACATTCTCCTGGCGTCTGGTTAAACAGTATGCACTTTGCAGACCATGGACATTGCACATGTCCAAGATGTAATAAACTGTGGAAAAAAAGCGGTCTAAGTTGGATGGAATGGCGAAGGAAAGAAGTCACTGATTACATTGCACAAATTCGCGAACGTGTGAAAAACGAATTAGTTATAGGTTTGCTTCCCGATCCAGCAGGTTCCTATGAACGTTTTGGAGTTAACTTTGATGACCTTGCACCCTATGCAGACGCGTTTAACGTAGTAATGTTTTCAAAGAATTACGCTACCCCTTGGTATTGGGAAATGCTAAGCAGAGCATTTAAGAAGATTCTCAAGAAGCCAGTCTATATTAGTTTGTATGTTTTTGGTCCTGGTGACGATCCAGCTGAAATACCCACACCACGTGAACTCATAACAGTTTCTGTTAGAGCAGGAAGAGCAGGCATTGATGGTATTCTCTATCTCACAGACAAAGCTTATCAACTTGACAACTTCCGAAAGCAGGTAGTTGCTGAAGGTGAGCTTAGAAGGAGATTGCAGACCTATGGATGTCAAGATGTTTTAGACTTCTTCGCTGGTTGGGAAAAGACAGTTAAATAAATCCTAAAACAATAATAAACGATAAGCTGTGTGGTTAAAAATGACCACCACGCTACCCTTTTTATTTTTTTCTTTAATAAATATGTTATTAGTTACGCTAAACAGTTCAAATTTAATCTATATATATGAGGTCATAGAATTTCAGAGATAAGATTAGTTTGAAAATCGACGTGTAAATTAGACACTTTTGAAAATGAGGTTAAAAATTTGGATGAAGTATTAGAACTGCTAGAAAAAACTACAAAAAGAACTCAAAAAGTTTTTGACGAAAAAAAAGAATCTGCTTCTGAGCAATCAAAAATCTTCGCGCAAGTGTTGCAGTCAAAAGAATCTACTGAAGAACAAAAGATTCGTGCTCTTTTAGGTAAAACTGTTATGCTTGATCGCCTGGAAAGACTCTCTTCACAATTAAGTGTTCTTTATGTGTTGCAAATATTTGCTTTTAAAGTCAAAGTGTTAGAGGTTTCAGTTAGTAATATGAGTGAACAACTTGTCAAATCTGGAGCTTTGGATAAAGGTGAAGAGTTGAAAAATATAAAGAAAAATATTGACTCCTTGAAAATTTTAGTTGAAGCTCAATATAAATCTTTGACAGAGATTAGAGAGAATCAGAGTACGGATTTAACTTATATCCATTAGTGTCGGAGCTTTAAGTGAAAACATCTATATCCTTTTTTTGAGGGTATCTTATTGTTTGCAACCTTAGGGTTGCGAAAGACGTTCTTGTTTTTAGCCACAAATGATTTGTGTTTTTGTAGAGGAAATTTTCCACGAAAACAGTTATTTTTTTATGTTTTATGTTTATAATATGGATTTTTTTTACGATATGATGATTATTTTTACTTAAAACGAAAAGATTTAAATAATTGAATTGGTGGTTTTTATTACCAGAGGAAATTAACATGCATAAGTTTAGCGGCTGCTATACAGCAATAATAACTCCACTATCTAATACATTCGAAGTAGATTATGAAGGGTTGAGTAATTTAGTTGAATTTCAAGTTAGAGAAGGTGTCAGTGGAATATTGGCTGTAGGTACTACCGGTGAGAGTCCTACTTTAGACTGGAACGAACATAATCAAGTAATTGAAAAAGTATTTTCCTGTGCAGGAGAAAATCGTCTCACAATCGCTGGTACAGGTAGCAATAGTACAAAAGAAACATTAAAAGCGACTCATCATGCAGCAAAAATTGGAATTAAAGCTGTTCTGTTAGTTGATCCATACTATAACGGACCTAGTTCACTAGAGATAAGAAAGGAATATATCGAACCGATAGCCCAAAGTTATCCTGATATTCAAATAATTCCTTATGTAATTCCTGGTAGAACCGGCACCCAACTTTATCCTCAAGATATTGCAACTTTGTATCAACAATATCCGAATGTAAATGTTGTAAAAGAGGCAACAGGTAATTTAGAAAACATGAGACTAACTAGACGTTTATGTGGCGAAAATTTTTCTATCCTCTCGGGAGATGATGACAAAACTTTTGATATGATGATTTCTTCAGATATTGATGCAGCCGGTGTTATTTCTGTAACCTCAAATATTGCACCAAAAGCAGTGCAGAATCTTGTACGTGCACTTAAATCTCATAAAATAACTGAAGCGAAAAGGCTTAAGACAGCTCTACAGCCACTTTTTAATCTTGTAACTATTAAAACAACTGAAGAAACCCCATTTGGCCCAGTTCTATGTAGAGCTAGAAATCCTTTAGGTTTCAAAACATTAATGCGTATTCTTGGAATGCCCTCAGGGCCTTGTAGACAACCATTAGGAAAAATGACTAAAGCAGGTCTTAATGTAGTGCTCGAGAACGCGCGTAAAGTCTATGAATTAAATCCTGAGATACTCAAACCTATTGAAGACTTCTTTGATGTAGACATCCAAGATCGTCTAAATGTTAAAAAATTCTGGAAGGATCTCTTTTATGATTAGGTTATGCGTTGCTGGTATTGCAGGTAGAATGGGTCAGGCAATACTTAATGAAATTGTTTCAAGAGGGTTCCAGTTAACTGGAGCTGTTGAAGGTCCCAAGAGTCCTTATTTGGGTAAAAATCTTAGAGAACTTGGGTTATTAGATTCTAATATTGTAGTAGTTGGACCTAATAAGCTACCTGAGGCAGTGAAAAATGCAGATATTTATTTGACTTTTACTACTCCTGAAGCTGAATTACGTAATATTCCAACTATTGTGGATTTAGAAAAAAAGATAGTACTTGGAACTACAGGATTCACTAAACTTCAAGAAGAAAAACTGAAGAATTTAGTTTTAAACAAAGTACCTGCTGTAATTTCACCTAATTTTAGTGTAGGCATAACAATTCTCTTCAAAATTGCCCACGAACTCAAAGTTTTCCCTAATGATTATGATTTTAGCATAAGTGAAATTCATCATACTGGAAAAAAAGATGCACCTAGTGGAACAGCAAAAAAACTTGGTCAAATAATATCAAATATTCGAAAGTATACAAAAAATGTGTATGGTCGAGAAGGTTATAGTCCCAGGAAATCCCAAGAACTAGAAATCTCTGCTTTACGTACAGGTGGAACTCCAGGTATTCATGATCTTATTGTTGCAGGACCAAATGAGATGCTTAAGATAGAACATATAGCTTTTTCCAGAAATGTTTTTGCCCAAGGCGCAGTTTATGCAGCCGAATGGTTACACCATCAAACACAAAAAACTATTTTCGACATGGACAACGTTTTAGGCATATCCTAAGTAGGTGATTCTTATATGAACACAAGAATAGTGGTAAAGTTTGGAGGTGCTGATCTTTCTTCTGCAGAAAAAATTCAAAAAGCTGCTCAGATGGTTGCAGAGGCACCATATAATGAGATTATAGTTGTTGTTTCAGCAATGGGCGATATGACTGATATTATTGAAAAAGTAATATCCCCATTAACAAAAATCACCGATGCTGATTATGCCGATATTCTTTCGATGGGTGAAAGATTGAGTGCTCGTGTTTTTTCCAGTACTCTTAGCTCCCTTGGTGTTATGTCCGAAACTCTAGATCCTTCTAATGATAATTGGCCAATTATAACTGATTCCAGCTTCAGAAACGCCAAACCTGATATAAAAAAAACAACTTTTTTGGTTAACAAGTATTTAGTACCAAAATTAGGCAAGATAATTCCAGTCGTTTGCGGTTTTTTAGGAAAAGATATGCAAGGCAGAGTTACTACCCTTGGTAGAGGCGGAAGTGACACAACTGCAATTTTGCTTGCAAAATGTGTAAAGGCTGATGAAGTGCTTTTAGTTAAACAAACAAATGGAGTTCTTTCAGCAGATCCCACTTTTGTGGTTGATGCTAAACCCATTAATAAATTAGAAATCCAAGAAATGTTTGATTTGGCTCAAGGTGGAGCTAAAATTATAAAACCTGAAGCTCTGAAATACAAACTTCCAGATCAAAAATTGCGCATAATAGATTTCTCAGCTGGCACCCTTACATCACAAGGCACAGAAATTATAGGCTCTTTTAGTCTAACTTCTGCTGAGATGAACAGTGAGCAAAATCTACTAGCCATTAACGTTATTTGCGAAGTTAATGCTGATAATCTTACTAAACTCTTTCAAGTGTTCAAATCAGATTTAGTTTATGGAGTTAGTTCTGGAAGCAGATCTATTACTGTTTTTATTTCTAAAAACGATACTAAAAAAATCTTAAATGAACTGCATAAAATTCGCAGTTTTAAAGCAATAAGTCACAAAGAGAATATATCTCTATTGCAAATTAGTCATCCTACCTTTATTGATTCACCAGGTGGTGTAGCTTTGATTTCAAGTACATTAAGTAGAGCTTCAATAAATATACTTGAGATAACAACTAGTAAAGCGACCATTAATGTTTTTATTGAAGAAAAGCAACTCAAAAGTGCAAAGGAAGCGATAGTAAATGTGTTTAAGCCGTAAAGTAGCTATATTAGGTGCAACTGGAGCAGTTGGACAAAGGTTTATTGAACTATTACAAGAACATCCTTGGTTTAAGATTGAAGTACTTGCAGCGTCAGAAAGATCAGCAGGAAAAAAATATAAAAACTCTTGTAATTGGATAATGAATTCAAATTTACCTACTGAAATTGCTGAAATGTCAGTCGTACATGCAGATCTCGAATCTGTTAGAAATGCTGGAAATGTGGAGTTGATCTTTTCAGCTTTACCTGGTGGCCTCGCTGGACCTGTTGAATCAGAATTTGCTGCAAAATACCCTGTATTTAGTAAAGCAAGTGCACATAGAATGGATAAGGATGTTCCTCTGCTTATTCCTGAGATAAATCCTGATCATCTGGGGATAATTCCTATTCAAAAGAAAATAAGAGGTTGGGATGGTTTCATATCAACCGATCCAAATTGTAGTACGATTCAATTAGCCATTACTTTAAAACCATTAGTACAATATGGAATCCAACAAGTCGTTGTTTCAACAATGCAAGCTCTTAGTGGTGCTGGATATCCTGGAGTTGCTTCTCTTGACATTATTGATAACGTAGTTCCCTTCATTAATGGCGAAGAAAGTAAAATGGAGAGTGAACCGAGAAAAATCCTTGGTCTATTTGATGGAAGTAAAATCTGTAATGCATCTTTTGTTCTCAGTGCAAGTTGCAACCGAGTAAACGTAAGTGATGGTCATTTAGAGTCAGTTTTTGTAAAACTTGATCAAAAACCTACTATTGAAGAAATTAAGAAAACTTTTTCAGAATTTAGAGGTGAACCTCAAAAAATACAACTTCCATCAGCTCCTGAAAACCCTATTATAGTAAGAGATCAAGCGAATAGACCCCAACCAAAATTTGATAGGTATGAAGGAAAAGGAATGAGCGTAGTTGTGGGAAGAATCAGATATGATCCGCTTGAAAATTTAAAATATATGTGCCTTGGTCACAATACAATTAGAGGTGCTGCTGGTGGAGGAATCTTAAGTGCTGAATTAGCAGTTTCAAAAGGATTAGCATAATCCTCAAACTGTTATTTCAAAAAAACTAGTAGTCATGGAGAGAAAAAAATTGATTCGTGATCCATTAGAAAATAGAAATGGAATACTATATTTTGATGGTGTTTCAACTTCAGATCTAGCTAAAAAATTTGATACACCATTATATGTGACTAGCGAACGTCGCATTAGAGATAACTATAAACGATTACATGAAGCGCTTGTCTCCAATTATCAAAAAACAAGAATATATTATGCAGCTAAAGCCAATTCTAATTTATCAATTTTGCAAATACTTCAAGCTGAAGGTGCTTATTTAGACGCAGTTAGTCCAGGTGAAGTTTGGCTAGCTCTAAAAGTAGGTTTTCACCCTGAAAAAATATTATTCACTGGTACTAGTGTCAGAACTGATGAACTCAAAACAGTACTATCGTCAAAAATAACTGTAAATGTTGATTCTCTCTCTCAATTAGAAAGATTATTGCAAATTCAAGTTCCTGAGACTCTGTCTGTGAGAATTAATCCTGAGATTGGTGCTGGTCATCATGATCATTGCATCACAGCAGGACCAAATACAAAATTCGGATTATGGGAAGCAAATGCGATAAAAGCATATTCAATAGCTCTAAATGCAGGGGTTAAAAAATTTGGAATACAAATGCATGTGGGTTCCGGTGTTTTGAACATAAATCCCTTCATTTTAGCTCTCAATAAACTTCTAAATATAGCAAAAAAAATTCGAAATACTCTTGGAATATGTTTTGATTTTATAGATGTTGGTGGAGGTTTAGGTGTTCCGTATAAGCCTCAAGAGAATGAGCTTGATTTGACTTTATTTTCTTCCAAAGTATTATCTTTATTTAAAAACTGTGTCAAAGAATATGATCTTGGTAATCCATTTTTTAATATTGAACCCGGACGATATCTAGTTTCTGATTCAACTATACTTCTTACGACAGTAAATACAGTAAAAAAAACTCCTTTTAAACAATTTATCGGAGTAGATGTTGGTTTTAATACCTTGCTGAGACCCACAATGTATGGTTCTTATCATCACTTACTAGTAGCTAATAATCTGAACGCCAAAACAGAAGAAATTTATGATGTAGTTGGCCCGATATGTGAATCAGGTGATATATTAGCCCGAGAAAGAGCTTTACCAAAAATCAAAGAAAACGATTTGTTAGCTATTCTTAATGCGGGAGCATATGGTTTTTCCATGAGTTCTCAATATAATTCTAGACCACGAGCAGCCGAAGTTCTAATTCAAAAAAATAAATATAGACTTATCAGAAAACGAGAGTCTTTAACATCATTAATTTCTAACCAATGAATAAGAGAGTGAAAAATATGAAATTTTGGAAAATGCATGGTTTAGGAAACGATTACATCATCATAGATAACAGAATGGGTTTAATAGCTGAAAATGATGCTTCAAACCTCGCTCAAAAAATATGTACCCGAAAATTTTCGATAGGCGCTGATGGAATGATATTAGTATCCAACTCTACTATCGCTGATGCGAGAATGAGAATATTCAATCTTGATGGCAGTGAAGCTGAAATGTGTGGGAATGGGATTAGATGTTTTTCAAAATATTGTTATGAAAATAATATAGTTGAACAAAAAGAATTAACAATAGAGACTCTTGCTGGAATTAGAAAAGCAAAGTTAACTATCAAAAATAACAAGATCACTCACATAAATGTTGATATGGGGATCCCAATTTTTGAAAAAAGCCATATTCCTATGATTGGCAATGGCAAGTGTGTAAATCAAGAATTAACTATCGATAAAAAACTCTTAAAAATTACTTGTTTATCTTTAGGAAACCCACATTGTGTTTTATTTGTTGATAACATCGATACTTTTCCAGTTCATATTATTGGTCCAAAACTGGAGAATCATCTGTTATTTCCTAATAGAATAAATATAATGTTTGTAGAAATTCAGAATAAAGACAAAATAAAAATGCGTTCATGGGAGAGAGGTTGCGAAGAAACTCTGGCCTGTGGTACAGGAGCGTGTGCTGCTGTTCTAGCGGGAAATCTTCTTGGAAAAACAGATAGAAAAGTTATTGTTTCTTTGAAAGGCGGAGAATTGGAAATAGAACTTTTAGATCATGTATTCATGAAAGGTCCTGCCGAAAAAGTTTTTGAGGGCGATTTTTAATAGAAGGATGAACTTGCTATGACTTTCGATTTTGCAGATAGAATTAAAAAACTTCCACCATACTTATTTGCTGAGATAGAAAAATCAATAAACGAAAAAAGAGCACTGGGTATGGACCTCATTTCTTTAAGTATAGGAGATCCTGATCTTCCACCTCCAAAAATTGTGATAGACTCAATAAAAGAAGAATCTGCCAATTCAAAAAACCACAATTATTCTTTCAGTCAAGGTGAATCATTTTTTAGAGAATCTGTAAGTGTTTGGTGTAAAAAACGGTTTAATATAGATATCAATAAAGACCAAGTAGTTGGTTTGATCGGTTCCAAAGAAGGTCTAGTGAATATTGCAAGAGCCTTTGTTAATTCACAGGATAAAGTTCTAGTCCCAGATCCCGGGTATCCAGTTTATAGCAATGGTAGCACAATACTCAACGATGGAATTCCTGTTCCAATGCCCCTGCTTCAAGAAAACCAATTCTTACCTGATATTTCAAAAATAGACCCAAAAAAAGTCAAAATGATGTTCTTAAACTATCCAAATAATCCAACCAGCGCGACTATAAATAAAAAAATTCTTAAACAAATAGTAGATTTTGCAAGAGAAAATAACATCATTCTATGTTATGATAATGCTTATTCAGAAATAACTTTTGATGGTTATGTTGCTCCAAGTATTCTTCAAATTGATGGAGCCCTTGATGTTGCAGTTGAATTTCACTCATGTTCAAAAACTTTCAATATGACAGGAGATAGAATTGGATTTGCAATTGGAAATAAACAACTATTAAAAGGATTAGCTAAAATAAAATCTCAAATTGATTCTGGTCCATCCGTTTACATTCAAAAAGTAGCTGCCAAAGCCCTTGAGACTTACAAAACTGGACAAGCACCTGAATTCTTAATAAAAAATAATCAAATCTATCTTGAAAGACGCGATTTACTTGTTAATCGTCTAAAAGACATAGGTTTTAATTGTAAAAAACCCAAAGCTACTTTTTATGTTTGGTTAAACTGTAAATGCAACTCTATCAAATTCGCAAATAAATTATTAAATGTAGGTGTGGCAGTTACCCCGGGTGTTGGTTTTGGAAAACATGGCGAAAACTACGTCAGATTCTCACTGACTCAACCAAAAGAAAAAATAATCGAAGCATGCAGAAGAATTAGCCTACTATCCAATTTCGATTAATTCAATTTTTTAAAAAACTTTTAGTTAAACAAAAAAGAAAAGAAGAAGTTTAGTCACTAATTTCAACTTTCAATAAGATCGTTTTAAATTATTACTTTTCGGTTTTTGCATGCTTCTTTAGTACTGCAGTTTTACCAATGTCATATGCTGCTGAATAATCAAATAATCCTCTAGGTTCAGCAGTTGCACGTTTGATCAGTTTTGTCTCAATTTTGATTTTAAGTCTACCAATTGCTAAAGCTCCAATTCCGTAAACACCCTGTTTAATTTCTTTTCCTTCTTCATTTGAACCCAATCCTTCCACACCCACAGGTGGTATGGCATTCACATCCCCAGCGATTTTGCAATTTGTACCATATTCTTCCAACACTTTTAAGGAAAGCAATTGTATACCTCCAGCTCCTGCAGCGAGAATTATGTCAGCTTTCTTTATTGCTTCTCCAGTCTGTTCAGGAGTTCTAGCTTCAATAACTTTCACTCTCTCTCCGCCAAATTCTTTGTTTATTTTTAATGCAACATCGGCTCCTTTTTGGAATGAACGCGTGGTAATTATTACGTTTGCTTTCTCTGAAGCATACAATCGCGCAGCAACTTTTCCAACAGGACCAGTTCCAGCTAGTACTGTAACATTTTTTCCCTCTAGAGTTCCCAACCCTTTCTTGAGAGACATTTTAAGAGTTTTTGCAACAGCTGCTGCAGCAGTAGTATAGGCTCCTCTTGGATCCACTACAATTGAATTCTCAAAGGGAGGAAACATACATTTTTGAGTTTGTTTTAAAACTTCATTAACTTGATCAAAATTACTTCCATTTATGAATATTTTTGTATGTTTTGCCCCAGCTGGGCCTCTCGGAAAAATTGTGTCATAAATAATTTTAGAAGCGTCTTCTCCATTTACATTTTCAAACTTTATTATTGTAGCATCCGGAATAGCATCTAAAGTTACCAACATGTCAAAAGGACTTGCGTATTTATCTGTGTCTAAGAATATAAAAACTGTTTTGTACTGTTTTTCTGTCAATTTAACACCTACCCTCCTTCTGAATGCATTTTACTAATTTAAGAATTTTCACTAAAAATCTGATCTTAAGATCACGATATGATAAAACTACCTACCACAATTGTTTAATAACCTAATCTTCAAAGTTTTATCCACATAAGAAGGTATGTTACTTGTCAATAAATACTAACTTGGAAAAACTATCAAACGCTTATGGTGTAACTGGAAGAGAAGGACCAGTTAGAGAACTCCTTAGTGATTTTATCAAGCCTCATGTAGATGAGCTTTTTGTTGATAAACTCGAAAACTTAATTGCTACAAAGAGAGGGAAAAAATCCAAACCAAAGATAATGCTGGCTGCTCATATGGATGAAGTTGGTTTGATGGTGAAAACTATCTCAAAAGAAGGTTTCTTACAATTTGCGAAAATGGGCGGTGTGGATGATCGTATTCTCTTAGCCCAAAAAGTTATTGTTCATACAAGTAAAGGTGATCTAGTGGGCATAATTGGATCAAAACCTCCTCATATACAAAAAAAAGAAGAACGCAATAAAGTAGTTACATATGATAATTTATTTATTGATGTTGGCGCTGAAAATCTTAAAATTGCGACAAAAATGGGAGTTAACATTGGAGATCCAGTAAGTTTTAGTGTAAAATACGAAAAAATTGGTAAAGATGTTGTTACCGGAAAAGCTTTTGATGATAGAGCAGGGTGCGTGGTAATGATTGAAGCACTTAAAGAGTTACAATCGACTGATTGTAATGTTTATGCTGTTGGTACTGTTCAAGAAGAAGTTGGTTTAAGAGGTGCAACTACTGCAGCTTTTGGTATCGCTCCAGATTTCGGGATAGCATTAGATGTTACTGTTGCAGGCGATGTTCCTGGTGTTAAGAATTTTGAATCTAGTATAAAAATGGGAAAAGGTCCAGCATTGACAGTTACTGATGCAGGTTTAATTTCCCATCCCAAGATTCTAAGTTTGCTTATAGATACTGCCAATAAAAATAATATACCTTACCAACTCGAAACTGGTTTGCCAGGAACAACCGATGCAGCCCGTATCTCACTATCAAGACAGGGTGTTCCAAGTGGAACTATTTCTATTCCAACGCGGTACATTCATAGTCCAGTTGGTATGTTGAATTTAACTGATGTTAAAAATTCGATAAAGCTAGTAATTGCAGCAATAGACGAAATTCAAAAGAAATTCTAACTATCTTTGAGTATGTCAATCACTCTTTTCTTTATTTTTTATAATTAATTGTAGAGTGCGCCAAATTGGATAAGAACGTCAAGTTTGAATTTTTAGAACATACAGCTGATATTTACGTAGCTTCTTATGGGAAAACCATGGGAGAAGCTTTTGAAAATGCAGCTATAGCACTGTTTGAAGTTATGACAGACATCCAGAGCGTTGAATCAAAATTAGAAGAATCTGTTTTAGTTACCGGAAGAGATGAGCTTGAACTTCTTTATAATTGGCTTGAACTCTTGATAGTGAATTTTGAGATAAAGAACACGCTTTATTCAAAATTTAAAATTCTTACACTTAAGAAAAAACCTGGAGTTTTTTCTTTAACAGCTAAAATATGGGGTGAAAATTTTGATCTAAAGAAACATGTGCAGAAAGTTGGAGTCAAAGCGATTACCTATCACCGAATGAAAATTATTAAAGACTTAAAAAAAGTCACTTTAGAATTTATCTTAGATATCTAAGCTAAATCCAGTTTTTTTAACTCGGTTACAATTTTTTCTACTACTTTTTCTGGTGGTGTTTTTAATTCAGTAATGTCTGATACTATAAAATCAATTTTTTTATCATTATAGTATTTTATTATTGGGCTAGTCATTTTTTGATACAGTTGAATTCTTTTCTTTATAACATCAGCAGTATCATCTGGGCGTTGATATAATTGTCCATTACATTTATCACATACATTTTCAATTTTTGGTTTAAGGAAACGGATGTTATAGACCTCATTACAGTTTTTGCAAATTCTCCTGGATGATAATCGTTCAATAATAATCCAATCTGGAACATTTTGTAATAAAATTGCATTAATTTTTGCTATTTTCTGTAAAACTTCAGCCTGAAAAATTGTTCTTGGATACCCATCAAATATGATTCCTTTTTCAGATGGAATTTCAGCAAGTTTTTTTCTTAAAACCCCAATAACAATCTCGTCTGGTACTAGCAAGCCGTTTTCTACAAATTTTTTAACTTTTTTACCGAAATCTGTTTCTTTTGTCATAATCTCGCGAAATATGTCTCCCATAGAGATTACTTCTACTTCAAGTATTGTTTTGAGTCTAGATGCATATGTCCCCTTGCCTGAACCAGGTGCTCCAAAAATAATTGCGTTCATCCTTCTTCTCTCCCCATTCCAGTCTTCAAATAAATTAAAGATAGGCTTAATTAAATTTATTTTTATTTGGATATCTTTTAATGGACTATTATTTGTTTCCCTTAACTCTACTATTGATTTCTTTCATAAATATTGAATCATAGTTTGTTTTCAAAACTATTTTATAGTGAGTATGGTTCTTGTGATTGAAGGTGATACTATTGAATTCACGCAGATTTTCAAATGAAAAAATTCCTCTTGAAAAAGTTGAAGATTGTATTTGGCGTATTCCCAAATTTAAGAAAGGTATGAATGTACCCGGATTGGTTTTTGCTAATGATACTCTTATTAAAAAGATGCAAACTGATCGTACACTTTGGCAATCTGCTAATGTTACCCATTTGCCTGGAATCTACAAACACTCAATAACTCTGCCTGATGGCCATGAAGGTTACGGGTTTCCAATAGGTGGAGTAGCTGCAACTGATTATGAAGAAGGCGTTATTAGTCCAGGAGGTGTGGGTTATGATATTAATTGTGGAGTTCGGCTCTTATCAACAAACCTCTCAGATAAAGATATACAACCCAAACTCTCGAAATTAGCAGCCAATATTTTCAAGAATGTACCCTCAGGTCTTGGAAGCCGTAGAAAAGATTTCAAGATAACCCCTTCTGAACTAGATCAAGTAGCTACAGAAGGCGTAAATTGGCTTATTGATCAGGGAATAGGGAGGTCTGAGGACGCAAAACATTGCGAAGAATCTGGTTGCATGAAAAACGCAAATCCACAAAAAGTTTCAACTACAGCAAAAAAAAGAGGTTTAAATCAATTAGGTACACTGGGTTCGGGAAACCATTTTCTTGAAATACAGAAAGTTGACAAGATCTATGATGAACAAAAAGCAAAAGCATACGGTGTTGATCACGAAGGTCAGGTAATGGTAATGATCCATTGTGGCTCTAGAGGTTTTGGTCATCAAGTTTGTTCAGATTATCTTCGCGTTATGGAACACGCCGTTCATAAATATCACGTTAATGTTCCTGATAGGGAACTTGCATGTGCTCCAGGACAAAGTGTTGAAGCTAAAGATTATTTCGAAGCTATGGCTTGTGCAGTCAATTATGCTTTCTCTAATAGACAAACTATTATGCATTGGGTTAGACAAAGTTTCCAACAAACTTTTAACCAGGATTCAGAAAAATTTGGGTTAAACCTTGTTTATGATGTTGCCCACAATATTGCCAAAGTAGAAACGCACAAGATTAATGGAGGCAAAAAGAAAGTCTGGATTCACAGAAAAGGTGCTACTAGAGCTTTTCCAGCTGGTCATGAAGAAATTCCTATAGATTATCGTTCGCAAGGACAACCAGTGTTAATTCCTGGTAGCATGGGTACCAGTTCTTGGATTTTGAGTGGTGCAGAAAAAGCTATGGATTTAACTTTTGGTTCAACTGCTCATGGTGCAGGAAGAACCATGAGTAGATCAGCAGCAAAACGGAAATGGTGGGGTAAAGACATCAGGATCAATTTAGAAAAACGAAATATAATTGTTAAAGCAGCAAGTCCAATGATTTTAGCTGAAGAAGCAGACGGTGCTTACAAAAACGTGGATATTGTCGCAGAGGTGAGTGATAAGCTTGGTATAGCAACAAAAGTTGCAAGACTTGTGCCAATGGCTGTCATAAAAGGCTAATAATGATAAACAAAATGTTCTTTTTCCTCTTTTTCTAACAATACATATTCATGGTGGGTAAATTTCAGATCAATATAGCTAACTTATCTAACCCAATAGCAAAATTCAATACAACAAAAACTAGATATTTCTATTCGAGGGTTCGATCCTGATGAATGAGCGTATCGTAAATCTAAAAATAAACGAAGTGTTTGGGAAGCTAAAACAGCTAATCATTCTCAAAGGCTACTCGATTCTAAATGAAGAATCGCCTTCTATTTTGACCATTAAACAAGGATCAATATGGGGAATGACGCCAAGAACAGCAAAAAAAATTGTAACATTTAACCTTCAACCATTA
Organism: Candidatus Bathyarchaeota archaeon; assembly: GCA_963848105.1. Taxonomy (GTDB): domain Archaea; phylum Thermoproteota; class Bathyarchaeia; order Bathyarchaeales; family Bathycorpusculaceae; genus AD8-1. The sequence goes on from CAWKCH010000003.1 coordinate 41,238, forward strand.
AAATCAGAAACTAGCATAAAATTTTCTTCAAAATTCGCATCAAAATGGAAAAATCTTACAATAGCTGGTTATGTGTTGTCATCTTTCTTAATTTTATTAAGCCTTTGGATAACTCTTGATTTAGAACTCTCTTTGCTCAATAGAGCTCCTAGCTTCTGGAGTTGGATAGCAACTTATGCAAACACAATAAATTTTAGCGCACTACAATCATTTTCATTTTTATCAAAAATACTAATCTTTTTCCTTATTGCAATACTTCTTATTGAAAGCATAATAGTCATCTATTCATATCTTAAAATAAATCTTATCGCAGAAGAAACTTTGAATCAATTCAAATAGAGAAACTTAAAATATGCTTCTATAGTGAAACTAATGCTAAGCGGTTGTCGTCTAGCCTGGTTTAGGACTCAAGCCTTCCAAGCTTGCGATCCCGGGTTCAAATCCCGGCGACCGCACCAAAAAACCTACACACACAGATTTTCAGTACATTGAATTATTATGCGCGAACTCTTTTGGTATTATTTGGATAGAATCCCAATGCTCTACAATTTTTCCTTTCTTGTTAAATCTAAAGAAATCCATAGTTACATATTCTTCTCCACCTGGCCAAATCTGGTGTGTATGGAGCGCAACTAAATCTTCTTCTGCAATAGCACGAACAAATTCAATACTTTTTTCAGGGAATTCTTCAGCCATTTTTTCAAAATATTCAATAAAAGGTTGAATCCCGTCGCCAACCAACGGATTATGTTGAATATACTTCCTTCCTACGTATAATTTAACTGCGTTACGAGGATTTCCTTCATACGCCATTTTGTAAAAGGTAATAGCAGTGTTTTTATTTTTATCTAATTGTGAAGTCATATGAATTATTAAATGGTTCAAATTTATTTTTCTATTGGGCGAATTTTTTTTCTTTAATTATTCTTCCAAGAAATATCTAGTTTTTTAGTAGTTTTGTTGGTTGTTCAATCTGATTGTCTTTTCTTCTAGCTAAAAAAAATTTTAAAAAGATCCTTTTCTTTTTTCCTTTTTACCTTGAACAAAATGGCATTTCATCTTTAGCTGCATGATGATCAACACATTTTTGACATTCGCTATGTCGAACACAATCTTTTTTGGGACAAGGACAATTAGGCGCTGACATTCAAGATAATATTCTCTATGAGGAAATATAATGTTTTAGTAACCTATTCAAAATGGCATTTATAGAAATTATTACATTTTTTAGCAAATTTCGTTTGTGAAACATTTTATTATTAAAAAAAACCTTGTTTTGTAAATATAATAGTTTTTAGTGATGAGCGTTTTTATGAGACTATATGTATTTTATATTTCACGGTTTCTAACTATAATTCCTAAATAGGTGATAAAAACGAGTGAACGTGTCCAAAAAAATAGTTCTTACTTAAATGGCAAATCAACTACGGGAACAAATACTCGAGTTAAAGACACTAGTTGTGTTAGTGGCATGTGTCCGATATGTATACACGATTGTCCCGTTCTTTGTGAAATTAGTCTTTCAGCTTTTAGAGGTAGAGAAGCACTTTATCCTGAACCAGGTCAATTTGGATCGAGTACTGCTGCTTCATTAAAGGACTATAGGTTGGACTGGTCACATTTTAATATCCAAGGTAGTGTTTTCACAGTCCAAGGTATAGCTGAAGATCCTGATGTTGCTATTTTTCAAAATGTTAATACTTCCACAAACGTCGGCGGTATTCCTTTAAAGCTACCAATCATGACAGGTGCGTTTGGTTCAACTGAAGTTGCCAGAAAACATTGGGCAGGTCTAGCAATTGGTGCTGCACTTTCAGGAACCTCTGTAACTATTGGGGAAAATGTTAGCGGAATGGATTTGGATGCAAAGTTTCTCAAAGGGAAAATTACCTATTCAAAAGATTTGAAACGAAGGGTAGAGCTATACAGAAAATTCTGGGATGGTAAACACGGTGATGTAATCGTTCAGACAAATCTAGAAGATAGAAGACTAGGTGTTGATGTATATGCTTTATCCAAATTAGAAGTAAATACAATTGAAAGGAAGTGGGGTCAAGGTGCTAAAGCGATTGGTGGAGAAATTAGAATAAAGAGCTTAGAAAAAGCAATCTTAGTGAAAAAAAGAGGATATCAAGTAATACCAGATCCTGAAGATCCCGCAGTTCAAGAAGCTTTTAAAGAAGGAGTATTCAAAACTTTTGAAAGACATAGTAGAATAGCTATTCCAAAAAATAAATCATTAATAGAAGATGTTGAATGGCTAAAAAAACAGGGCGCAAAACGGGTGTTTCTAAAAGTAGGTGGTTATCGTCCTTCAGCAATAGCCTATACTATGAAATTTGCTTCAGAAGCTAAAATTGACGCTATTTCTTTTGACGGTGCTGGTGGGGGTACTGGAATGAGTCCTGTTTCAATGATGAATGAGATGAATCTTCCAACAGTCTACCTTGAAGCTATAGTTTTGAAATGTGCACGAATTTTGAAAAATAAAGGTCGTCATGTGCCTGATATAGTGCTGGCTGGTGGTTTTATCGAGGAAACTTCTATTCTCAAAGCTATATCTATGAGTGGTTATGATGATAGTCCGCTTGTAAAGGCTGTTCTTATGGCACGCTCGCCGATAACTGCTGTTATGAAATCAGATTATTTTCTGCACCTTTCCTCTCAGGACAAACTGCCAAGACTTTTTGTAGACCGCTATGGTTCTACTCCTGGTAAATTTTTTATTGCAACGCCAGAACTTCAGAAAAAATATGGAAAAAGATTTAGTGAAATTCCCTTTGAAGCCATAGGAGTATACACTTTTTTAACTGAAAGAGTGGGGATAGGTTTACAACAACTGATGGCGGGTGTAAGAAAATGGAACTTGGGTCTTTTGGATCGTAGTGATTTAATGAGTCTTTCTGAAAGAGCTGAAAAAGTTACTGGTATTCACACAGCTGAAGAAGTCGAGAAGGAAGCGATAGAAAAAATCTTAGATTAAATAATATAGTATTTTTTTTACTATGAACTTATGAAAAATATTTTTCTTCTTTTTTATCTTATTAAAAATAAGGAAATTAGGGGGCTATTGTCGTTGAAATGCTACTTTTCACAAAGCAGCCAGCAACAGACTTCTTACTCTTCAAACCATCACCAAAACCATCCCCACCAATCTTCCTAACAATCAAACTAAGACTACTCTCAGTGAAATTCAACATCTTCTCACCCTCAGAAGTCAAAGTATACACTTTCCTTGGCCGCTCCGAATTCATATTCCACAAACTACTAACCTGCCCTTTCTTCTCAAGTGAAGCTAACAGGGGATAGATGGTGCTAGGCCCAAAATACACGCCAAAACTCTTTCTAATCTTAGTTATAACCTGGTATCCGTGCATTGATTGGGTTTTTAGGAATTGTAGGATTATTAGGTCTAGGAGTCCTTTTGCGAGTTTGGTTTGTACTTGTTTTTGTAGGTTTGGCATTTTTTTTGTCTCTTTTGTAGTTTTGTTGTACAGACATACAATATGTTCTTTTCCAGACATATGCTGTCTTATATATCAATACTCGTTAAACGTGCATATAAATGTTGATACATAATTAAAGCATACAAAAATGTTTGAAAATGGTTAGAGGAGGCTGGATTGGGGTTGTTTTTTTTGGTTTTATTGTGTTTTTTTGGTTAATAATGAAGTGTACAACACATAACCACAAAACAGAAAAAAAATATCAAGTAAACTAAAAAACTTCAGTAATTTTTTAGACTACTACTATATTCAAAAGATTTTACTATTAATAAAATAAGTTCTGAAATTGAAAATATTACTTTTCAGCTATATTCTCTTTTTTCCATTCTTCAACTAATCCAAATTCAACTGATTCTTGTTTTTCTGCATTCAGTATTTCTAACAGTTTGAGTTATTGTTTTAGGACGCATTTTATTGTTTTCTTTCTCGTCTCCAATAAAATACATTGTCCATCCAATAATAAAAATTAGAGTAAGAATTGGAAGAAGCAATAACCCTATAAGACGTCTGCGCAACTCTTTCACCAATAACTCAAGATTCGATAACGACATTTAAGATCTTTATGAATTCTCAATTCACCTATTTTTTATTTTTTAAAAAAAATGAACGAAAAAGTGAAAAGCAACAATATTGCTCTATGATGATAATGGTGATGTTGTAACTTGAGCGAATTAAATATTGTAACAGTTCAATTGAATGGAGAAAAACAGAATTTTGTGCTAAATAAAAAAGATTTCAAAACAGGAAGTAGAGGTTATCATGCACAAGGAAAGATGCAGATAGGGGAAAAAAGATATCAAATCAATATTCTTTGTGTTGAGATAGGTTCAAAACCAAAAGATAAGTAAAAGTATTTCTTTAGTTGTTAAGAAATCCAAACACCACTTTCTGTTTTTTTATTCTATTATTTCAGCTTTTAGTATCGTGACGTTTTCGATTGGTTTGTCACTAGAGTTAACTTCAACTAGTGATATCGAGTCAACAATATCCATACCTTCTACTACTCTACCAAAAACTGGATGAGCAGTATCTAGATAGTTATTGTTAACTATGTTGATGAAGAATTGACTACTTCCAGTATTTGCACCAGCATTTGCCATGGCAATGGTTCCTCGATTGTTAAAGTTATTTCCCGTGACAAATTCATCTGGAATGTTTGGTATTGTTGGATCTCCAAATCCAGTTCCAGTTGGATCCCCCCCTTGAATCATAAAATCGGGAACTACTCTGTGAAAGATAGTGCCATTAAAAATTCCTTGCTGAACTAAAGTCTTAAAGTTGCCAGTAGTTATAGGCATATCATTTCTTAGTTCAATTAAGATATTGCCCATACTCGTAGTTAGCAATACTTTAGTGGGATCTAAATATGGATCATCATTAGGATCTGATTCCTCAACAAACGTAGCTGTAATAGTTTTGTTGCTATCTAATACTAAATCATTAGGATTAGCAAAACCTGAAAAATCTCCACTCCAACCAGCAAACACCCATCCTTCACTAGCAGTTGCAGTTAAAGAAATAGCGTTATTATGAGCGTAAAAAGTCTGATCAGGAGATTTAGTAACACTACCCGATCCACTAACAATTACATCCAAGGTAACTGTGTCATTATTATTGTTTAATACTATATACACCCCAATTGCTGTTACCACTATGGCGACCAAAATAATGGCTAGTAAATATCTTTTCTTTTTATTTGATCTGCGTGTATATACTTTACGTTTGCGTTTATAGGGATCCATTGGAACACATCTCACGTCTTTTTATATAAATTTTTTTCAATAATAAAAAAATAAAAATTATTTTCTCCTTGACAATCGAATTTATTCACAGTGTTTTTTAACAAATTCTGCTGCTTTACTTCTTAAAGATTTTCTAGAACTTTCTACCTGTTTTTCTACAAAAGATAACACTTTTTTTTTCTCTTCAATATTTTCAAAAAATAAGTCAAATGACCCAATAGCTTTTTCAGCAATAACTTTTTTGCATTCTTCTGTTAAATGTGGTGTTATTTTTATATTTTCAACATCTAGAATTTCCTTTGTTATTTTTTGAATAAGATACGGTTTAGCTTTGGCAATTTTTCCTAGATTTCCGATTGTATTTGCTACTGTAATCATATACTCATCTTTTAAGAAGCTAGAATATTTGTTAAAAACGGTATCAAACTTTTTTTCTGTATCTACTGGCGTGATATTCGCAATTATTGCCATAGAATTCCAAATTATTATTCTATACTTGCTGTCCAATAACCTAAAAATCGAATCAATATATGGGTACAACTTTTCCGGGTACTTTTCACTTAGATCCATTAAAATTTTACCCGATCCATATCGTATACTTGCTTTTTGTGATGACATTCCTTCAACTAAAACAGGTAGTAATTCAAAATTATGTTCAACCATTTGGTGTAATTTTCCCTTTGTTAACTTTTTATTTCCTAACTTTTTTAGCACATCATCATACACAAAGATCCACTCTAAATGAAAACATTATTTTTTTTATCCTTAAAATTATTTCTGATATTCTTGTTTGTTTTACTTAAGTTAGGGATCTGAAGTGCCAAATAATTATGTAGAATTTTCTCAAAAATTTTTGAATTTATTTTTTCTGATGTTTTATAGTTTCAACTTCTGCGTTATGGTTATATTGAACCAGTATAAAACAAATGGAGAGAACGTCTATGTCAGATACTGGAATAACTGTGAGTAAAAACGATAACTTCTCAGAGTGGTATGTTGAAGTTGTGCAAAAATCTGGTCTAGCAGATTATGCGCCAATAAAAGGTTGCATAATCTTCAGGGAACAATCCTATGCCATTTGGGAAAAAATTCAAGAATTATTTAACAAAAAAATAAAATCTACAGGACATAAAAACGTCTATTTTCCAATGTTTATCCCAGAAAGTTTTCTAAAAAAGGAATCTGAACATTTTGAAGGTTTTGTTCCAGAAGTCGCCTGGGTAACTCAAGGTGGAGATACAGTTCTAGAAGAAAAATTGGCGATTAGACCTACCTCTGAAACAATAATCTATTCAACTTTTGCTAAATGGATTAGAAGTTGGAGAGATTTACCCATTAAAATAAACCAATGGTGCAATGTTGTTAGATGGGAAACCAAAGCAACTAAACCTTTTCTTAGAACTAGAGAATTTTTATGGCAAGAAGGTCACACAGTTCATAAAACAAGTGAAGAAGCAAAAAAAGAAGTATTTGATATCCTTGATGAATACAAGGATATAATGGAAACCTACTTGGCAATTCCTGTTCTTGTAGGTGTAAAAACGGATAATGAAAAATTTGCGGGGGCTCTTTATACCACAACACTCGAAGCAATTATGCCCGATGGTAAAGCTCTTCAAATGGGAACTTCTCATAATCTGGGGCAAAACTTTGCCAAAGTTTTCAATATAGAGTATGTGGGTGAAGATAAAAAAAATCATAAGGTTTGGCAAACTTCTTGGGGTATATCTACTCGATTAATAGGAGCGCTTGTTATGGTCCATGGAGATGACAGAGGTCTAGTAATTCCACCTAGAGTTGCTTCAACTCAAGTTGTAATAGTGCCTATAACCTTTAAAAAAGGAGATTCAAGTGCAATTCTTGAAAAATCAAAAGAAATTTTTGATAAACTGGAAAAAAACAATATCTCAACTATTTTAGACGACAGGAAAGAATACACTCCAGGCTGGAAATTCCATGAATGGGAACTAAAAGGGATCCCTATTAGAATAGAAATTGGCCCTAGAGACATAAAACAGAATCAAATAACCTTAGCAAGACGAGATACTTATCAAAAAACCAATGCAAAAATAGAGGATACTATCCAAGCCACAAAATCTCTTCTAGTTGAAATTCAAAAAAACTTGTACTCAAAAGCTAAAGAACACCTACTAGGAGAAATTACCACAGTTAATAACTATGAAGATTTTAAAGAAACTCTCAAAATAAAAGGCGGTTTTCTAAAAGCAGCATGGTGCGGAAAATCTGAGTGCGAAGAGAAAATAAAAGCTGAAACTGGAGCGACAATTAGACTAAAACCATTGACAAAAGAATCATCAACAGATAACTGCATACTATGCAATGAAAAATCTGAAGAAATCGTATATTTCGCAAGGTCCTATTAGAAAATATCTTATATTCTAAGTATTTTCTGTTTTTTCTTTTTCCACTGAAAATCTGATGATCAATTACCAGTTTTGTTGTCAGATTTACGCTTAACGGCTTTCTTAATCTAATATTAAATATAATCAGAAAATTTAATTTTTTTTAATTTACATTTTCAATATTTTTGTTTCAAATATTTTTTAATGGTTACTAATTTTTCGCAACCTTTATGTTTTCGAAGGACGCACTTTGCATCCGGAGAATTATACCGAACGATGGTGTCTGTAAAAGTAGCTGAACGTGCAAATTCTATCGAGTATGCCATACGTGACGTTTTAGATAATGTAGGTGAAGCAATAAAAAACGGAAAAAAAATTTTTCCTTTAAATATTGGAGACCCTGTTGCTTTCGATTTTCCTACTCCTGATCATATTAAGCAAGCATTGATTGAGGCAATTAAAACCAATAAAAATTATTATTCTCCCTCAGAAGGTATTCCTCAATTAAAAAAAGCAATTGTTAACAAAGAAAAGAAAGTAAATGGTGTGAACATACCTGAAGGAAATGTTATAATCACTTCAGGAGTATCTGAAGGTATTTGCATGCTAATATCTAGTCTATTAGAGAGTGGTGATGAACTCCTTGTTCCAGGACCTGCATATCCACCCTATATTTCATATTCCAAATTTTGGAATGGTACCCCTATTGCATATGAAACTATTGAAGAAGAAAACTGGCAACCTAATCCTGAGGATATTCGAAATAAGATATCCGAAAAAACACGTGCAATATTACTTATTAATCCTAATAATCCCACAGGTGCTTTAACAAATGAAAAAATAGTTAAACAAGTATTAGACATTGCTGGTGAAAATAATCTCATAGTTATTTCTGATGAAATTTATGATCAGATACGATATGTTGAAGATTTCGTTAGCACATCAAAGTTAGCTAAAGATATTCCAGTTGTTGGGTTGAACGGTTTTTCAAAGGTTTATTTAATGACCGGTTGGCGTTTGGGTTATGTTTATTTCCATGATCAAAAAGATGAATTAAATAATCTTAAAGATGCTATTGAAAAAGAAGCACGTATCAGAATCTGTGCAAATACTCCGGTTCAGATGGCGGGAATTGCTGCCTTAAATGGTCCGCAAAACCATATTGTTGAGATGGTTAAAAAATTAAAGATAAGAAGAGATTATTCTTGGAAAAGACTAAATGAAATTGAAGGAATCAGTTGTGCTAAACCTGATGGGGCCTTCTATGTCTTTCCAAAAATACGTGATATTGGAACTAAATGGAAAACTGATTTGGATTTTGTTGTTGAGCTACTCCACGATACTGGTGTTTTATTAGTTCACGGTTCTGGTTTTGATCCAATTTATGGAGCGGGTCACGTTAGAGGTGTTTTCCTACCTCCAGTTAAAACACTGGAGAAAGCGTTTGAAAGAATTGAACAATTCATGAAAAAAAAATAGAGCTATTCTCTCTTTTGTTAACTATAAATTGGAACTCCCTCATTTGGATCAACGATCACTTTTAGAAAAGCAGTCATTAACTTCTTTGTTATAGGACCTGGTTTGCCATTTGCTATCTGTCTATTGTTTACTTCTCTTATAGGGACCATTTCCATTGCTGTACCCGTAAAAAATGCTTCATCTGCTGTGAATAATTGGAATGGAGTTATTCTGGTTTCAGAAACTTCTATGTCCAAACTTTTTGCTATTCTCATAGCAACTTTTGCGGTAATTCCTGATAGAGCGCCACTAGAACTTGGTGGAGTGAAAAGTTTTCCATCTTTAACAATGAATAAGTTTTCTCCAACACCTTCTACTACACATCCAATTTTATCAAGACTTATAGCTTCATCAACACCAGTCGATGTGGCTTCTATTTTTGCAAGTATGCTATTTAGATAGTTAAGAGATTTTATTTCATGTGTTGTTGAATCTACTGTATTTCTTCTGACCCAAGATATCATTGTAGCAATCCCGTTTTCTTTTGCGCCTGAAGAATGAAGATTAATGCTATCCGCAATTATTATTACAGAAGCCTTGGGGCATTTTCTTGGATCAAGGCCTAAATCCCCTACTCCTCTTGTAACCACAAGACGAATGTATGCATTAGTTAGTTTATTTTTCCTTAAAGTTTCAATGACTGCTTTTAACATTTCTTTTTTTGAGAGAGGTATTTTTAACATTATTGCATGTGCTGAAAGATAGAGCCTTTCAATATGCTCTTGTAATTTGAAAACAATCCCTTCATAAGCCCGAATCCCTTCAAAAACGCCATCGCCATATAGTAAACCGTGATCATAAACTGATATTTTTGCTTGTGATTTGGGGTAATATATTCCATCTATATAGATCGCAATTTCTTTTTCCATAGTTTTTACCTTCGGGTTTTAATTCTTGTATCACATTGATGTCTGATATATTTTTTGGGAAAGTTTGGTCCTGTATTTTTTATCCGTAAAATTGTGGTCTTTTTGTAAGATTTATTGGCAAAGGAAGTGGTTTGAATGGCTTATTCTGGATTTGAGCTTTGATATTGTTTATCAGTTTTTCTAATTTCAGTTTTTCGACTTTTCCATTGCTATTTCTATCTCTAACAGACAGAATTCCAGAATCTACTTCTTTTTGACCGACAACAATTATGTATGGTATCCACTCTTTTTCTGCTCCTCTCACTTTCTTTTGCAAAGTAGATGCTCTATCATCAATATCTACTCGAATATTCTGACTAGCTATTTCTTTAGAAAGTTCAACAACTTTCCCCAAGTATGCATCTGAAATTGGGATTAGTCGAATTTGGGTAGGTGATAACCATAATGGGAGCATGGGGGATTTCCCTTTTTGTTGACCTTTGTAAGCTTTTTCTAATAATGCGTATACTAATCTTTCAATGGCTCCACTGGGGGACCAATGTAAAATAAGTGGATGTTTTTTTTCTCCATTTTCGTCAACATAATTAATATCATATCTCTTTGCATTTTCAACATCAATTTGATCCGTTGAAAGAGCAGCTGCTTTTTTCTGATTATCAATGAAATTTGCATCCCATTTTAATCTGAAGTAAAAGAACCGTTCTTTCCATAATTCAGCTAAAAGAGGTTTACCGAATAGTTTAGCTATTTTTGTAATAAATTCCTTATTTTCTTCATAAAATTCTTTAGTGAATCGAAGTGCAATTTCATAATCTTCTTTTGTTAAACCTATTTCTCTTAATACTTCTATACTTAGTTTGAATCTTGTTTCGAACTCTTTTTTTGCTTGATTTAGGTCTGTGCAAAAAGCATGACAATCGGGCATGGTAAATGCTCGAAGTCGTCTTAGACCACAAACTTCACCACTTTTCTCCCGTCTAAAACTATATCGGGTTAATTCGTATACTTTGAGTGGCATCTGTTTATACGAGAATTGTGTATCATGCATCATTAAAAACTGACCAAAACAAGCAGCAAATCTGAGAAATAATTCTTTATCTTCTGAATTAAGTATGTATTGTCTGGCTGGGAATCTATTTAGGTAGTCAGATAAACTTGGGTGGTTGAAATCATACATAATTGGTGTTTCAACTTCCATGGCTCCGTATTTGTTCATTTTATCCGTGATGAACTGTTCAAGTAACGATTTTATTAATCGTCCTTTTGGATACCATCGTATATTACCAGGATCACTTCCTTCTTCATAATCTGCTATTTCCAATCGTTTCATTAATGTTACATGTGGGGGCATTTCACAACTTGTACGGGCTTTTGTGATCTCATATCTTGAAAATAAATCAAGATTTTTATGGCCTTTAAATTTGAATTCTTCAACTGGTGTTAATGTTCCTGTTGGATCTAAAATGTGCCAAAATGATTTGAGTTTTTTTTCAGCTTTAAGTGCTTTAGAAATATTTGTTTTTTTCTTTGAAAGTTTTTCACCTTGACCTAAAGAATAGGATCGAGATTGTTCTGCTAATGGATGCCCTTTTATTGATATTGTGAACTGTTTAGTCCATCCAAAAGGTGCTCTAAAAGTTTCAATTTTATTTTCTTTTGCTTGTTTTTCTAGTTCTTTCAGCAGTTTCAAAGCTTCATTTGGTTTTGCTAGATTACTACTCAGGTGAGCGAAAGGATATATTAAGATTTTATTTATTTTTAGATTTTGTAAAAATCCAACTAATTCTTTGATAGCTATTTTAACTAAAGATGTTTTGTCCTCTTTTTCTATGGCAGTAAAGAGAACAACAACTTGCTCAATTCTTTTTTTTTCTTCTTTAGTTTCTTCAGCCATTTTTATTTCTTTTTTGACTGGTTTAAATTCTATAAAATTAGCATGCAATTGTAATATTCGCATTTTTTTCACTCTCTTTAAGTGCCATAACGCCACTTATCGATTGTTTTATCTTTTTTAGTTTTCTTTTTATATTCTTTATAATGTTCTTTGCATAAATATGCGCGTTTTCCTTCTTCGGAGATTTTTAATCCACTAGATTTTGCCTTATCGTATGGTAATGAACGAACAGCTTCATTATTACAATTAATTACACTACATGTGACCCCTTTATCAACTCGCCCCATTTCCAGAACCTCACAAACGTTTTGTTTCCTTCTCATAGATAGCATATGCTCTTTGATAAATTTCTTCTCTTTCTCCAAAAGAGATTGGCCCCATTTTTTCTATAATTATCGACGCGGCAGCAGATCCCACACAAGCACACCAAAAGGCATCTTTTTGGTCAATAAATTCAGATAAAAATCCCCCCATAAAACAATCTCCTGCACCAGTTGGATCAACTACACATTTCGAAAGATAGGCAGGAACTGAGTACTTGTCTCCACCTAACGAAAGTGTTGATCCTTTAGACCCTTGAGTGACAATTATTATTTTTACTCCAAAATTGTGAATTGTTTCAATTGCTAAATTTAAATTTGATTGATTTGTTAACTTTTTTATTTCTTCAGAAGTTGATTTAAAAATATCAATAAGATTTAGTATCTCATTATCAAAATTTGATTTCAATCTCACAATTCCATTATCGGAAAAATTTCTCAACAAACCTTGGGGGTCAAGAGATAAAACTTTAGTGTTTTTTCCTTAATTTCGCAATCTCTTGGTAAGAAATCTCGTCTGTAATAGGGGCTAAATGAATAACCTTTGCTTCAAAATTACTTGGGAGATCATTTACCTCTAATGAAGATGTTTTGTATCTCAAATTTAACATTCGATTTTCGAAATTTTTATCATATTCGACTTGAAAACTAGTTGTTTTTTCATTTTTTAACTTAATAATATTTGAGAGATCAACGCCCTCTTTATCTAACAACCACAAATAAGCTTTTGGAAAATCCATTCCAATTTTAGAAATTATTGAGACTGTTTTACCTAATTTTCGAGATATCATTGAGACATAAGTTACAGCTCCTCCTAGGGTAACAAAAGGTGTATTCCACTTTGGTAACTTAATTGAGTCTATAGAAAAATGGCCAACTACAGCAATATCAGACTTCAGAATTTTCATAATAAGTCCTTAAAAATGGTAATAGATATCATCTATATAGAAATATCCAAATCTTGGTTACCAAATTTTTCCAATAATAAACTATCTCTAAATGGTCGATTTAAGAATTCGAGTCCGAGATTTTTACGATTGCAATAGTAAAATGGCTTTTGCTAAATCTCCTTCGCACTCTTCCAATGCATTTTTAGCTTCCTGCAAATTTTTGCCTGTTTGGTCTGCTACCAATTGAGCGTCTTCTTCTGAAACATTAAATCCAGCACTTTTATTTTCGGAAGCTTTTTCAACTATTTTTCCTCCGATAATTTGAAATATTTTTTGGCCCTGCATTTCAAGGATAGAAACTTCGGGTTGTTCTATTGTAATGTCTTTTGTGTTGGTCCGGATTATGACTTCTTCAACATTATCAATTCCACCCATATTCATCCCCATTTTTTTCATCATACGCCTTGCGCCTCTGGGATTCATACGTCTGTTCATAATATTTCACTTCCACTGAGTAATCTGATATAGAGATTCATATACTTAACTTTCTTTACGACCATGTCTAATTTTAACAGCGACTCCCACTTTAAATGCCATCATTTCTGGACCTGATAGAAGTGCGCGGCCAACTGCCAATACTTGATTATTTTCATCTAAAATGATAACTTCGGTTTGTGGTCTAATTTCTTCATCTGCTTTTACTACGTGGACAGCAAAAACATCTCCGCCTGAGGTTATAGGTTCGGTTACATCATTTTGAGTATTCACAAAACATCTGAACATCTTCCTTTTTTTAGCAAGCAGTATTCCTGCGTAAATACTAATTGAAAATAAACCATCAGTTGGACGAAGCGTAGCGAGTCTTATGCCATTTAACTTGACAAAACGGATTCGGCCAGTAGTTCTAGAAAAAAATATTTCTGTTTCTTCTGGGAAAAGAGTGATACCAGCTTTTTTCCCAAATTGATAATCAGCTATGCTTCTAATTTTCTTAAGTGAACTATTCATTTTCTCAACCTTTCATCTCTGAAATATTCGACAACTATAAACATCACCGCAATAATAAAAACAGCCTAGGTGAAAAGTCGTGAGATGTGAAGTTTGTGGACGAAAAATTCGCACAGATCCAACTAGAGCCTTAATTGAAGGAGCTATTCTTACTGTTTGTTTCGAATGCTCTAAACACGGAAAAAAGATAAGTGATGAAGAGGTTAACCGTAAATCTGATCTGTTGAAAAAACCACCAACACCATTCGTTATTAAATCTGTTAGAAAGAGAAAAATTGAAGCAAAAGTTGAACTTACTCAAGAATTAGTATCAGATTATGCTTCACAAATAAGAAAGGCTCGGGAAAAACTAAATTTATCTCATGAAGATCTTGGGAAAAAAATAAATGTTAAAGCCTCAGTTTTGAGTAAACTTGAAACTGGCAAAATAGAGCCTACTAACAAGTTAGTTTCTAAACTCGAACATAGTTTAAAACTAAAACTCTTAATTCCAATATTAAAAGATGAAATTCCGAGTGTTTTTTCTAAATCGTCAAATCGTAAAGTGACGATGGGGGATCTTATCCAATTGAACAAGAAAGGCGGGGAGGAACCCACAGAACGAAAGGCATCTTAATCCAGCGAAAATTACGTAATGAAGAAACTAGTTTGGAAGAACTTAGAAACCTTGCCGAAGCTGCAGGATACACGATTGTAGCTACGATAACTCAAATCCGAAGAGCTGATCCTCGATACCAGATTGGAGCTGGAAAAGTTGAAGAAATTAAAATGCTTATCAAAGAAACCGGTGCAGAAAAGCTTCTTTTTGATAATCGACTAAAACCTAGTCAATCCTACAATTTAGCTAAAGCCACAGGAATTGAAGCTATAGATCGGTTTAAATTAATTCTTGAAATATTTACAAAAAATGCTCATACAAAAGAAGCTAAACTCCAAATTCAACTTGCAACCCTTGAATATGAACGTGCTCATGCTAAACAAAGAGTTAGATTAGCTAAAATCGCTGAACAACCAGGCTTTAAGGGTCTTGGAGGTTATGAAGTAGATGTTTTTCACGAAGCAATAAATCGTCAAATTCACACAATTCTAAGTAAGCTCAAGAAAATTCGGGAAAAAAGATCACTACACCGCACTAGAAGGACTGAATTAGGTTTTTTATCTATCTCTCTAGCTGGTTACACAAGTGCTGGTAAAAGCTCTTTATTTAATAGTCTAACCGATGAAACCGCTGAAGTAAATGCCTCTCTATTTACTACACTTTCGACTACTACTAGGCTTTTTGAGTTTTTAACCAGAAAATTTTTGCTAACAGATACTGTTGGTTTTATAGATCGATTACCTATTAGACTAATAGAAGCTTTTCACTCCACGCTTGAAGAAACTATTTACTCTGATTTGATAATATTAGTATTGGATATTAGTGAACCAGTGGATATTATTGAGAAAAAAAATAATGTTTGTCTTGACACTATAGAGCGTATAGGAGCCTCAGGTATACCAATTATTACGGCTCTAAATAAAATTGACTCAGTCTCTGAACGTGAAACACAACAAAAACTTGAAGCTTTAAAAACGCAAATAAAAAATCCAATTTTTATATCTGCATTATATAAAACTAATCTTGATTTACTCAAACATACAATATTGCTTCGCTTAGAAGGTTATATTCAAGCTTCTTTTTCAATTCCCATAACTGTGAAAACTATGCCCTTTATTTCTTGGATTCACGAAAAAACAACTGTGAAGGAAACAAAATATAAGAATGATTCAGTAAAAGTTATTTTTGAGGCAAATTCTCAGTTTGTTAAAAGAGTAAAAAGAAGAGTGCAAGAGTTCAATGGTGAATTTGAAACAATCCCCCCTACTTTCTAATAAAGATCACAAAAAACAAAAGATCGTTTTACTCAGATGGGGTCATAGAGTTCATAGGGATGCAAGACTAACTAGTCATGTTGCACTAACATCAAGAGCTTTAGGGTGCTCAGGTTTTATTCTCTCTGATTCAGAAGATGGAAACCTAAAAGAAACAGTGGAAAAAGTCACTCAAAATTGGGGTGGTGACTTTTTTTTTGAAATGGGGACGTCATGGAAAACAATTATTAGAAACTGGAAAGCCAGAGACGGAATAATTGTTCATCTTACTGCTTATGGTGAAAACATCCAGACTAGCAATGTGCTAAATAGAATTAAAGACAAAAAAAATGATATATTGTTAATAGTTGGAAGCCAAAAAGTTCCGAAAATTTTTTACACAAATGAAGTTTCAAATTTTAACGTTTCAATTGGTAATCAACCACACTCAGAATGTTCCGCATTAGCAATATTTTTAGACCGTTTTTTTGAAGGCAAAGAACTATCTTCAAATTTTAGAAAAGCAAAAATCAAAATTGTACCTCAAAAACGAGGAAAAAAAACAATACTTACATGATTGTTTACTAAAAAAGAATTGAGAAGAGTTTTATTCCAGGTTTTCAATTATCATTAACTAAAGGAAAATAGATTATGTTATCCACTATTGATGATGAAACATTATTGAAAGTTGCAATAGCACTTGGGGAAGAGGATGCTAGCCTGCTGATTAATCATCTTAAAACAGCAAATGAAACCACAGACGATGCCATAGCAAATACTACTGGTATTAGATTAAATTTAGTGCGAAAAATTCTTTATAAACTCTATGATCATTCTCTTGTAAGTTTGAGAAGAACTAGGGATCCAAAAACGGGTTGGTTTATTTTCCATTGGAAATTACAGCCTAGTCAACTTGAAGGTTTTATTCTAAGTCAAAAACGAAGAGTTCTCGATAAACTTGTTGTTCGTCTTGATTACGAAAAAAATCATGATTTTTACTACTGTGGAAATGCAGAATGTAAAAAAATTCCGTTTGGGGATGCTGTGGAACTAGTTTTTCAATGTCCAACATGTGAAAAACCTATGTCTCATTGTGGAAATGGGAAAATAGTTAAGAATCTAACAAAGAAAGTGGAACAATTAAGGTCGGAATTGGGTGAGTGAAAAACTCCCATCGAGAACAGAAGCTTTAACCTTTCTTGCTAAATTTGGTTGTTCAATCCACGTTATTGATCACTGTAAAGCCGTTTCTGACCTTGCTTTAAAAACTGCGCAAATTATTCAAGGTAGAGGTATTACTGTGAATATGCCTCTTGTTGAGATTGGTGGCCTTCTTCATGATATTGGCCGATCAAAAACTCATAAAGTTGATCACGCAATTATTGGAGCAAAAATTGCTAAACAAGTAGGTTTACCCGAATCTATTATTTCAATAATTAAAAGACATGTAGGAGGTGGAATAACTTCAAGTGAAGCTAAGAAATTAGGTTGGATTGATGATATTTATGTGCCCCTTACCATTGAAGAAAAAATAGTAACATACGCTGATAATCTAATAAAAAAATCTAAAACTGTGCCTGTGGAAATCACTATTGAAAAGTTAAATAAAGAACAAAAATTTGAAGCTGCTGAAAGAGTTCGAAAACTTGATGAAGAAATAAATAAACTGGCTGGTGTCAACTGTTGACTATATTGACCTTGTTGACAAAAATAAGTAAAAAAAAACAAATAACTCAAATCAAACAAAAATTTAGGTCTTATTTTGAAAATCTTGATGTTGAAGAGAAAATATTAGGAATAAATTCTGCCGGATGGCTACAAGTGTCCATAGAGGGTGAAGATGAAAAAATAGCTACCAATTATTTAACCAAAAAAATTGGTTTGTGTCCAACTTACATAAATAATCTTAAAAAAAACTCCCAATTAAGCGGACAAATCTCAGGATTTAATGGAAACAATAATGTGTTAATTGATATTGGAGTTTTTAAACCAAAAAAAATTCTTGCAACCATTTCACTGGAAAAACTACAAGAACAACTTGCTCAAAGCGAAAAAAATAGTTTGAAAGAAATAGTTTCTCTTTTTGGATTAACAGAAGGTCTGACTGTGAATATTACCCTATTGAAGATTAATAAAGAAAAAAGTTGTGTGGAAGTAGCATTTTCTGAAAAGCAGCTTTCTCTATTTAATTTTTGGCAAAAATCTTTTCTAGACCGCCTAATTATCCTTGGTTCAACATATAATGAAGCTAAAAAAGCAATAAATCTGGCTAGACTGGGTAAAGATGTTATCAACATTGAATCTGCTGGTCTCTTCGAACAAGTCTTAACCTGTAAACTAGGAACCGATGCCGCAGGTTTGATACCTAGATTGGGAAAAATTCTTAGGACAGCGAAACTAACAGTTTTTAATCCAAAAAAAATACATTTGTTTTTTAAAACTCAACCACAACTTATTACTAGAAAAGTTTAGGCTTGGGGAAATGATAGTGCAATTTTTACTTAACTTTTAATATAAACTAATTAATCTGATTGAATAATTTAAGTTTCTTCTTATTTGTGGTAGAACACCGCGAAGTTTAAGCTAAAACTTATATTATATTGATAATATATTGTAGTTATACAATATTGTAGGTCTAAAATATGGTTGAAATAACTAAAGCAGAAACCACACTTCTAGGTTTACTTTCTGAACAACCCATGTATCCATATCAAATAGAACAAGAAGTAAAATATCGTGACATGAGATTTTGGACTGAGCTATCAATGTCTTCTATCTATAAATTACTAAAAAAACTTGAAAAAGACAATTTGGTAACTCGAACAAATGAAGTGAGTTCCGAAAACCGTATTCACACACTATATACCTTAAGTGATAAGGGAAAAAATCAGTTGCAAAAAAAAATTGAATCTCTTTTAAGTGAACCTGAACATATGAGATGGCGAATAGACATTGGTATCTATAACCGCAACTTACTTTCAGAAAAAAAAGTGCAGGTGGCTCTCGGTAAATATCGAATTTCTTTAGAAAAAAAAATTCATGAATATAAAGCTCTTTTAAAATTTTTACAGGATTCTAAATGCCCATCATACCGTTTCGACGTAGCAACCCGCCCTATCTTTCTATTAAAAGGAGAATTAAATTGGGTTGATTCAATTTTAAAACAATTAAAATCTTGACCAAACAGTCTAAAAATCTTATTTTTATTAGATTTGTTAGAACTTTAGAATTTAGGATTTTTTTTTATCTTATTTAATAGCCACCAAAACTTTAAACCATTTAAAATTAGGCAAAGATTTGACCGTAACTTCACTAAATTTTGCTTTATTGCATAACTCTTTCCACTGATTAAAACCGATACAATATTCGCCATCATTTAAAATATGCTTTTTACCATTATCGTACATCCGACTGAATGCTTCTGTTCCACCATCAGTTAAAGCAAAAACAAATTCTTCTTTTAACCATTCAAGTAACCTAGACAACCGATTTGGATCTGTAGTCTTTCCTGTAGTATCTATGTTAACGTCTCCGAGAACAAATTTTCCTTCCGGCTTCAAGATATTATAAATTTTTTTTATTGTGGGATATTTATTCTTCAGATGATGTAATGTCATAGTTGAAGCAACTATATCAAATGAATTTTGTTCGAACTCAATAGACTTTGCATCTTCGAGTTTATAGTCAATCCTGTGAGATAGAGCTAGTTTTTTAATTTTTTCAATGAATATCGAAAGCATTTCTGGTGAGCTGTCTATACCAGTAATGTAACAGTCCGCTTTTTCCAAGAATTTTAAAGATAGCAATCCTGTACCACAACCAACATCAAGTACTTTTTGATCTTTTTTTACTTTTGATAGTTTCACCACAAGGTTTAGCAACTGATGATGCCTCTTAATTTTTCCAAGAGTATCATCATACTCATTTGCCCAATCTTTGAACCATTCCTTTGTATCTTTTTTGTTTTTTTTCATTTTTATAACGCTAATTCCTGTAAAATTGAATTCGAGAACATATTAGAATATTTGGGAGACAATTTAAATATAAAAAAATGTTCATATCCCAAACAAGAAACCGTGCTTCGATTTCACATTAATGCCAAAAAACTAGTGGAAAGTTGTTGAATCGAAATAAGTAACTTATTTTTAAATCCATTTAATTTTTGCTTCTTTTTTATTTGGTCCAATACCAGCTAGTGCATTAGCTACTGATGTGCTAGGTTTGATCTTTGGATAACCAAGCAAGATAGGTCCGTATATTCGTTCATCTTTTGCTAGTTCTAGGGTTTGTGTGATTTCAGTATTTCCTTGAATCATTCCACCAAATCCAACATAACAGCTTCCAAGACCAAGAGAGGTTGCAGCAATCATCATGTTCTCGCAGGCAAGTGAGCAACATACATCGTTACTTTTTGGACCTATAACAAAGACGATAACAGGTGCTGAATAGTAAACCACATCTTTTGGGTCATCTAAAGCATTGTAAAGTGCCATTCCCATCTCATAAATTTCTGGACCAGCCTCTTTCATTTTTCCAGTGAACTGTTTCCAAATGGGAAGCGTAGTTTGAAGGAGTTTTTGTTTGAACTCTGGATTCTCGACAACAACAAATCGCCAGGGTTGAGAACGTGTTGCCGACGCAAAAGGTGCTTGATTTCCTGCTTCTATTATCGTAGCGATAATTTCTTTGGGAACGGGTTTTTGTTCAAAAGATCTTGTGGATCGCCTTTTATTTATAACTTCAATTACTTGATTCATAATTAATTTCACTTTCAGCAAAGTTATAACTTGAAATAAATAAAAGCATTCTTATCCTTATTTTGTCATAGTAATTACTACAGTTCCTTTTTTGTGTCCTTTGTCAACGTACCTGTGAGCTTCAACAATTTGTTCTATGGGATATATTCTATCTATGACCGCTTTTAGTTTTCCAGATTCGATAAGCTCTTTGAGTAACATTAAGTCCTCAACCTTTTCACCATCTATTTTATCATGTACTGACATGAATATCCCCTTAGGTGTTAGTATTTTCTTAAGATTTGATTTCGAAAGTTTCGCAACAGCGTCAAAGACTATATCATAGGTCTCCTTTCCTTGGGTGAAATCTTCTTGTTTATAATCAATTACTTTATTTGCTCCCAGCGATTTTATCAACTCTAAATTGCTAGTACTGCATACTCCGGTAACTTCTGCTCCAAAGTATTTAGCAAGTTGGATCGAATAAGCACCCACACTTCCGGAAGCCCCGTAGATTAAGACTTTTTGTCCTCTTTTGATATTTCCTTTTCTGAGAAACTTCAATGCTATTTGACCCCCAGTAGGAATTCCAGCCGCAGCCTGTTCGTATGTTATGTTACTTGGTTTTATTGCAACAATTCCATTTTCAGGAGACATTTATATTCAGCATAAGCACCACCAAAGCCGGTAGAAGCAAAAACTTGGTCACATTTCTTAAATTGTTTTACATCTTTACCTACTTCTTCAATTTTTCCAGATAGCTCCATTCCTAGTATCTTTTTTCTAGGTCCCCGAAAACCAAGAGCAATTCGTGCCATAAACCACATTCCTCGAGGCACATCAAAACTTCGCATTCTAGAATCACCTCGATGTACTGTTGTTGCATATACTTTTACAAGTAGTTCATTATGTTTTGGTGTAGGTTTTTCTACCTCTTTTAGCTGTAAAACTTCTGGTGGTCCATATTTTTCGTAAACAACAGCTTTCATTTTCATATTTGATACTGTTTCTGTAATGGTTATAATCTTATGTGTCAAAATAGATCGAAAAATATTTGAATACTATTTAGGAGTTAGTTTTCTCTGTAAACTCTAATGGAAAATATGAGCATTAGTAAGGAGAATAGATATCTTAGGAAGGTGGCTCACCAGTTGTTAAGTGGGTCATGTACGCCTACGTCTATTATCTGACCTAAGCACAAAATAATGAATATAGACTTTAAGATGATGAAAATGGATTCCAGACCAATCATCCCACTCAATCATTGAACCCTCTTTTCTAACAATGTTTCTTAGAGCTTAATTCTAGTTTCTTATCGGTTAGAATACTCTTTCTTCTTTTTTGGGTTCAGGTATTCGGAATAAGATTATTATGATCATAGGAAAAGCTGTTGCGATAATCAAATAGATTGGTAATTGTGGAATCAGATTGTAGAGCAAATTACCCAGAAGCATTCCTATTCCAGTTAGGATATAACCAATAAAGTTGACGCCACCAATGATTTTTCCCCTATTTTTTGGATCGACTAAGCATGCGGAAAGAGCCATGCCAGCTGACATCAATAACATATTTACTAATCCAAAAAGAGCCATAGATATTGTGACAGTTAAGATGTTACCATTAATGAATAAGAGCATCGAAACGATAAGTAGACAGGGTGCTAGTATTAACGGAATTTTCATGCTTATCTTATCGATAATTTTTCCTAACGGATATGACACCACAAGCATGGTTAATAACATTGGTATGTAAGTTAGAAACCATTCGGTTTGTGGGATGTTTAATATGTCTCTAGCATATATTGCGTTTATAACGGTAATTAATCCGAAAGCAAACATAGAAATAACTTGGACAATTAACAAGTAAAAAACGCTGCGAGGTACGACCTTCCAGACTTTTAAGCTTTCTTTGATAGCTTCCGGATAATGTGATATGAAGTATTTGAAACGTATTTTTTGCGTAGTTATAATTGTCTCTTTTAGTCTAAGTCTCCAGATAGCGGCTATGATGAATAGGATCATCACAGTTAGATAAACCGCTTGCATGCCTGCGACTAAACCCAAAGTAATAACCAGGATACCTCCAATTATTGTTCCGGGTGTGTTCATTGTTCCATGGATCATATTAATAATGGAGGATCCTACACCTCTGCGTTCTGGTGGGAGAGCGTCTTGAACCATAGCAAATAAGGCTGGTTGATAAATTAAACATAGACTTTGGATGATTGTGCCGATAAGTATCAAGTGCCAAGATTGGGTGATTTGCCAATATGGAGCAAGCACAAAAAAAAGGTATGATAGTCCTATGCCAAAGGTCATAGTTGTGATGAGCCATCTTCTGCCAAATTTATCCGCGAGAAAGCCTCCGGGTACGGCTACAAATGCCATGACGAAAAAGTTTGCAAAACCGATTATCCCTAAGGCCATGGGAAAGACGTCTCCACCCAAAGCATATACATATTGTTGGTAGTATGGAACAGGCATTTCCATGCCTATGTCCATTAATATCCAGCTTACTATTAGGATTAGATAGTTGCCTTTTATGAAAGAAAACTCGTTTTTGATTTTGCTACCCAATCCCATTGTTTTCACTTTTCTTAGAGAAGATTTGTGTTGTTAATTTATTTTGATACTACATGTGATTATATTTCCTACTGGAATAGATTATTGATATCAAATTTTGTTCTTCTTGAGTATTTTTCTCTTTTATTTATCGATTTGTGGAGCTTTTCTCAACATAGCCCAATTAGTAAATCCAGTTTCAGGAACAATAGATCTTTCAATTATTTCAAACCCAAAGTGCTGATATATTGCAACGTTTTTCTCATCAATCGTTTCCAGATAACAAGAGAGATTTTCTTTATCTATTCTGGAAAGCATCGGTCTAATCAACGAACTTGCATAACCTTTACCCTGAAACTTTGGAACTATACCGATGGCTTGCAAAAACCAATGCTTGAAAGGTGCTACGCGTTGGTGAACGTATCTATATAATCGTTAAAATGCCTCATTTTGGAACCTCCATACCTGCCAATACCAAATATTCTCGATAATGGAACAGAACGAAGCGCTTTCCAAAATGTCACTGGGTAATTATTGGAAGGCATCCAAATGGCTATTCCTTCCAGATTAGAGGATGTTGCATATACTTCCCCATACTTAATACCACTATAAACCAAGAAAGATAGAAAATAATATGATATCTTTTTTCTATCTGATTTATTAGGGAAGTAGTGTCTGAAAAGAGGATAATTATTAAAGGCTCTTACAAGTGCCTCAATTACGAATTCAGTATTATCATTATCAATTTGGACCAAACTTTTAATATCTTTTTTCATAGGCTATAAAAATTAATGACCTAAGTACTTAAAATTATTTTCAATGAAATTTATTTTTGTTTAGTTGAAGATGTGTTTTCTAATTTCTATTTCAATCAGTAAAACTTTAGAAAATCTGTTGTAGTCTGGTAAACTTTTAATATACCATTATAAGGATGCTACTAAAATATATAATGAAACTGCATAATGAGAATATATTAAAATCTTCCTTATTTTATTCCAAAAGACCAAATAGTGACAAAGAAATCGGATTTCCTCATGAGTGCAAAATATTGTGTTTTTGCCTGATCTTACCTGTTTTTTATACTTAAGTCTTATGTCAATCTTATATCCTCAAAGTTCAATCTACTTAGTATATATTGAAAGGAGAAAAAATTGTGAACAAAAAAATAGCGACAATTACAATGATTTTAGTATTAGCTATAACAACATTAGTCGGAGGAATATCAATTGCTAAAGCACAACCCCCAGGGCCTGACAAAAAAACTTTTTGTTTTGTTGGTTTAATTCCTGATACTGTGGGTGTTGGTCAAGAGGTACTTGTACATCTTGGTATTAACACTCCAACAGGTGGACCTGAATGGGGTTGGGAAGGCTTAACTGCTACAATTACACGACCTGATGGTACAACACAAACTTTAGGACCATTTACAACTGACTCAACAGGAGGGACAGGTGGTGCATTTATACCTAGTCAGGTTGGAACCTACACTGTTCAAGCACACTTTCCAGCGCAACCAGTTCAAGTTAGTTACTTCAATTTTGAGAACGGCATATTTTATCCAGCAGGAACAATGTTTCTAGCAAGTGACAGCTGGGTTGAAGAGCTTGTTGTCACCGAAGAACCAATAGAATACTATCCTGCTCCGCCACTTCCAATGAATTTTGGAGTCGTCCAGTAGATCAGAATATGCGAGAATGGTCTGCTATTACTGGTAACTGGCTTCGAAGACCTGCAAATGAGGTTGCTGAAAATAATGCTGCTCCTGAGACTGCTCACGTTTTATGGGCTAATCCCATGACTGCAGGTGGTATTTCTGGTGGCATTAATAGCGGCGGTATGGAAGATGGAGATGCTTATGAAGGTAAATTCCAAAGCTCTGTTATAATGAATGGAGTTCTTTTCTACCGTACATATGGTGGTGTTAGAACTTCAGGAAATCAAGAAACAGAAAAAGGAACTACTGCAGTTGATCTGCGTACTGGAGAAATTCTCTGGCAACGAGACAGGTTGGGAAGTATCTTTTGGACAACACCTTTACTTTAGCGGCATTAACTATCACGGAGTCTATGATTACCTTTGGGATGGAAGTTGGAACGCTTATGATCCATTCACTGGCGCTTGGGTATTCTCATTTGAAGATATGCCTGGCGGCAGTGTATCACAATGGTATGGGCCTTCTGGCGAAATCTTAAGAGCAATTGTTAACCGGGGAGACGTAGCAGACAATGGAACCGTCCTAAGAGAAGGCTGGATAGCTTTATGGAACTCGACTGCTTCTGGTAACGCTGGTTTAAGCAAGAACGCAAAAGGCAGCTGGGGAAATAACGTTCATGCAGAGACAATAAATGCGTCAACTCCCGAAAGCTTTACATGGAACATGACAATACCCGCAGGAAAACCTGCTCCTAACCTAAGCGGCTTCCTTGGTGGATACAATAATATTAACGGTGAACTACTGGTTTCAATTAGCACTAGCGATGATCGATCTACTTTGAGAATATGGGCTGTTGGCGTAGGTGAGAGCAACAAAGGCGAAATAAAATTCGACAAAACATGGAATACGCCCTCTGAATGGGCAGATGGAGCAACTACAGTTCACTGGACTGCATCAACTGACTATGTTGATGGCGGAGTTATTGTTGTATGGAACAAAGAACTAAGAACACACTACGGCTTTAGCTTAGACACAGGATCATATTTGTGGGCAACTTCAGAGCCTGAACATTATCTGCAGATCTATGGTTGGGGTGCTATGGAGCACTCGTGGCACATTGCATACGATAAACTATACACTACTGGTGTTTCTGGTATCTTATACTGTTATGACATCTTTACTGGTGACCTACTTTGGACATACGAATCAACAGATCCTTACAGTGAATACTTGTTTGGTAATAACTTCTGGAATTGGATATCTTTTATTAGCGATGGTAAAATCTACATGGGACATACTGAGCACAGTTCTATTGATCCTAAGCCTCGTGGTGCACCTTTTGTTTGTCTTGACGCTGAGACTGGAGATGTTGTCTGGAAAGCAGATGGCTTGTTTCGGTCTACTCGTTGGGGTGGCAGAGGTCTCATTGGTGATGGTATTATGGCTACTATGGATACTTATGATCAGCGTATTTACGCTGTTGGTAAAGGTCCAAGCCAAACAACAGTAGAAGCTCCCAAAGCTGGAATACCCGAAGGATCTAGTGTTGTAATAAGCGGTAGAGTTACAGACATTTCCGCTGGCACTGCTACACCTGAACTTACTGCTAGATTCCCAAATGGAGTTGCTGCAGTATCTGACGAAAGTATGAGCGAATGGATGGAATACGTCTATAAACTATTCCCAATGCCAAACGCTGTTGGAGTTGATGTATCAATAGATGTTATTGACTCTAATGGAAACTTTAGAAACATCGGAACAGCTACCTCTGATGCAAGCGGGTTCTATAAGCTTAGTTGGACCCCTGATATCTATGGAGATTTCACTGTCATAGCTACCTTTGCTGGTTCAGAAGGTTATTATGCTTCTTATGATGAAGCAGCATTTGTTGTTGACGCTGCACCAGAAGCTACACCAGAACCTACTGCGACACCAGTGCCACCAACTGATACTTACGTTTTAGGATTGGGTATTGCTGCTCTTATCGCGATTGTGGTAATGGGCTTGCTCATCCTTATGAAGCTAGGTAAAAAGTAAGCGCTAAAATCAGAAAAAATTTAATCTTCCCCCTCTTTTATTTGGGGTAAAACATAAAAAAACCAAAAACTCTATAATAATTCTTTTTTCTTTGATTGGTTAATGACCAAACATATAACAGATAATATACTTGCTCCCGCAATGGTGCAAATGCAGATGACAAACAAGAGTAATTTAGTTTTGTATCTGAATGAAAAATAATTAAAAAGATACCTTAATTTTCATGCCGAATAAAAATATTTAATTTATTGAAAAAAAAATCTGCACTGGTCTTATTTACCCTCAATTTGTTTTTTTATTTTTTTCGATTGCTTCTTGAATAACATTTTTAACGTTTTCACAACCGACATGTTTTGTTTCCAAGATTTCAAGATTGATATCAAATTTTTTCAAGTCTTTAATAATTTTGGAACTGTTTCCTAAAGTATCAAGAATGACAAATCCTCTTAAATCTTCGAATAACTTCCTGAAAGTGGCTTCTTCACATCCCTCTCTTATCATCATATCCTTAACATAACCAAAAGAATCCATCATACCCGGAGAAAGGAAAAAAATCTCTTGATTTGGGTCTGCTTCAAGACTTTTTCCTTTTCCACCTAATTGACAATCAACACAATTCAAGGCATCTATTTTGGTGATTCCATATTCTTCGGCGAGTTTCTTCATCTGGTTTTTCGTTCCTATACATAGGTCTCCATGAACAAGAATTACGTTTTTCGGGTAATGTTTAATTGTTTTTTCAATAACTTTACGTAGATTTTTTTCCATCTTAAAATAATCATCATGGAAGTATTTGCTAACGAAAACTACTTCAGCATCCAACTCATCATTTTCTATAAGTTGGTTAATTTCCTCTTCTAAAACACTACAAGCAACCAAGCAAGGTTTTGTTTTTGGAGTCAAGATTGCAACCTTTTCAATTGATAATCCAAACGAATTATTTAAACAAACATTTTTCTTTACAATATTTTCTGCTTTATTTTTTTTACAATAAATAATTAGAAATTAGCAATTTCTATTTCCAAAATCATCAAACATATAACAAAGAAAACCCAATGCATGTACTCGGATACAATTGCAGTTGTCAAATAAAGGTAATTTAGTATTATATCTAGACAAAGAACTAAACAGAAAATCCAAAGATCTAGGCTTTAATCTCAGCAGAACATTCGAGAACCACTTAAAACAGCTAATAACACAAATCTTATGGAAAACCTGGTTTTGTTTTCTTGTTTAAACAGGACTTAATTTCTTTAATTCGAGACTGGTTTCTTTCAGCAGTCGCTATAATTTTGTTAACAAACGTATTTAATTCCTTATCCTGCAAATACGCGATCTTTAATCTTTCTTTTGTTCCAGAAACTAGCAATGGATCCACAAGAGTGTGTGAATCTAAAAATTCTTCGAGAGTATCATCAAAATGATCTAGAATTTTGTGAAAAGTTTCTCTTTGCATTTCACTTGTGTGCAATAATCCAATTCTGTTCTGATAGTCAAGCCAACTTGACTTCAAAGCTTCAATAAAATAGTCAAGCATTTCATCTTGTATTCCAAACTTAGTAAAAAGAGACCATTTTCTAAAAAATAAGAGCATTTCAGGAAAGAGATTTATTATTTTTTCAAGTTCTTTTTTTCCTGTAGGCGAGTTTAATTGTTTTGTCTCGCTTAGGTGGAGCCATAATCCTTTTAAAGTGATAGCATAGATTTTTTTGTCTTTTCCACCTTTTTTTGATGGTTCGGTTCTAACAAGTTTTATGATTCCAAAATTTTTTTCCATTGTTTCTAATTTTCTAAGTATTGTTCTGTAGCTGATTTTTAATGTTTTGTCTAGTTTGTATTGTTCAAATTCTTTGTTGTGGGCTAAGATATTTAGTATGCTGGATTCTGTGATGTTTTTTGGTTTTTTTATATATTTTTTTGTCAATGTGACTCTGAGTTATATAATGTGCAGTTTAATGCATATATCTTTTTTTTAACGCGTTTTTATAGCATCGATTCTATTTTTTAACTAGTAATAATTTTTAGAAATTATTTTCTAATTCCCCAATTGTTTAGACTTTAGAAATTTAGAAAATTCTACTAATTTGCACAATATTAAAATTTAGAAATTAGATATTTACTGTATGACTAAAAAGATTGAAATAATAAACAAATAGTTTCTTTTGAATGATTATATTGACTCGTCATTTAGAGCTTGAATTCCTAAATAAGAGAAAAAAAATACAGAATTATTTTTGGGATATTGTTGGTGCTAAAGAACACACTTCATTGCCAAAGTTAAAGCATGCGATAATACAGGAATTTAAAAATGATGATGACCGATTTGTTCAGTCGCAAATTAGGTTGATGCAAACAGAAGCAAGAGTAAAGATAGAAAGCAGAGTTAAAGTTTGGATAAAAAAACCAAGCATTAATCTTCTGTGATGTGTATTCTCTTTTTGGTGATTGTATTGGGTATGGGAAAAAGCGGTCAGAAGAAGCAAATGACTAAGAAAGATCGTGCTGAAAAAAAGAAAAAACGTAAAGAGAAGCAACAAGCGAAAAAATGATTTGTTGTTATTTTTAAGGTTTTCTAGATATTTTTTTATCTTTTCTTTAATGGCAATACTTGAAATTTAGAAAATTCTACTAAATTCTACTAAATTAGAAGTTATAAAATTAGAAAATTAGTATCACAAAGACCAAACATATAACAAACAACATGTTTTGTAATTCAAGAAGTAAGTGGAAGAAATGACTGATGTTCCAAGCATAGTTTTGCTGAGCATTTTGGCAGGTTTAGGCACGGGGATAGGTGGCCTTATTGTTCTTGTTCAAAAACCTGGAGAAAAGCTATTTGTGTTTTTAATCGGATTAGCTTCCGGTTTAATGCTTATGTTATCATTTATGGAACTACTCTATGATTCCTTAACCATATCTGGACTATTCGCAGCCGCAGTGGGTTTTATTGCGGGTACACTTGTACTATTCTTCTTGGATATTATTTTACCCCACAAACATGTCGTAAATGAACAAGGAATTCTAAAACCTAAAATGTTTAGAGCAGGTACCTTAATTGCCATAGGTATCTCGCTTCACAATCTTCCAGAAGGTATTGCTGTTGCCACAGGCTATTTTTTTGCACCAGAAATTGGTTTGATTATAGCTATTATAATTGCACTACACAATATACCGGAAGGTATGGCAATAGCTTTGCCAATTCGTATGAGTGGCGCTTCAAAATGGGTTGCATTTAGAACCGCCTTGCTTTCAGGATTGGCAGAACCAGTGGGAGCTGTAATTGCATTAATATTCCTTACAGCTTTGCCTGAGTTAATGCCTTTTGCCTTATCCTTTGCAGCAGGAGTAATGGTGTTCATTACAATGGATGAACTAATCCCAATAGCTCATGAACATGGCCATGAGCATTTCACTTCCTTTGGATTGATAGTAGGTTTCATTTTGACACTTGTTTTGCTCGCCATAATTAGGTAGAACTTCAAACTCAAATTTGCATTAATTTTTGCAGTGAATTAACTGGTTAGAAAATGAATTATGTCTTAATCCAAACAACGTTTGTGACTTAATTTTCTAATTCTAATTTCTAAATCACAGAGAATTTTAGAAAATTTTTATTTAAACATTTTTTGGTTTGACTTCAAAAGTTCTGTATCCTATACTTAGGATGTTTTCCGTTATTTATGGAATTGATAAATTTATTATCCTAGAACAACTATTGTTTAGTTTAGTAGTTTAGAGCCATTTTAATTTAATAGTTGATACTTTTGATTGAAACTGAAGAAGGAGAAAAGAGAGGATATCGATATTTCACTGAATTATTAAATAAGTTGAAAAAAAATAATAAAATTACTGCTGAGGAATGGAGAACTTATAGTAAACGATGGAAAGATTTTCCTGATGATCGAAAAATTCTAATTGGCCAAGTGGATCTTTTGGATTCTAAATAGAGTTGAGTTTCTATCTTTTATTACTGTTTAATAAGAAAGAGTCTTATTGAACAGAAAGCGGGTTATATCTAAAATTCATCCGTAATTAAGCACAAATTCAACACTTTATTCATTAGGCCGTCATCTAAGGGAACATGAACTACTTGGTTGAATGACCAAATAGCTTCTATTTTTGTTTAATGGGAAATTTTTTACTTTTTTTTTTATCTTTTTATTGGTTCTGCAGCATCATTTTTTTCTGCTCACCTCTGCTTCCATTCCTTTTTTGATTTGTTTTTTGGTTGGTTTTCTTTTTTTGTGTTACTATTCGCTTTCTTTTTCGCTTTGTTTTTTATTTTGATTACCCCCCTACACTGTCAAACTGTCCCGCACCCTTATTCATTTTTCCTCTGAGGAACTGAAAACATAAAGTTAATAACTTAATGCAAGTAGGAAAATTCTACTAATCCAAGTGGCTTAGAAATTATAAAATTATTAAATTAGTGCCTGAAAAAAATTTAATCCAAAACCTAATTTATTAATTTTTATTATTTATTTGCTGAAGGGTTAGTTATGAAGAATTCTGAATGCACTATCTACGTCATGTTTAAAGATAGGTGGTTACAAAAATTTCGAAAAGAAAATGAAGGCTGGATGCTAACAAGTTCAAAAGGTACTGTATATCCATGTACCGCAGAGCAAATGGTCTCCCATCTTCTTCCAGCTTTAGCGGGAATAAAAGGTCCGAATGTAACGGTTAAAGTTGAACCTGACAATAAGAATTAAAAAAAATAAAGGTTAAGCTATAATTTAGAAATTTTAGACTTTTTCACTAATTTATGCAAACATAGAATTTTGGAAATTAGTGTCCATTGAAACGATCAACTTAATTGTGTTAGTTAATTCTGTTTCGGATATTTCGTAGTTTTCTTAGTTCGAGCCTTTTGAGTATGTGAACTATTCCGTTTTTGAGTTCTTCTGTGTCTTCGTGGGTTATGTACGCCATTATGTTTCACTACAATATTACATAGTTATACAGATGGTTATTCTTTATGTCACAAAATATTTGATGAAAATACTTGTGGTTACATTTAATGTTACTTTATTATACATTATTTTATGGTATTTTATCAGAAAAATTCTTAGTATCTGAAATTGTTACGATGTTCTATATTAATTGTGACAACTGTGTAAAAACCATCAAACATATAACAGGAAATGGCCATTGTTTCCGCGCGGTTGCAAACGCTGTTATCAAACAAGGGCAATTTAGTATTGTATTTAGACAAAAAAATCATCAGAGAATCCCCAAGATCTTGGATTTAATCTTAGTAAAACATTTGACTTAATAATTAAAATATAAAATTTTTCATCAATTGTTTAGGTTTCATAACATCATTCCTATTAAGAGGTTGTTGATAGTTACCTACTGTGAATAAGAATGTCAGATAAATCAGACAAATCAGATAAAATGGAAAATATCGGCGAAATAATGCTTAAAATGATCGACAAACTTGCCGGAAAAGAGTCAAATCTTAAACTAAGTTTTCAAGACCTTACACTAGATGCAGGCCCAGCTAAAGTCAAACTAAATGGTTCTATTGTTTTAGATGTTCTCTACGTGGAAGACGCTAAGTAGTTTTTCCTTGAGCGGGCTAAAAAGTGAAGTTTCCAACTTGGATAAGTCAAGTGCTTAATTCTGGATCAGTCACTGTTTCTGCTGGTGATGTTGAGGCTCTTCAGTTAAAAGTGGAAAACAAAAAAATTGACCTTAATATCACTGATAAAGAAGTTTTGAAAATGGCTTTGGAAGGTGGGAAACAAAAAAGTTCTCTATTGGATATGCTTGGATTGCTTAAAGGTATGGCTAAGGAACTTAAAGATGAAGGGTATACTATAACAATTTCTTATCAAGGAAAAACTGCTATGACTTTAGGTTTGGAAGCTAGCTCTAGTTTTTCTAGGTTAGTTACTAGAACAGACGCTGTGGAAATTAATAATCTTAGAAAATTATTGCAAATGGCGGTTTAATTCTTCGTTGTGTGTTTTAAGAGAATTTGAAGAATTTTATTTGTAGACTATGATTTACTATATTTTTTTATTTAAAATTAATTTTTGTTCCTTTGTTGTTGTATTCATTGTAGGTCAGATTATGTTACTTCTATCTTCTTGCTTTTTATTAGAAATTATAAAATTATGAAATTAGTGTTCAGAAAATATTAATTACGATAACTTGCTGTTCATAATAGCGAGAATTTACTAATGTCAGATCAATTAACTGAAATATTTTGGGAAATACACAATGGTCTTCCAAGAGCAGGTCCTGGTGATAATGATTCAACTCGTAGAGCATATTTGATGCTGAAGGACTTGCCAGAAAATCCACGAATATTGGATATAGGTTGTGGGCCTGGTATGCAAACTATTGAATTGTCAAAATTATCTAAAGGTCAGATAGATGCTTTGGATAATCATCAGCCTTTTTTGGATCAATTAGACTTTAAAATAAAAAAAGAGGGTTTAACCACCAAAATTAAGCCTGTAAAAGGTGATATGTTAAACTTAACCTACGATAATAACACTTTTGATTTGATTTGGTCTGAGGGTGCAATATTTATTATTGGTTTTGAAAAAGGTTTGCGTGAATGGAAACGATTGTTGACTGATGATGGATATCTTGTTGTTTCAGATCTTTCATGGTTAAAAAATAATGTACCTTTAGAAGTCAAAGAATTCTTGGATCAATATGATCCGACTATTAAAACAATACAAAAGAATTTGGATATTGTTAAAAAAGT
Organism: Candidatus Bathyarchaeota archaeon; assembly: GCA_963848105.1. Lineage (GTDB taxonomy): Archaea > Thermoproteota > Bathyarchaeia > Bathyarchaeales > Bathycorpusculaceae > AD8-1. Next base: position 74,911 of record CAWKCH010000003.1, read on the forward strand.
TGGATATCGTTTGGTTGGGTTTTTTGTTCTTCCTTCTGAAAGTTGGTGGACTGGTTATTATGATCCAATATTGGCAAAGCTTCCAAGCTTGAAGGAAAAATATAAGGGTGATGAGGAAAAACTGCGGGATATTGTTCCTCATGAAGTGCAGATTGATATGTTTCGTAAGTATTCAGAATTTTATGGTTATGTATTCTATGTAGTTCAATGTTCAACATGACCAAACATATAACAAACAACACCCAATGCATGCGGGCGGGTGCAAGATAGATAAAACTATTTTGTAAATCTGATGAATTCATTCGCAATAGGTTTAGCGTTCTGATATCACTTTACTCATAAATGTTACAGTTGATCCAATAATTGTGGACAATAGTTACAATTTATGAAACCATGTTTTGTATTGCAGAAAAAACATCAAAAACGTACCATTTTAGTAACATATGATGTAACCATATTCTATTTAAGTAATTTTGGTGATGAATAGGTATAATCGGCTGTACTACTATATAGTATCGTAGATGAGTGAATACGATGGCATACATAACACATGAAGACGCAGAAGAACTAAAAACTGGAATAGTTCACATTCATAAAATGCTTGAATTAAGAAAACTTCGTAGTCTTCGTAGAATTGAATAAACCTGTCTAAATTCCCTAATTTTTTGCTTCCTGTTTTCCATATGTAAATCATAAAACTATTCGGAGTTTATAACTTTCGAATTTCTAATTCTAGTTTCTAAACCGATAATACTTTTAGAAAATCAATTCTAATTTGTAGGTTGTTTATAATTTATAAATTTAGAACATTAGTGTAACTTTTGGTGTTCACAACAGCAAGATTTCATTTCGTCAATATCGTAAAATGTTTTTATGAATGCATCTAAGTGGACTTCCAAACTTTTTACCCCTTTTTGTGTTAGTGTGTAACTTTTGTTATCGTCTATTGTAAGGAGGTCTTTTTCTTTCATGCTTTTTAGAACTGGATATATTGTGCCTGGACTTGGTTTTTTTCCCTTTCTTTTTTCTAGCTCAGTGGCTATTTCAGCCCCGGTTCTGCTTTTTTTGCTAACTAGCCAAAGTATGAGGAAATGTAGGAATCCTTTTGATTTGCAATGTTCCATACTGCTTTATTGTCGGTTATTCGATATTAAAGGTTTTTGAAATGTTTGTCGGTTTACCGATACTTTTTTATATGCCGATGTTGGTTATCCAATATCGTAAAACCAACATTGTTATTGGAGGTGAATGTATGCATCATGGAGAAGAAGGCATGTGTTGTTCCGGTCATCATGGAAGACACTTTCCGACAAAAGAAGAAAAAATTAAGAAATTAACAGAATACAAAAACTGGCTAGATAACGAAAGCAAAGGTGTCTCAGAAGCTATAGCAGAATTGAATTCAAAATAGTTTTCCCTTTTTGCTTTGAACTGTTATCTAAAATAACATATTTTTATTTTCAATTTTTTTCTTTTAATAAGTGTATCATTTTTAAAAAATTTTACTTTAGAAATCTTGTTTCCACAATCACCAAACATTTAACAAAGAAGCCCCTTGCTTCCGCGCGGGTGCAAATGCAGTTGGTAAACAAGTGCAATTTAGTTTTATATTTAGACAAAGACCTGATCAGAGAATCCAAAGATCTAGGTTTTAATCTTAGCAGAACCTTCGAGAACCACTTAAAACAGCTAATAACACAATTCACACAGCATAAAAACAGAAAATACGGAAGATTCAAAGGAAGCAATTATTGGAAAGTGGGCCGAGCCGGAGTTGAACCGGCGACCTTTGGCTCGTAAAGCCAACGTCATAACCAGGCTAGACCATCGGCCCTTATTTCTTTACATTACATTCTTTTCATTGATTTGTAATTTTCGATTACTTTATTGATTATTTTTGCAACTATTATTTTGTTATATTTCTTGTACTATTTTTTCAATTTTATCGACTGGATTTTCCAAGTTCTGGATCTTGACTGAAACATCTACTCTTTTTCCTATGTACTTTTTTGCGTAGTACAATGTTTTTTGTGGCTTAATAAAGAATATGGGAAATCCTTTTTTGGCTAAATATTTGTTTACATAGGTTTTTCCAATTTCAGAAATTACTAAACTTGGGACGCCTCTTAAAGCTGCTTCTCTAGCTAGAGTACCTCCTGCACTGATAACTACATCTGCATAAGAAACCAGATTTGCAGAATCAACAAATCTTTCTTTGCTTGAATCTTCTCTCTTCTTTTTATATCTTTGAATAAACTGAACATTTCCTAAAGATTCTAGTTGTTTAATAATTTCTTTAGAATGATCAATTTTATTTTTGGCATAAACTGCTTTAGACTCTATTTGTCTAACTATGATCAAAGGTTTTTTCAGTTGAAATTCTGGTTTAGGTTTGGAATCTTTAATCCACGCTACTTCATCTACTCCATCAAAGTAAACGACTTTTCTTGCACCCTGCTCTTTTAAAAACTTGGAAGGTAACGCTTTTGATGCAACAACAGTTGAAGCAAAGGGTATTGTTAATCGATTGACCGCACTCGCATGAGGAGTGTCAGCTGTCAGAATGATTGGAATACCCAAACCAAATGCAGTTCGACATAATTCAACAGATTGATGAGCAATAGCAATATCTGGAGGATTATTTCGAAACATTTTAGAAAATTCTAATACTCGCCTAGAACTTTCTTCTAGCCTATCTGCTAAACTGGAGGTTTTATATTCCCCTACTATAACAGGTTTTTCACCAAGTATTTGCGCTAGAGGAATAGTATCTGGATGTTTTCTAGTAGTAAAAATAATTTTGTGTCCTTTTTTTCGAAGTCGTTGACTAATAGCTGAACCATAGTGCATATGTTTGCCAGTGCAAGCATCATACCATATTCTCATGACGTCACCTTAGATTTAATTCGAATAAAATCATCACGTTTAACCTGATACTCTTCAATACTCATCACTTGTTTTGCTGGAGATCCCGCTACTACTTTCCTCGGCGGAACATCTTTAGTGACAACACTTCCACCACCAATAACCGAGTTTTCACCAATAATCACATTTGGTAAAATAATAGAACCTCCACCAACTACCACATTATCCCTAATTATCGATGGAGTCATATTATCACTTTTAGGGTATTTATCATTTAAAACAGAACAATTTGGAGCTATAAACACATCATTTCCTATTGAACAACCATTTGAAATAGTTGCATGAGCTTGAATACTGCAATTCTCACCTATGCTAACTTTTTTTCCTATATCGCAAAAACTTCCAACACAACTTCCATCCCCAATTTTTACATCATCCCCAATTACAACATAATTCCAAATAACAACATTTTTCCCAAAAACAACATTAGACCCTATTACTACTCCAATCCCAAGTTTTGGTTGCGACATAGTCATCACTTAAGAGTTCAATATTTAAATAGTTTAAAAAATTACTTACTTTTTCTGAAAGAGGCACAAATGAATTGGGTAATGAAAAAGTTTTGGTAATTGGTTTAGGTGAAATCGGACGCACTTTATTCGAAATATTAAACAAATCTAAAAATTTTGATGTGTACGGTTTGGATATTAATACAACAAGGATGATTGAGATAGAACAAAATCAAAACATGATACCTTCAAAAGTAGACATAATTCATATTTGTATCCCGTTTAAAAATCAAGAAAAATTCTTAAAAGTAGTAAATCTATATGCTACAAAATATAAACCAAATCTTCTGATTATTAATAGCACAGTTATTCCAGGTACTACACAAAAAGTCTATGAACAATACAACTGTCTAGTTGCTCACTCTCCAGTTCGGGGAGTCCATGAAAACTTAAATCACATGATTTGGGAGATGCAACGCTGGTCAAAATATGTTGGAGGGGTAAACTCAAAATCAACAGAATCCACAATCAGACATTTTAAAAAAACAGGACTTAAAGTAAAACAATTTAAAAGTTCAAAAGAATCTGAACTAGCTAAACTTTTTGAAACAACATACCGTGCTTGGATGATTGCTTGTTTCCAAGAAATGCATCGTATATCCAGAACTTTTGAAGCTGACTTTAATAATTTAATTGATTTTCTGGAAGACACCCACTTAATAAGACTAGATCGACCAATAATGTTTCCTGATTTTATCGCTGGTCACTGTTTGATACCTAACACTGAATTGTTGCTAGAAGCTTATGAATCTGAATTTCTTCGATTAATTTTAAAATCAAATGAAAAACGCAGTTTAGATCTAAAAGATGAGATAACTGCCCAAGAAATTAAGAATATGAAAAAAAGAACAAAAGATTTGCAAAAGAAAATAATGGAAAAAATGAATGGTTAACGGTGCTAATATGAAGCTTGTCATGATTAATGATTGTGCCTTTGTCGGTTCTACTCTACTTCGATACCTACCAGACACTTTGGAAAAACAACATATTATACGCAATAGAGATTTTTGGAATAAAACTCTTGGTTTAGCCATAAGAATCCTAAAATCAAAGGGAGATATTTTTCATGCACATTATCTTTTGCAAGACTGTTACCTAGCATCTAAGCTTGGAAAAAAACCATTGCTAGGTCATGCTCATGGTAGTGACTTGCGTGAGCAAATCAACAAGAAAAAATGGGGCTGGATTGTAAAAAATAATCTTAAAAAATGCGATAAGATTATCGTCGCTCAACCAACAATATTGGATATAGCTCTAGAATTTAATAAAACAGCAGAATATTTTCCCATTCCATATGATCCAAAAATTTTCTTTCCTAAACCAATTCAAAAAAACCGCACACAAAAAAGTGTTTTTCTAGCTTCTACACATAATTTTAAAATAAAAGGTACAAACAATCTTCTTAAAGCTTTAGCCTCATTATCAGAACCAATTAAAATAAAAAGCATATCTTCAGGAAAAAATTTTGAAGATGCAGTACATCTTGCAAAAAAATTAAATTTAACAGTCGATTTTATCCCCCCAGTTCTTCATAATAAAATAAATGAATTATACTGGGATAGCGATCTAGTTCTAGGTAGTTTCGGGATAGGACAATTGGATACAGTTGCTATAGAAGCTATGGCATGTGGTCGTCCCGTTGTTCATTCAATAAGAAAAAAATATTTTGAAAACTGTCCACTAGAACACCTAGAATCAATAAATGAAACAACAGAAATTCTAAATAAATTATTATTCGATAAGAAAGATACTGAATTACGAATACAAAAACAATTATCCTATGTTGAATATACCCATGGAGCGCCTTTATTATCCGAGAAATTATTTGAAATTTACAATAAATTATTATCATAACAAAGACGGAGAAAATATTTGATAAAATTTAGAATTGACGTGGATTATCCTTTCCCATCACGACTAAAGAGTTTTATTTATACAGCTTCAAACCTACAATTATCCAAAGATTACCTAAAAAACTCTAAAATCATAGCTAAAATGATTAATGATTCTTCAGTAGAAATGAAAGCATATTGGTTTTTTACTACTAGAACGTTACCTGACACAACATTATTATCTCTGTTAAATCCCCAAAAACACGAAATCGCTCTTCACCTCATCAATTATCCGTTTAAAGAAAAAAAAATTCTAGAGAAAACCATTGGAAAAACAATTAAATATTTTACAATTCATGGCACCGCTCGATTAATAACTCGGATTTTATGGCGAAGATGGAAAACCACAACCCCAAATATACCCAAGACTTTTCCACTCAAGTCTTTTCATCAATTTCCCACTTTAAGTCTTGACGTATTATGCTATTCATACGATAAAACAACAGTCTTTGCTAAAGCTAAAGAAAGCATAAGGGCAGGTAAAATTATAGAGATTCATCCAGATTGGCTTTTCCAAAAAGGCTTTTTCAATCACCGGGGCCCCTATTACTCTTCTCTACGAGAGATTCTAAATGTAGATAGAGAAATTAATAATCTGGAAAAGAATCAAAAACTTTTCGCTAAGATAGGACGAATAACAAAAGAATATGAAAAAAACGTCATTCCTGATAACCAACTATTAACCAAACTAAAAGAACTAAATTTCGATATCTTTACTTTTATCGAACGGAGTTGGTGTTATAACTTAGCAAATACTCCTAAAAATTGGATAAAAACTGAAGATAATATTGCTCTGCTTCAATTTGAAACCTATGAAAAATGGTGGAAAGAAATTGGAAAAAAGACACGTAATATGGTTCGCAAAGCAAAAAAGAGTGGTTTGGTCAATAAAATTGTTGAGCCAAACGAAAATTTAGTGAAAGGTATCTGGAAAATTTATAACGAAACTCCAATACGTCAAGGCAGACGTTTTGTTCATTACGGAGTAAAATTAAAAACTGTTGAACGGAGAATTTTTTCCTCTGAAACTAGTGTTTTTATAGGAGCCTATCTTGAAGATGAACTTGTGGGGTTCGTTCAGTTAATTTTAGGTGAAAAAATAGTGATAATTTCTCAAATTCTTTCAAAGCTAAACCATTGGGACAAAGCAGTAAATAATTATCTGATTGATAAAACAATAGAGTTTTGCTCAAATAAAGACATCAATTGGATAATGTACGGAAGAATGGGCAACCATCCATCACTAGATAGATTCAAAAAAAACAATGGATTCAGAAAATATAATATTCCAAGATATTATATCCCTCTGACTAAAAAAGGTGTAATAATTTCAAAACTCCGATTGCAGCGTAGTCTTAAAGATATTTTGCCCCATAGCATTAAGACTTTTTTTATTCCAGTCTATAATTGGGTGAATAGAAAGAAAACCAAAATAAAACAATAAAGCCTTCATTAAGAAGTGACTAGATTTGAAAAAGACATAATAAAAGAGTATATACTTCTTTTATCTTCTTATTTCTTCGATCATTTGAACCAATTCTCGCGCTCTTTTTCTTAAAGGAAATTTTGTAATAATCCTTTTCCTAGCTAAAATACCTAAATTAAGTCTATTATTTAATGCCTTTTTAATTCCATCAACAGCTGAAGATACGTTTTCAAATTTGACAAAAAAACCTGTATTCCCAATAGCTTCAGGGATACCATTCACAAAAGTTCCAACAGGCACACACTCACACAACATAGCCTCGCACAAACTATTCGGCAATCCTTCTGATAAACTAAATTGACAATAAATCTTAGATTTGCTATATAACTGCAAAAGTTTTTGACTAGAAACAAATCCGGTGAAAGACACATTTGACGGGAGGCTTAAATCACCGTGATAAGTTTTCAATAGAGACGGCAACATAGTATTTTGCATCTCTTTAGATATTTTTCCAACTATGATAAAAAGATACTCTGGAAAGAAGTTTGCAGCTTTAATAAACGTCAAAATACCTTTTCTTAAAAAAGTATTCATGTCTATGCTTGCTAAAACAGTGAGAACCACATCTTCTTTTTTTCCATGAACTTTCCAAAATTTGGAATCATAACCTGTTGGAACACAAAATGTTTTTTTGTCTACTTCTTTTTTAAAAGGTAAATATTGAATAATGTTCCTTTTGAGAGAATCATCAACAGGAAGGATTCTGTCAACAAGCTTGTAGGTTAAAGTAGTTATTATTCTTGATGAAAATTTTGAAAAATAACCATAATTATACCTAGGGAAACTAGCCGCATCAACCCCTCCGACTACGACAATACTCTTCTTTCTAAATATTTTCCCAAAAAAAACAGAATAAAACGCATTAACATCAGCAAACCAACAAAAAACAAGATCACATTTTATGATCTTAAAAAAGAGCTGAACAATTCCCATTGGAGACTTGTCCAAACTTGGAAAAATGAATGCTTGAGGTCTAATAGGATCCAATTTATAATGTTGCTTTAAAGTTTCAAGATCTTTTTTTACAAAAGAGGATAAATTAGGATAAACGAAACAGATCCTAGTCATCTCTTAAACCTCATTTTTTCGTAAACCAAAAATCAGGCATTTTAATAATTGGTGATTGATTAATTTCCACTGAAAAATCAAATACTGCTTGTATAACTTGTTTTTCTGCTCCACGAGCAAAGTCATGCCCACCAATAAAACCACCATTTTTAACATGATTCATTGCATTCTTCAAGTCTCTGAGCACAAAATCAGGTTCATGGTTACCGTCAATATAAACAAAATCTAAATCTTTAGGTAATCTCCTAAAACCTTTGTCGCTAGTTTCAGGTATAAATTGGATTCTGCCATCATTTTTTAGTTGTTTATATTTACTTTTAGATTCATCTGTGTAATTTGAGACAAGATTTTTTCCTCATAATAAGATTTAAAAATGAAAAGATCTACACAAAAAAGCTTCTTAATATTTTAGTTTTTTAGCAGACTTGTAGCATTTTTCCAAAACCAAAACCAATTTCAGCTCCTTGCAAAGGTTTGTCACAAAAAGGTTTTTCAGATTTAGAGTGAAAAGTCTGGAGACTCTGTGAACATGTTCAAGAAAATCTGTTATTAATGGCTGATTTAGGTGTTACCAACTTCATCAGAAGATAATGTGCTAGAGTTCTTCGTAAACCAGCAGTTAGTTTTAAACATTTTTTTTCTCCTTATATCTTTACACTTCGACACTGAATCAATTTATTATCTTCCAGTAAAACCGGAATATAGAATATATGAAATCAGGTTATTTTTTTCCATCTTTTATTCTAACTTTAATAAAGAGCCTTGAAATAGTATAATAACATATACATCCATGCAACCAGCAATAGCTTAGATTTGATACCAATGAAAAAAGCACTGATAGTCGCCTATTATTATCCACCTTTAGGTGGTGGTGGTGTTTTTAGAAGCTTAAAGTTTTCTCGGTATCTTCCAAAATTTGATTATAAACCCTACGTTTTAACAGTGAAAAATCCGTTACTTAGTCCAAAAGATCCAGTTCTTATGAATGAGATTCCTCCTGAAGCTACAATAATTAGAACTTTTTCGTTTGAACACAGAATATTTCGAGCACCAAGACACTTTTTAAATATTAGTCTAAAATGGTTTTTTGTTCCTGATGAAAATATTGGCTGGTTACCAACAGCAGTTTCTAAAGGCTCAAAACTAATCAAAAAAAACAACATTGATGTGATATTTGCATCTGGTCCAGTTTGGACGACTTTTTTAATTGGATATCTTTTAAAGAAAAAAACAAAAAAACCACTAATTATAGATTTTAGAGATCCTTGGATTAATAATTCTAATATATCCTATCCAAGCAAGTTTCATGAATTCATTGAAAAAAAACTAGAAAAAACCATAATAAATCAAGCAAATTACATAACAGTTGTAAGCGATTTGATTAAAGAAGATTTAATTAAACGATATCCATTCGTAGCTTCTAAAATTGAAACTCTTACTAATGGTTTTGATCCGGAAGATTTTAAGAGTATAAATATACAAAAGAAAAACAGTAAATTCACAATCACATATACTGGATCAATTTATGGTCTTCGAACTGCTCGCTCTTTTTTAATTGGCTTAAAAGAACTAATTATCCGAAATGATGATTTAGAAAAAAATATTGAAGTTTTATTTATTGGTAATTGTGGCACAGAAACCGCTTATCTTGTGAGAGAATTACAATTAGAAAAATATGTAATACTAAAAGGACAGGTGTCTCATAAGAAATGTCTAGAATATTTAATGTCTTCTGATGTATTGCTGTTATTAATAACAAGTAAAGAAAATTTAACAGGAAAAATGTTTGAGTATTTTGCTTCTCAAAAACCAATAATTGCGATTTCTCCAATAGATGGTTTAGCTTCTAAATTAATACGATCCATCAATGCTGGAACAGTAATTCCTCCTAGAAATATAGAACTTGTTAAGAAAACAATTTTATTTTATTACAATAGGTGGAGAAATGAAAAATTATTCCAACCACCTAATTATTCTGCTAAAATAGAGAAGTTTAATAGAAAAATTCTAACTCAAAGACTGTCAAAGATTTTTGACAAAGTTAAATAGTTTTTATAGAAGTAATTCTTCTAAAACTTTGGATATTGTCTCTTCCTTTTTTATTTTCTTAAATATGACTTTCCCACTTGAGAAGAGCCTAAATGATTTTCCCTTATATGATAATTCATAAATTATTCCAGCTAACGACCTTTTTATCTCTGCTCTTTCAAGAATCTTTTTAATTATTTCAGTTTTTTTGCCATATTTGAAGGTTACAATAACACTTTTCTCTTCTCCACAGGTATTTTCAACTCTAGCTACATAGTCCTCTAGTTTTAACATTAAAACTGTTCAATCTCCCTTAATACTTCTGCAAAACGGTCAATTTCCTCAAAAGTATTATAAATATAGAAACTAGCCCTAGCGGATGATTTTAAGTTGAATACTTGATGGAGAGGTTGTGCACAATGATACCCACTACGTATCATTATTCCAAAATTATCCGCAAAAAGCGCGACATCATGAGACGATAACCCTTGAACAGAAAAAGGGATTATTCCACATTTCACTTTAACATCAAGTGAACCATGAATAGTAATTTTTTTGCATTCTTGTAAACAATCAAACGCATAACTTGTCAGTTTTTTTTCATGAGCCCAAACTTTATCCATACCTATTTTGTGAAGATATTTTATTGCCTCCATAAATGCAACACTTCCACAAATATTTGGGGTACCAGCTTCAAACTTCCAAGGAGGTTCATTCCACACTAACTCTGATTTTTGAGTTTTTACATTAAAGTTTACTTCTTTTATCATTTCTCCTCCACCTTGGAAAGGCTCCATACTTTCGTAGTGTTCCTTTTTGCAGTATAGTGCTCCTATTCCTGTTGGCCCTAACATTTTGTGTCCAGAAAAAGCAAGAAAATCAACGTCCAAATCTCTCACATCGACTTTCATATGGGGAACTGATTGAGCTCCATCAACTAATATCAAAGCGTTATTTTCATGTGCTATCTTACTAATTTTTTTTATATCATTAACTATACCCACTACATTAGAGACATGGCTTATACTCACGATTTTAGTTTTTTTGGAGATTTTGTTTTCAAAATCTTTGAAGTTTAATGTTCCATCATCATTGACTTGAGTGTATTTGACTATGCACCCATTTTTTTTTGATAGTATTTCCCAAGGAACTATATTGCTATGATGCTCCATTTCTGAAATGAGAATTTCATCATTTTTCTTTAAGTTTTTAAGTCCCCAAGAATAAGCTATCAGATTAATAGCTTCAGTTGTACCTTTAGAAAAAATAATTTCTTCAGAATTTTTTGAGTTAATGAACTCTGAAATTTTTTTCCTGGATTTTTCATGTAACTCTGTTGATTCTTGAGAAAGAGTGTGGATCGCTCTATGTACGTTTGCATTATGTTTTTCGTAATAATTCTTTATTGATTCAATTACCTGACGAGGTTTTTGAGTAGTAGCTGCGTTGTCAAAATAAATTAATGGATTGTTGTTTATTCTTCGCTGTAATATTGGGAAATCTGTTCTAATATTTGAAGTATTTAAGCTCATTTTTATTCAGGTACACTTAATTTTTTTGAGAGTTTTTCTGCTAGTTCTTCTTCTTCCATTGCTTGTTTTTCTTCAAAAGTTAATTCTTGTGGAATCCAACTTGGAGTTGAACTTTCTTTTTGATAGAACTTTCTTATTGCACGTTTTACCGCTCCAACCGCAAGAATTCCACAATGAGATTTTACGCTTGGTAAACCACCAACTTCTTCAGAAACTTTTTTCCAGGTTAGTTCTTTCCACGTTTTCTCAAGATTCATACCTTTAATCATTTGAGTTACTATGCTGGCTGTAGCTATATTCGCTGCGCAACCATAACTCTCAAACGTAATTTTTTCTATGACTTTTTGATCATTTATTTTCATATAGAAAGTTATCATATCTCCACATGCAGGATTTCCTGCTACAGCGGTAACTGTAGGGGTCTCCATTTTTCCTTGATTTTTAGGATTTCTAAATAGATCGATGACTTTTTGAGAATAAGGTAATGGAATTCGTGACATATTATTTAACTCCTGTAGATCCAACAATTCCTCGTAATCTTTTTACGGCAATAGGTAACTCTTCTAAAACATAAGAGATATCCTCTTTGGTATGTTTTCTTGTTATTTTCATTAGGATACTGCCATGTGCTTCGCCATATTTTCGACCTATTGCTACTAGCACATGACTAGGTTGAAGAAGTCTTCTACTGCATGCACTTCCACTAGAAATGTAGATTCCTCTGAGACTCATTTCGATTGTTAAAGCCTCTCCTTCACATCTCAAAAAACTTATGTTTAGATTATCTGGTGTTCTCTTTTCATTTTTTGGACCATTAAGCTTCACATCAGAAATTTCATCGAATATTCCATTCATAAGCTTATCTCTAAGTCTTGTCATGTGAGTAATATTTAGGTTAAAATCTTGGAAAGCTAATTCTGATGCTTTTGTAAACCCGACAATTAGAGGAGTATTCTCAATTCCAGGCCATAATTTTTGAGTACCTATTTGGCCTTCTAATATGTTCTCCAATTCTAAACCTTCTCGACAATATAATGCCCCTATTCCACGTGGTCCTAAAATTTTATAACTATTAATTGTAGCCATATCTACCATTAAATCTCTTACATTCAGGGGAATTCGACCATAAGCATCTGATGCATCTGTATGGAATAAAGAATCAGGATTTTTTTCTTTGACTATTTTTACAGCCTCTTTTATTGGTTGAATTGTACCAATTTCGTTGTTAACTGTAGCTATGCTGACAAGTACTGTTTCTTCATCTACAATCTCTTTAAGATTCTCTAAGCTCACAAATCCTTTTTCATCAACTGGAATCTTAATTATAGTAAAACCAAATTTTTTTAGCATCTCCGCAACATGTAACACGTTTATAGGTTCAATTTCTGAAATCACAATTTTTTTTCCACTATTTCTTTTGGAAAAAGTAGATCCTACAATAGCTAGATTATTAGCTTCAGTTGCTCCAGGCGTGAAAGTTATTTCTTCTAGAATTTTTGCGCCTAACTGGTCAGAGATTTTTTGAGCTGATTTCATTATTGTTTCAAATGCTTCCCACCCAGGTTTATGGGTTAATGTTGGGCTACCATATCCTATTTTATTATAATAGGGAAGCATCGTTTCCAGTACTTCATTTGGTACCATCGTGGAATTCTCATTATCTAAGTATACTTCGTGTTTTATTCCTTCATGGGCTTTAATCAATTCTTTAACATTTTCGACCGTGTTAGTTCCAACCTTTTTGTAGAAATGCTTTTTTTCACTTTTAGTATCACAAATTCACATAGAAAAACGTACCCGTATTTATTGGAGTAATTTCGATTAATATTATAAATTAGGTTGTATTCTTATTTCCATTATTGAACTTCTTTGTTGGCGTATTTAATTGAAAATAATTGACTTACCTATTCCAAATTCTGTTAAAACCATTATGATGAAATCTGGAATCACTGAATTATTTCCACCTCAAGAAGACGCAATAAACGCGGGAGTTTTAGAAAATAAAAATTTAGTTTTGGCAAGTCCTACAGCCTCAGGGAAAACATTAATTGCTGAACTTTGTAGCCTTCAACACGTTTTGAATAAAAAAGGGAAAATTATCTATTTATCTCCATTACGTGCATTGGCAAGTGAAAAGTTTGATGAATTTAAAAAATATTCCACAATCGTTAAACCCAATGGAAAACAAGTGAAGATTGGCATAAGTACTGGTGATTTTGATAGCGTTGATTCATGGTTAGAAAACTGCGATATTATTGTGACAACAAATGAAAAAGCTGATTCTTTATTGAGACATCGTTTAGATTGGATAGCTGATACTTCTTTGGTCGTCGCAGATGAAGTTCACCTCTTAAATGATGGTAGTAGAGGTCCTACACTTGAAGTTGTTTTGGCTCGATTTATGCATCTAAATCCAGAGCTCCAAATTCTAGCTTTAAGTGCAACTATTAATAACGTTGAAGAAATTGCTGGTTGGCTTAACGCTGAATATGTGGTTACAGATTGGAGACCGGTGTCTCTTTCGGAAGGTATTTTTTTGGATCAAGAAATTATCTACAAAGACAATACAACAAGACAGATACGGAAAAAAACTCGTGATCCAACATTAAACTTGGTGCTCGCTACTGTAAAGACTGGTGGTCAAGCCCTAGTTTTCGCTTCTACTCGTAAGAGCTCTGTAAGTCTTGCGAAGAAAATTGGTGTTCAATTAAGTGAATTAATATCAAAACCATTAAAGCGAACTTTGCTCCAAGAAGCGGATAAAATTCTTAATACAGGCGAACGAAACCGTATTAACGAATCGATAGCAAACCTTGTTAAAAACGGGGTTGCTTTTCATCATGCTGGTTTGGTTAGTTTTCATCGAAGATTGATTGAAAATTTGTTTCGAATGGGACAAATAAAAGTTTTAGTAGCTACACCAACATTAGCTTTTGGAGTGAATCTTCCAGCACGTACTGTAATAATTAATGATTATAGACGTTGGACACCTGGATATGGTAATTATCCAATTCCAGTTTTAGATTACAAACAGATGGCTGGTCGAGCTGGACGACCTAAATATGACAAAGTTGGTGAAGCAATACTTGTTTCTAAAACTTCTGAAGAAGCCGATTTTTTAATGGATACTTATCTTCTTTCTGATACTGAGAAAATATGGTCCAAACTTGCTGTTGAAAAAATAATGCGTGCCCATGTATTATCAACAATCGCTTCTGGTTTTGCTAATACACAAAATGGTGTATATGCTTTTTTTAGTAAAACTTTCTATGCCCATCAATATAATCTAAAAGCTATTGAGAGATTAATTGCTAAGACCCTTCAATATCTTTATGACGAGGAAATGTTGGAACTTTATGGGGACAACATTGTAGCAACTAAACTAGGGAAAAGAGTTAGTGAATTATACATAGATCCTCTTTCAGGTGTTATTATCCGGGATGCAATCCAACATGAACCTTTGAAATTAACTAGCTTGAGTTTATTCCATCTGATTACACATACACCTGACATGGGTCCAGTAATGAGGCCTTACTCACGTGAACTAGACAAGTTAGCATTTCTTATGGAGAAACATGAAGACGAATTTTATACCCCGATTCCTAAAGAGTGGGATGATCATATTGCTTTTCAAGAATTCCTCGGTGAATTTAAAACAGCTGAAGTTTTGAAAAGCTGGATAGAAGAAGAAAGTGAAGACAATCTTATAGAACAATTTGGAATTCAACCTGGTGATCTATTTAGGACAATTGAAAACGCAAAATGGCTCCTTCATGCAACCTCTAATTTAGCAAAGCTTTATGGAAATGAAAAAATATCAAATTTATCTTCAGAACTTCATAAGAGAGTTTCAAGGGGAATAAAAAAAGAACTTTTAGCTATTGTTCAATTAGAGGGTGTGGGTCGAGTTCGTGGACGTATTTTATTTAATAAAGGCTATCGTACAATAAACGACATTAAATTAGCTCCCTTTAAAGATTTAACAGATCTTCCTCTCATCGGACTTGGATTGGCGAGAAAACTAAAGGAACAAGTGGGAAGTTTTCTAACTAAAGAAGAGTTAGAGAAAACAGAAAAAGGCAAAGGATGGAAACAAGGATTTCTTTCAGAATACTGATTTATAATGTTGAGAATTTTTCGACCTGCTGAATTGCGGTACCTAAATAATTCTTTGGATTCAACGAATTATCAATTTCGTTTTCATCCAAAATGTTTGAAACAAAATTGTCTTCAAGCAAAACCTTTTTGAACTCTTTTTTTTCAATCTCACTTTTTATGGTTAATTTTCTAAGTAACTCATGTGCTTCTTGTCTGTTTACTCCTTTTTTTGCCAATTCCATCATAACAGCTTCTGACATAGTTCGACCTTGAGTAAGACTCATATTTTGTTGCATTCTATTTTCATCAACACGTAAATTTTTTATCACTCTGATCATCAAGTAGAGCAGGTAATCTGTCAAAATGCATGCCTCAGGTAAAATAAATCGTTCAGTAGAAGACTGAGTGAGATCTCTTTCATGCCAAGTTACAATATTTTCAACTGCCGGTGTGGTTAGACTTCTTACAATTCTAGATAATCCACATATTCTTTCACATGTTTCGGGATTTCTTTTATGTGGCATTGTTGAACTGCCTACCTGTTTTTCAGCTTCAAAAGCTTCAAAGAGTTCCCCAATTTCTGGCCTTTGTAATTCTCTAATTTCGTTTGCAAAGTTCTCAAGTGATGAGGTAATAATTCCTAATATGAAAACAAATTCGGCATATCGATCTCTTTGAACTATTTGCGTTGAAATTTCGGCAGCTTGAATATTTAGTCGTTTCATAACAAGTTCTTGAATACGTTCAGCGTACTTACCCAAACCTGCTTGGGTTCCAACAGCTCCACTTATTTTTCCTGCAAAAACTCGCTTTTTACAATTTTTTATTCTTTCAATTTGTCTAATGATTTCGTATCCCCAAACTGCAAACTTGAATCCTAATGTGATCGGAAGCGCATGTTGTCCATGTGTCCTGCCCATCATTGTGGTTTTAATGAATTCAACAGCTTTTTTTTGCAAGATTTTTTTTAAAACTAACAGTTTTTGTTCAATTAAAATCGTAGCATCTTTTAATTGAAGTGCATTAGCAGTATCTACAATATCATAACTTGTTGCTCCTAAGTGAACATATGCCCCACTAGGTCCACAAACTTCAGCTAGAGCACGAACTAAAGAAGCAATATCGTGTTTTATTTCTTTTTCAATTTGTTTTACCCTAGCTATTTTTACATACTTAATTGAAGCCATATCTGCAATTTTTTTTGCGTCTGAAAGAGGAATATTGCCAACTTTAGCATGAGCTAAAGCCAAAGCTGCTTCGACATTAAGTAATCTTTGAATTCGTGATTTTTCTTCAAATATCTTTAGCATTTCAGGTGTTCCATAACGACCTGTATCTATTGGTAAAATAGGCAAACCACTATTCCCTCGAAGAAAGCTTATGTTGATTAAGCTTTAATGTTTTACCCATCGAAAAATTGAATCTATTGTAGAGGCGAATTCAGAATTATAGAAATTATAGCTATTATTGATAAACAAAAAAATAATGCGGTTAATAGCATGTTTTCCAATTTTAACTCAATTAATAGTGCTGTTCCTATAGAATATAACATAGTTACTCCTTCAAAGATTTTAACAGAAAAAAATTTTGTGTCTATTAACAAATCCGAAATAAAATCCAAAATGGTTTTAGGTTATTTTTCTTCTAAAGTTTTGAGAAAAAAACCTCATATAGAGCTTTTAGATAATGCTTTTTTAGTGTTTACTGGAGATCTGGATTATTCAAAAAAACAAAAAATAATGAGTAGAGCATCTGAGAAACAATCTGATATAGATAATCTACACGTTGCTCAAGATTTATTATTACGACAAGAAGGGGCCTTTATATTTGGTATTCTGGAAAAAGACCAACTTATCTTGGGGAGAGATCCAATTGGGATACAGCCATTTTACTACGGTGAAAATGAAACCATTATCGCTTTTGCATCTAACAAAAAAATTTTGTGGAATCTGAAAATCGACAATCCTGTGTCATTTCCTCCTGGAAATATCGGAATTGTAACCCAATCAGGTTTAAATTTTAAATCTGTGAAGAATTTTATTTATTCTAAACCTGTTTCAATAACTTTAGAGAGTGCCTCAAAATTTTTACTAAATTTTTTAGATAAATCTTTGAGTTCTCAAATTGGTGGTTTAACAAAATGTGCCATAGCTTTTTCTGGTGGATTAGATAGTAGTTTAATTGCCTTTCTGGCAAAGAAATACGTAAAACAAGTTGAATTAATTTATGTTAGTTTGGAAGATATACCTGAAATTGAAGAGGCAAAAAAAGCGGCTGGGATTCTAAATCTTCCGCTTAGTATTTACAAATACTCAGAAGATGATGTTCAAAAAATCGTTTCAATCATTCCACAGATAATCGAAGATCCTAATCCTGTTAAAGTGAGTATTGGAATACCATTTTACTGGATAGCTGAAAATGCTGCAAAAAAAGGATTGGATGTTTTATTAGCTGGTCAAGGTGCTGATGAACTCTTTGGAGGTTATAAACGGTATGTCAACGAATATCTGCTATCTTCTCAAGAAAGCTTGAGACGCAAAATGTTTGATGACATTTCAAATATGTACAAGAACAATCTTGAGAGAGATATGAAAATATGTAATTTCCATGGGGTCAATCTTTGTCTACCTTTTGCAACTTCTGAAATTGTAGAGTTCGCTCTTAAATTACCTCTTGACTTAAAATTAGAATTTAAGTCCACATCTTTAAGGAAACTTGTTTTAAGACAAGTTGGGCGAAATTTAGGCTTACCAGCATCTATAGTGGAAAAACCAAAAAAAGCTATTCAATATTCTACTGGAGTAAATAATGTTCTAAAAAAAATTGCAAAGAGAAAGAAAATGACTTTATCAGACTATATGAATACTTTATTTTTGAGTAAAATTACTGAAAAATAAGCTTTTTCTTAAAATTAATACAATTATTTTGCATTGGATATGGCTTATCCTCTGTATCCTTACCTATATTTTTAATTAAAGATAAATAATGTTTTTTTTAAAAAAAATAAAATAATTCTGGAAAAATTTAGAAATAAAAATACTTGTTAGTATTTTTTTATCGTAATATAATCAATGCTCTGGAAGCTCTGACAATCGAGGATAAAACAATCACTCGATTACCTGTATTGCGCCTTCAGGACATTGGGCTTCACAAGCTCTACAGACTAGACATTCATCCATTCTCTCAGGAACAGCTTTTCCGTCTACTATCTCATAGAGGCCTACTGGGCAAGTGTTAGCACAAGTTTCGCATCCAGTACATTTGTCTTTATCAACTATTATTTTTACCATATTTTTTTCCCCATGTAAGTTTTGTTCAAACTATCTGCGTAGAATAAAAGTGTTTAGGTTGATAGTATCTTTTCTTTATGTATATTTTTTGCACGTTTCACGGTTTCATTTTTTTCAAACCTAATGAAATCTTATGATGAATTATTGTTTTTACTTATACTTTAGATTAAGATTCAGATATTATTTTCAAAATAATAATTCTCTTTCTTTTTAGGACCAAAACTCCTGATTCCCTTATCTTTTATTTGGTCTCTAATGTTATCTGCATATTTTTTTGAGATTTCTCCTCTATTTTCTAAATAATTAATTATTAAATTTGCTTCTTCTGTCGTTGTACATCGTTGAATAAAATCAACAATTGAAGGATCATATCCTCGAAACCTTTTTTTTCTTTTATCATTTTTAGGTGAATCTGCCTTTTTTTTCTCTGAGTCAATTTTTATCTTATTATCACTATATTCCATTTCATCTATTAAATTAGGATATTTTTTCTTGAATTTTTCTCTGTCGATTTCCAACTTTCCACCTCTGGATTTTTTCTTAAATAATTTATTTATTATTTCTTAATATTTTTTTAAGACAACATTTATGAATCAAATTTAAGCGTTATTATCACTAATTGGGAAAAATTTTTTTGGTAGGATTGTTGTTGATTAATTTTTCTAATTCTTTTATTTTTAAACCCGTTATATTATCTCCAAAAACGTCACATTTTTTTACATTAGATATCTGATCTTGATTTCTTACTGAAATCTCAACTGTTTGTTTATCTGAATTTGTTGTGTAAATATGGTATGATCCTTCGCTAATCCCTTTTTTAGTAACATTTACTCTTTTTGTTCTTGAAATCTGAAAATCTTTTTTTTTCAATAGAAACAAAATTTCTTCTGGTGTGTCGTTATATACTATAATATCAATATCGCTTTTTTGGTTGATATTTCCTCTCCAAACACTACCTATTAATAATGGCTTGTAATCTTTTAGAATCTTCATTATTCTCAGTGATTCTTTTCTCATTTTAACTAGATTTTTATTTCTGTTTTCTCCTTCCCTCTCTTCAGAAATTATATCCAATTCTAATGCAATTTCAATATTTGATGGAAGGCTTCTAGATCCAAAAGTTTTAGCCGCTTTCTTTTTTGCTTGTTTATACTCTTTTTCAATTCCCAGATAAAGAAGGGTTGCTGCTTCTCTTACAATTTTTTTTCTTAGATCAGGTTCCAAATTCAATTTTTTACCCTGATGCTGTTTAGTTACTTCTTAATTGTGGTTTCATATAATTCCACCGTCTTTTGAGCGATTTTAGACCAAGTGAATTCTGCTAACACTCTTTTTCGACCATTTTTTCCTAACCATTTACGTTTTTCCGGGTCTTCTAATGCACTCATTACACCCCACGCTATATCTGAAGGGTTGTTTGGGTCAACATGATATCCGCATTGGTCTTCGCTGCAACATATAACTATTTCTCGCATTCCACTTACTCCAGATGCTCCAACTACTAGCGGTTTTTCCATACTCATTGCTTCAAGAGCTACTATTCCAAATGGTTCATAATGGCTTGGAAAAACTGCTACATCACAAGCAGCATAATGCAATATTCTTTCTTTTTCGGGAATAAAATTAAAATTGAATTTTACATATTTATCCAATCTCATCGTTCTTGTAAGATTCATTAGATATTCCTGTAAATCGCCTACTCCGACAATTACCAGTTTTGCTTGAGGAATTTTTGATAAAATATGAGGCATAGCCATAATTAGTTTATCTACTCCTTTCACACCTACTAATCTCCCTATAAAGAAGATCATAAACTCGTTATCTTTAATTCCATACTGTTCTCTAACTTTCTTAATTTGATCCGTAGAATATTTATTTGGATTATACTTTTCTGGGTCAACTCCATTGTATCTTACGTGTATTTTCTCCCGTGGAAATCCGAGTTGAATTAGTTCATCCTTCATAGCATATGAAACTGTTACAATAATATCTGCCATTTTTCCGCCCCGCATTTCAATATTGCTTACAACTCCTGACCCATTTCCTAATGTTCTTCCTTTTTCTGTAGAGTGAACATGAAATGCTAATGGGAGTTTGGTCTCTTTTTTCACTGCGATTCCCCCCATAATTGAAAGCCAATCATGTGCAACTACAATATCGTATTGAATTTTTTCTTTTTTAATAAGATCATTAATGAGCTTTGAGGCACTCAAATAATTATACACAAGCAGTTTACCAAATAGATTAATTCCTCTTCCCCATTTTCTAATATCTTCAGAAATTACATCTGGTAAAGAATCTGAAACATCAATATGCAGAGGTCGATGTATTTCTATACCGCGCCAAATTTCTCTTGTAGGTAAGGAACCCTCATCATCATTCATAGTAAAAACTGTAACATCATGATCCATTAAAACAAACTTTCTAGTTATTTCAGCAGCATAAGTTCCAAGTCCACCAACAATTTTTGGTGGATATTCATAAACAAGTACCGCAGCCTTCATTCTTATTACCATTTCCAGATTAGACATAATGATGTTCTGTACTAAAACTTTGCTTATTTCAATTCAATAAGTGAATGAGAAACTTTGATTAGTTCGTCTATATACTATCCAATTGGTGTAACCAGCTATGAGTTTGTCCCCTGTTAAACTAGAAATATTAGATACTTTGTTGTTAAATGATCGATCGGTAAAACCGATACAAGTTTCAAAAGAGATTGGTAAAGAGTTCCCTTCAGTTATGATGCATATCCTCGGGCTCACCCGAATGGGATATGTGAATTCACCTGTAAAAGGTTATTACACAATTACTCAAAAAGGAAAAGAGTTTCTTGGTTTGCCTGAAATAACTAGAGCCTTGGCTAGGATTCTACTAGTCGGAAAACTGCATGACAAAGCTTTCCATTTTTATACAGATATAGATGAACCATTAAATGTTGATGCTTACAATCTGCAAACTTTTAATAAACAACTCAAAAGAATCAAAGTTAATTCTGTTGATTTTCATATGAAAAGAGGTGATTTTGAAGCTTGGTTTGAGGGTATCGGAGATCCGGAATTAGCAAAAAAATTAGCTCTTTTGAAAAAAAAGAATATTGATGGTGAAACCTTGAGAAAGAGCCTACAAATAATGATTGTTAATAGATGTATAGCATTAGCTAAAGTTGCTGGGTATACTGTTGTGACAAAATAACCTTCACTGCAAAGGTTTGAATTAAATCATTTTAATCTTTTTTCATATTTGTTTTATATAACTAAATTATAAAATAGTAATATTCAATTAGGGAAGTGAAAACTTTAGGAAAATTCAGAGTAGTGTCGGCAAAACTTCCTGAAGAAGTTTATGATGAAATGGTTTTAAGAATTCCTGAAGGAGATAGGAGTAATTTTATCAGGGAAGCGATTATCAATAAACTTCAAAAAACTCCAAAACCAGATAAACTTCTTGAACTGGAAGCAAAAATGTTCAAAATAGAAAGTGATTTTCAAGAAATCAGAAAACACCTGGCCGACTTAGAATTACTAACTTTTCATGATGGGCAAATTAATCCCCACATGTTTTGTATTGATGAAATCGACCACAAAATTGTAGATTTTTTAATACATTATCAGGGTGCAACTACACCTGAATTGGCTGAATATATCAAAACAAATAGGTGGCTAGTTTTAAACAGGCTGCGAAAATTACAAAGAAAATCTAAAAAACAGCTTGGGGACGCAATAATTTTTTATTGTGCTGGTGAAAAATCTGGAAAGAAAAAGGCTTGGTGGATTAATCCAAAGATAATCGGTGACTAAGTTCGGTTACTCTTAAATCTTATATTTTTCTTTTTTTATGTACGGGCCCGTTGCCCAGCACGGATTAAGGCGCCGAACCTTGCTATGTTATAGTTAGGTGCGCAAGCCTCCGAGCACTTCTGTGGAAGAAAGCCGGAAATCAGGGGTTCAAATCCCCTCGGGCCCGCCACTAATTAGTATTATTGAAATATGATCTGTTCTGCTACTTGAAAGAATTTTTTTAATATGCAAAAAGTTCATATCGGTAAATATACTCTCTTTTGAAATGTGGTTTAATGTCTAAAATTCTAGTTTTATATTATAGTCAAAGTGGAAATACTGAAAAAATGGCTAATGCTGTAGCTGAAGGTGCAAAAAATGTTGAACAATCTAATGTGACTCTTAGTTATCACATAGCAGCCGAAGAATTAGCTGGATTCGATGCAATAATTCTTGGAGCTCCAACTTATCATCATGATATGCCAATTGATATGAAAAAACTTTTTGAAACATCAGCATCAAAAGGAATAAATCTTAAGGGAAAGACAGCAGCGACTTTTGGATCTTTTGGATGGAGTGGTGAAGCGCCTAAATTATTACTCGAAATAATGAAAAATAAATTTGAGATGAAAGTCGTTACACCTCCATTATTAGTGAAATATGTTCCAGATAAAGAGGCCTTGCATAAATGTCAAAGTCTTGGAAAAACTATTGCCGAAACCCTTATTCACTCAGATTAATGTTTTTTTAAAAAGGAGTAAAGAACAGATTTGTCCTCAAAAAATGAACTAATAGAATTCATAACACGTCAGATATTAATAGAAGAAGAGATTGTTCAATCCTTAAACGAAGGTCTTTTAGATATTAAGAATCCTCCCGTTAAAGGTGTTTTAAAGGGAATATCTTTGGATTCAGTAAAACATGCACAACTATATGCGGCTGCGAAAGTACTTTTAACTGATGTTTCTCCAGCTATTCAGCAAGAGAATCTTGATCTTCAAAAAGACCTAGTGGAAAAACATATCAATTTAGAAGAAAATCTGATTAAGAAACTGGAAAAAATTTTGCCATCCATTCAGAATAATAAAGTTAAGTTTCTCTTAACTTCGATTTTATCCGATGAGAGAAGACATCATACTTTGCTAAAACAAGTTTTGGATATTATCGTTCGCGGAGAAACCATTACGGAAGAAGATTGGTGGGCTTTGTTATGGGAAAATGCGCCCTTCCATGGAGCCCCTGGTGGCTAAGCAGGATACACTTTATCCCCTCTTATTAGCAAACACAAACGGAATTATTCAAAATTTTGGTTTTTTCCTCTACTTCTTTTTATTATTTTTTTTAGTTAGCATCTCATTTTATTCAATATGACAAAACACTCTAACTTTTTAATTATTAATAATCTCTATTGAAGAATCCCATGTGTTTTCGATTAATTCTGTTACATTTTTTAAAATTGACGCTAATTTTTCGCCTTTTTTGGTCAGTTTATAGGTTTTTAGGTTTTTTCTGGTAAAGATTAATTTTTTACCTTTCAATCCTCTTAAATATTTGTAGACTCTTCTAACTGAAAGTTGAGCTTTTTTAGCAATTTTTTTAACTGGAAAGCCTGTACTGGGAATACTTTGATATACACTTTGTTCTTTCAAATTTAGAATTTCCTTTTTTGGGTCCCGTTTTGTTCTGAAAAAGAAAATGTATTCTCTTTCTTCTGGAGTGACTACCAGTTTTCCTTTTTTCAATCTTTTTAGAATTCGAGAAGTAATTGATGGAGTTAATACTCTTTCAATTTCTTGAAATGTTTTAGGACCTTCTAATAACTTTCGAAGGAGCTTTTCTTCGTAGCATTCAGAGTGGGCTGGTAAAGTATTTCCAAAATCAGGAAAATCATTTAAAATTGTGATAATTTTATTTCCTAACGTTGTCGCGTAATACTGGTCTTGTATTTCATCTATGAGACCTACTCCTAGTAATGGTTTTAAATACTCTTGATTTAGCGTCTCTCTACTGTGATAATATCCTGTTTTCCTTAATTCTTGTTGAATTTGATCCAATGAATATCTTCTCTTAATGCTCGTATTTATAATATGTAACCGAGTCTCATTCTTTAAAACATTAAATAATTTTTTCATATATTTTGGATCATTCATTTTTTCGGATAACTTTCTCAATTCATTTTTCAGTTTCCAGGTTTTGCAGCGACTTATACACGTTATTGGAGTTAAAGGAGCACAATTTTGGCATTCTCTGTTTAATTCTCTTAACATTTGAGCTAACTCATTTTTTTGATCATTTTTTTCAGATCTTAAAATTGTTCTACTCATTTTTCTTCCTCATCTAAATCTAACTTTCAAACTTTTTCTTAAGATTTGTAATCATCAATTTATGATGACATGTGTCATATATAGTATGACGCAGTCATATTTATAAATGATGTAGAAAGAATAAGAAACTGATTGAGAAATGCAATTACCCTGCGAAGTAGGAGTTAAAACGGTAATACCCGCTATTAGGGCTTTATTAGCAATAAAACTAGTTGAACAACATGGGATGAATGAAAAACAAACAGCTGTGCTTTTAGGTTTATCTCAATCAGCAATAAGTAGATATAAAACTAAAAATCGAGGAAACATACTCAAAATTGATACTGATCCAGAAGTACAAACCTTAATCGATAAAATGCTAAGCTTACTGATAAATGGAAAACCACAAGAATTATTTAAAATTCTTGATGTTTTTTGTGAAACTTGTAGTGTAGTTCGAAAAAAGGGTGCCCTCTGTTCAATGTGTCAAAAAAAAACAACTGAAACCAATGTTGAAGTATGTACTTTTTGTTTTTCAAAAAAGAGTTGTTAATTAATCCAAAATCATGAACATGTTAGTATAGTCAAGAACTATAATCTATTAAATTCATCTACCTAAAAAACCACTTCTGTCAGACTATAATTTAATATAAAATCATATCAAAATTAATAATTACAGTTATAAAAATATCAACAAAAACTTATTGGTGTAACATTTGGAAGAACAAACTATCATTAATGAGATATTAACTAAATATAGAACTATTGCAGTTGTAGGGTTATCCAGAGACCCCAATAAAGATAGTTACAAAGTTAGTTCCTACTTAAAAACCAATGGATATACAATAATTCCATTGAATCCTTATGCAGATCAAATTCTCGGTGAAAAAAGTTACAAAAGTTTTTTTGATATGCCTTTTGAACTTCAAAAAAGAATTGAGATTGTGAACATATTTAGACCTTCAAACTTTATTCCAGTTATTGTTGAAGAAATGATCAAATTAAGACATAAACACGGATCTCCTTATGTTATTTGGATGCAACTAAATATAATCAATAATGCCGCTTCACAAGAGGCAAAAAATTCTGGATTTACAGTAATAATGAACAGGTGTATGATGATCGAACATTCAAGACTTTATCATGAAATATTATAAAATATTAGTTAGGCTATTCCACCTAATATCAAAGAAGCAATAGTTGCAATAATGATTATCGACAATGTTTCGATAAAAGTCACCTTCCAATTTACCCTTGTCTTTTTAGATCGGTATCTAACTAAAAATATTCCAACAACTACACCAACAATACTGAGGGATAAAATAATGTTTAATGGATAGAATTGTGTTAGCGTAAGATATGTAACTATTGGCATACTACCTGCTGCAAAAGTTGTAACTCCTACTATGATCGATGCATAGACGTTTGATTTATGAATCTCTTTATCTAATATCACAAATAATTGTTTGATTAGTATTAATGATTTATATCGTTCTTTTTTATCCGGATTGTCACTTAAACTATAATTCATTAAATTTTGAAGAGTCATAAAATCCGCCATATCTTCTGTTATTCCACCTAACAGAAAACTTGAGAAGTTAGTTATAGCAACTGCGCTTAGAGTTAATAGTGCCGCAAAAATAGCTACGCTGGCACTTAGTTCTGCAATTACTGCAGATAAGATGACTACTAATCCAGTTATTGAACCATCTACAAGCCCAGCAACAATCTCCATTATCGGCTCTTTTTTAAGAAGAAGACTTTGCCATTCCTTTCCTAATCTTAATCCTTTAGAGGTTAATTTTATACTACCTTTTTTGTCATCGATAAGACCTTCTAAAGCCATTTCATTCAAAGCTTCTTCTAGCTCATCCATTTCTACACAAGTATATCCAGTACAAACTTTATCTATTCTTTTTTTGAGTAATGTCTTTTTTATGATGCCTTTTCTGAGATTCAGTAAAATAATTACTCTTATAACATCAGGCAAATCTTGGATTTCAAAAGACACTCAATAATTCCTCATTGAACCATACAAAAAAACTAAACCAAACTAATAACTATTGTGTGTCAACTGATTACTTTTTTTAATTAGATAAGAACTATACTAAAATTATAGATTACCTGATTGCTATTTAGGATTAATTTATGACTTCTTACTATGATAACTGGGATAAAATCTACGAAATTATCCTCTAAATTCTTTAGGATGGGAACTAAATAGACCAAGGCCGATTTTGATTGAATTCGTTGAGAAAGGTCTAATAAAAAAAGGAAAAATATTGGATATTTGTTGTGGGACTGGTACAAATAGTGTATATTTAGCAAAAAACAATTTTTCAGTGTACGCATCAGATATTTCAATAACAGCGATTCAATATGCAAAAATAAAAGCTCTGCGAGAAAAAGTAAAAATAAATTTGATAATACAGAGTTTTATTAATTTATCTTTCACTAATGAAATATTTGATTTTGTTTTTGATATGGGCTGTTTCCATCATGTACAAATCCCTGATAGAAAGGCCTTTATTGAAAATGTAAAAAAGGTACTTAAAAAAAAGGGACTCTATATGTTAACTTGTTTTAGCGATAAAAATGGATCTTCTTGGAACCATTTCTCAAAAACCAATTTAAAACAGATTTTTTCAGAATATTTTAACCTGATTGAAATTAGACATTACTCTTCAATTGAAGGAGATGGAATTAAACGATTTTTTTATACAGTTCTAATGAAAAAATGACTTCTATATAATACTAGCAGAAGAACATATTTTATTCAATACACATTCTAAACACTTAGGTTTTCTAGCATTACAAATCTCTCTTCCATGAAAAATTAACAAATCTGATATCTTCATCCATTTCTTAGGGGGAACGATTTTCATCAAGTCTACCTCTATTTTATTCGGATCCTTATTTTTAGTAAATCCAATTCTTTTCGATAGTCTTTTTACATGAGTATCCACAGCAACACCCGAAATGATGCCAAAGGCATTGAAAAGAACAATATTTGCTGTTTTTCTAGCTACACCTGGAAGTTTAATTAATTCTTCCATAGTTCTTGGTACTTTTGATTCATATTTTGAGTTTATCATCTGGGCACTTTTTTTAATATATTTAGCTTTGCTCCTGTAGAAACCAGTTGACCTAATCTCTTCTTCTAGTTCTTTTAATTCAGCGTTAGCATAATCGTCAATTGTTAAATATTTTTTAAAAAGACTTTTAGTGACAATATTCACTCTTTTATCAGTACATTGTGCTGAAAGTATTGTAGCTATCAACAGTTCTAGTGGTTTAATATATTTTAATGCAGTTTTTGTATTTGCATATTCTTTTTCGAGAAGATCAATGACTTTTAGAGCTCTTATTTTCGGTTCAAGATATATTATTGGTCTCAAGTTTTCCCAATCCTTATTCTATTTTCTCTTTTTCTCCAAAAAGCTTTACTATTCAAAATATAGATTTACTTTTAGGTGAATCAAATGGGACTCAAACTCAAGGTAGATTCTGCTGAAATTCCTCTTAATGAATTTGTAGAAAAAATGTTAGATGGAATGATTATTGGAGCTGTAAGCTCTTTGAAAGGTATAAAAAAAGATTGGGAAAATATAGAGATAGAAATTTCAAATTAGAAAGTCAGATTTTATGACAAGTAGCTAATTTGAGTTTTTATTTTACTGAACATTTCTTTTTTTGCTCTGCATATTGGGCAAATTAAGGGGGGATCTTCTCTAAAAGCAACATAACCGCATTGCTCACAAAACCACATCTTCAATTTTGTGTCTGATAATTCGGTTTCTCTAATACTTTCTGATTTTTTATTTTGATCTTTTTTTGCAGTACTATCATATGATTTAGCTTGTTTATCCAAGGGTCTTCGCTCTGGTACTGGACTTAGTTCAACAGTACCTTTGTGCGTCTTTTCATCTAAATACAAAGCACAATAACAAGCTCCAAATTCTAATACATCAGAATCGCGATAGTCACATGGACAAATAATATCTTTGTCAAATTCAATTTTCCCAGCTGATAATCTGCATGGACAGGATGGGTAATTATATCTCTCTTCATTTTTTTTGAGCCCTTCTAATAGGCTCTTGAGAAATTTTGGATCTGGATTTAGGTAGTAACCGTTTCTTTTTGCATCTATTTCTGCTCTTTCTTTAATTTTTTCAACAGTTATTTCAGTCAAAAATTAAGAGCCTCCTTTATTTTGTCTTTTCTAAATCCTGTAATTAAAATTTTATTATCTATAATTGTTGTTGGGAAGCTTACAGATCCGCCTCTATCTCTAATTATTTGACGAATTTCTTCTTTTTCGTTCTCTTCAGAGAGGTCAATATCGATATACTCGTATTCCACTTCATTTTCTTTTAAAAATTGTTTTACCAGCTTGCACCAAGCGCAGGTACTAAGTGTAAATAATATAACTTTATGTTCATTTTTTTTGCCTGGAATTTTAAAAAATTGCATGATATCACTGTCTATCTTTTTAATTTACCCGAAATATAACTATTTAGATATCTGAAAATCAACTATTTTTTTTCTACTCTATGACTAACTTGAAAATATTGAGATCCACTCAGATTCTGGGCCGTAAAACTAGCTGTAACTTTAAAAAAAACAAACTTTTTAATAATTTTTATAGGAACGTTTTTCTCTATTTATTGCTTAAAGTTTTGCGTAACATATAATCACAAGTTTTGTTCTTATTTTAGGAGTGATCGATATGAGTACAACTAAAAAGAATTTAGAAAATGCTTTTGCTGGGGAATCACAAGCTAATAGGCGATATCTAGCTTTTGCTAAGAAAGCTGAAGAAGAAGGATATTCTCAAGCTGCCAAACTCTTCAAAGCTGCAGCTAAAGCAGAAACAGTACATGCTCTAAATCATCTGCAAATAACTGGAAACATTAAATCTACATCTGAAAACCTTAAGACTGCAATATCTGGTGAAACATTTGAATATACAAGTATGTACCCAGAATACATAGAGGCTGCTAATGAAGAAGAAAATAAACAAGCTGGATGGAGTTTTAATGTGGCTAATAAAGTAGAAAAAATACATGCTGGTCTTTTCCAAAAAGCAATTTCAACTATTGAAAAAGGACAAAAAATGGAAAAAGTGGATTATTATGTTTGTAGCGTTTGTGGAAATACTGTTGAAGGTTCTCCACCTGATAAATGTCCTATTTGTAATGCACCAAAAGAAAAATTCTTAAAACCAATATAATTTCCCCTATCCTTTATTTTTTTTAATAACCTTAATCCATATATCAAAAATTCAAAATTTTTACAGCACATTTTTATAATATATTGTTTAATTCTGTCAAAAATACGGTGAATAAGAATGAATAAGTGGGAATGTAGTGTATGTGGATATGTATATGATCCAGAAGCAGGTGATTCTGAACATAATATACAACCAGGAACAACTTTCGAAAAATTACCTGAAGAGTGGACCTGTCCTGTTTGTGGAGCCCCTAAGGGCCAATTTGTAAAACAATGACAGCAATTTATTTTCTTTTTTCTTTTGTCCATTTTTTTAGCCGAGTAATAAAATATTCTCCTAATTTAAATAATAAATACTTATTTTTCCCCTATTCCTTATCAACTAACTGTTTATCCAAAAATAGCTAAGATTTGATTTTTAGTGCAATTTGTTTCCCCAACTCAAAAGATTTCTGTAAGTCTTCTTGGTCAGGAACAAACTTAACTTCCAAACTTGATTCAAATATATCAAAACCAGCTTTTTTTGTCATCTCCGTCATAGATTTTACAGCTCCTCGACTCCACCCGTAAGATCCAAAGAAACTCCAAAGCTTGCCTTTAGGTTTTAATCCGATGATGTAAGTTAGAAAAGCGCTTAAACTAGGATACATTTGATTATTTAATGTCGGTGAACCTACTATTACCGCTTTAGATTCCAATATTTCAGCGACAACTTCTGATTTAACAGCTGATCTCAATTTCAATAATTTAACGTCAACTCCTTGACTTGCTAATCCTTCAGTTATTGCCCTGGCCATTTTATCAGTGCTACCCCACATAGTATCAAATACCACTACAGCTTTTTGTTCTGATTTTCCAGCGCTCCAATCTAAATAAGATTGTATTATTTTAGAAGGATTTGAGCGCCATATTACTCCATGACTTGGCGCAATAATTTTTGGAGCTATTCCCATTTTTACTACCTCTTGAATTTTGCGCGATATCAACGATCCTAAGGGCATCAAAATATTAGCATAATAAGTTGCCGCTTCTTCCATAAGCACATGTTCATCAACTTGATCATCAAATCTAAAGATAGAAGCAAGATGTTGTCCAAAAGCATCATTTGATAACAATATTTTTTCTTCAACAATATATGTGAACATACTATCTGGCCAATGAAGCATAGGTGCTTCGACGAATTTTAATGTCCGATTTCCTAGATCTATCTCATCACCAGTTTTTACAGTTTTAACTCCAAAATCTGTACCATAATGCTCAATAATAGCATCTTTTCCACGTTGAGAAGTAATAATGGTTGCATTTTTTGCCAGATTAGCAATTATTGGTAGAGAACTTGAATGATCCATCTCTACATGATTAATTATTATATAGTCAATTTTTTCTAGATCAGTAATTTGTGTGATTTTTTTAATAAACTCTTTTGAAAAGGTATGTTTCACTGTATCTACAAGCGCTATTTTATTGTCTAAGATCAAATAGGCGTTATATGTGCTCCCTCTTCTAGTAATGTAACCATGAAAATCTCGTATATTCCAATCCACTACACCAACCCATTTAATTCCTTGTGCTAAATCAACACCATTCATTTTTCTCCCATCTCCTCAAACCATGTATTCTATAGAATCCTTTAGAATCAACTTTTTAAGAATTATCCTAAGTTACAACTCTTTTTATGTCTATTTTTTTCAGTGATAGCCAAAAATAATCTTATAAAATCAATGATTTCATAAAATAATTATCTAAAATAATTATGAATTTAATAATCGACAAAACTTTGAAATATAATTACTATATTAAACAACGAATATTTTTTACATAGTTCTTTTAATTATAATACGTCACCAATTACTTAATTTTGGAGTTAGAAGACAACGAGTTCAATACCTGAAGATAAAAAGAATTTTCTTATTAACGATCTTAATAAACGAGTTAAAAATCCTGTAAAGTTAATTATGTTTACTCAAGAGCTCGAGTGCAAGTTCTGTTCTGATACAAAGAAATTAGTTGAAGAGATTGGGGCTTTAAACGATAAAATCACAGTTCAAATTTATGATTTCGTAGCAGATAGTGACATAGCGAAAAAATATAACGTTAACAAGATTCCTTCAATAGCTATAATAGGTGCAAAAGATTATGGGGTAAGAATTTATGGAATACCTTATGGGTATGAACTTTCAACCCTGATAGAATCTATAGTTAATGTTTCAAGTGGTAAAACTGATCTTTTAGCTAAAACTAAATCAATTCTACTGGATGTGAAAAACCCTGTGCATATACAAGTTTTTGTGAGTTTAACTTGTCCTCACTGTCCTATTGCAGCTGCAGTTGCCCACAAATTAGCTATTGAAAGTGATTTAGTGAGAGCTGATGTAATTGATATCAATGAATTTCCAGAACTTTCACAAAAATATGCTGTAATAAGTGTCCCAAAAATAATTATTAATGAAAAGATTGAATTTGTTGGGGCATTCAGTGAAGATTTATTCGCAGAACACGTTCTTTTAGGAACTTTTTAAAAAAAATTCTATCCTAACGAATGGTTTTATATTTAAAAATTAGGCAAAAAAATAGTGGATTCAATATTTACTGGCAGTTTTTTATTAGAGGAAAGCCTCTAACAATGACCACAGCAACAGCTATTATCTGATTTTTTAGAAGAATCATTAATATATTTCTCAGGATCTTTTTCAAAAGCGTTTTTACATCCTGGGGCACAGAAATAATATGTTTCTCCTTGATATGTTGTTTTATGTTTAACAGTTTTTTCATCCACTTCCATTCCACAAACAAGGTCTTTTACCATTAGTTCACCTCCTTTAAAAAATCAGGTTGAATACTTTTTCTTCTAAGCAGATTTGCATTTGTTACGACAGTAATTGAGCTAATTGCCATTGAAATTTCGGCTAATACTGGGTGAGCTAATCCTAACATAGCCAATGGAATAGCAATTACATTGTAAAAAAATGCCCAAAATAGGTTTTGTTTGATCTTTCCAAATGTGTCTCTTGAAAGTTTTATTGCTGTCACAACACTGGATACTTTTCCTCTAACCAAAGTCACGTCAGCAGATTCAATTGCAATATCGGTTCCAGTTCCTATAGCTATTCCTACATTGGCAGCAGTCAAAGCTGGAGCATCATTAATTCCATCACCAACCATTGCAACTATTTCGCCTTCTTTTTGCAATCTTTGAATTTCTTCCACCTTTTGATTAGGTAAAACATCTGCTATAATCCGGGAAATGCCAACTTTTTTAGCTATGGCTTTTGCAGTTCGAATATTGTCTCCTGTAAGCATTACAGTTGAAAGACCCAAACTTTCCAACTCTCTAATTGCACCTATTGAATCATCCTTTATTGTGTCTGCAACCGCAATTATCCCTACAAACCCTCGGCCACTGGCTATTAACATAACAGTTTTTGCTTCTTGTTCAAGTTGGAGCACAACATTTTCGAATTTTTTGAAATCAAGATTCTCTTCATTCATCAATTTTCTATTACCGACAATAACAAAATCCTCCGAGGAAGAGTTAATTTTTGCTTTCACTCCGCGTCCTAATAGGGCCTCAAAATTCGTAATTTTTGGTAATCTCAACTTCAATTCATCTGCTTTCCTAAGGATGGCTTCACCTAGAGGATGTTCAGACCCAACTTCAACACTGGCAGCCAAACGAATTACCTCCTTTTCACTACAACCTTCAAAGGGTATAACATCTGTAACTTCAGGTTTTCCTTTAGTAATGGTTCCAGTTTTATCAAATACAATTGTGTCAAGATCTTTGAGAGTTTGTAGTGCTGCTCCATTGCGTATTAATACTCCATTTTCAGCTCCCATTCCACTACCGACCATTAATGCAGTAGGTGTAGCTAATCCGAGAGCGCATGGACAAGCTATTACTAGTATGGAAACAAATGCCGATATGGCCAATGTGACGATACCCAAATTAGGATTAATCCAAGGTAAGAATTGCTGAGCCCATATGCTTACTCCATTCACTAAATCAGGTATAACAAGCCAAATAACCAAAGTAGAGATTGCGAGTAAAAGAACTGTGGGGACAAAAAAACCTACAATTTTGTCAGCAAATTCTTGAATAGGAACTTTTGATCCTTGAGCTTGCTCTACCAGTTTAATGACTTGAGATAAGAAAGTATCTTGACCCACCTTTGTTGCTTTTACGTTAAGTAGCCCACGTTGGTTTATAGTCGCTCCAATAACTTCATCACCAACATTTTTTATCACAGGCATTGATTCTCCAGTAGCCATAGACTCATCTAAAGAACTTTTACCCTCAGTGATTATACCGTCAGTAGGAATTTTTTCCCCTGGCCTTACTATCATAACATTGCCAACTTCAATTTCGTCAACTGAAATCTCTTTCTCTACACCATCGACCAAAACGTGAGCTGTTTTAGCTTCTAACTCTAACAATTTTCGAATTGCTTGCGATGCTCGACCCATAGCTTTAACTTCTATGTACCTTCCCAGAAGATGAAAAGACATTATCATTGCTGAAACTCCTGCATAATTAAGAATTGGACTGAAAAACATAACAGGCCCTGTTGCAAAAGCTGTTAGTGTACCTAACGCTATTAACACATCCATGTTAGCTCTTCTGTGAACTACCCTTTTTGCGGCTGAAACTAGAGTTTCTTTTCCAGCCCAAAAAAGAACTGGAATAGCTAATAGAATTTGTCCCAAATTAAAAACGAACATGTTTGGCCAGGCTATTCCAAATACCATTTCTGGTATCATCCATATCATTAAAGGTATAGTTATGGCCCATGCAATCGTCATCCTCTTTTTTGCTTTTTCGAATTTTTTTTGTTCTTCTTTAACTGCTTTATCGTATTTGCCTATCGCTTCATCCTTTCTAATAGCTTGATAACCTATAGACTCAATAACTTTTGTTAAAGTTTCGTATTTAATTTTTTTTGAATCATATTTAACTGTGGCCTTTTCTGATGCAAGGTTAACATTTGCCTCAATAACACCCTCTGTGTTTTTCAAGGTATTTTCTATAGTTTGTGAACAAGAGGCGCAAGTCATGCCCCCAATTTTGATGATAGTTTTTTCTATTTCTAAACTGGCCTTATATCCTGTCGAATTGATTAATGAAATTATTTCTTTTTCACTGATTTTGTTCACATCAAAAGTAACATAGGCTTTTTCAGTAGCTAAGTTAACATTTACATCGATAACTCCAGAGGTTTTTTTAAGAATATTCTCTATAGTCTGAGAACATGAAGCGCAACTCATTCCACTTATTGAAATTGTGCTTTTTTTTGTTGACAAACTAATCACCAAAATGTATCTTTATTAGATATATTTTTTAAAAATATATAAATATTTCTGGAGTAGTTATATCTATTGAGGATAATTATCTTGAGTGACGAGTTTAATGAATTAGTTTCAGATTTTTCTAGATTTTATATATTAACGATTCTTTATGAAGGACCTGCTCACGGTTACAAGATAATAAATTACTTTAAAAAAAGAGTTGGCAAAGAAATAAGCCCCAGTTTGGTTTATCCCTTTCTTCAAAAATTAGAGGAAAAAGGACTACTCAAATATACCAAAAAGTCAATTGGAAAAAAAGAACGGAAAATTTTTGAACTCACAGAAAGCGGCAAAATCCTTTGTATAGGACTTTTTAAAAGATTCGCTAAACTAATTTCAATCACTATTGAACCAAACCTCAATATCTGTGCTCATTGTGGCTGCAAAGTCTATGAAGGAGGGTATCGAGAAATCATAAATGGCCACGAAATAACCTTTTGTTGCATACATTGTTTCCATTCCTATAAAGAAACATAACAAAAATGATATCCAACAGCATTTTAAAGGCTAAAATCATTAAAATAATGCTAAAAAAATCTCACATAATATTTTTCAATAAAAATAAAAAACATGTTATTTATTCATTGAGATAAAACTTCTATCTCAATGATAGATAAACAACCTGAAAAATATTTTTACTCCAAACGTTTAATTATGTGACACCCAAACTGCGTTTTTACTATTACAGAAGTTTCCCCTTTGTTAAGAGCAAAAGCAGCTTTCTCAAACTCTTTAACCATCTTCCCTCTTGTAAACGTCCCCAAATCTCCACCCTGTTTTCCAGAAGGACAATTTGAAACTGCTTTAGCAACAGAAGAAAATTTCTCTCCTTTATTTAATCTCTCAAGAACTTTTTTAGCTTCTTTTTCAGATTTAACTAGAATGTGAGCACAATGAACTTTGTTTAACATAAGTTTTTTACTATTTACTTTTGCTTAATAACTTTTCTTAAAACTTAGCAATGTTTACAATATCTTTTAATGAAGCTAAGTTCATAGGCTCTCGCATGCATGAATGGGCTTTAGCAGAAGCAGTGATCACTGCAGCTTCAAAAATAGCTGCAAACGAAAAACTCAAAAAAATCACAGAAGTAATCATAAAAGTTGGCGAACTCCAACAAGTTGAAGATGAGATAATTCTATTTGCTTTTAATCAACTTCGAACTGATCTATTCAAAAATACAAAACTCTCCATAGATAAAGGTAAAACTAAATTAAAATGCCACTTCTGTGATACCGCTTGGAATTTTAATAAAGAGAATTTAGATGAGACTACCGCTGAATCTATACATTTTATTCCAGAAGTAGCTCATGCATATATAAAATGTCCAAAATGTGGTAGCCCTGATTTTGAAATAGTTGAAGGTAGAGGCATTTGGATTGAAAAAATAAAAGGAGTAAAATAATTTGATTGATCCTCGATCAAGTGTTATCACCAAACGTTTTGCGACTATTAATCGAGTTATTGCTGTTTCAAGTGGTAAGGGTGGAGTTGGCAAAAGTATGATAGCGACAACAATTGCCTTGAAATTAGCTAAAAAAGGATTAAAAGTTGGTCTTTTTGATTTGGATTTTACAAGTCCTTCAACACACTTGATAATGGGAGTTAAAAATATTCAACCAGAAGAAGAAAAAGGCATTGTACCACCTTTTATTAATGAATTAGCTTACATGTCGATTGTATTTTATTCTGGAGATCTCGCAACACCATTAAGAGGTGTAGATATTTCTAATGCTTTATTGGAGTTGTTATCAGTCATTAAATGGGGTAACTTAGACCTGCTTATCCTTGATATGCCTCCAGGATTGGGCGATGTTGTGCTTGATCTAGTTAAATTAATTCGGAAGATTGAATTTGTAATTGTAACCACGTCATCCCAGTTAGCTTTTCAAACAGTTAAGAAACAACTAAAATTGTTAAATGAACTAAAAGTTAATACAATTGGTGTAATAGAAAATATGAAAAATAGCAAAATCCAAGTGATTCAGTCTGAAACCGAAAAACTTGGTTTTGTTTATCTTGCAAATATTCCCTTCGATAAAACTCTTGAAAACTCTATTGGAAATAGTGAGAAACTACTTCAAACAAATTTTGCTAAAAGAATTGATAATGTGGTAAAAAAAATATTAATATAATTACCTTCAAAATTGAATTTTTATCCACTATTTGTTATTATTGTTTTTGAAGAGGTATTCACTATAGCATTAGTTAAATCTCTGATTGAATTATTCATATTCTCGGGTTTGATTAATAGTGTTTAGAGTTAGAGTTAACAAAATTGAATCTAGTCGTGATGTAGATGGTAATTTAGGCAAAAGAATAGAATTAGTTGAAGAAAGAGGTATCTCTCAATATGTGGTTAGGCCAAAATCGGAAGAAGGAAAAATGGCCCAGGATATAATGCAAGCGTTGCAACAACAAATGCCTTTTCTTCCTCAAAAATCACAAATGGCAATACCTAAGATTGTACTTTTTCTGACTGAACAAGAATATGATAGTTTAGACATAAGCTTCGATGTAAACCAAATTTTTGATGTCATATTAGAAAACCAAGCTATCAAATTCAAGAAAATGTCATAATTGAATCCCTTACTCTTTTTAATCCTGAGTGTTTGGGATGAAAAGAGAGTACAAACATCATTTTTCTTAAAGTAGTACAAATATCTTGCAATTTTTCTTTTTTACCATTATCACAATATAGAGGAATCGGTTCATCAGTTCCATTGTCATAATATACATATATTTTTGAATAAGTTTTTTTGAATTTAATAAACTCAAAATTCATATTTAGTAAATGTGCAGTTTTTTTTGTTGCCATTCGAATAGATTCTAATATCTTAAATTGTGTTTCTTCATCTGATGCATATACCATTAATTTTCCAAAATTGTTTTTAAACAATTGCATCAACCGATATTCTCCTAGATCAAAACTTCTTTTAAAATAACTGCAGTAACGAATTTGTTACGCTGTAGAGAGGTGTGTTAAAGTAAGTTCTTTTTTTTATGAATTCTACGAATTATTGAATTACTTGCTATTTTTTTGTTTTATTAAACCTTAATTTTTTGGTACTCTAAAATGAGAATCTCGTCCAGCACTGATATATTCCCCGCCAAGCTCACGAGCGATAGATGCTATTTTGGCGAAATAATCAGATCCTAAAAATTGTTTAGGTTTAATAATGATGTAATCCACTTTTTCTTTAAATTCAAGCATTTTTTCCAAGTTTTTTGGAAAAATCATTCGCACTTGTTCTACAGATTTATTATTCTCTGCGATTTTTGTTTTAGGATCAAGAGGTGAAGACTGAATAGTTTTTGTACCAATAGCTAATTTAACTGATTTGGATAAATCACTGACATCTTCTGAAATACTTTGCAAGACAACGAGAAGCTCATCCAATCTTTTTGTAATTTTTTCTAACTTCTCCTTTTCACCAATCATACTTATTTCCCCAGGTTTTAAAATTAATTAGGCGCTTATTAATTATTTGCAACTTCTTATTGTAAATATTAATAAAATATTCTCTTTAAAGAGTGATTTCATGTTTGAAATTGACGGCAGCCAAAAAAGCGGAAGTGGAACAATGCTTAGATTATCGATAGCATTATCAGCCATAACCGGTTGTCCGCTTCATATCTTCAACATCCGTCATAACAGACCAAAATCTGGTTTGAAACCTCAACATCTGGAGGCTGTAATAACAGCCGCAAAATTGTGTAACGCTGAATTAAAAGGGGTAAAATTAAGGTCAAACGAAATTTGGTTTAAACCTAAAAAAATCAAAGGAGCAAATATTACGGCTGAAATTGGAACAGCTGGAAGTATATCAGCTCTTATTATGACTGTATTACCCATTTGTGTATTTGCAAATAATCCTGTAAAATTAAATATTATCAAAGGTGGAACAGATGTTTTATATTCTCCTACCATCAATTTTATGCGTTTTGTACTTTTAGAAACATTAAAAAAAATGGGTGTTAACGCCTCAATACAAGTTGATAGTTATGGATATTATCCAAAAGGAATGGGTAAAGTTACACTCATTGTAACTCCGTCTATTTGTCTTCAACCAATTCAATTGGAACAATTTGGTGCATTAAAAAGTGTTGAAGGAATTTCAGTTTCTACTTTTTTAAAAACGCGAAAAGTTGCAGAGAGACAAACTAATGCTGCGATTAATTATTTAGCTTGCAAAGGATATGATGTGAATATTAAAACCGTTTACGACCAGTCAAATCCATACCAAAAAGGAAGTTCAATAACTTTGTGGGCAAAGACTAATACTGGAGTGTTAGTTGGAGCTGATGCAATAGGATCATATCAAAAATCCAGTGAAGAAGTTGGTATAGAAGCTGCAAAAAAACTTGTTGTAGAATTACAATCAAACTCAACTGTAGACGTGAATCTTTCAGATATGTTGATTCCTTTTATGGCCCTAGCTAAAGGCAAATCAACATTTTTGACGAGGGTTATTTCAGATCATTTGGAGACTAATATTTGGTTAATGAAAACTCTGCTCAAAGCAAATTTTAACATAGACAAAATTGATGATCTCTACAGAATAACAAAGAGTGATCGGTAAAATGATTGAAGATTCAATTTGTGTGAAAGTGAAAAAACAGCAAGGCGAATTAGCTATTAAATTATTGAAAAAAAATGACTTAATTAATAGAAGCCTTAAGATTCAGAATCAGCGAGATACTCTTTACATACCTATAATTCATCAACCAACTGAATCTCAATTAACAATCTTGGATAACTCTTTGTTCGGGTTTAAGCTTTCAAAAGCTTCCTTTTCTCAAAAGCAAAACAAACTAAAAAAAATTAATGAACTCCTAGAAAATAAAATACCTGCTCATCTTTTGAAAATTTTGCCTAAATCAATGGATATTGTGGGCGATATAGCGATTATAGACGTTCCGCTTGACCTAAAAAAATATGATACAATTTTGGGTAAAGCTATTTTAGAAATCAATAAAAATGTAAAAACTGTCCTTTCAAAATCAAGTCCAGTTAAAGGTGTTTATAGACTTCGTAGTCTAGACTTTATTTCAGGAAAAAATCATACTAAAACAATTCATTCTGAATTTGGATGCAAATATCACGTTGATATAGCCAAGGCTTATTTTTCCCCCAGACTTTCCCAAGAACACAATCGAGTTTCTTCACTTGTTAAAGGAAAAGAAGTAATTATGGATCTTTTTGCAGGAGTAGGTCCTTTTTCCATTCTTATTGCCAAGAATAATCCTGAGGTAAAACTATTTGCTATAGATATTAATCCTGATGCTATTGAATTTCTGAAAAAAAATATTAGATTAAATAGAGTAGATAAAACAATCGTCCCTCTTACTGGAGATGCGAGGAATCTCATTGATAAACAACTTGCAGGTTCTGCAGATCGTGTAATTATGAATTTACCTGAAAACGCGAAAGAATTTATTGATGTTGCCTGTAAAAGCATAAAACCAAACGGCGGTATTATCCATTATTACGAGTTTATTCGCTATCCTGATTCAATAGAAAATGCTCAACTTCGTTTTTCTAAGAGAGTAAAAGACGCTGGCAGGACCGTAGATTGTTTTCTTTTTGCTAAAAATATTCGGGAAACTGCTCCATATCAACATCAAGTTGCTTTTGATGTTATCATTCACTAATCGATTATGAGTGTAATTTTAATTTTCTCTTTTGGATTTTTTAATTTATTGACAAGATCTGTTGATAAGTCACAAGCTGCTTTATTGGCTTTAATTGCTAAAGTTCGATCGCATATATAACCACTTTTTCTAATCACTATATCTTTGGTGTTGGTTAAAGCTAATTCTGGACAACCCTTAGCTGTCACTTTATCTGAAAAACCATTAACTTCTATTATAATAGTTAATTTTGAGTTGTTTTTCTTCAACCTTTTTTTAAACTCTTCACTTAAATCAGTTACAGATTTATCTGCAGCTACCGCTACTATACAATTTCCATTTTTTGTTAAATTCTTATCCTTTGTAACTTCTAGAGTAGTTCTATGTGTCGATAGAATATTTTTATGACCAAGTGCAAAAATGACTTCTTGGATACTAAACTTTTTCACTTTACTCTCTCACATCTATGGAATCTACTTTTCCATCTCCATCTAAATCAAATCCTTGAACTACCATTCCAAAAGCATCTTTAATTGTTAACTCTGGAAGAATTTTGTCATGATATTTTGTTAAAGCTAAAACACATGATTTTGTACCAACCGCTTTATTTCCTGCTAATACTATGATCCTTTTAGTTTCATCCCAAGGATTTACTATTTTTGCTATTAATCCTATGGCATCTGAAATGTAAGTGAGCGAAGTTTTTTCTGATCTTAATCCTCCAAACATGAAACCTTCTCTAGAAGATCGCATGTTGAATTTTATTGGTATGTATTTGTTAATTTCTTGCGTTAGCAAGTTTGTTCCTGGACCTCCCACTAGAATCAGGTTATTTTTTTCTTCTTTTTCAGCTTTTACATCCACGTCCAATTTTATTGAAAATTCTTCAGGCATTTTCATAAATTGTCCCATAAAAAGTGTAAGGTGGGCAGCATAATGTCCATCTCTAGCGCTTGTTTTGAAAGGACCATGTGGTATCGGGCTACCTACAATTACTTTTCCGTTGAAAACTCCTTGTTTATTGATGAATTCTTTGAAAAAAGTTTGAATGTTCAAATTCATGTTAGAAAAAGAAAGTGATTTGACTAATTCGTAATTCTGGGGGAATTCTATCCCAAATGCAGAAGCTACAGTTTTGAAATATTTTGCGGTTCCCCCCTTCTTTTTTTCTTCTTTTTTGACTACAATTGCTTCTGCTTTCACTAATTTTTTTATATGATAGTAGACTAATTGTTCATGAATTCCTAATTTTCTAGCTATTTCTAATGGATATTGTTCATTTTCTGAAAGTGTTGAGAGAATTTTCCAACTTAAATCTCCTAGTATCATTTTTAGTTTTTTTGGATTTTGTATCATTTTAATTTTTTTAACTCTGTATCCTTCTGCATGTTTTTCTAGTAATTTTTTATTCATTTTCTCTCGATTATTAAATCTCTGTTAACCATTAAAAATTTTATTGTAGTGCTCTTAGTTGAAGTGATTTTTTTTCAGATATTTTGTTATTGTAACCTTTTTTATTTTAAAAACCCTTAAAAAAAAATTGTTGGAGTTAATGTTTTTCTCTTAATAATCCTTATTAGGTTGTAACACTAATTTAAAGACTTAAATCTTACGATGCAAGAA
Source organism: Candidatus Bathyarchaeota archaeon (assembly GCA_963848105.1). Taxonomy (GTDB): domain Archaea; phylum Thermoproteota; class Bathyarchaeia; order Bathyarchaeales; family Bathycorpusculaceae; genus AD8-1. Next base: position 117,653 of record CAWKCH010000003.1, read on the forward strand.
TTGATGATACTATGTGTGGCATATTTGGATGTATTTTAAAAGAAGGATCTGCTTCCCCACTAATTCACGCTTCCCTGAAAAGACTTGAATATCGAGGATACGACTCGGTCGGGATAGCAACGTTGAACAATGGTAAACTTCAACTTAAAAAAGATCAAGGAAAAATTGATGATGTACATAATTTCCTAAATCTTGATAATATGGAAGGAAAAATTGGAATAGGTCATACTCGGTGGGCAACTCATGGAGCTCCTCTTAAAGTAAATTCACATCCTCATCTAGATTGTTCAGGTAAAATAGCGGTTGTTCATAATGGAATTATCGAGAATTATGTTGAATTAAAACTTGAACTTGAAAATAATGGCCATACTTTTGTTTCAAAAACAGATACTGAAATAATTCCTCATTTAATAGAGGATATTCTTTCAAAAAATCCGCAAAATAATTTGGCTGACGCAGTTCTTGAAGCTGTAAAAAGGCTAGAGGGCTCCTATGCTCTAGCAGTAATTTCAGAATTAGAACCTGACAAAATAATTTGTGCTAGGAATGAAAGTCCACTTGTTTTAGGGATCAATGAAAATGGCTATTATCTAGCATCTGATATTCCTGCCTTTTTGCCAATTACTAATCGTGCAATAATAATAAATGATGGCGAATTTATTATACTCTCATCTAAAGGATATGAAATAAAGAAGATAGCTGATTCTAGTAAAATTAATAGACTCCCTAAGACAATTGATTGGACACCTGAAATGGCAGTTAAAAAAGGGTATCCCCATTTCATGATAAAAGAAATTATTGAACAACCTTCCACTCTTCGAAGTACTTTAAGAATACAAGATCACTACTTGGATTTGATATCAACCTTTCTGGACAGGGCAAAAGATGTTTTTTTGGTCGCATGTGGAACATCCTATCATGCCTGCTTAGCTGCATCTTATATGTTTTCAAAACTTGCGTTTTTACCAACTTATCCTGTGTATGCTTCAGAATTCACAGAACAACACGGTAAATCTGTGAGTATTGATAGTACTATTTTAGCTGTTAGCCAATCAGGTGAAACAGCTGATACCCTCTCTTCAGTAACATGTGCTAAACAAAGAGCATCCACAATACTCGGATTAACAAATGTAATAGGATCCACATTAACTAGAGTTTCTAGAGTATACATAGGTCAACAATCTGGTCCAGAAATTGGAGTTGCAGCCACAAAAACCTTTACATCTGAACTTTCTGTTTTAGCTCAATTAGCCTTAAGACTTTCTAAAAAAAGAGGTAAAATTTCTCAAGACGAAATGGATCATCTATCTAAAAAATTAGAGGAAATACCTGAAACTGTTGAGACAATAATCCAAACACAAGCTGAAAAAGTTAAGCAAATTGCTAAAAAATATAACTATGCAAAAACTTTCTTTTTTTTGGGAAGAGGAATCAGTTCTGCTACCGCATACGAAGGCCGACTAAAACTTATGGAAATAGCATATATTCCTTCGATCGCTTTTCCGGCAGGAGAAAGTAAGCATGGTCCAATAAGCTTGATTGAACCTGGCTTTCCCGTAATTTTTATTTGTCCCAAAGATGGATCGCATAAGACTTTAATTAGTAATATTATGGAAATGAAAGCTAGGGGTGCTTCCATAATATCTATTATAGAAGAAGATGATGAAATAATTAAAAATATTTCAGATGACTACATTGAAGTACCAAAAGGCATACCTGAAATTCTATCACCGATACCTTTTGTTATCCCTTTACAACTTTTAGCTTATTACATGGCACTCGAAAAAGGACTAAACCCAGATACTCCGCGAAATCTTGCAAAATGTGTTACCGTGAAATAATGTGAATTTCCAAAAATTTTATGTTCACAATATGTTAAAAAGACTGGTTAACATTACTTTTTTTTGGTGTTTGATTGGCAATTAATGACTGGAATAAACTAATCGACAAACTCATAAAACAGGGGGCCCTGCGTTCGCAAAAAGTAACAAAAGCAATGCGTTCAATACCTCGCACAAACTTCTTGCCCTCAGATATGAAGTCGTATAGTGCTTCGGATACTCCTCTTCCAATTGGTTTTGACCAAACTATTTCTGCGCCACATAGTTACAGTTTACTACTGAACTAGGCGACACATGGTTTCAATAATAAATGAAGCCTTAGAACTAGAAATTGGTCATAAAGTCTTGGAAGTTGGGGCTGGATCCGGATGGCATTCTGCAACAATAGCAGAAATAATCGCGCCCAGTTCTACTCCCCGAAGTGAATGGGGTTGTGTTTTCACCTTAGAAATAATTAAAGATCTAGCTGAAAACGCGCGAAAAAATATTCTTAATTCAAGCTATGCAGATCGGGTAAAAATAATTAATACTGATGGTTCTGAAGGATACATAGACAAAGCTCCTTATGATCGGATATTGGTTAATGCAGCTGCTCCTGCTATACCTCCACCACTCTTAGATCAATTAAAAACAGGGGGTATATTGGTCATGCCTATTGGAAATGTTTCTTTATTTCAAAACCTTATAAAAATTTCAAAAGATTTTCATGGAAAAATCAAAAAAGAAAATTTGGGTGGGGTTGCTTTTGTTCCATTGACTGGGAAATATGGTCAATAAGTCCAATGTAATTTAGATAGTTTAATGGAATTAAAGAATTTATCCAAACCATTGTTCAAGGGTAGTTTTCTCTTTTATTTCTTTAGAGCCTTCTTGAATTTTTATTAAAGCTTTGCTTACTCTTTCTTCTGAGAAATCTTTCTCTCTGCAAAGAAAATCAATAACACCATTAGCGTCCACTTCTTTCCATTTCAAAATATACTTATCAGTTATTTTTGGATTTAAGAAAATCTCTTGGATTTTTTTTGGATCAAATTGAATTTGGTTATTTTTAATATGGGGTAAAACTTTTGCAAAAGTTCCATATTCTTTAATAAGTTTTAAAGCTGTTTTTGGTCCTAATCCTTTTATTCCCATTGGATTGAAATCTGTTCCAATTAAGATACTTAAATCTATTAACTGTTTAAAAGTAATTTTATGTTCTGTGAGAATTTTTTTTAGTTCTACTATTTCTGGACTAATATTTATGTAGCTATTTCTTCTAGCAAGTTTTCTTTTCCCTGAAATTGTTACGTTTCTAATGAGTGTAGGAGCTCCAAAAAGTAAGCTATCATAATCCTGACTTGCACAATAATCTGCTTCACCTTTCTTGGTAAGATATGCCGCTTGGGCTTCTCCCTCACTTGGAGCTTGAATCCAAGGAAGTCCCATTAATGATAATAATCTCTTGCTATCTTCTTGCATGTAGTCTTTTAAACGAGATGTTGCTTGTGCATATTTTCGTGCTTCTTCGATTTTTCCTTCTTTTATCGCTTTTTTATATTTAATCAATGCTTCTTCTTTTACTTTTGAACGTCTCTCTATTTCTGCAGATTTAAGAACTGGTGGAGTTCCATCAAAAACATAAATGGGTTTTATTCCTAGCTCTAAAAGTTTACTTGTTCTATAGAGCAATCCACTCAAATGACTTGTAACTTTTCCAGTATGATCTTTTAATGGCGTGCCATTAGGTTGTCGAATAATTGATAAGAACTGGTATAGTGCATTATATGCATCTATTGCGATAGTTTTTCCGGCTAAATATTCTAGTTTGGTAACCCTCTTAGGCACAATTTCCCGAAGTTTAACTCCCAAAACAGACCCTGGTAGAATATAGGTTTATAACAACAATAATAAACTTACGAAGAAACAAACATAGAAGATATAAGGAAGGTTTACATTAAAAGACCGTCTCGGAGATAAGCTTGATGTCAGAAAAACCAACATTATCTTTAGTAACATGTACAAGTTGCGGAAAACCTATTCAACCTGGAACACAAGCAACAAAATTCTTCTGCCCTGACTGTGGTGAAATTCAGATTAAAAGGTGTGGAAGGTGTAGAAAATTTGGTCGCACATATAGCTGTCCCAAATGTGGATTTTCAGGACCTTAGGTGAAAATTAAAAATGGGTCATGTTATTGTTACGTATAAGGTCTTTCCAGAAGATGTATTAGAAAATTTTGATGACTTAAAGAAGAAAATTGAAGGGGTTATGCCTGCTTCTTCTTCATTGGAAGGTTATGGTGAAGAACCTATAGCTTTTGGATTAAAAATTCTTTTAGTTCAGGTGAAATTTCCAGAAGATGAAACAGGAATCGTAAATATTTTTGAAAATCAGCTTGAAAAAATTCAGGGTGTTAGTCAAGTTCAGACTTTAATGGTCAGAAGGACAAGTCGATAATATTTCGAGAATAGATTTAAAGTTTATATAGGAATGTCTCTCTGTTTCATCAAGTTATACGTGCAGTAGCACGGAGTGTTTTAGATGAGTGAAATTCAATTACGTGTTGGAGATGCAAGACAAAGAGATGTAGGTAGGGGTATTGCTCGCATTGATCAACGAACAATGCAAAAACTAGGTATTAGTGCGGGTGATGTGATAGAGCTTGTTAATAAACGAACGACTTCAGCAATAGCTTGGCCTGCTTATAGTGAAGATCAAAATAAAGAAATTATTAGAATTGATGGGTTTACCAGAAAAAATGCTGGGGCAGCAATAAATGAATATGTTGTAATAAAACCGGCAAAGGTCAAACCTGCATTAACTATAACTCTAGGACCTGTTGACATGAGACTTAATGTTGACGATGATTTCACTAATTTTGTTAAAAATCGTCTAATGGAACGTACTCTGGTTGAAGGAGATACTACTCTTGTAATGATGTTAGGTCATGCAATACCATTTACAGTAACAAAAACACGTCCACATGGAATAACTAAAGTAACAACTGAAACAAGACTTGTAATTTTGAATGAACCTGCCCCTGAAACAAAAGGTTTACCGAGAACAACCTACGAAGATATTGGTGGATTGCATGAAGAAATTCAAAGAGTTAGAGAAATGGTGGAACTACCTTTAAGACATCCAGAAATTTTCCAAAGATTGGGAATAGATCCTCCTAAAGGTGTTTTACTTCATGGTCCTCCAGGGTGCGGCAAAACTTTGCTTGCTAGAGCCGTTGCAAATGAGTCTGAAGCAAATTTTCACTCAATAAATGGTCCCGAAATTATGAGCAAATTTTATGGTGAGTCAGAAGCTAGGTTAAGAGAAATATTTCAGCAAGCTCAACAAAACTCTCCAAGCATAATTTTTGTTGATGAATTAGACGCTATAGCTCCTAAACGTGAAGAGGTAACTGGAGAAGTAGAAAGACGAGTAGTTGCCCAACTTCTTGCTTTGATGGATGGGTTATCTGGAAGAGGGAATGTAATAGTCATTGGTGCAACAAATAGGCCACAAGCTCTTGATCCTGCTTTGAGGCGACCAGGACGTTTTGATAGAGAAATTGAGATTGGTGTTTCTGATAAAAAGGGAAGACATGAAATTCTCCAAATTCATACTCGAGGTATGCCATTAGCTAAGGATGTGGATCTTACAAAGCTTTCAGATATGTCTCATGGATATACCGGCGCTGATTTAGCCGCTTTAGGTCGAGAAACAGCTATGAAAGCTCTTCGTAGGTATTTACCTCAGATAAATCTTGAAGAGACCCGTATACCTCCTGAAGTATTGGAAAAAATGGATGTCCGGATGGATGATTTTCTTAATGCATATAAAGAAGTTACTCCAACGGCAATGCGCGAAGTTTACATTGAAGTTTCTAATGTTCATTGGGAGGATGCAGGAGGGTTAGAAGAGGTTAAGCAGCAGCTGAAGGAAGCTGTTGAGTGGCCTCTTAATAGTCCTGAAATGTTTTCAAAACTTGGAATAAAACCTCCAAAAGGTATATTGTTATATGGTCCACCTGGATGTGGAAAAACTCTACTAGCAAGAGCAGTGGCAACAGAAAGTGAAGCTAATTTTATATCCATAAAAGGACCAGAAGTATTCTCTAAATGGGTCGGTGAATCTGAAAAAGCTATTAGGGAAGTATTTAGAAAAGCTCGTATGGCTTCTCCTGCAGTAATATTTCTTGATGAAATGGATTCGCTTGCTCCTAGACGTGGACTTGGGCTATCGGATAGTGGTGTCTCTCAACGAGTTATAAGTCAACTATTAACTGAAATGGATGGTCTTGTTACTCTTAGTGATATAGTTGTTATTGCCGCTACCAACAGACCTGATATGGTTGATACAGCAGTGTTGCGACCTGGAAGATTTGATAGAATAATTTATGTGCCTGAACCTGATGAAAAAAGTAGACGTTTAATCTTCGATATTTACACAAAAGACATGCCTTTAGAAAGTGATGTTGATTTGGACTTTTTAACAAGCAAGACGAAGTATTATTCTGGAGCAGATATCGAATCACTATGTAGAGAAGCCGCAATGCATACATTACGCAGAGATTTATCAGCTACAAAAGTTACCATGAAAGATTTTACAGACGCATTAAGTGAAGTTGGTCCCTCAGTTACTCCGGATATGGAAAAATGGTATAAAGACTTTAGCAAGCATTTCAGACAAGTAAAGAAATCTGCAACCCCTATTGCATAAGGAGTGTATGAATATCCCGCTAAAAATTTGGAAAACTCGTCCGGCTTACTTTGCTATATTAGAACTTTTGAAAAAAAAAGGTGACTTGACAGATGCAGAACTCTTTACTCATTTAAAACGTGAATTTGAAGATTTAGGTTATAAGGATTTTAATGAACTTCTGCTTCGATTGGAAGTAGGGAGCAAAATAAATACTGTTTCCATTTCTCGTGGAAAGAGACGTATCGAACTTGTGTAAAACATTTCGAACTGTCATCTAGCGTGTTACCGATGGCTGATATACAAGACGTAATAGTAGTAGGTGGGGGTCCTGTAGGCTCTTTTGCTGCTTTAATTTTGTCAAAACTAGGGAAAAAAGTCACTGTTTTTGAAGAACATTCCCAGATTGGAAGTCCAGCTCATTGTGCAGGTCATATAAGTATAAAAAGCCTTAAAACTCTAGGATTATATCCTCTTCCAAAAAATATTATTGAAAACGAGTTTTCTCAAGCCAATTTTTATTCCTATACAGGGTTTTCTTTTCCTGTAGTTTTATCTAAACCAGTAACTTGTGCAGTTAATCGTGAATTATTTGATAAACATATATTTCTTAAAGCTCAAGACGCTGGAGCATGTTTTCATCTCAATTCTAGAGTCCAATCTTTACTAATTGAAAACGGGTCTATAAAAGGTGTAAAAGTTAGACAAAGCGATGGCTCAGAAGAGCTTTTTAAAGCTAAAATTGTTCTTGATGCTGAAGGTATTTCATCTAGATTACTAAAACAAACAAATCTGAAACCTTTGGATCCAAAACATCTAGTTTATGCCGTCCAAGCTGAAGTTGAAAATTTTGAAAATAATCAATCTGAAGGAGTTCATGTTTTTTTTGGAAAATCATATGCACCTGGGTTTTATGCTTGGATTATTCCAAGACTTGACGGAACTGCTAAAATTGGACTTGCAACTAATACAGGAAATCCAAATAATTTTTTGAATAAATTAATGTTTGATCATCCCAAAGCTTCGAAATATTTAAGCCGCTCAAAAGTCAGAAAAAAAGAATTTCACTCGATAACTCTAGGAGGGTCACTTCCTAAATTATTTAAAAATGGATTTATGGCGTTGGGTGATGTAGCTTCTCAAGTTAAACCCACTACTGGTGGAGGACTAATTTTCGGAATAAAAAGTTCAATTATTGCAGCAAAGATTGCTAACTTAGCTATAGATAATAATGATGTTTCTGAAAATTTTTTGAAATTTTATCAGAGTCGTTGTGATAAAGCTTTTAACTTTGATTTTAAAGTGATGTTTAAGTTCCGAAGTTTTCTTAATTCTCTTTCTGATAAAAAACTAGACAAACTCCTAAGATTCGCCAAAAAGATTGGTTTAAATAAAACACTCCAAAACGTTGACGAAATTGATTTCCAAGGACGTACTCTCATAAAGACAATAGGTAGACCTGCTGTGTCTATTACGTTGTTTTACTTGTTTATTACCTACCTTACTACAAACACTTTAAATCTTGAATAATAAACTCTAAAGAAATAGTTGGGAACTTGCTATGAGTGACTTTGATTATAAACAAGTGATAATCTTTCGAAAAGATTTGAAACTAAGCAAAGGTAAAATTGCAGCTCAGGCAGGACATGCTGCTGTTTCTGCTGCTATAGAGGCACGAAAATTTCACAAAAGTTGGTTTGATTCATGGTTATTCGAAGGTCAACGCAAGATAGCATTGAAGATTAAAAATGAAAAGGAGCTTTTAAAATTTAAAAAATTTGCAGTTGATTTGGGATTACCTACTTCACTGATTATTGATAGAGGACTAACAGAAATCCCAGAAGGCACGATTACCTGTTTAGGAATTGGTCCTGCGCCAACAGAAAAAATTGATCGCTTAACTAGAGAACTTAAATTACTTTAAACAAAGAGGGATTCATATTTGCAAGTACCGCGTATTGAGAGTGATCTTGGTATTAGTACCTATGCTTCAAAAACTAAAGGCATAGGTGGCGGAATTAAGCGTTCAATTGATGATTTTATTGTTGAAGAAACTCTCGTTGATGGATCAACTGCCCAAACTGGGAAAACATCCAGTAATAAAGTATTATCTGCTTCCTTAAAAAAACAAAGATATCTTTTGTGTAAATTAATAAAACGCAATTGGGATATGTTTATAGCCATAAAAACAGTTGCAAAAGAATTAGGCTTAAATGAAACACACATTAGGTTTGCTGGTATAAAAGATGCTAAAGCTTTAACAGCACAATATATCACGATCGATCGAGGTTCAATAGAAGCAATATTGCCTTTGAGTTTCAAAGATATTAAACTGTATCCGTTGGGTTATATTCGAGAACAACTGTCTGCATATTATTTACTTGGTAACACATTTACAATTAATATTAACGAAATAGGTGAATCTAAAACAGAAATTACAAAAAAGGTAAATACAATCATAAGAGAACTTGAAGAATTAGGTGGGATTCCTAACTACTATGGGCACCAACGTTTTGGAACCAAACGTCCAATTACACATTTAGTAGGAAAAGCAATAATTGAAGGTAAATTTGAAAAAGCAATAATGATGTATTTATCAAAATATAGTGCGAGTGAACATCCCTCTTCAAGGCAAGCTAGAAAGGATCTCTATGTGTCCCAAAATTTTAAGAAATCTTTAAAAAATTTTCCTAAACAACTACGTTTTGAAAGATTAATTCTCAGCCACTTAGTTAAGAAACCAACTGATTTTGTTGGTGCTTTTGAAAGGTTACCTTTTAAACTTCAGGCACTTTTCGTTCAAGCTTATCAATCCTACCTGTTTAATGTATTTCTGAGTGAAAGACTCAATATGGGTTTTTCATTAAATAAAGCAGCTATAGGTGATTATGTCGTAAACGTAGAACGCACAGGATTACCTATGGTACAAATGGGCAGACTTGTTAAATCTGAAAAACTTAAAGCAACTAATGATTTAATAAAAATAGGTAAAATGCGAGTCGCACTACCATTAGTAGGAATTAGGCAAAAATTTTCAAATGGAATTATTGGTGAAATGCAAAAAAAGATTTTTGAAAAAGAACAAATCAAACCAGAAACTTTTCGAGTCCCAGAAATTGCTGAAATTAGTGGAAAAGGAGGTTTAAGAGCGATAGTTACACCTCTTAATGACTATGATTTAACCAGAATCTCTTCTGATCCAAATAATTGTAGTGAAAATCAATTAAGCCTACATTTTATGCTTTTAAGAGGATCATATGCAACTATATTTCTTAGAGAAATTATTAAGTCAACAGATCCAATAACTGCAGGTTTTTAATTGGAGAAAAAAACCTAAATAAATTAATTTATATATGCTAAGAAATGTTAAAGGTGGTAGTCAATTAAAGAATTGCTTCTAATGTAGGTTTTAGAATTGACAATTAATGAGAAAGTAGTTTTATCAATTCATAAACCTGATCTGAAAGAAAAAATCTTTTTCTTATTGGCTGGATTGCTTGTTAGTGTACCCTTCACAATTTTCTTTTCTGATTTTTCAAATTCTCTTTGCGATTTTATGCCCATTTTATTCGCTCAATTATGCTCGGTTGCACTTCTTGCTCCTTTTATCGAAGAATTTGCAAAAGTGTTTCCATTACTTTACCGACATGGTGAAAATGAAAGATCCATGATGACTTTAGGTGTTTTAACGGGTTTAGGTTTTGGGATAACCGAATTTATGCTTTACACTTTTGTTCTAGGTGCACCTTTATTTTCCAGACTTCCAGGTGTTATTTTCCATTCTGCTAGTGCTGGAATAACTACTTATGGTATAATTAAAAATCAACCTTTTCATTTCTATATCTTTTCAGTCACTCTACATTCAATTAATAACGTTGTATCTATATTTTCAACTTCATTACCACTTCTAATTCCAATTGCAATAATCAATTTGGTCTTATCATATTACTCGTTTTGGCATTTTTATAACAAGACTTCTGAAAAAATACTCGTTTAGAGGATTAATCTTTATATTCCATTTTCAAGATTGACTAAACATTATCCGTTCTATTTAAATCTCGTAATCTGTTGATTCCATCGATTTTAGTAATATACTTAACTACACTTGTTGGGACAAGATCTTCCCATTTCTCATTTGCTAACATTTTTTCTCGAATAGATGTTGAGTTATATTGTTTTCTTTCAAAGAACCTAATTTTTTTAACTGCGTACTTATTTTCCATAAAGAGCCTTCGGGTTAATGGTTCATTTGAAAAAACAATATTGAAATGTGGTGTATAACCTTCTAATGCTGAAACCCATAGCATATGCAGATGAACATCTGGAACAGGAACGATCCAAACTTTTGAATAGTCTACATTTGCTTCTTCTAATGCTTGTCGTACCATAACTATCCTTTCACCAGCTGTAAAAGGATTATGAATATTATGGCTATATTGAGCGCTACCAATTACAATTACTATTTCTTCAACTTCTTTTAAGACTTCTTTAATAGCTTCAAGATGGCCTTTATGAAATGGTTGAAATCTACCAACATATAATCCGCGATTATTCATCTTTTCCACATTGCCTCTGAGGGCGATAGAGGCTTTTATGATTTGCGATTCTACATTCACATAAACCTGGAAATTTTGTTGTTACTTTATTCTCTAAGATACAACCTTATCAAAGGATAGGGATTTTATTCCCATATTTCAACCAATAATTCTTGGTAAAATTTTTTTAATTGGATATTAATATTTTTTAAAATTCACTTTTGACAATTCTGAGTTTTTTTATAATATAATCCATATTAAATTTTTTTTTGAATAGTTAATTGTGTTGATAGTAACATTAATAGGTAGTCTTGTGTATACCAACGGGAAAGGTGGAAAATAGTGGAAGGATATGGCCCACAAGCACAACCTGGTGGCCCCTCTTGGATTCCAGGTGCTACAACAATTGGCGTTGTCTGTACTGATGGTGTTATTTTAGCTTCAGAAAAACGAGTAACCTATGGTCATTTTGTAATGAGCAAAGGAGGCCAGAAAGTTTTCAAAATAACAAACCAAATAGGAGTAGCCTGTGCAGGACTTGTAGGTGACATGCAGATATTAACAAGAGAAGTCGAAGCTCAAGCCAACCTGTTTAGTATGGATGTTAAACGTCCTATTTCAGTTAGAGCTGCTGCAAAGTTAATGTCAAATATTTTGTTTAACCGTAGATATACTCCACTAATAACTCAGACCATAGTGGGTGGTATGGATGAAGAAGGCCCATCTCTTTATGTGTTGGATGTTCTTGGGTCCTTACTGCCTGATAAATATGCTGCGGTAGGGTCTGGTACAGAAATTGCAATGGGTGTTTTAGAAGAGAGTTATAAAGAAACTCTTACCATAGCTGAAGCAAAAGAAGTTGTATTGAAAGCGATAAAGTCAGCAATAAGTAGAGATGCACTGAGTGGAGACGGGATTGATTTCTTAATAATCTCTAAAGATGGTGTAACAAAAGAGTCAATAAAAATCCAAAGATAATCAGATTTTATAGTTCCTTTAAAAAGATTCTAATTATTGAAATACCTCTAATTTAGAAATAACAAGTTGAGGTATGATTCTTGTCCTTTACACTAGATATTATTGATGGAAAATTTTTAGTAAATCTTGCAAGAAATGCTGTACTGAAAAAAATAACAGTTGGAGACACTATTAAACCTCCTGTAACCTCTTCTAGAAAACTTTTCGAACGTACAGGTGTTTTTGTAACTCTAAATACAGTAAAAAATGGTAATAAAAAACTTCGTGGTTGCATAGGATATCCTTATCCTACACACGTTTTAGTTGAAGCAATAATCGATTCCGCAATAAATGCGGCAGTACATGATCCGCGCTTTTTACCACTAACTATAACTGAAATTTATAATGTGGTTTTTGAAGTAAGCGTACTTACACCACCCAAAATCATAGAAGTTAACGATCCAAAAGAAGTTACAAAAAAAATAAACATTGGTCACGACGGCCTAATCGTTGAAAGAGGTCTTTGCAAAGGATTACTTCTCCCTCAAGTTCCAATCGAATGTGGATGGAATCCGGAAGAATTTGTTTCACAATGTTGTATCAAAGCAGGACTACCTTCTGATAGTTGGGAGAGTAAACAAACTAAGATCTATAAATTTCAAGCAATAATTTTCGAAGAAAAAACTCCTCAAGGAGACATAATAGAAAAGACATTAATCTAATTTAAATCAGAATTAATTACTTTAATCCAGACTCAATAATTTCGACAGTACGATTTAATCCATTAAATCTTTTAGAAATTATGTTCAATTCTTTAATATTTCTACTATAAATCTTATTTTCTAACTCAATTTTTTCAAGAGCTTTTCTAAGTTCAATTTGATTTCTTGCTAAAATGGAACATTTTAGTTTTTGCAGTTTAGCAGCATTTCCCATCTGTTCAGGTTGTGTTGGAACACAAATACTTGGTTTTTCATACTTTATTGTTTCAAAACATGTTCTATGTCCACCACTAAACACTATACTTTTAGCATTTTTCATAAATTCCCTCCGTTTTTCTGAAGATAACCAAGAATACAATTCGACTCCCCTTTTTTTGAATGTTTCTTTCTTATCTGGAATTCCCAAACTTACTATTCGTTTAATGTTTAAATTTTGAATAGCAGGAACTATTATGTTAGTTAGTTTAGCTCTTGTCCCATAAGGTCCACTTATAGGTACAAAAATATGTTTTTTAGTTCCCTTTGACGATTTTATATCTACAAAACTTCCCACGAAATCAACTTTTTCCTTAATACCAATCTGTTCTAAATCTCCTAAATTAAACTCGCATATTGTATATGGAGGAGGATTATCGGGAATTATGATTCTTAAACAATGTTTTAAGTAACGTTCTACAAATCTTTCTCCGGGATTAAACAAAGCCGAAAAACCATAGCTTGGTCTAATAACATTTGCAATGTAAATTACTGGTAGTTTCCATCTAGAAGCTAAACGAAGTGCGTGAATGTCTCCATCTGCAATAATCAGGTCTGGCTTGTCTCTTTTAATATATCGTCTTAGGTCATAGTAGCGATTGACCGTTTCCATGGCATTTGATTTTTTAAGTTCGAGTTTATTTTTATCAATATTAAAATTCGGTAATGGTACTAGAACATTCATTAATGAAGCACAAATTAGAATGCCCCTAGCATTTTCATACCAGGCTACTGGTGTGCAATAATTAACGTTTTTAAACTCATTCTGTAGGAGCTGATATGCTTTACCTCCAGTAAAAAACGAAACTTCATGTCCATTTTTTTGAAGTTTCTTACCTAATGGCAGTATTCTGGATACGTGTCCTAAACCTAGTTCAGAACAGCAAAGCATTACTCTCATATTAATGAAAATTAACAACTATGGGTCTTTTTTAGTTATCTCTAAAATCAAATAAAAAAAGCAAATATTTTAAGCTGAATGATAAAGATTACACATCATGTATATACCGAGAAAAATTCTGGAAGCTAAACTTATTCAATTACTCGCTGACGATATCGGCCAAGGTGATATGACATCTGGTGCAATTATTCCAGCTGGTTTAACAGTTGAAGCTGAAGTTAAATCTAAAGAAGTAGGATTAGTTGCTGGAATTGAAGAAGTAATAATCTTATCTGAAATTTTAGGATTGAAAGTGATAACCAAAGTAATAGATGGCAATAAAATTGCTAAAAATCAAATACTTATGACTATAACAGGAGACGCACAACTGATTCTCTCAGCTGAACGAACGATATTAAATTTACTATCTAGAATGAGTGGTATAGCAACAACAACTAATAGTCTTGTTACAAAACTTTCTAACGCGAAATTAACAACAAGACTTGCTGCCACAAGAAAAACTGCTCCAGGTCTAACTTATTTCGATAAAAAAGCTGTATTAATCGGAGGAGGCGATCCACACAGGATGAACTTAGCTGATATGGTTCTAGTAAAAGATAATCACATCACTCTTCTTGGAAATGTTAAAAACGCAGTAGAAAAAGCGAAAAGTCAAGTTTCATTTAGTAAAAAAATTGAAGTTGAGGTTTCTACGATTAATGATGTTCTTATAGCAGCAAGATCAGGAGCTGATATAATAATGCTTGACAATTTTTCACCAAAAAAGGTTACTGAAGCAATAAATTTGATAAAAAAAGCCGGTTATTTTGGAAAAATTTTATTTGAAGCAAGTGGAGGAATAACTATTGAGAATTTTTTAAATTATGCTTCAACACAAGTTGATATAATAAGTTTGGGTATGCTAACACATAGTGTTAAACCAATAGACATAAACTTAAAAATAATTAAAAGAAATTGAAAATGTTATTATAAATTTGATTTGAAATTTTTTATTGCCCAGCAATTATTATTACCGTTTCTACAATAGCACCTATGAGAAGCAAGACTCCACATATTGAAATAAATATGCTAGTGTTTCGCAGTTCTCTCCAAGTTTGTTTTTGGAGAACTCTTCTAAATAACCAAAGACTTTCACTTATTGCTGTAGAGTATGCTGCATATTCAATCCAAGCTACTGGAGTTAGGAAGAGTGCAATAAATACCAATGCTGGGGGATAACCTTCAGCAATTGCTATAGCATTTATCACAGTTCCTGTATTAAATAAAGCAAAAAAACCTAGCAAAGGCCCAATTATTGGGATGAACATTAATAAACAAATCATAAAATTATTTCCAAAAATAAATTGAACAATACCTCCTCCTTGGGTTAATGAACTAACTGTTTGATTGAGATTATTATTAATCAATTCTGCTTCTTGCTGGCTAGTTGGTACCAACATACCCAGAGCTGTTACTAGTAAAGCTAATAATGAAATTGCGATTGCTGATAATATTCTCTTTCTTTTAGATGAAGATTTTTTCCAAATATTTCGGATCAAATTATCGAACTCTTTTTTTATCTATTATTTTAAGTGTTTTCTGGCAATTTATTATCTGTTTTTTTATCCATCGCTAAAATATATATTTCTGAACTCTTAGCAAGACTTGCTTTAGGTTTAACCAATTTTACAATCTTAAAATACTTTTTGAGTGTCTTTCTAAAATCATTTAGCATAGAACCCTCAAATACTTTAACAAAAAAGTCCCCCGAAGGTCTTAGTATCTGAAGAGCAATTTTAAAAGCTTGAGTTGCTAGGTCAATTTGTCTTGCATGATCAACTTCCCATGTGCCCGAAATGTTTGGAGCAGAATCTGAAATTACTACATCTGCTTTTCTGGGGAGAAAATCTTGAATATGATTTGCAATGTCAGGATTAGTGATATCAGCGATTATTGTTTTAATATAATCTTGAGGAAATGGATCAATTGGTTTTAGATCTACTCCTAAAACAAATCCTCTTTTTCCAACACTTTTTCTTGCAGCTTGAATCCATCCTCCTGGGGCAGCACCCAAGTCAACTACAATATCATTTCTATGTATGAATTGATATTTTTTTACAGCCTCTAATAGCTTATACGTAGCTCGAGAACGGTAGTTTTCCTCTTTTGCTTTTCTATAATAATATTCTTGCTTTCTATCATTCATCCAAGCCTTTGGCAATAGTTTCTTCACCTGATTCGGCTTGGCCGTTATTATCTAAACCTATTATCCATTCAGTTAGTCTGCCACATCTTTTTGGAGAAATAGTTGTTGTGGGATCACATCTTGCATTATCTTTACATAAAAGACAAGGACAATCAGCTATTGATTCTATAGATGATGGGAGCCTTTTGGGGAACAGTCTGTAAGTCCACCTTCCTCCTTGCAGCTCTTTTTCTCGTTGGATAAGACCTTTTTCTTCGAGTTTTATAGCAACTCTGGAGCCTTCTCTGCTGCTGGCTTCTAGTTCTCTCCATAATTCTGATTGAAGTACACCTTCACTGCCAGTATTAATAACAAATTGTAAAGCTTTTTGTTCTAAGTCGTTACGTTTAGGCATGTTTTCTCAGTTCCAAATATCCAATTAATATATGCGTTGGAACCAAATAAAATAGGTATCCCAAGAAGATGAAAAAATGCGATGATCAATTCAATAAACGAAATTTACAGTTTAGGTATTGAATCAACTGCTGATGATTTTGGTGTTGGCATATCAACTGGCAATGGTGAAATATTAGCTAATGTTTCACATGGGTACATACCTGAAGAAGGTGGAATTCATCCTAGAGAAGCTGCGAGACATCATGCATTGGTAGCTTCAGAGGTTTTAGAAACAGCTTTGGTTAAAGCTGGGCTAAAATCAACAGATTTAGGCCTTATTGCTTTTTCTCAAGGTCCCGGCTTAGGGCCTTGTCTTCGAACTGGAGCTACTGTTGCTCGTACTTTAGCAGCTTATTTGAATATTCCTCTTGTCGGCGTAAACCATTCAATTGCTCACGTGGAAATTGGGAAGCTTAAGACAAATGTCAAAGATCCTGTAACCTTGTACGTTTCAGGTGGAAATACGATTATTTCAGCCTATAATGCTGGTAGATATCGAATTTTTGGAGAGACATTAGATATAGCTCTTGGAAATTGTTTAGATGTGTTTTCAAGAGAAGCAGGATTAAAACATAAAAAAGGTATTCCTCTAGGGGCTGCGCTAGAGAAATTAGCTCTGGATGGGAATACTCTTGTTTGGATGCCCTATGTTGTCAAAGGAATGGATGTTTCCTTTAGCGGTTTACTCACTTCAGCAGTTTCTTTATTACGCGAGAAAAAATATGCTTTACCAGATTTGTGTTATAGTCTTCAAGAAACTGCTTTTGCAATGGTTTGTGAAGTGACGGAGAGAGCGCTTGCACATACTGAAAAAAAAGAGATTTTATTAACAGGTGGTGTTGCAGCAAATAAAAGATTACAAATTATGCTTAGTTTGATTGCAGAAGATCATGGAGTGTCTTTCAATAAAGTACCCTTGGAATTTGCAACTGATAATGGTGCAATGATTGCGTGGGCTGGTCTTTTAGCTTTTAGAAATGGCATTGTTACACCATTTGATGAAAGTATGGTGAAATTAAGGTGGAGGCTGGATAGAGTTGATATTCCTTGGATGAATTAATTATTTTAAACCAACTTCAAAAAGGTGCCGAAGCAACTATTAATTTAGCTAGTTGGTATGGGAAAAAAATTGTAATTAAATCAAGACAAACAAAAAAGTATCGTCATCCTCAGTTAGACGAAAGAATTCGAAGATTTAGGACAATTCACGAGCCACAATTAATGTATGAAGCTAAAAAATCCGGTGTACCTACACCTACAATATTTCTTGTTGATACAAAAAATATGTTGATATTCATGGAATTTATACGAGGAAACCAAGTAAAACAACTGATAGAAACCCTATCCAAAACTGAAAGATCCGAATTATGTTTTAAGATAGGTGTATTAGTAGCAAAACTCCATTCACAGGGATTAATACATGGAGACTTAACAACATCTAATATGATTCTTGATTTCTCTGGTAAACTTTTTTTTATTGATTTCGGATTAGGAGGAAAACAAAACGAGTTGGAAGCTAAGGGAGTTGATCTACACTTAATGAAACGCGGTTTTCAAAGTGCCCATAACCAATTTTCAAAAAACTCCTTTCAAGACATAATTAGGGGATACTCTAAAGTGGTGGGTAAGACTTTTACGAATAATATTTTAAAAAAAATTCTGGAAATAGAACAAAGGGGTAGGTATGTTGAAGAAAGGAAACTCAAGTAAAAAAAGTTTTAAATTCAATGGAAAATTTATTTTTTTTGCTACACATAATATTAACAAGTTTAATGAAGCTAGACTAATTTTAGCTGAATATGATATCTCTGTTGGTATGTTACGTGTTGAGAAATCTGAATTGCAGCATGATAGTTTAAAAGAAATCGCACAAATAAGTGCCCTTGAAATTTTTCAAAAATATGGTTTACCTATATTATTGGAAGATTCTGGCTTATTTATTGAAGTTTTAAATGGTTTTCCCGGTCCTTACGCTGCTTATGCTTACAAAACAATAGGTAATAACGGTATACTTGCTTTGATAGAAAATAAAACCAATAGAACTGCAACATTCAAGACATCAATAGTTTACTGCAATGGTAAAAATGATCTTCATCATTTCGAAGGTGAAGTTACTGGTAAAATTACTAACAAAAACTTAAGAGATCAAACTATCCTTGGTTTTGGTTTTGATCCAATATTTCAACCTAAAGGCAATTTAAAAGTTTTTGCGGAAATGTCTATAGTTGAAAAAAACTTGTATTCACATCGTTCTAGAGCTATGCACAAATTTGCTAGATGGTTTAAACACCGCAAAAAATAGAGAACTCCGTTTTTATCTTTTTTGATATATCTACTGATGGAACTATACCTTTTATTCAATTGCTGATTTATTATAATGAATTTTTTTCTTGGTATTTATCTGAAGTCTGAGTTTTTGAGTTTATGATTCTTTTTTTTCATGTAATATAATTTAACAGTATTTAGCTTATTGAGATTAACTATTTAGAAACAGAGAATCTATATAGATAATTCAAGTTAGTATTTTGTCAATATGGTGAGTTGAAGGGATTTCCTTTATGTGTGAAACTCAAATAAAGAAAATTGAAGAAAATAGAAAAATTCAGGTAACCGGTGGTTCTACCTTTATATTATCTCTTCCAAAAAAATGGATTCAAAAAAATCAAATTAAAAAAGGTGATTCGGTTTTTGTCCGTGAAGAAGAAAATGGTTCTCTTCTGATTGATACATTAGGAGATGGGAACTTTATTGACAAAAAAGAAGAGACTTTGATACGAATTCATCCAAAAGATACTACATCTTCAATTCTGAGAAAAACAGTTTCGACTTATTTGATAGGATATACTAAGATCAGAATAATAACAAATCTGCCATATGAATTATCCCCAAAGTTAAGAAATGATTTGAAAAGTTTTGTACGTCAATTTCTTGTCGGTACCGAAATTTTAACTGATTCTTCTTCAGAATTAGCCTTACAAGTGTTGCTTGACTATCGTGAACTTTCAGTACAGAATGTTTTAAACAGAATGGCAATAATCACATCATCAATGCATAAAGATGCGCTGATGGCTTTTGAAAAAATGGATATTCAAACCGCTAAAAGTGTAATAGAAACAGATACCGAAGTTGACAGATTCAGTTTTTATTTGATTCGTCAAACAAAGTTAGCAATTTCAAATCGGCAAACGATTAAAGCAATAGGGTTAAAAAATGAAAGAGATTGTCTTGGATATAGACTAATAACAAAAACTGTTGAGAGAACAGCTGATCATGCAGCGAAAATCGCCGAATATGTTTTAAATTTCAAAAAAAAACCCGAGCAGCTAATTATTAACAAAATTAATGTTCTTAGTAAATTTGCGGTCTCTATGTTTGACAAATCAATAAACGCTTTATTTGAAAAGAATTATGATTTAGCTGATAAAGTTAGTGATAGTCTAATAGAGTTTGCTAAACTTGCAAAAGATATCCTGGATAAAACTAAAACAAATGGATCTGATGATTTTTCAAATCTTAGACTTTTATTAGAGAGTATAATAAGGACAGCTGAATATGCAAGTGACATAGCAGAAGTAGTACTTAATTTAAATGTTGAATCAATACTGTGTTGAGTTATGAACCAACATGAAAAACGAATTAATTGTGCCTCTAGGTGCCACTATTTTTAAATATTTGAGTTTGGTGGGTCATAAGCAGAGTTAATGTTCAGATGCCAAAACAAGAAAAAGGAAGATCACATTCAATTAGACCAGTAAGTAGAAGGCCTCCAAGTTGGTGCAGGTATCAGTCAGAAGAAGTAGAAGCTTTTGTAGTTAAACTAGCAAAAGAGGGGCATTCACTCAGTAAAATTGGCACACTAATTAGAGACTTGTATGCAATTCCTCTAGTCAAACCAATCACAGGTAAAAGTATATCAGGTATTCTTGAAGATGCTGGAATGGCACCGTCAATGCCTGAAGATTTAGCTAATTTGGTGAAGAAAGCTCGAGGACTTTTAGTTCACATGGATAAAAATCATAAAGACCTTCATAACAAACGATCTATGCAAGTAATAGAAGCAAGAATTCATAAATTGTCTAGATATTATAAACGAGAAGGTGTTTTACCTAAAAAATGGAAATATGTGTCCAAAGTCGCATCTATCACCTAATCCTTTTTTAAACAATCTTTCCATCAGAGACACAACATCAGGTTTAAGTTCTAAACAACTCTTTAAATAAAAGAGTGAATGACCATGGACATCGATCAATCTGTTTTGAAAAATTTTGTTGCTTTATCACAACAAGCCGCTAAAACAATATTAGAAACCGTTAAAAAAGATGGGTTCATTCATGTTTTTTCACATTTAGATGCTGATGGTATTTCAGCAGCCGGAATAATTGGGAAAGCTCTTTTTAAACTAAACGCAAAATTCCGGTTGAGAATAACTCAGTGGGTAGACGAAAAAATAATAGATGAAATAGTTGCAGACAAACCACAATTAGTAATATTTACAGATTTTGGAAGCAATTATCTTGAATTGTTAAATGAAAAAGTTCCTAACTCAAAAGTTATCATTTTAGATCACCACCAATTTAGCAATGATATCAAAAACGCTAATTTTGTTCATGTTAATCCACATATTTATGGTATTCCAGGCGCTACTGATGTTAGCGGTTCAGGAGTTGCATATTTTGTTGCGAAAGCTATTAGTCCTGAAAATGTTGATTTATCTCCTATAGCAATCGTTGGCGCTTTGGGGGATATGCAAGATAAAAATGAGCTTCGATCACTTGGTGGTTTAAATTCGATTATAGTAGAAGATGCATTAACCGCAAATCTCATAAAAGTTGAAAAGGATTTAATGTTTTTTGGCAGGGAGACTCGTCCCATTCATAGAGCTCTTGCAAGTTCTAATCGTCCTTATCTTCCAGGGATAACTGGTGAAGAAGGTGCAAGTGCTAAATTTCTTAAGAATTTAGATATTAATCTGAAAGAAAATGAAAGATGGCGGTCTCTTAGAGACTTAAAACCTGAAGAAAGAAAGAAATTATGTTCTGCTCTTGCTGATTATTTATTATCTCAAGGTTTACATTTTGAAGTTGAGAACCTAATAGGAAGTATCTATGTTTTAATTAAAGAAGAGGATTGGACTCCGCTAAGAGACGCAAGAGAATTTGCCGTTCTATTAAACTCCACTGGACGCATGGATAGACCAAGTTTAGGGCTTGCTATTTGTATGGGTGATAGAGACGTTTCTCTAAAAGAAGCTAATAAAATTTTAGAGGATTATAGAAAAAGTATTAATCATTATCTTTGTTGGGTTAAAGAAAAACCTGAAAGAATGAAAGAATTTGAAAATATCTACGTTATCTATGGCGACACTTTTATCAACGAAAAAATAATTGGAACAATATCTTCTATTTTAGTTTCCAGTCTCCAAAACTTGGAGAAACCTCTTATTGCATATGCGAATGTAGCAGAAGAAAATGCCGCTAAATTCTCAGCTAGAACAACTGGTTTAGCCCTTCATAAGGGAATAAATCTAGGTAAAATTATGCAGGTTGCTTCAGAGAAGTTCGCTGGAAAAGGTGGTGGTCATAATATAGCTGCGGGCGCTCAAGTCCCTATTGATCAAATTGAAAATTTTATTAACTTGGTTAATGATTTAGCGGGAAAACAGTTATTAGGTGAAGAAATTGGAAGCCAAAATAACACTTGAATATAAAAATCAAAAAACTGCATCAGCAATTGCTAATTCAATATCTCCTGATAATTTTACAGCCTCTTCGAATTTTTCTATTACTACTATCAGAAAGAATACTGAAGTTTTAACTGAAGTGAAAACCTCAGAAAAATTATCTACTTTAATAGCTACAATTGATGATTTACTTTTTTGTGTTTCGACTGCCGAAAAGATTCTACTGCATATTGGAAAGGAATGAATAAAACAAATTTAAATGGAATATTACTGATTTTTTTTAACTCACAATCAACTTTGATTATTATTAATTTACACAGACAGCAATTATTGCATTATATCCTGATCAGAGAGATAAAAATAAACAGAAAGAGTAAATAAGAGCTAAGCAAAAGGTATAGCAACTTGAGGATATAGCCATGTCATCAATAATTGAAGATATTATTGCTAGGAAAATCTTCAACAATCGTGGAGAGGAAACTATAGAAGTTGATGTTATTACTGCATCAGGTTTTGGAAGAGCTTCTGCACCTGCGGGTAAAAGTCGTGGAAAAGCTGAAGTTCGACCCTACCCTGAAGGTGGTGTAGATTCTGCGATTAAACAAGTAGAAGAAGTAATTACTCCTGAACTAGCAGGTTTAAACTCAGATTTTCAAGAAGAAATAGATAATACTCTACATGAAATTGATGGAACGAGAGATTTCAAAATCATTGGAGGGAATACTGCTTTTGCTATTTCAATAGCTAACGCAGAAGCTGCTGCAAATTCTCATAGTCGCCTTTTATTTCAATTTTTAGGTGGCAATATTGCTAACTCTCTACCTTTTCCATTAGGAAATACAATCAGTGGTGGTCAACATACTCGTGGAAAAACTCCAGACATACAAGAGTTTCTAGCACTTCCGCATGGAGCTGAAACTTTCTCCGAAGCTGCAATGGCTAATGCTCAAATACACAAGAAAATTGGCGATGTTATAAAAAAGAAAGATAAACTTTTTAGTGGAGGTGTTAGCTCAGAAGGAGCATGGATAGCTAACTTGGATAACACTGAAGCTTTTGATTTTATCGCTAAAGTCTGTGAAGAAGTTGGCAATGAATATAATTTTGAGTGTGGTTTTGGAATTGATGTTGCTGCTGCTTCTTTATGGAGTGAAAAAGAGCAAAAATACCTTTATTCTCGTGAGGGAAAAAAACGAGATACTGGTGATCAATTAGACTATCTTTTGGATTTAATTGAGACTTATCGTTTAGCTTATGTTGAAGATCCCTTTGATGAAGACGATTTTGAAAGTTTTGCGGAATTGACCAAGAAAACTAAGAATTGTTTAATTTGTGGCGACGATTTATTTACTACTAATAATGAAAGATTAACTCAAGGTATAAAACTTAAAGCAGCCAATTCTATTATTATCAAAGTTAACCAGATTGGAACTCTTACTGACGCATTGGAAACAATAGATACAGCTCAGAAAAATGGATATACTACTATTGTTTCTCATCGTTCAGGTGATACATGTGCCTGGCACATCGCTCACTTAGCATTGGCTTTCAAGTGTCCAATAATAAAAACCGGAACTATTGAAGGTGCTAGAATCGCAAAAATAAATGAGTTGTTACGAATCGAACACTTCTTAGGAAATCGGGCAAAAATGGCTAATTTAAAAATAAATTAAGGAGAAATAAGATTGACGGAAGAAGAATTAAATAAAAACCAAACAGAAATAAACTCTGAATCAGAAAAAGAAGCACAAATTGCAGAAGAATTTTTGCTTCCGCGAGATACTTTATTGTCCGCTGGTGTTCATATAGGAACAAGAATGAAAACAAGAGATATGGAACCTTTTATCTATAGGGTTAGGCCAGATGGATTGTTTGTTTTAGATGTTAAAAAAACGGATGAACGTATAAGAGCAGCTTCTAAGTTTTTAGCTAGATTTGAGAACTCAAAAGTGGCTATTGCCGCTACAAGACTCTATGCTCATGAACCTGTAAGCAAATATTGTGAATTAACGGGTGCAATACCTATAGTTGGTCGATTTATTCCAGGCCTTTTGACTAATCCTCAATATTTGAATCGTGTTGATCCTGAAATAATTGTTGTTTGTGACCCAAGAGCAGACTCACAAGCTATTAAGGAAGCTCAAAAGATGGGAATACCTATAGTTGCTTTGTGCAGTACTGATAATGAGTTTTCAGGTGTAGATTTTGTTATTCCAACAAATAATAAAGGGCGAAGAGCTTTGGCAGTCGTTTTTTGGCTTTTAGCAAGACAAGTTTTGCGTGAAAGAGGCGAATTAGCAGCTGATAAAGACCTTCAGGTACCTATCGAAGACTTTGAGGCGAAGATTTCTAGAGACGATGAAGATAGTCGATAATCCGGGGTCAAAAATTCGATACCCCACCCAATCCGGGAGTTTTTACCAATCCACTGAAGCATCTTTAAGAAAACAAATTGGAAATTGTTTTCTTCACGAATTAGGTCCAAAACATCTTCCTTCAATAAAAAAGAGTAGTTCTTGCAATATTATTGGTTTAATTTCTCCGCATGCAGGTTATATGTACTCTGGCCCAATTGCCGCTCATGCATATCATGTTCTTGCCTCAGATTGTAAACCTGAGACTGTGATTATTCTAGGTCCTAATCACACAGGATACGGAAATAGTTTATCTATAATGAATAAAGGCTATTGGCAGACTCCATTGGGTAATGCTGAGATTGATAACGAAACAGCTAATCTAATAACAAAAAAAATAAAAATTATGGGAATTGATGATTTTGCTCATCGCTTTGAGCATTCTATTGAAGTACAACTTCCCTTTCTTCAATATATTTATGGATCTAGCTTCAAATTTATTCCAATATGTTTTCAAAAACAAGATTTAGACTCTGTTTTGGAAATTGGAAAGGCATTAGCTGAAGTGTGTTTAACTAAAAAAATTATCATAATAGCTTCTTCAGATATGAACCATTATCAACCTCAAAAGATCACAGTTGAGAAAGATTTAGCAGCTATTAAAGCAATAGAAGAATTAAATGTAACTAATTTTTATTCACTTATTCAATCAAAAAATATCAGTGCTTGTGGATATGGTCCAATAGCTGTATTGATGACTGTAAGCAAAGAATTAGGTGGAAAAAAAGCAAAATTGCTTTCTTATTCAACTAGCGGTGATATTAGCAACGATTACTCAAGCGTTGTAGGGTATGCATCAATTGTTTTTAAGAAATGACTCTTTTCCCCGGAGATTACTATCTAACGTATGTGCTAATTTATTTCTTAAATTAGATTAAAAAAGTGGTTTCTAAAAAACGTGATAATATTACTTGAAAAAAGAAGATTTTTTATAGACTGGTAACTATAAACTACCGTTCTATTAGTTTATTGAACAGCTTCTACACTTTTAACTTCTGGGATCTTCTGCTTTATTAATCTCTCAACGCCTTGTTTAAGAGTTAATGCTGACATTGGACATCCAACACAGGCTCCTTTCAACCGAACTTTTACAATTCCTTTTTCGATTCCCACCAGTTCAATGTCTCCTCCATCCGCTTGTATTTTTGGTTTGATTTCTTCGAGAGCCTCTTTAACTTTATTTTCCATATTTTCACTCATATCTTCACAACTTGCTCTTCTAAATTATGTCTTTCATATAGAATGAAATCTTAAAAATATTCCCTTTACTCATAGAAAACTATTAAATATCAAATTAATTGCTAACAATATTTAGGTGGAATTATGAATGGTAAAGCGATAGTATTAATGGGTTCAGAAAGAGATTTAGATTTTAGTCACAAAATAACAAAATATCTTAAAATTATTACAAATAGACTATGAATTTCGTGTAGCTTCTGCTCATAAAACTCCCGAACAGGTACTTAACATAATAAAGATGCTCGAAAGTGAGAAAATAATTTACATAACAGTAGCTGGGCGCTCCAATGCACTTAGTGCATTTGTTGATGCTAACACTTCCAAACCAGTTATTGCCTGTCCACCTTACTCAGAAAAGTTTGGAGGTGCTGATATTTTTTCTTCTTTGCGAGTACCGAGTGGTATTGGATCTGTTGTTACCATTGAACCCGAGGGTGCAGCAATTGCTGCAGCTAAAATATTTGGATTAGACGATGAAAAGATTAACAAAATAATCAAGGATTACCAATCCACTAAGAAAAAAATTCTTGCACAGGCTAATGAAAAAATTGGAAAACTGAAGTAAGAATTATTATCTGTTAAATGTTTTAATTTTGCTCTGATCTTAAATATCTCCAAATTCGAAGAAATAATGAAAAATAAATATTTTGTTGAGTTTCCCATGGAAATTATTTATTTTACATCGAATAAATCGATATAAGTATGTGCTTCTTTTGATAGATTAAGAAAAATATTTGTGCGAAGTGCAATTAGATGGGTAGTGTGAAAGATCTCGAAATACTAAAGAAATCTTCTGAAATAGCTATGGGTATAGGGCGTTTTCACTTCTCAGATCGTTACTCAGTTTTTGATTGGGGTGAAATGCCTGATCAAATCAAAGCAAAAGGTGAAGCCTTGTGTCTGATGGGTGCTTATTGTTTTGAACAATTAGAAGCAAAAAAAATAAAGACTCACTATAGAGGCCTAGTGAATAATAATGGAAAAACTGTGTCTTTTAAAGAAATAGAGTTACCAACAAACATAATGGAAGTAAAATTAGTAAATGTTTATCACCCGAAAATAAGGGAAAAAAATAACATAATCGACTATGATTATAGTCAATATACACAAAAACTCAAAAATTGTTTAATTCCTTTAGAAATAATTTATAGAAATGGATTACCTGAAGGCTCATCCATTTTTAAGCGGATTGAACAAGGTAAAACAACTCTGAAAGATTTAGGACTTGATCATTATCCCATTCCAGGTGAACATTTCTCAAAACCGATCTTTGATGTTAGCACCAAACTTGAAAATAAAGACAGATACATAACTTGGGAAAAAGCAAAAAAAATAGCTGGATTAAATGATAATGAATTAGAATCTATAAAGTCAATTTTATTGAAAGTAAATTCGACAATAACAAATCTCGTTTCTGATATAGGATTGGTAAACGAAGATGGAAAAATTGAGTTAGCTTTTGATGGTTTGCGGAAATTAATGATTGTTGATGTGGTTGGCACACTTGACGAGTGTAGGTTTATGTACGATAGCTTTCATATTAGTAAAGAAATTGCACGACAATTCTATAAGAAAACTCCTTGGTTTATTGCTGTAGAAGAAGCTAAGAAAGCTGCTGAGCAAAAAAATATTACTGACTGGAAATCACTATGTAAAACCCAACCTCCAAAACTTGATAAAAATTTACTTACAATTATTAGCGAAATGTATATGGCAACTACGAACGCTATAACTAAACAGAAATTTTTTGATGTTGATGCACTTCCAAAAATAATTGAACATTATAATGAATATTTGGTTGAGAACAAATGATGAATTCAAAAATACAAGAAAGAATCCGTGAATATGATTACAAAAATGTTAGGATAGGTATTCTAGGCTCACACTCAGCACTAGAAATAGCTTCAGGTGCAAAACAAGAAGGTTTTGAGACTGTGATTGTTTGCCAAAAAGGAAGAGATAAGACCTACACTAAATACTATAAAAAATTGTTTGATCATATTATTTTATTGGACAATTTTGCGGATATAACAAAAAAAGATAACGTAGAAAAACTTGCAAATCTCAACACAGTTTTTATTCCAAATAGATCTTTCTCGGTTTATACAGGTTATGAGGCAATTGAAAAAAAATTTACAATTCCCTTACTAGGGAACAGATACCTGTTACGAACTGAGGAAAGAAATACACCCAGAAATCAGCAATATCTTCTTGAAAAATCAGGAATTCTCATTCCCAAAATCTTCAATTCACATGAAGATATTGATCGTCTTGTAATTGTCAAAGTCGCTGAAAAGAACCGTTCAATTGAACGTGCCTTCTTTTATGCAAACTCTGCCGAAGAATTTGAAAAAATATCTGCTGATAGAATTAAAAAAGGAATAATTACCAAAGAAGCTTTAGATGAATCACTTATTGAAGAATATATTTTAGGCGCAAAATTTAATGCCAATCTCTTTTGGTCGCCAATAACTAACGAAATTGACCTCCTGGGTTTTGATAGACGCATACAGACTGATTTGGATGGATTATTAGATCTTCCAGCACAAGAACAACTTGATATTAAAATCCCTTCTCAGAATATTGAGATCGGCCACATGGGTGCAACTATGCGTGAGAGTCAAATTGAGAAAA
The DNA here is from genome assembly GCA_963848105.1 of Candidatus Bathyarchaeota archaeon. Taxonomy (GTDB): domain Archaea; phylum Thermoproteota; class Bathyarchaeia; order Bathyarchaeales; family Bathycorpusculaceae; genus AD8-1. The sequence goes on from CAWKCH010000003.1 coordinate 146,125, forward strand.
TATTTACTGCTGCAGAGCTGTTCGTAGAAACCTGTAAACAGGAATACCCACCTGGTATGATTGGATTATTTGCTCTTCAAGGAGCGGTATCTAAAGACTTAAAATTTTATGTTTTTGATTTAAGTCCTCGTGTTCCAGGATGTCCTTGTGTGGAATCGACATCTCCTTACATGAAATATAAATATGGTATTGAAGTAGGTCCTGGTAAGCGGGTAGCTATGGAAATAAAACTTGCTGTACAAAATAATAGACTAGCGGAAGTGGTCACCTGAAAATCAGCGAAAAAATGGATAATATACTTCAGTCCTATAACTCAAAAGAATTATCAATAGGCACTTTAGGTTCACATTCAGCTCTTAATATATTTAAAGGAGCAAAAGAAGAAGGCTTTAAAACTGTATGTATCTGTAAACAAGAAAATGCTATTATCTATAAGAAGTTTCCAGTAGTTGACGAATTGATTATTGTTAAAGATTTTAACGAATTATTAACAGAATCTCTCCAAGAAAAACTCCGTAGCTTAAATGTTATTTTGATACCTCATGGATCTTTTACAGCCTATCTGAGTACTGAAGATCTTATACACAATCTTAATGTACCCCTGTTTGGAAATCGAGAACTTCTTCACTGGGAAACTAATCGTGACAAACAAGCAGACTGGCTTCGACAAGCAGGGCTAGTTTTACCTCAAACATTCAAAAAGCCAGATGAGATTGATCGTTTAGTAATTGTAAAACTACCCGGAGCAAAAGGTGGAAGAGGATATTTTCTAGCAAATTCACCTTCTTCTTTCAAAAAGAAATTTAATGAAATGGTTGATCGAAGTTTGCTGTCTTTAGAGGACTTAGATAGAGTACATCTTCAAGAATATGTTTTAGGGGTTAATGTTTATCCTCACTATTTCAGTTCCATACTAAAAGACGATGTGGAATTTTTAGGGGTTGATAAACGTTATGAATCAGCTGTAGATTCTATAGGTAAAATTCCTGCGACTGAACAAATTGAAATAGAAATTAGTCCAACTTATACAATAGTGGGCAATATCCCACTTGCTCTTAGAGAATCTTTACTGCCTGAATTGATTAGAATGGGTGAAAAAGTACATAAAAAAGCTATAGATTTTGCTCCACCTGGAATAATAGGTCCATTTTGTTTAGAGACAGTAATAACAGATAACTTGGAGATTTACACATTTGAAATTTCTGCGCGTATAGTTGCTGGTACAAATATTGGAATAGGTACATCACCTTATGCCTATCTAAGATATGGTGAAAATATGTATATGGGTAGACGTATTGCGGTTGAAATAAAAGAGGCTCAAAATGAAGATAAACTTCAAATGGTGCTAGCTTAAATCTAGAAAAACTCTTCTCGTTTTCTAGTATTTTTTTCTAGTTCTTTTTTCCATATAGAATAAAAGTAAATAGTTCTCCTTTACGTTCTGGGAGAAGAATGAAGGACGATATATATGGTTGGCTGTTTATTGACAAGACTCCTTTGCTTTGTAAAAAAAAGAATGTTGATAGACAAAAAAAGATAGAAACATGGCTTAATTTGTACCAATTGACCAGAGAATTGAAAATAAATAAATCAAACTTAAAAAAGGAAAACAAATCAAGTATTAATTATGTTATCTAGTAAAGACAAGTTTGTAATATATCCTTAAAATTTTTCTCATCTTTTTTATTTTTATATTTTTTTAATACTTTTATTATTTTCCCTCTGTCTCTTTTACCTAGTATTATATTTGCCGTTTTTCCCACTGGTCCATAACTTAAAAAAAGAAATTGACAAATAGAGGTGACATTTGAAACTTTTCTAGTGATACTTGAGGTTTCAAAATCAAGTATAATCGGTTTCGTTTTTTTATTAATAATAATATGTTTAGGAGCTTTGCTGAGTTCTCCATGATCTAAACCTAAACTATCCAAACGTCTGCATTGATGTAATAAATCTTTAAAAATATTTTGTAAAATGTTCTTTTTAGAAAATGAGTTTAACCAAAAGGGCAACAATTCCCCATCAATTAATTCCATTAATAAACAATTTTTGCTAAAACTATGAAATTTTGGGCCAACTTGAACTGAATTCGCCTTTAGAAGCATTTGTGCTTCATGTTGAAGACTTATTCTATCCGCATCAACTCTTCGTATTTTTAGCGCTAATATTTTTCTGTTTATTTTAGCTTTTATCACAACACCTACATACCCTTTCCCTAATATTGGCAAACTAAAAGCGCTATTTTTGCCAGTAAAATCAACAGACGTAATTCCCTGCTCTTTCATTTCTGAAATTCGATCAAATAATTCATCTGGAGACACTCTTGGATAGCAAATAACCGAAGCAAAAGGGTCTTCTTTTAAATTTTCAATCGAGATCTTTAGATGCTCTTTCAGTTTCTTATCTCCTGCAAACAAAACAAGTTTGTAATATATAATAACTATAATAGAAGTTCTTCATTACTATGGATTATTTTATGTGGGTTTAAACAAATGCCAAAATTTAGACAACTTCCCAAACTTTTACAATTAATGAAAAAGACAGAAAATATACGAAATTTAGGAATAGTTGCTCACATTGATCACGGAAAAACAACCTTAGCTGACTCACTTTTAGCTGGTATAGGAATGTTGTCTCCAAACTTGGTTGGCTCTGCACGAGTTCTAGATTATCTTAAAGAAGAACAAATTCGAGGCATTACCATGAAATCAGCAAATATATCATTATTATATCAAATTGAATCTAAATCTTTTATCATAAATCTAGTTGATACTCCCGGTCACGTAGATTTCACAGGAAAAGTTAGAAGAGCTCTACGTAGCATTGACAGTGTAATTGTTGTAGTAGATGCAGTAGAAGAAATAATGGCTCAAACAGAAATAGTATTACGCCAAGCTCTTGAAGAAAATGTTCATCCTGTGCTGTTCATAAATAAAGTTGATAGGTTAATAACCGAGTTAAAACTAGATGAAGCTCAGATCAAAAAAAAATTCGAACAAATAATAAACAATTTCAACGATTTACTTTCCATCTATGGAACGTCCAGAATCGCAAATAATTGGAAAATTTCACCTCAGAAAGGCAATGTTGTATTCGGATCGGCTTTACATAGATGGGGGTTTAATTTATCAACTGCCCGAATAAAATCTGTGAAGTTTAAAACAATAATTGATGCTTACAAAAATAAAAATAATGAAATAATTACCAAAAATTTTCCATTACACAATGCGATCTTTAACATGATTGTTACTCAAACACCCAATCCAAAAGAAGCTCAAAAATATCGTATTCCAAAAATCTGGCAAGGCGATATATCTTCAATAATTGGCCAAGCAATGATAAAATGTGATAGCAAAGCACCTATATCGTTATGTATAACAAAAGTCCAAACCAATAGAGATTCTGAATTAATAGTTACTGGTCGTATTTTTTCAGGTACAATACACAAAGGTAGCAAAATATTTCTAGTAAATGCTCAGACTCAAGAAGAAGTAAAAGAGGTTTTTGTCTATATGGGGTCCTTCATGGAACCTGCAACACAAATTTCAGCTGGAAACCTAGTTGCATTATCAGGATTTAAAAAAGCAATTCCTGGAGAAACTATAGTTGATAAAGAAATTATGAAAAGTATGATTCCTTTTGAAAAAATCAAATATATTTCCGAACCAGTAACTAAATTAAGTATTGAACCAAAAAATCCTCAAGAAATAGATCAATTTTTAGATGCAATACATAAGTTGATACTAGAAGATCCTAGCCTTATTTTTTCAATTGATGATGATACAGGTGAATATCTTCTTGCTGGTATGGGTGAACTCCATTTAGAAGTAGCAATTAAATTATTGCGTGAAGATTTAATTGGAATTGAACTTGTAGTTTCTCCACCAAAAGCAGTTTATGGAGAAAGTGTGACTAGGAATGGGTTGATCGCCAAAGCCCTGAGCCCAAACAAGAAAAATCAATTTACCATACAAGTTGAAGTTTCAGATCCTTTCATTACCAATAACAATCAAGAAAAATTTGATATTGAAATTAATAAGAAAATTCTTGCTAAAGATAACCATGAAAATGTTTTCATAGATGCCACTAAAAAATCTGAGGAATTGCCAGAAATAATAAAATTTCTTATTTCTGGTTTCAATTATACCTGTAAATCTGGTCCATTATGCGGAGAACCACTTAGAGGTTTAAAAATAAAATTACTTGATTTCAAAATAAGCAAAAATAAAGAACTTTCTAGTCCAGTTGAGATAATGCATGGTGTAGGAAAAGCTATTTTTGGCTCATTTTTAACTGGAAAACCAAGATTATTTGAACCAACCTATAAAATTGACGTTTTTACACCAATTGGATTAGAAGGAGCTAGCACAAAGATTCTACATAAAAGACGATGCAAAATAGTTGAATTTAAACAAAAAGGATTTTTTAGTGTTCTTCAAGGAGTTATTCCAGTATCGGAAACATTTGGATTAACTCTGGAACTGAGATCTATGTCTTCAGGTAAAACTTTATGGAATTCAACCTTATATAAGTGGATAAAAATCTCAAAAGAAAAAGAAAATAAGATAATCAATAATCTCAGAGAACAAAAAGGACTTCCAAAAAATCTCCCTATTGCTAATCAATTTTCGGAGGACAATAATTGCTGTTAACACATATACCATTTGATTTAGATTTAACTCTTTGTTGTGGACAGATTTTTAAATGGGAAAAAAAAGATGAATGGTGGTGTGGAGTAATTGAAGATAAACCCATTAAAATACGCCAAATAAACACGCAATTAGAAATAAAAAATATAAATTCAAATCTTGTTAAGAGGTATTTTGGCTTAAACGATGACCTTTATGAAATAAAAAGAAAAATATGTATAGACAAACATATCAAAAAAGCTTTAAACAAATTTTGGGGTCTTCGAATCATTAATCAAGATCCATGGGAATGTTTGATATCTTATATTTGTGCAACCTACAAAAGTATTCCCGCTATACGAAAAATGCTCTATAAACTTTCAGAAAAGTTCGGTGAAAAAAAAATTTTTGACGATACTATTTTTTTCACTTTTCCAAAACCTGAAAAGTTACAGTCTGCAAAAGAATCTGATTTACTCGATTGTGGATTAGGTTATCGATCAAAATATGTTCTCGCAACATCTAAAAAAATATTTGGTAATGAGTCCATTTTTGAAGATTTAAAGAAACTCCCATATTTTCAGGCTAAAAAAAAATTAATTGATCTTCCTGGGGTTGGTCCGAAAGTAGCAGATTGCGTTTTGCTCTTTTCTCTTGGAAAGAATAATGCATTTCCGATTGACATTTGGATTAAACGGGTTATTCTGCGCTATTACTCTAATCATTTTTCTAAACAATTTATATCAAAAATATCCACTGGGCGAGCGATCAACAATTCAGATTATAATATTTTAAACGAATTTGGGAGAACGTATTTCGGAGAATATGCGGGCTATGCTCAAGAATATTTATACCATTTCGAACGAATGATCCCCTGACACGATTTTTCCAAATTCTGATATAATTACATTTATTAAATATCAGATAGTGAAATGTTTAATTTAGTCAAAAACAGCATAATAAAAGGAATAATGTGCGAGGGCCCGTAGCTCAGTTCGGCCAGAGCGCCAGGCTCATAACCTGTCGGTCGGGTGTTCAAATCGCCCCGGGCCCATTATTACTATTTTACAAGATACTAAAAATTTCAGTCTGTAAACGCTAATTTTTTTCTGCTCTAAAATTGTAAATACCATCTGTGAGTTTTTCTACTCCATTCTTTTTTACTAAAATCGTATCTTCAATCCTAAACCCACCATAATCTATAATGTAGATTCCTGGCTCTACTGTAACAATATTGCCACTTACCAGTTTATCCTTACTTTTAGAGCTTAAAATTGGTTTTTCATGTACTTCTATTCCAACACCATGTCCCAGACTATGTACAAAATACTTACCATATTTTTCTTTCTCTATTACTTTTCTAGCGATGCTGTCAACATAACTTGCCTTAACTCCCTCTCTAATGCTTTCAATAGCTTTTATCTGCGCTTTGATTACAATTTGGAATATTTTTTTTTGTTTTTCTGTAGCAGTTCCTACAACGAACGTACGGGTCATATCTGAACAATAAAAATTGTGTTTAGCACCTATGTCTACTACTACAATATCTCCCTTGCAAATTTTTTTGCTAGATATGTTACCATGGGGAAACGCTGATCCTTTTCCCGATGCAACGATGGTCTCAAAGGCAATTTTGAAAGATCCTTGCTTTTTTATTGCGTACTCAATTTCCGCGATAACTTCTGACTCTTCAATACCGGGAACAATGGTTTCAGCTGCTACTTGCATTCCTTTTTTTGTAGCAACTGCAGCCTTTCTAATTTGGTTAATTTCTTTTGCGTTTTTAATTTTTCGGAGATCCTGAATACCTGATTTATCGATTTTAAGCTCGATTTTTTTCCCTAACGCTTTTGATAAATCATTCCATATTTCAATTGTTGCTGAATCTAAAATGAGATTTTTTATATTTCCTGTCTGGACTTTTTTAACAATTTTATCAAAAATATTTTCAGTAGGTTTTATTCTTTCAACAAAAAAATCTTTTGCGCTTGTTTTCACAAAACCGTAGTTTACATCATGGGTAAAAATTTCACCCTTTTTTTCTTTTGAAACCAATAATGCACTTGACCCTACAATACCTGTTAAGTATGTTAAATTATGCTTATTTAAGACAAGAATTCCATTATTGTCATCTGTACTAATTTTTTGTTTTAGAGCTTCTATACTATTCAATTATTTCACCTGCAGAAATGAAAATTAATGTTCTTGATAATTAGCCACCGCTAACTATTGGCATTAAAATAACTTGATCGTTGTCATTAAGTTCTGTTTTTAAGCCATTTAACTGATTTAATAATAATCCATTTACTGAAATCATATGATAAGGTTTCAATTCAAGATCTTTGGGATTATAAACTGCTTTTCTGAAAGGATCACCATATTTTTTTGAAAGCAAAATGAGCAAATCATAAACTGATGCTTTCTTATTTAAGCATATTATCTCAGATCTTTCTACACCTAATTTTTTTTTGATATATCCAAGATATTCGATTGACACATTCAAATAGATGTCCATCCTCTTAATAATCGCTATAGAGATGAGTTATTTTATTTATTCATTTCTTTAATTGAATTATTAACTCGCAAGCTATTAATCAATAATAAATCACTAGTTGTCTCAATGATTTTTTGGTAAATATCCATTAGATTAATATACTTTTTAGCTTAGCTATTACCTTAGTTGACCGTTTGGAGGAAAGATTTATGTTTTCATACGCTGGTAAAATTTTGCGTGTTGATCTAACAACTGGAAAAATTTCTACTGAACAATTAAGTGAAGAAATGGCCAAGAGCTATATCGGTGGTATAGGACTTGGAATTAAGTTACTTATGGATAATTCAAAACCGGGAATTGACCCCTTTGATCCAGATAATCCGATAATATTTGCCACAGGACCTCTTAGTGGTACTATGGGCCCTACAGCTGGAAATGGGTATGCTGTTGTTTCTAAATCTCCTGCTACTGGAGGAGTTGGCGAAGCTAAAGCTCACGGTTTCTTTGGTCCTGACTTGAAAAGGGCTGGATATGATGCAGTTATAATCACTGGAAAAGCCGATAAGTTATCATATTTATGGATTGATGACGATAAAGTTGAGATAAAAAATGGTGAGAACCTGAAAAATGCCACAGTTTCGGAGACTGATAACAGAATTCGAGATGAACTAGGGGACTATTATATTAGAGTTTCAGCAATTGGCGAATCAGGAGAAAAACAATGTCGTTTTGCTGCAATAATTAACGATGAATTTCGTGCAATTGGGAGAACTGGTATGGGTGCTGTTATGGGTTCTAAAAATCTAAAAGCTGTAGCAGTTCGTGGAACCAACGACGTTAATGTTGCAGATTTAGATGGTTTTGTCGAATTTGTGAAACTAATACATGAACGTATGAAAGGACCTGCTACAAAGAAGTACAAAACTCTTGGAACCCCACAAAATGTTTTAGTTCTTAACTCACTTTCAGCATTAGCCACAAGAAATTGGACTAATGCTACTTTCGAAGGTGCAGAAAAAGTTAGTGGAGAATACCTCAACGAACATTATGTTAAGAAGATTGTTGGTTGTGCCACTTGTGGTATGCGATGTGATCACATAGCAGTTGTTCCAGAAGGACCTTACAAAGGATCAACATCTAGATTAGAATTCGAATGTTTATGGTCATTAGGTCCATTGTGTGGTGTGGATCGCCTTGATGCAATTATTGAAGCTATGAGAATTGTAAATGAATATGGTATGGATGGTATTTCAATAGGTGTTGTTGTTGCTTTTGCTATGGATTGTTATAAAAATGGGGTTATTACAAAAGAACAAACTGATGGGATTGATCTAAGTTTTGGAAATGCTGAAGCTTTAATAGAAATAATTCATAAAATTGGAAAACGAGAAGGCTGGCTTGGAAACGCTTTAGCTGAAGGAGTTGCAAAAGCAGCTGAGATAATAGGTAATGGTGCCGAAAAATATGCCTGTCATATTAAAGGTCTTGAACTTCCAGGTTATGATCTGAGGACCCTAAAAACTGCTGCTTTAGGTTTTAGTGTGTCATTCCGTGGTGCATGCCATTTAAGAAACGGTGCATATTCTCCAGATGTAAAAGGTAAAGTCAATCGTTTTAAAATCGAGAAAGGTAGAGGAAAAATGATTGTACCAGACGGCAACTTGTATAACGTAATCGACTCACTTATTGTATGTAAATTCTCAAGAGGAACCTACTATGATGGTATGGATGATCTGTCAAAATATTACACATTAGCAACTGGTATCCCTATCACTTCAGAAGAGTTAACTCTTGCTGGAGAAAGGATTGAAAACCTCGCTAGATTATTTAATTATAGAGAAGGCAAAGGTACCAGAGAATATGATACTTTACCTTGGAAAATAATGAATACTCCTGTTCCCGATGATGGTCCAGCAAAAGGGCTTGTTGTTAATAATGAAGAATTTCAGCTTGGATTAGACGATTATTATGTAGCACGAGGATGGACAAGTGACGGATTACCTACAGTTGATAAACTCAAGGAATTAAATCTTAACAAATATATTGACATCCTTCCAGGAGGAAAAGACTAAGATGGTTCGTCCACAAGATAGAAAATTTGTTTCAGCAGATCCAGACAAATGTGTAGGTTGCGTAGTCTGTGAATATGCTTGTTCCTTAACCAATGAAAAAACTTTTAATCCTACAAAGTCAAGAATTCGAGCCCTTAGAATGGGGCCACTTAATAATATTGCAGTTGCGTGTAGACACTGTGAAGAACCTGCATGTGTTGCTGCTTGTCCAAGAGATGCATTATCTCAAGAAGAAAATACTGGAATAATCAACGTTGACGAAGAAGCTTGTGATGGATGTACTTGGTGTATTAGTGCTTGTCAATTTGGAGCGATGATGATGCACCCTCAGAAGAAAGTTGTTTTTACATGCAATAGCTGTAAAGATCAGGAAGATGGACCCCAATGCGTTAAGTGGTGTCCAGAGGAAGCATTAACATTCGTTACTGCTCAACAATTGGCTCAAAAATCACGTATATCTGCAGTAAAAAATCTTTTCCAGGAAGCCAAAGATAAAAAGACATAACCATAATTTTCTTTCTACATACTCTTTCTTTTTATTTTTTTTATCGAATTAATTTTATATGGTTACATTGGTTTATGCTAAACTATTTTTGATTTCACGAACTCTTTTTTTTAAAATAATTTTAAACTAATTGAACCCATTAAGTTAATATAGTTTTTATCTGACTAATAATTCCACAAGCACGGAGGAAGAGGTTTGTACGGATACGCCGGTAAAGTTTTGTATATTGATTTAACTACAGGAAAAACTTGGGTTGAACCCTTAAATCAAGAATATGCCAAAAAATATGTTGGCGGAATTGGTTTAGGTATGCGCCTTTGGCTTGATAATTCCAAGGCAGGTGTTGATCCTTTAGGTCCTGATAATCCACTAGTTTTATCCCTTGGTCCTATTTCAGGTACAGTATTTCCAACTGCAGGTAATGGGCATTCTTTTGTTGCTAAATCTCCAGCAACTTTTGGTATTGGAGAAGCTGTAGCTCATGGTACTTTTGGTTCGGAACTTAAAAGAGCTGGATATGATGCAGTGATTTTTAAAGGCAAGGCTGAAAAACCAGTTTATTTATGGCTCGATGATGATTCTGTACAATTATTGGATGCTTCACACCTTTTAGGGAAATCTCCCTCAGAAACAGAGGATCTGATTAAACAAGATTTAGGTGATTATTATGTGCGGGTTGCAGCTATTGGTTTGGCTGGAGAAAAATTAAGCAGGATAGCTTGTATAATTAACGAAAAAACAAGGGCTGCAGGACGAACTGGTATGGGTGCTGTTATGGGTTCTAAAAACCTCAAAGCAATTGCAGTTCGTGGTACTAATGATATTCGTGTAGCTAAACCTCATGAATTTATTGAAATGGTCAAAGAGTTCCATGAGAGAATGAAAGGTCCAGCTACCCAGAAATATCGAACATTAGGTACTTCCGAAAATATTCTCGTTCATAATGCACTCCAATGTATGCCAACTCGAAATTATAATAATGCACATTTTGAAAATGCAAAAAAAGTAAGTGGTGAATACCTGAATGAGAAGTTTGTTGTGAAAATAATTGGGTGTAGTTCCTGTGCAATGCGTTGTGAGCATGAAGTTGTAGTTCCTGAAGGTCCTTATAAAGGAACTCTAACTCGAATGGAATATGAAACCTTGTGGGCAATGGGTCCATATTGTGGTATAGATGAACTTGATGCAATAGTAAAAGGTATGGAGCTATGTAATTATTATGGAATTGATGCAATAAGTGCGGGTGTTGTTGTTGCTTTTGCTATGGATTGTTACGAAAATGGTTTACTCTCGACAAAAGATTTTGATGGATTAGAAGCTACTTTTGGGAATAGTGAAGCTTTAATTCAAATACTTGGAAAAATTGGAACTAGAACTGGTATTGGTGATATTTTAGCTGAAGGAGTGAGAATTGCTGCTAAGAAAATAGGTAAGGGAGCAGAAAAACTTGCTCAGCACATTAAAGGATTAGAAGTAACAGGGTATGATCTACGCTGTCTCAAAACCGCAGCTTTAGGATTTGCAGTTTCATTTCGTGGCGCTGACCACAATAGACATGGCGCTTATGCTTTTGATATTAAAGGAAAAGTTGATCGCTTAAAAGCAGAAAAAGGTAGAGGTAAACTAGTTAGAGATATGGAAGATATCTACTCTTTGATTGATTCTTTAGTTGTTTGTAAATTCTCAAGGGGAACTTATTATAATGGTTTAGTTGACATGGCCAAACTCTACACTTTAGTTACTGGAATAGAAATGACTGCTGACGAACTTAAGAAATCAGGTGAAAGAATAAACACAGTTGCACAGGTTGATAAATATTAGAGAAGGTTTGAGTAGAAAAGATGATACTCTTCCATGGAAGGTTCTAAATCTTCCTATTCCTGATGATGGACCTGTGAAAGGAGCATATGTTACTCAAGATGAACTCAATTTGCTTCTTGATGATTACTATCAATCTCGTGGTTGGAATAGCAATGGTGTACCTACAAAAGCAAAACTTGAGGAACTGAGAATGGATGCTTTATTAAATATAGTTGAAAGGAAACTGGAGGCTTAAGAAAAATGGTAAAAATCCATGATAAAAAATTCGTTTCAGTTAACCCAGAAAAGTGTGTAGGCTGTCAGATATGCGAATATATGTGCTCATGGACAAAAGAGAAAGCGTTTAATCCAATAAAATCACGAATTCGGGTTGTTAGAGTAAATCAGTTAGCAAATATGGCTGTTACATGCAGGCGCTGTGAAGATCCACCCTGTGTTGCTGCTTGTCCACGTGACGCTCTTAACGCAATCTGAAGACTCTGGGACTATATTTGTCGATAACGATAAGTGTAATGGTTGTGGTTGGTGCATTGAAGCCTGTGATTATGGTGCTGTGATGTTGCATTCTGAGAGTAAAATTGTTTACATATGCGATTTGTGTAAAGATGAAGAAGGTGGCCCTCAATGTGTGAAATGGTGTCCCGAAGAAGCTTTGTCTCTAGTTACAAGTGATATATTAGCTCAGAAAGCTAGAATAAGTGCTGTTAGAAAACTTTTCCAAGATCAAAAGATGCATAGAGAAAAATAAAGATTTTTCTCTTATTTTTTTAATATTTCGAGTAAAAGAGTTAAAATTTTTTCTGCAGCTTTTTGCACTTCTGGGCTTATTTTTTCTCCAAAATCTGTGTTTTTTGGCTCAATTAATAACAGAGCAATTTTTGATTCTGTAGTTTTTTTTATTAATTCACAGAATACTCGTAAAGGTAATATATGTGAGGTTATAGGTGAAAAATTTATTATTTGTTCAGGATTGATTAATCTTATTGTTCCTGGTTTTAATCGTAGAATTGCAGCGTCGATTAAAAGTACGTGTGTTGGATTAAGTTCTATTATTGGTTCGAGAAAACTTTCAGGTACAGTTTCGCACTCATATATTTGAACTCTAGATGGTATTTTGTTTTTTAATTCATGGACTATTTTTACTCCAATATAATCATCGTTACGAATTGGATTTCCAATTCCTGCTATAACGACTTTTTTTGAATTATTTAACCATTTTTTAAGAACAGCTTGAAGATTATAATCCACTTTAGTCATATGTTAAATCCATCTGAATAAGAATAAGAAAAAGGTAGAAAAAGTTTAGCGTTGCAAAGTTTGTAGAAGATTTTTATTTTTATCAAAAATCTCTACTGTTAATGGCATTTGTCCTATAGCGTAATGTGTTGCGCATCCAAAACATGGATCATAAGCTCTGAAAGCCATTTCCACTTTGTTTAGAACTCCGTTATCCATTTTTCCTTCGTGGATTAAACCTTTAGCAGCATCTCTTATTGACATAGATATTGCGGGATAATTGTTGGTTGTTGCAACAATCATGTTTACGTCTTTAATGAGTGCATCTTTATCCAGAGTATAGTCATGGAACAAAGTTCCTCTTGCAGCTTCAACTACTCCAACACCTTCTCCTGGTTCACCTGGTTTATTTCGTATATTTGTACTTGTAATTTCAGGATCTCTGGCCAGTTCTACTGCTCTTTCAGTTGCATAAAGTAACTCAATAAGTCTAGCCCAATGGAAAGCTAAAGTTCCGTGAACAGGTTTTCCTCCCAATGTTTTATACATAATTTCATATTCTGCTTGAGCTAAAGGAGTAGCCATTCCATCAGATGCGTTCAATCTTCCAAGTGGACCAACTCGGTAGACTCCGCTATTTTCTCCATAGTTTTGTCCCTTCCATCCAACATTTTTTAGATATGGAAACTTTGAATACGTCCACTCTTCCACATGTTCCTCTATATGTTTTAAGTAATCTTTTCCTTCAAATTTTACGAATTCTTCACCATTTGGTTTAACCACTCTGATTTTTCCATCATAAAAGTTGACCTTATTATTTTCGTCAACCATCCCCATGTAGTAAGTTTGCATTGTATATGCATCACTTTTGATTAATTCTACATATTGATCATTACCTAAAACTATATCATGGAAAAGTTTCAATGTGAGCTTAGCGAAATCAACTGAAGAAAGTGCCATTCTCTCTATTTCTTGTCGTTCTTCTTCATTTATAGCTTTGGACATTCCTCCTGGCAAAGCACAAGTTGGGTGTGTAGCTTTTCCGCCAATTATTCCTGTGATTTTTTGTCCAAAAGCTCGGTGTTTAATTACTTCTTTTGCTACTTCAATTCCAGCTTTCTCTATAACTCCTAAAATATTTCGTTTTTCTGGGGGAGCATCGGGTCCAACTACAAAATCTGGTCCACCCAGATAATAGAAGTGTAATGTGTGGTCATAAATGTAATATCCGCAATTCATTAGTTCACGTAGTTTTTTTGCTGCAGAAGGCGGTTCGACGTTGAAAGCTGCATCTAAAGCTTTTACTGAAGCAAAATGATGTGCAACTGGACAAACTCCACATATTCTTGTGGTTAGTTGTGGCATTAATTCGGCTCTTCTTCCTTGGCAGAATTTTTCGAACCCTCTGAGTTCTGGGATTTTTAAATATGCATTTTCTACTTCACCCTTATCATTTAAGAATATGGAAATGTTTCCATGACCTTCCAGTCGAGTGATTGGATCTATTATTATTTCTTTCATTTTTTCATCACCTTTCTTTTAAGAATCGAAGACGGTAGCGAATACATGTAAAAAGTCCCAATTGGATCTTTAATCTGATTCATTAAATCCTCAATTTCTTTTTCAGTATATTTTTCTTCCTCTGAATCTTTTGTATAACCAAATATTGCTGATATAGCTGATATCATAGCAGCTCCCTGTTCAGGAACGTTCGGGCCAGCCCCACCACAACCCGTGCAAGGCATGTTCACTTTCAAACATTGAGCATCACAACCACTTCTTGTTGCGGGTCCCATGCAAATAATACCTTGTTCCAGAAGACATTTTTCAGGATCAGGATCTTTCTCGTAAACACGATATATTTTTGTAATTTTTTTATCCTCTCTTGTTCTTGGGCATTCTTCACATACAGCTTTGAGTGGAGCGAGAACAGTCCCTTTTGGTGGCAATTGGTTATTTGCAATTGCATCAATTGCATTATTTATTAGCTGGACTGGAGGTGGACATCCGGGTAAATAATAGTCTACATCTACTGTTTGATCTAAAGTTTTTACTGTATCATAAAATTCAGGAATCTTAAGGATACCTTCTTTTACTTTAGTTTCAGTTTTTGGAACTATTCCCTCTGGATTAACAACAGATTTTTCCTTAATGTAAACCGTATCAAAAATTTCTTGTTTATTATGTAAATTAGCTAATCCTGGGATACACCCTTCATGAGCACAAGATCCGAAAGCAACTAATGTTTTAGATTTTTTCCGAAGTAATTTTGCCATGTGTTCTTGTTCTGAATTTCTTATTGAGCCATTAAAGAATGTAATATCAATATATCCATCCGACATATTTTCAACATCTTTATATTTGATGTCCAAGGCTACAGGCCAAAAAACTATGTCTGCAATTTGAACTACTTCAAGTATTCTTTCATTGATATCTAAAACGGCTATTTCGCATCCACCGCAACTTGCGGCCCAATAGAATGCTATTTTTAGTTTATTTTTACTCATTTTATTTTACTCCTTAAATTACTTGTTTTAGTATTTTGGAAGTATCGACTCTGAGTTCTTTGAAAGCAAGTTCCTCCGGAGTCATACCCATTGCTAATCCTAGAAGTTGAGGATAGTGTAATATTGGAATGCCATATTTCTCGGCGAACATTCTTTCAATACGTAACTCATTTGTATCAAACATTATATGGCAAAATGGACAAGATGTAATTAAGGCTTGTGCGCCAACTGTTTTAACATGATCCAATTTATCACGTGCAAGCATTAAGGCAACTTTGTCATTAACCCCTACACTGGGTGCACCACAACACTCAGTTTCATTCATATAGTTTAAACAAGTAGCACCGGTGATTTCTATTAATGTTCTTAAAACTTTTGGGTCTTCAGGATCATCAAAATCTATATAATCTTTGGGCCTAAGTAAATGACAACCTACATGCTCTGCAACTTTAAGGTTTGAAAGCGGATTTACAATCTTCTTTTTTATTTCTTCTACACCTATATCCTCTATTAGAAATTGAAGTATATGTTTAGTCTCCACCGATCCTTTGAACTCCATTTCTGCTTCTCTTAGGTTCCCGTTAATTTGCTCTCTTAATACTTTATCTTCTTTTAAAACTTTGTTAACTTTTTTTAAAGTTCCTGCACAACCAGGACATAAAGTTATAATCTTTAAACCAGCTTGTTCAGCGATTGCGAGATTTTTTGAAGCAAGAGTAAGCATTGTTTCATGACTAATTGTATCTAAAGGAAGACCGCAACAGTTGAAATCTGGCATTTCAGATAATTTGACTCCCAGTTTCTGGAGAACTTTTCGTGATGATATCTCATAAGATGAAACCCGATATGGGACCGCACATCCTAGAAAAAATAAATATTCATTCTCCATTTTGTGTCTCTCTATTTTCGATTATCTTTTGAAGTCCTACTTTTTTTAGGATTTTGCCTATTTTTTCTGGACTACCATTAGGGATGGGAGGAAGTCCTAAACTAACCCTTTTTTTCTTTCTCAATTCTGGTATTTTGTAAGCATAACCTGAATTTAATATGCTTAATGTTTGCTCTTTAAAAACAAGAGGAATAATACCTTGTTTGGCAGCTAGATTTCTTAATACCCTAATTATGCTTGCTACTTCAATATCTTGTGGACAACGATCTGTGCAAGTAAAGCATGAAGCACATAACCATAAAGTTTCACTTTTTAGTACTCTTTCTTTTAATCCAAGTTGCGCCATACGAATTATTTGTCTAGGTCTATAGGTGTCACTAAATTTAGCGATTGGACAATCAGAAGTGCAAGTGCCACATTGAAAACACTGAAGAATTTTTTCGCTGCCTTTTACTTTCGAGAGTTCATACTTAAACTTTGGATTAATCTCTGAAGCTTTTATTGGCTTGTTTATTGTTGCCGTCTCTGTCATTGAGCTTCACTCTCTTTGTAACAATTTGACAGCACATAAGTGCAGATATTGAAAAAAATGTTATCAACTACATAAAGCTATAGTCAATTTTTTTTGAATTTTTCCATATAATTTAACGGAAATTGGATTCTATCATTTCTTAGATAGTGATTGTTAATGTATATCTTTGCTTTTTTTATTATTTAATGCAAAGAATTTCATATCTGTTGTTAATTCTGGAAATTCTATTCGAAAGTAATAAATTCTCCTATTGTTCTTAATTTCAACAATTTGCTACTCGGAGATAATGGAAGAGGCTAAAAATATGCATATACTTTCAAAAGAAAACTTTTCAGAATTCATTAATAGTTTAATAGCTGATACTTCTCTAAATGTTGTAGGAGTAAAATCAAAAGGCAACAAATTTGCTTTTGGACCATTAGAATCAGCCGATCAATTACGGTTAGATTATGATGTGACACTTTTACCTCCAAAAAAATATTTCTTTCCTCAACGAGAAATTCTAGTAACTTATGATGTCGCTAGTGGTTATCAAAATAAGAGCCTTGCAGATACTAAACCAAATATCATTGTTGGTGTTCATCCTTATGATATAATGGCTATTCTTCACATGGATGAAATCTTTAGAGAAACAAAATCTGATCCAAATTATCTAACAAGGCGAAACTCATCTGTAATTATTGGAGTTAACATTCAGAATATGTCCGAATCGTGTTTTGCATCATCAATGGGTTGTGCTACAATTGATTATGGATACGATCTAATGCTAACTGATTTAGGTGATAAGTATGCAATTGATGTCGGTTCGCATAAGGGTGCTGATTTACTAAATAAGTATTCAAAAAATGTTAAAAAAGCTCTAGCTAGTGATATACAATCTGTTGGGAAAAAGAAACAGGAAATAATGAATAAAACTCAACAAGAGTTTAGTTTTTCATCTGAGCTAATTCCTGAAATGTTGGGTAAGTTTTATGAAAAAACCAATTTTTGGGAAGATCATTCTGAAGAATGTTTATCCTGCGGATCTTGTGTTTTAGTTTGCCCAACCTGTTATTGTTTTGATGTAATGGATAATCCAGATTTATCACTAAAAACAGGTGAACGAGGCCGAACTTGGGATGGCTGTTTGTTAGAAGATTTTGCAAAAATTTCTTCTGGAGAAAACTTCCGAAACACAAAAGCAGCCAGATATAGACATAGATACTTCAAAAAAGGAAAATATCTTTTTGATAGGTTTGGATTTGTTTCATGTGTTGGTTGTGGAAGATGTTCTTCTAATTGTCTTCCAGATATTGCTAATCCCGTTAATTTATTTAATGATATGTACGCTGAGAGTATCAAAGTAGGGATTCAAATAGATCCTGCTACTGTTCCTGATGTCAAAATAAAAAGTGGAGATGTTATTGATTATGCTCCTAAAATAGCAACCATTGTTAAGAAAGTGCCTATGACAGCAAATGAGACAATGTTTGAGCTAAAACTTGATGATGGATCTGAATTAGGTCATGAACCTGGTCAATTCGTTCAAGTTTCAGTT
The DNA here is from genome assembly GCA_963848105.1 of Candidatus Bathyarchaeota archaeon. Lineage (GTDB taxonomy): Archaea > Thermoproteota > Bathyarchaeia > Bathyarchaeales > Bathycorpusculaceae > AD8-1. Next base: position 164,346 of record CAWKCH010000003.1, read on the forward strand.
TTTGGGGTTGGTGAGGCACCTTTTGGAGTATCTTCTTCACCCACAAAGAAAGATACTTTTGAACTTTGTATTCGAAAATTAGGAAACGTAACAAGTAAAATACATACGTTACAAGAAGGAGACAAAGTTGGAATTAGAGGTCCATTTGGCAACGGTTTTAATGCTGAATTATTAAAAGGAAAAGATTTGTTATTTGTGGCAGGAGGTCTTGGTATAGTTCCTTTGAGATCTTTATTCAACTATGTTTTAGATAATCGAAGTGATTATGGTCGTGTAATACTACTTTATGGTTGTAAAGAACCTCGCGAATTACTTTTTGGTGACGAAATTCTTAGCTTAGAAGATAGAGAAGATGTAGAGTTTAAATCCACAGTCGACAGATGTCCAGAAAACGAAGTTTGGACAAGCAATGTGGGAGTGATAACAACTTTGATCCCTCAAGTGGATTTTGATCCTCAAAAAACTTATGCTATAGTATGTGGTCCACCAATAATGTACAAATTCGTTATTAGAGATCTTAAATCTCAAAATGTTCCAGATGATCATATTATCGTTTCTTTAGAAAGAAGAATGAAATGTGGTGTTGGTAAATGTGGACACTGCCAAATTAACCAGCTTTATGTATGCAAGGATGGTCCAGTGTTTAATTATTCAAAAATAAAAGGAATACCGGAGGCATTATAATGAAACCAAAAGTTGCTTTCTTTGATTTTGCTGGTTGTGAAGGCGATCAGTTACAAATAGCTAATCTTGAAGAAGAAATTCTAGACTTACTTGGACAAGTTGAAGTTGTAAGTTTCCGCGAAGTAATGAAAGAACACAGTGACGATTATGATATTGCCTTCATTGAAGGATCATGTACTAGGCTGCAAGACGAAGAAAGATTGAAACAGATACGAAAAAACGCCAGTATAGTTGTTGCTATTGGATCTTGTGCAACAATCGGTGGTATTAACTCTTTGAAGAACTACCAAAACATGGACGATGTTAAGAAAACCGTTTATGGCGATAAAGCCAATTTGTTTGATACTTATCCAGCTAGACCAATTGATGCAGTAATACCTGTAGACGCATATGTACATGGTTGCCCTATGACTAAAGACGAATTTTTGCATGTTGTTAAATCTCTTTTACTTGGCAAAAAACCTGAGATACCTAACTATCCAGTTTGTGTTGAATGCAAGAAAAATGAAAATGTTTGCGCTTTTGAAAGAGGTGAATTTTGCGTTGGCCCTGTTACTAGAGCTGGATGCAACTCTTGTTGCGTAAATGAAGGAACAAAATGCTGGGGTTGCCGTGGTATGGTAGATAATCCAAACGAGAATTCACAAAAAGAAGTCCTAGTAAAATATGGTCTTTCAGTTGATGATGCAATTGGTAAATTTAAATTATATTTTGGTTGGCAGGGGAAGAAAAAATGAACGCTGATAAAAACTTAGAAGTCAATGTACATCACGTGACTAGAGTTGAAGGTCACGGCAATATTTATGTAAACGTGAAAAATGGAATTATAGAAAAATGTGAATGGGCCATTCCTGAAGCACCAAGGTTTTTTGAAGCCATGGTTGTGGGACGCGATTGGACTGAATTACAACACATAACTTCACGTATTTGTGGAATTTGTTCTATCGGACACACATTGGCCTCATTAAAAGCAACCGAAGCAGCAATGGGAATTGCTATTAGTGATCAAGATTTAAAACTCAGAAAATTAGCTTTACATGCTGAAAACTTGCAAAGCCACATACTTCATGTTGGGTTTTTGATATTACCTGATTTAATGGGAGTTGGATCAGTTATCCCACTTGCATCTTCTAATCCTGCTGAAGTTAAAACAGTTTTAGGCTTACATAGAATGGCAAACGAAATGTCCAATTTAATATGTGGTAGAACTACACATCCTCAAAGACTAATTCCGGGTGGATTCTCTAAAATACCCTCAATCAAGGACTTACTATCACTCAAAGATAAATTACAGTCTTCTATTCCTGCATTAGAAGTAGTTGCGAATTTAGTGCAAAGTTTAGCTCCCAAGATTCCAAATTTTGTTAGAGAAACTGAATTTATCGCTTTGTCGAATCCAGATGAATATGCACTTTATGATGGAAAAATTGCGTCAACAGATACAGATTCTGCACCAGCGAGCGAATATCTTTCATATACAAATGAATATATTGTACCCCAATCTACTGCGAAATGGGCTAAACATTCTAGAGAATCCTATATGGTAGGTGCGCTAGCAAGGCTTAATATTAATTATGATAACCTTTCACCTTTAGCCAAGAAAATTTCTGGAATGTTTGAACTAAAACCGATTTGCCATAATCCTTTCATGAATAGTATAGCTCAATTAGTGGAGATAGTTGACAGTGTTGCAGATTCTATAAAACTAATCACTGAACTCGAAACAACCGGGTTGGAAAGTCAATCAGAATATAATCTGCCGAAGGTTACAATAAAAGCGGGACAAGGAGTAGGTGCTGTTGAAGTTCCACGGGGAATACTTTTCCACGATTATACCTATGACGAAAAAGGTGTTTGCACAAAGGCAAACTGCATAATTCCAACCAACCAAAACCATGGAAACATTGAATTAGACATGAAAGCGTTATTGCCTCAAATACTAAATAAAACTGAAAAAGAGATTGAATTGAATCTTGAAATGCTTGTAAGAGCATATGATCCTTGTATATCTTGCTCTACACATGCAGTGAAAGTGCACTTTGTCTGAGTCCCCTTTCTCTTACTTTTTTTACTTAAAGTGTTAAAAGAAGTTGTTTTTCTTTTTTTTCAAATATTATGTGCTAAATTAAAATATATTAATCAATAACAATATCTTGTGGTTTAATTTGACTCGAGAGTTTTTACTTTTTTCTCGAATAGCTAGGACTCATGGGCTCTTCAAAAATTTACATGATGCTGGTCGACTAGATATTACTTATGAGTGCATTGTTGCTAGTCTATTTCTCTCACATGGACTTAGGAGAAATGTTACCTTTCATTCTATTTTGAATGGTCCTCCTAATCCTCCACTTCACATCCAAATAGAAGGTGAACATCTTTATGATGTCCGAACTGATGTGGGAACTTGGGAATTGATTCTAAAAAAAGTGCTTTCTCACAAATCACATCCGGGTATAACCGTGAATAAAAGAAGTTTTGAGTCTCTAATAAAAAGAAAAGCAGATACTAAACAAATTTTTGTTCTTGAAGAAGGTGGCCAAGAAATAAATTCTAGAGATCTTTCTCCTGATTCTCTTTTTGTGCTAGGCGATCATATTGGATTACCAAAAAAAACTGAAAATTTTGCACTTAGATATGGAAAAAAAATCAGTTTAGGTAAAACACCCTACCTTGCTTCTACCTGTATAAATGTTCTAAATTATTTGCTAGATCGCAAAGCTAAATCTAGCTTTTGAAATGTTCCCAACCTCGAGCTTCAATAACATCTTTTTTGCCACCAATATCACTCAGGATTTTTAACTCCTTAGTCACGGTTCCTATTGGTATTAAATAGCCTCCAATATTTTCGATTTCTCTTATTGTTTTTTTCAATAATTTGGTCTTAATTGTAACTACAAGTTCATATTCCTCGCCACTATACAAAGCTAATTCTAAGGGATTTAGTTTGTTAGATTTAGCAAATTCATAAACTTCTTTTGCAATAGGCACATTATTAATTATAAATCCAACATTACTATTCTTTGACAATTCATGTAAACTCCATGCTAATCCATCACTTGAATCAATTGAAGCCGTGACCGCTCCAGAAGCTCCCAAAGTCAATCCTTCAATCAGTCTCGCTTTTGGCATAACAACTGAATTTATCAGTTTTTCCTTCACCTTTTTCGTTGCTTTTAATCCGTTAAGAAGGATTTCCAATCCTGCTCCTGTTTTTCCGAAAAAACCTGTTACTGCTACAGTATCCCCTTTTTTTGCTCCTCTGCGAAGCATTAACTCTTTTTTACTAGCCGTACCAAAAAGGGAAGCAGCAATAATTAAATCAGAAGTTTCCCCTGTGTCTCCACCAATAATATATGCTCCATATTCTCTAGCTCCTGCATTTAATCCACAAGCAATTTCCTCTATATCTTTGGATGTATAGGTTGTTGGTAATCCGAGTGAAACAATTATGGAGATAGGTTTCACTCCTTTGGACGCGAAATCGCTAATATTCATAATAATAGTTTTTCTAGCAGCTTGCCACAAACTCATTCCCTTTGGTACATCTGTGTTGTTTGTAAGCATATCCGTCTTTAAAATTGCTACACTTTCATCTCCAATTTCAACAGCAGATACATCATCTCCGAAAGGTACAGGCATATTGGGCATTAACTCTATATTTTTTTGTATTAAAGCAATTATACGATGCTCGCCTAGTTCTTTTGTTGTTTTAAATAACTTGTCCTTTCTTTTATTTTTCAATGATTTTGTTCCTCACTTAAGAGTTAATACTGTGGAGATATTTTTATCTTGGAACTTTTTTATTTAAAAGAATTGATGTTGTAACAACTATTGCTTTTCCTAACCTTTAAAAATACTCGTTGTAACACTGATTTATTAATTATGTTATGCCTCGATAGCTCAGCCAAGTAGAGCGGCTGCCTCGTAAGCAGCAGGCCGCGGGATCAAAGCCCGCTCGAGGCTCTTGAGTTTTTCCATCAACAGACCGTGTTTTAACCACATTTAATTCATAAGGAGATTCTATACGCCTTATCATCTCTTTTAAGGCATTTTCAGAGACTTTACTGAGATTCAAACCTAATTCTTTCGCTTTTTCCACGATTTCAGAATCAATTGAAAGATTAACTCTGCCTTGTTTTCCCAAAAATACACATCCATGCGCATTAATACACATAAATGTCTTAAATAAAAATGTATGGTTTCGTTCATAAGTGCTAAAGTTAGGTAAAGGATAGCAAAAAGCCTAATTACAAAAATTTCAGATTTAATACGAGGATATGAATTCTAAAGATGAAAAATAAAGAAGCGCATTTATTTCAACCTTAATCAAGAAAACGAAATCTTCAACTATGCAAGTTATAACATTAAAATCGGTTTTTTGTCAAGTTATACTTAAATAATATCATACAAATTTATAATATAATGCAAGCTTTTTAGAAGACATGTAAGTTATTTTAGGCTATCTTTTTTGTCTTTCATAGAATTGTTCAATTTTTCTGAACAAGCTAGCTGCATAAATGTTGTTTAACCAACAAAAATTTGGAGAATAAAATAAAAAATGAGTAATATGTTAAATAATCATAATAATTGCATTCAATGTAATAACCCAAATTTGGTTATAGATAAGATTCAAGGAGAACTGGTTTGCGACGAATGTGGATTAGTTTTAAAAGATGATATGCTAAATCAGGGACCTGAATGGAGAGCGTATACACTAGAAGAATATAAAAACAAAAAAAGAACAGGAACTCCAATTAGCTATTCTAGATATGATAAAGGATTACATACAAATCTTTATGGATTTAGAGATGCGGCAGGTAGTACTCTTTACTCAAAAACAAAAAGAAAAATGTGGCGTTTAAGAAAATGTGAGTTAAGATCAACAAATGATTCAAAACATAGGAATCTTCTACAAGCGATGAATAAGTTACAACTCTTATCAGAAAAACTTCATGTTTCAAATGCAGTTCAAGAAAAAGCAGCGATAATTTATCGGAAAGCTCTTGAAAAAAATCTTGTGAAGGGACGTACTATTTCTGGTCTTATTGCTGGTTCAATGTATGTGGCGTGTAGATTTACAAAAACTCACAAAACCATAAACGATATTGTCAAAGCAAGCACGATTTTAAGCAGAAAAATAATCTCAATGTCATATAGATTAATTATGCAAGATGAATTAAAGATTAAGATGCCACCTACATAATCCACTAAACTATATTACAAGAGTTGCAGAAAAAACAAATATTTCAGGAGAGATACAAGGTGTTGCATTAAAGATTACTTCATGAAGCAAAACATCAACGCATAACTTTAGGCAAGGATACTCTGGGTCTTGTAGCAGCAATACTATACATAGCTAGTCAATTAAAAGGTGAATCAACTACTCAAAAAGAAATAGCTCAAGCAGCAGAGATAACTGAGGTAACGTTAAGAAACAGAAAAAAAGATCTTAATTTCTAAACTTGGATTAAAAAAAATTCTTAAAAAACAAAAAATAAAATTTTTTTAAAAATAAAGTTTTTTTATTTTTTTAGATAAAATTCAACAAAGCCACATTTCTTACAAGCAAACACATAGATCTTTTTTGCTTGTCTTGTACTACTTGGATTACCATTAGACATCTAACTCCAAGCACCAAGAAGATAACCTTTTTCCATTTTAACACTACATTTAGAACAATTACTTTTTACATCTTCAGTAAATTTATTAAGCAAAGGATAAACTCCATCTATTAATTAAATTAAGAATTAGAAGCTTTTTGAACTGGATATTTTACTTTCAGTAACCATAAAAAATATTTCTTATTATATTCAAAATGTTCTTGTGTTTTAGCCCAAGAATCTAGCCATCTTTCAACTGAAGAAAAACCACTTTTTTTAGCCACTTCTCCTATAATTGGAGAAAACTTCCAATAGCCCCAATGGCCATTATAAAAACATTCAACCACAACTTTCTTCACATTCCTCAACTTTGCACTGGTCAGGCATAGAATCATTAAGATATCTCGAAGACAGCTGGTAAACAGCTTCATCAAAGTCTTTGTCTTTTAACAAGATAAGCAACTAAAGGAGTGATTAAAAGAATTTTCAGCTCCAAAATTTTTTTCAAGTTGAGAAAATATTTTTTCTGATTCAATACAAAGTTCACGATTAATTTGATCTAATTCCATTTTCTCTCAATTTTTTCCATTTCTTTTGGCGCTTAATATATTTTACTTACTCCCAAGAAGAGATTATTTGCACACAACATTAAAGCCACCAACTTTTGCCAGCACCACACATCTATTAAAAATGGTAACATACAATTTTTGTCTCAATAATTCACCACTAAGAGTACTATTTTCCAATAATTCTATTTTATTAGCCAAATCCAAATCCCCAATCCCCTGCAACCAAACCTTAAAGTCTCTTTTTCTTATATGAAACTCTATGGATTGAATTGGAGCGGTTTTAATTGCAGAAACTAAAGATTGAAGATTATAAGCTTTCAAATCAATCGGTTCATGCAAAGCAAGGAAAAAATAGAAAATATTTCCACCAAATTTTCCTATCAACAAGTCTCTAGCAAATTTTTTGGATATCTCAGGAACTCCAAGATATCTTTTTCCCTCATTTGTCATTTCATAATACCCTTTTATAGGAGACACCAAATATCCCATTCTGATTAGTCCCAATATATGCATCATAACTGAAGGGAATTTTTTTTCCATTTCTTTTGAGATTTGAATTGGTTTCACTGGCTTTTCATGATTTAAAAAGGCTCTAAGGACTTCCTTTTTGGCAGGTGACAAACTCAAACAACTCAAATACAGAATATAATTCGATTCTATGGCAGGAAAATGTAGACTTCCTCTAGAATATCGAAAATACACTTAAAATTTTTGAATGGTAATATAAAAACTTTCTCAAACATTAAATAACAAAAGTCACATTTTTCTATAATAAAAAAGTAAATTGAGAAACATATGTGATCTTATGAAGGAAGATGCGTTAAAAATAAATTCTGCATGGAAATTTTTAATTACAAACCGAGATAAACAATATTGGTTAAAAGCAAAATTGTACAAATCAAAATTAGTTATTGAAGATGAATTAGGAAATAAAATTGCAATACACAAAAGACTTAAACAATTAATAATTGAAAGAGAAGGAAATGTGGAGTGGCTAATTGATTAACAACGCTGTAAAATAACAGGTAATATAGCATCTTAATTGTGACCTTTTATAAGATGTACTGAGAATCCGTAGTGTTTAACAAAGGAAAACAATTTTTTCTGCAATTTTACCTCTAAGAGGTTTTTATCTGCAAGATGGAAGAATACAATTATCAAATACGTTATGTTTTACACCATTTCAAAACTTTGCTTTAACCTATGCTAAAAAATTAAACTAACTATGAAAAACAATTTATTGGTTTAACCTCTTTTTAAGTAGTTTTTATCTATCCAAGTATCACCGTTATTTTGGCAACTTGTAATTTTTATCTTAAACTATGAATGCTCTTAGCAAGAAAGTGTGGGACACCTTACTCAAAAAAAGAGAGATAAAAAAAACATCATATGTTATAGATGCTTACAAAAAGATGTGCACAAAAATAAAAAAACAGCATTATTTGTTATTAAAAATTTGAATTAAACTATAATTTTCTGAAGATATTGGACCTATTTTAAACAGAATTTCAGCTTAGTGATCTTCTCCAAAATCATCCTTACTAAAAAGTTCTTTTTTTACACAATTAGTGTTCAATAAATTTGCTAATTTATAGAAAGTTCTTTCTGAAGCCTTATTGGAAGGATTAACTGTTCACTCAAAGAACTTGGAGTTTGCTAATTTTATTTGATATAAAAACATTAGTTTTTGAAAATTATTACCCCGATAATTTTTATCAACAACAGATTCCCAACTAAAAAAGGTATCAGGTCTAGAAGGCGAAATATAACCTGATGAAAAACGAATTATCTTTTCATCTTTTTTAATCACAACACAAGTGTCTGAGAAGTCTCTAGCAAGAAGAAAATAAGTATATTTTGAATTTAATACTACATATGGGCGGTTTAATAAAAGTAGTTTATAAACCTGTTTAATATCTTTGATTCTAAGCTTCCTAATTCTAATATTTTTGAAAATAGAGTTTATTTGCATTAAAAACACTTAATCAGAGTTTCCTATTCTTCTCCTAATTCTTGAATTATTTTTTGGCACTAACGATATTTGATCTTCAGAGTCTGTGAACAAACATTCGATTCCAATTATTTTTGTTTCATCTGCTTCATCTAGTTTTAGTTGTAAAACACATTCATCACAATTTCTTTCACAGAAAATAGTTTCATAACTATCTGGTTCCTGATAGGTAGTTATGATGCCTTCGTAATTTCTCAGAATAACTTTGTTTGTGGACCAAGAAATAATATAGTTTGGCATAACAGGAATTTTACCACCGCCACCAGGAGCATCGATAACATATGTAGGTACAGCAAAACCACTAGTGTGTCCAATCAAGGCTTTCAATAATTTCAATACCTTTACCAATAGGTGTTCGAAAATGTGATAAGACCTTCGGAAAGATCACATTGAAAGAAATAATAAGGGCGAACTCTGTTCTGTACTAAGTTTTTGATAAGAGTCTTTTCATGATTCGAGGACAATCATTTACGCCGGCAAGCAGATACAGATTGATTGCCTAATGGAATGCCGGCATCGGCCAGCTTTTCTAAGTGCTTTTCTAGCTGATCGAGTAAGTTCTCTTGGATGATTAAAATGAGTATTGAACCAAATTGGTTGATGTTTTTTTAACATCTTAACTAATTTATCAGTTATTCGATAAGGTAAAACTACAGGGATACGTGAACCAATACGAATTATTTCAATATGAGGTATATTCCGCAGTTCTGTGAGAATCCAGTCCAGATACTCATCAGGTAACATCAAAGGGTCGCCACCTGAAAGTAAGACATCGCGGATCTGGTGGTTATTTCTAATATAGTTTATACCGTTAAGGATTTGTTTTATTGATGGAATATGATCAGGGTCACCTACTTTTCTTTTACGAGTGCAGTGCCGACAATACATTGAACATATATTACTAACAAAAAAAAGAACTCTATCTGGATAACGGTGAGTAATTACTTTAATAGGAGAATCTTTATCTTCATGTAAAGGATCTGACATCTCACAATTTAGAACTTTAAGTTCATCTGGATCAGGAAAAGCTTGTTTGAATATTGGATCGTTCTTGGTAGTTATCCTTCTCAATCAATGATGCATAATAAGGGGTAATACTTAAAGGAAATTTGTTTATAGTTTTTTTAATCTCTATTCTCTCTTTTTTAGAAAATTTAATCTCAGTTAATTTTACGAACGTATAAATATTTCTAATTGAGTGATTCGATTGACAATTATAATCTTTCCAATTATTATCTGTGGTTTTAGTGCTAACATTATATGCAATAGATTTTTGAGTAATAGTTAATTTTACAGTTTTTTTACCAATCATAATAGAATCTCCATATTAAATAAACAATAATTTTTGAAAAAAAATTATATTATTCAATGTTTGTTTTTCGGATTTTGTTTGAGTACAAATGGTTAAATATAAATTTTTTTGGTCTTTTCCCTATATTAAACTGCGCAAGGACTACAACGACCTCCTTTTAAACAAGAAAAAACAATCATAAAAATTGCAAAAAAGATAAGATATCTTATCATACTTTCAATATAGTGGAAATAAAATGGTAGGCACCATAGTTTTGTATAGTTCAATATCTGGTTATACAAAGAAATATGCTAAATGGATAGCAGAAGAACTCAAAGCAGAAATCTATGACATAAGACAAAAGAAAATTGAAAAGCTCAGCAACTACGACTTGATTATCTTTGGTGGAAGTTTACACGCTTCTGGAATTAATGGAGTAGAAACAATTAAAGAAAAACTCCATTCTTTAGCTAATAAAAAAGATAATAATTTTTGCTGTAGGTGCCTCTCCTCCAAAAGAAAATGTATTAGAAGAAATAAAAAACAAAAACTTCACTTTGACACAACAAGAGGAAATTAAGTTTTTTTACCTGCGTGGAGGTTTTGATTATAATAAACTGGATTTTGCTAACAAGATTTTGATGAATCTATTGAAGATTAAGTTGAGGTTTAAAAAAAATAAAACTTCTGATGAGAAAGAAATGATAGCAGCTTATTCAAAGTCAATAGATTTTACTAAAAAAAGAAAATATCAAGAAGATAATTGATTATATTAAAATGATAAAATAGAAGAAATAAGAAAAAACACTTTTTTCCTAATTTAATTAGATACTAAATGATTTAATTATTTTAGAAAAAAGTGTTTGTGTTTTGTTTTATTTTGTTTTATCTTAGAATATGAGTTTAAACAAATAAGCAATTAAGGGTATGTTGAGTATTACTAGAACTGCATTCAAAATATTTGGTAGTAGATGATAATTATAACACTTGTGCTAAGTGTGTAGCAGAGGACAAATATTACAAAAGCAATGTTATACTTTTTTATAGATAATAAAGATGTAATAGAGATTGTATATAATATTAATTTTATATAATTGTTTAAATATATATAATATTTAGGTAGAATTAATAATATGAGAACTATGTTAAATAATATATAAAACATAATAAAGTATGTTGTTGATGTGTGATTAGATTTTATTTTATTGGATATGATTATTAGTGAAAAGATTTATAAAAGTGATATAAATGTATTTATTTTTTTTTTCAGAGTTATTATTTCTTTTTCTGTAAAAAGAGGAAGAATATTGTGGGTTTTTATTTTGCTTAAGTTTGTTTAGTTTTATAAATATTTATGTAAGTATTTTCTATTTGTGATTTTATAGATTTTTTAGGATTTTTTTATTTATCTTTATTTAGAGTTTTTTGTAGTGAGTTTATTGTTTGTGATTTTTTTATAAAATAATAAAATTAAGTTTTTTAGTATGAAAATATTATTTGTTGTTGGTTAATTTTTTATTGATATATATTGTTGTATATTTTAACTATTAATAAGGTTGTATGTTTAAGTTGATAAGTATGGATAAATGAATATGAATAAAATAGAAAAAAATAAAATTAATAATAAGATTAGTTATTTGGGAAGTTATATGATAAGAGAATGTGGTATTGTAACTTTTAATAAGGATTTAGTTAGATATATTAAGAAATTAGATTATTTTAAAAGTATTATTATAGTTGTAATGAAATAAGGAGATGAAAAGTATAATTATGATAGATTAGTGAAATGTTAGATAAGAAGAGATTTTTTTTAAGATTATATTTTTGCTGTTAGATGTGTAGAATATAGTTAAGTTGGATTAATAAATATTTAGTATGAGTTTGGATTATTAGGAGGAGAATGGGGTAAATATTATATAACATTTTTATCTATAAATTATAAATTATTGTAGTTATTACTTTTTATAATATATCTATTAATTTTAATGAAAAAGCATAAATTGTTTTAAAAAATATTTCAGAAAAAAGAGTAAAAATTGTTATTATGTTATATGTGGGTAAGAAAATATATCAGAGATAATGGAATTAGTTCAGATAATGTAGAAATTATATAATATGGATGTATTGATGTTAAGTTTGTTGATAGTAACAAGGTTAAACTTTTAATATTTAATTTGAAAGGATACACAATTATTTCAACTTTTGGATTACTAAGCAGAAATAAAGGATTAGAATATGTCATTAAGGCTCTTCCTGAAGTAATAAAAAAGTACTCTAAAGTTTTGTATTTAATTATTGGAGAAACTCATCCTGAGGTTAGAAAATATGATGGAGAAAGGTATAGAAAAAAGTTATTAAAACTAGTTAATGAACTTGGGCTTAATGAAATGTGAAATTTCATAATCGTTTCTTGCTCAATAGAGAATTAATCAAATATCTCTAAGCAACTGATATTTATATTACTCCTTACTTGGATATAAATCAAATTAGCAGCGGAACCTTAACTTATGCAATGGGTGTAGGTAGAGCAATAATATCAACGCCATATCTGCACGACAAAGAAATGCTTAATCATAGAAGAGGCTTATTTTGTAAGTTTAGAAGTTCAAAATCAATTACTAGACGAATTTTTGAACTCTTGGATAATGAAGATCTTAGATTAACTATGCAAAAGGAAAGCTACAAATATAGCAGAAATTTTACTTGGGAGGCAGTTGCAGAAAAATATTCAAAAGTTTTTAGAAGCTTATTAATGAATTGAAGAATTTTTTACAAAATCTCTATAAGATAACAGAGAATTATTTAGAACAAATAACAAAAAATTACTGAAATTATTCAATATTCTCAGTATATAACTCTTAATAGAGAAAAGAAGACGTGTATCTTTTCCTTCTCTTTCTTTTATTCCTTTTTGTAACCTTTTTTTGTGCTGGGATTTGATACTGAATCTAAATACTCTTGAGCGTTCAATTTCATTAACCACACTTCTAATGTTTTATGTGGCATATCAATATTACCTAAAAATCGACTAATAGTATAGTCTACACTTGTTAAACTACTGCTTTTTTATCAGTCAAGGATTAAAGAGATAAAAGCTAGACCTCAAATCAAGAGATCGGAATATCAAAAAATATTTTCTTTAATTAAATCTAAAATCAAATCTTTGATTTTTACCATTGGAATTTTGATATTACTCTATTGCATTTTGCACATATCAATAGATGATTTAATTTTGTGAAAATAATTTTAGTTTTAGTCGACTCACAAACACATCTTTCATATATCAAGTTGTTTTTTACTCCATTCATATAATAAACCTCTAATATTTGATTGATTCATTTACAAAAAAGAATCATTTTTTTGCTTAGGATATATCTAAAACACACATTTTTCATCTTGTAGTGACATAAAAACTTCATTTTCATAGCTACAATAAAAAAATTACTCTAAGCTTAAAACTTAGAATACAGAAATTCTTTGAAGATATTCTTCAGCAATCTTTCGATCATAAGATAAATATTTACTCCTCAAAATCTGGTCTTCAAGTCTATCTAAAGCTAACTCAAAAATAGCCTCTATTCCCCACTCTTCACTTGAACTAAAAAATGAACCTTTCACAGATCTAAGCTGTAAACGACAATGGACAAGCTGATCTCCTTTACGATTAGATCTATGCTCTTTCATATAAACAAACAAAGTTCCAGACTCAACCACTTTACCATACTTACTTGCAAATGACTTAAAATCATCCATAATAAAACTCTGTTTCACATCATCAACACTCACATCCTTCACTCAAAACTGAACAGAAAGTCGTCTATGAGGCTGTTCAAGTTGAACAATAGGTTCAACTAAATCGAGATTTGTTAGAATACCAGCAGGTCTTAGCCTTTTAGCCACAACTAAACAAGAAATATTAAACCTGTGCATTTTATTAGACGCCTGCTTTAAATTATTTGATGGCAAAACTGTAATAACTGGTTTAGACATTATCTCCTTAATGGGAAAACTAAGAACAGGAGTTTTCTCACCAACAAGTTCACTCCTAGTCATTTTATTTTTTGGTTGAAAGACTTTTTCAATTATATCATGAACACTAACAATTCCAACTAATTTTCCTTTTTCAACAACAGGAATGTGAGAAATATTTTGTTCTCTAAATAAACTTAACGCTGCTCCTATAGATTCTTTTTCCTCAAGAAGAAAAGGCTTTTGTGTCATGAACTCTTGAACTTTTTTTGTTTCCCCACTTTTCTAATACAGAGGTATGAATAATGTTTTCATCAGTAACAAAACCTACGAGATTTTTTCTCTCAAAAACTGGGAGTTCTCTTATGCTACTCTCTATCATTAGTCTGGCAGCTTCACTTAAGGAATCACCTTTAGACAGGTGGGGTGGCTTTTTCATTAATGTTCTAATTTTTGTTTTGTTTGGATCAGATCTTGATCTTGCAATAGAGCGTTGAGTTATAACTCCTGTATATTCATTTTTTTCATTAAAAACAGGTAAAACAGTAGTTTTTTTCTTCTTAAATAAATCATAGCATTGTGATAAGAGTTGCTCTATTGTACTTGATCGAACTCCTTTGAATAAATATCTTTAACTTTTATTATAAAATCGCTTAATTTTTTTGTTCCTTATACATTTATTAATTTTAGTTTCTCTTAAAAAAGGGATTATTTCTAGATTAAAAGCTCTTACTTGGCTATTTGAAGAGTTTTTAATTCAGATAGAGACCTATTTAATGTAATAACATTCTCAACTTCTTTAACAAGCATTATTGGTAACGATACAGTAACTGAACTAAGCAAAGGTTTTTTCAATCTAAGCTCTTCAGCGGTTTCCTTTGTTAAATCTACATCTAGATGTGTTGTCATCTAAGTTTTTTCATTGATGTGTGTTCCATTTACTTCTCCAAAATTATAAGCGTCTGCTGTTATTACTCCTAATCCATTAATTTTACTTACTTTCAATAAATCACCTCATTTATCTAATATTTTTTAAAAATTCTAAAAAAATATAGTGTTTTTTAAGTTCAAACAAACTACGAAATAGTTTTGACTTCATTTGAGTTTGTTGGAATCTATCTTTTTACAGAATTTTGTTGTTTAGCAAGGCCTAAGCCTTTAGTTTTTTGGATGGTCCGATTAAAAAACTTCTTTATCACTTATTTGATCGTTCACCATTTTGGATCAAATAGTTGGTTGATTATACGCAAAAAAGTTCTAAGCTTGCTCTCCTGCTACATATTATATATTCTCAGCATATCTTATAAAGGTTATCTTAAGACTCACTACAAAAATTAGAGAGAAATAATTTAAGAACGTGAAAGCAGCTAAAAACTGAAAATACGGTAGATTCAAAGGAATCAATTATTGGAAAGTGGGCTGAGCCTGAGTTGAACTGGTGACCTTTGGCGCGTAAAACCAATGTCCTAATTGGTTTCCGATGAGATTAATTGCCCCATCGCCTCACTTTATTAAGTAGTCAGTTTAAAAAAAAAAAATCACGCGACTATTAATAAAGAAACTAAAAGAAATATAGATTTTGCGACCATCTTCTTCAAAAGAAGCGAGTTGCAAGCTCTAATATTCAAATTGTGAAGCTTAGCTAAAAACGTTGTTTTTAAGTTATTTTTGAAAACGAAGCCTTAATTTTGAATCTCCCCCCATAAGTCGATCCTTCCAGAAACAGCCTCCACATCAAAGGATATTCGGTATTACAAAATTCAATTTCTCAATAGGAATCACTTAATATTTTCCGTTTTTCAAGTATTCATTGAACAAAAGTAGTTAGTTTGAAAAAGATTACAAAATTTGAGCAAATAATCATATTTTAATAGATTGAAGTTTTAGTACTAATATCTTAAGATGATTCAGAAAATGTAAAATAATGGTTTATTCAATATATTATTACTGGGGACCTAATTGGATATAAATGATAGCCCAATAATTTTTATAATGCTTGTAATTGTAGAATTAATCCTTGTCTTTTATTTTGGAGGTTGGTTTTCGACAAATATTCTGTTAGTAGTCTTGTATATTACCTTGGATTGAGCTAGATCATTTCGGGATAATCCTCAAACTAGCTACTAGAGAACCTAACATAGGTGCATTCTTTGCAGCTACTCTATTTGGAGTTACGGGTACTATAATATGGATCGTAATAGATATGAGTCGAGAAAGTGCAGCGATATCAAGATATGAATACAAACCACTTTACCAAAACAGGGGACTTTACAAGGAACAAATCGATAAAGAAGACTATAAATGTGGAAATTGTGCGTGGTTTTTAAAAGGGTGTCCAAGAAAAGAAACTCTAATAAATGCAGAACCTTGCAATGAATTTAATCTAAGCTAGATTTTTTTCATTTTTACCTTTTTATCAGGGATTTTTTTAAATCCCCCTCTAAATCTTAGAATTCTGGATCTACTGTTTTTTGTCTTCAGCAACAAGTTTCTTCTTCATCAGTCATGCGTTGATACATAGAAGCAGTTGCCATCCTAGCGACTAATTTCACAGTATTTATTTCACATAGATCCCAGCTTTTGCAAACACAATAGTTACCACAGTATTTACAAAAATCCTTTTCAGCTCTCCTTTGAATTTTAGTAAAAAAATCATATACAGCAACAGTAAATTTGTAACCGAATCAAAGTCATTCTTTTTTATCATAGCTTTCCCTCCTTTAAAATTGATAATACCTGAATAGAAAGAAGAAAATGTTTCAAAATTCCACAAGGAGACACACTATTTCTCCTCCACTCTTTTACTATAATGTTGTTTTGTTGTGTCTCTCTTTGCTAATTTTAAACAACCCGAGTTAGATTCAACATCAGAATCCAAAATAGTAATAGCAGGAGTAGCTTCAACCTCGTCAATAGTTAACTGTTCAGCACCAAGACTCATATTCTTAGAAGCTTTAGTGTGTAGTTTGCCTTCCTTTTCGTAATCTTCTCTTGCTCGAGGAATCCACTTAAGCCATCCCTTTTCAAGCCAAAAAGCTGCTAACTTCTTATACTTATCATTGAGATCCCAACGTCCAAATGTGTTCTCGCTTATGATTCTGATGTAAACCAATTCTCGCAGTGTACGCTCTATAGAATAACTTGTTGATCTCATAAAATTACTAATTTCATTGGTTGAAGCAGATTCTTTCTTTGCCAAAAAGTAGAAAATCAGCATTCGAGTCAGCGGTGGAGTTTGAAGCAACACTCGAGCAACAGTATCCATCTCTTCTTGAGTAAACCTATCCTTTTGCTTGACATCGCAAAGCAAAGTCCAGAGTTTTCTTGTTTGAATTAGTAGTCTTGAAGCAACTTCTCTTGTCCCAACAAAAGTTCTTGAGTCACCTTCTCCTTTATTCCAAATAGCAGTGCGTATTGTTGCGGTAAACTGAACTAAATCTTTAATTTGTGACCAATATTCTACTGGCTTTTTGATTTTGTTGTTAAAGGTAAGAGATGAAAGATATTCGTTCACTATTTGCTGTAATTTTTTCCTATTAGCATTGAACTCGTTCATGTCCTGATCAAAAATCTTATTCAAGACATCATCTTCTTTGCATCTGAATCTCACTTTCAGGAATCTTTCTCCTAACTGTGAGAGTAAACTCCAGTATGCATCTATTATTGGTGTTATTCCTATAAGTAATCCAAACTTTGATGCCAGAGATATTTTACCTTTTGTGGTTCCAAATCCTTTTTCCAAATAACCATCGTAAGCATTTCTTAAAACTCCAAAAATCGCATTTCGCTCATCTTTATTGCTTGTTAATATCTGTGTCATGTCTTTTACTACAACAGTATGATTGCAAATATCCTCTAATATACCCAGTTTTTGTTCAGGATATAAACCAGAAATAAATGAGGCCTTTGTTAATTCGTCAATAGTGTATACATGTATGCATTTAGAAATGATGCGTAAGATTTCTGTTTTGCCACCACCACTTGGGGCAATAAGGAATAACCAAAGGGGATCAATATCTGGAGATCGTTTTCTTTCGACAGCCATAGCTAATACTATATCGATAATATCATAGTCAGTTATATTGTCAGTAGTTAGCAACTTGATGTGTTTTGCGATTTCGAATCTTAGAGTTTGCAGTGTTGGTGGTTTCCAAGCTAGGGTTGCAGGTGTCTTACTTTTAATTCCTTTACATATTGCAGGGCATCCTACATTCTCTTTTATCCATTTGCAGGTTACTGGTTTACGATTATTTTTCTTCATATTGCTAATTTGTTTGTCAGTGTATAATTAGCTATAATCCTGTGTATCTTTTGATAATATTCATGAATAACTTTTCTTCAATTTTTTCCATAAAAACCGTATGTTTGGGCTAATGCAAGTCTTTCAGAATTAAGAATATGTTCTCCTTTGTTAGCTTTATCAACAACTTTTTTTATGGCTGAACATTGAGTGAGTAGTGTAACATCTCCAGTATTTTCATAGTTTACCTTGTTTAGTGTTTTGTCTACTGTCTCTTCTGTCAGCTCGAGTTTTTATGTTCAAACAGTTTGTGAACAAAAGTCTTATCATATTGAAAAATTCTGATATCTTAAGGATAGATCACTTTTTCGGGTTTTTTTATAAACGGATATTTTTTTCCTTTTAGATCTGGAATTAAACTGCAATGATGAGTAAAATTTTTTAGCTTAGTGTTTTCAGCTCCGAAAGCTCATAATTTCCTTATGCTTGAAGTTATTGCTGGACCATCAAAACCCCATGCTATAGCTTTTGCTTGTGATTGTTTGATGTTTGTTGTGACTCCTGAGATATGCATTATTGTTTTGAGATACTGTCTATATTGAATATCATCCTTGAAACCTTTAGAAAAAATATGAAAGTGTAAGCCGCGCTCTGAGCTCTTTATGAATACATATTTTTCAGGTATTCCAATATCTTCAAGTGCAGCTAACAATTTCTGTGCTGCATTGACCATAAATTTCCATTCAGAATTTACTGCTTCTTTGCTCTTGTAGATCTTTGCTAGAATCTAAGCTCAAACCATAATTCGTATATTCCATCGCTCATTAGACCCATCCAATTAGATATCTGCCAATAATATTTTCATTTTTTATATCATGGAGAGTGAACGGCTTATTATGCGGACTGTCACCGGACCAAACTGAGACTGTTTGAATTAACTTTATCCCATAAAGAGAGTTTGTCTATCGATAAAAATGGGTTTAGTAATATTCATTATTTTTTCAAGTATAATGAAAAATTTTCTTTGTTTAATAAAATACGTCAACTCCTTTTAAGTTTGAGAATGTAGCAATTCTGTGAGAGACTTTTTTACAATTTTCAATTATGTTTATAGATTTCATTTTTTAAACATCTATGATATATTAGGAGTGTAAATATAATAACTATTTATAGTAGATTTATAATAATGAATTTGTGTAAATAATGGGATTATATTGGAAATAATATTTGGAATTATAAATTTCAGAAAAAAGTAATATTTTGAAGAAATAAAAAGATAGAAAAAATATAGAAATTTGAGAAAAAGTAGGAAAACTATATATTGAAAGATTAAATATAATAGAAAGAAATATGTCTAATAGAGATTTAAACGATATTTTTAATGTTGATGAAGTAATCGATTTTTTTAAAGAAGTATTACTTGAAGGTGGTGGCTCTTTTATTTCTCGGAGAAAGCGAAAAATTGCTTTGTTAATGTGTAGTGATTTTATAGTTTATTATGGTTAAATCTTTGAGGAAATCTATAAGAATATTGATGGAACTAATTTCGGTTTACAATTATCAAAAGATTTTCGAAAACTGATGTTTCAAAGATGGAAACCTGAGGAGGAAAAAGCTTTTCAAGAACATTTCCAAGTGCTGCAGAGTGTTTATGCTACAGGATTGAGAAAAAAATGGGGTCCATTTGTGAACCCAGATATCAGAACTTAACCTGAAGATTTTTTATATACTATAACTAACGAACAAAAGGTATGGATTGCATGTTATAAATGGCGATCAACAGGTCAAATTGCTGAAAAAACCAACCTTACAATTGAGGAAGTAAAAACTGCAATCAAAAATTTAATACAGAGAAAAATTAAAGCTATTAAAAGGAATAATAGGCGATATAAACAACTTCATCCGCATCTAACTTCTTTATGAATTGTCGGTTTTTTATATCGATTTTTTCATCAGCTCATTTGAGTGATTCAATGCTCTTTTTTTCAGATCATCTATCCAATTTGGATTGAAATAATTTCTCATAAAAACATTTGAGGATACTCTTCCTTGTAGAAAATCAATTTCGGGTTGCCTAAGATATTTCACCGCAAGACTAGCATATACTTCTCTTATTTCTGAAAATTTTGAGTTTAATCCGCGTCTTTGCAGCCTCTTCGCTATCATATCATTTGTAATATTAGCTGTATCTGAATGGATAGAATCAATAATATTTTGTGAAATAAAACTCATGAAAAGCTTCTTTGTTCTTCGGATGAATAAGTGCTTGAAATCGGAAATGCTCAAGAGTCTGTTCTTCACGATTGTAGTATTCTTCAAACCTGTTTTCATGCTTTAATTTTATTATTAAATTGTAACTTTTTATCGCCTCATTGAATCTCATTCCAGTAGCTAAAATGAAATCCATGAAGAGAGCAAATTCTGGAAGTTTCTTTTTTATCGTTTTTATCCAATCAAATAGATCTTTTTTGGATCCATTATTGTGATATCTATTTAATCGTGAAATTATTACATCATCGTTATCGACGGTCCATTTCAGATCGTAAGCTTTTATCAGATCTTTATAGTAATTATAGCATCCGGAAAATTTAGATAATGCTGACAGTGCTTTCATTGCATGTAATTTCATATTTTTAGAAATCGTCTTGAGTTCTGATAGATTCCCTGTTTTAAGGCAATGAGAATACTTTTTCGAATATTTGATTAAGTCTTTAGCATATTTTTTTGAATATTTTTGGAAGAGAAAAGTTTCATAGTTTATCCAATTTTGTTGACTACCCCAATCCCTCACAGAGATAGACAAAGCCTCGTAAGCAGCAGGCCGCGGGATCAAAGCCCGCTCGAGGCTTCTTTTTTTATTGTGTATTTGTGTTGTTCGTGTAGTCAGAAAAGTTTATAATCCAATTGACGAGCCGATATGACTTAGAATAATAATTAAATAGTGACATAAAATGCCGTTTTTTCACTTAAACTCTCATAAAGACATCCTTAGGTGTCCCTATGAGGGATGTGAGAAAGGTTTTGAAAAACCCACTTTGTTAACAGATTCGACTAATATTATCAGAGAATCACATTATGCTTGCCCACATTGCATGTCAAAACTTGAAATTGAAATAGATGGGATGAAAATTATTGGTGTCAAACCAACTGAATATCCTAAAGTTTTTGAATCACCTGCCAAATGTGCTCACTATTCTAGTCTGATGAGTATGAGACCAAAAAATGCCCCACTTCCTGAAGAATGCCTTATTTGCCCTAAAATTCTTCAATGTAAAATCCGAGAGAAGTAAAAAAATTCAGATTTTAATCTAGTTTTGCAGACACTAAAACTATGTTGGTTATGTTTTGTATGCAAA
This sequence comes from Candidatus Bathyarchaeota archaeon, assembly GCA_963848105.1. Taxonomy (GTDB): domain Archaea; phylum Thermoproteota; class Bathyarchaeia; order Bathyarchaeales; family Bathycorpusculaceae; genus AD8-1. The sequence goes on from CAWKCH010000003.1 coordinate 186,066, forward strand.
AACTATTAATGGGCAAAACTCGATTATTCAGAACAAAACTATTAAACATACGAAGCATCTGAAAACAAATATAATGGGGCTGTCGGCTAGTTTGGTCTAGGCTTGTAGACTTGGGCTCTATAGACCCCGGTTCAAATCCGGGCAGCCCCACCATTTAGGTTATCTTTCTTTTATTCTCCTCTAGTGTCATTTCTATTGCATTCAGCTTTTGGTCTATACTCTACCTTTCTTGTTCTTTCCTTATGATGTTTTTCGCACTCTTTTATTCGAACAAGGATCCACTCATTTTCTTCATAAACACATCCACACAGCAATGTTTTAACAGGCATAATCCTACACCAACAATTGAAATTAGTCAATTAAGTAATTAGCACTTAGTAAATATCTCTATAGTGTTTGATGTTTTAGGCGAGTCTGTTTATGATTTATATTATATAACCGAGTTTCGAGGTTATTGTTATTAGTATATTATGCCAGATTATTTTTGATCTTTTTTTGTTGTAGATTCATTAAACCAAGTATCGATGGCAAGGTTGTTTATTAGTTTGAGTGTTTTTGTAACTTTTCAGAATGCAACCTAAAAAGAGAGAACACTCATTCTTAGAACAATTTAGATGTCCCACTGGTCCTCAGGGTAGAACTGTTGCTGGATTGATGAATCAAAGTCACAGCGCTTTATCAGCTTGGGGTCTGAAAAAGGTTAAAATTGATACCAGTTTTGTGGTTTTGGATGTAGGTTGTGGAGGGGGTAAAAACATAAGCAGGTTAGCAAATTTAGCTTTCCAAGGCATGGTTTTTGGTATCGATTATTCTAGGGATATGGTCAAATACTCCAGAGAAATAAATAAACAACTAATCAATCAAAATCATGTGGAAATAGTTAATGGGTCAGTTGAAAAAATTTGTTTTCCAGATAATTTCTTTGATTTGGTAACAGCCATTGAAACTTATTATTTTTGGTCTAATCTTCCAAAAGTTTTTCAAGAGATTAATCGAGTGTTAAAACCCGGAAGACATCTGCTTATTATAAATGAAATGATCAAAGATGGTGTTTTTGAGGTAGAGAAAGCGGAAATAATAAAAAAAACACATGTTCATCTTTTAACTTTATACGAAATAAAATACATTTTACGTTCTGCTGGATTCGTGAATACTAGGACTTTTATTAAACCCGAATCTCCTTGGAACGTAATTCTAACCCAGAAACCATAAACACTATCCTATATTGTTCCAAGTTACCTTTTTTATTAATTTATTGATAGGAACATTTCAGAAAGTTGTTTTTAATAAAAAGATACTCTAAGGGCTAACCTTCAATTTAAAAAATTTTTATCAATGAAAAAACATGTTTTAGAAAAAAATAATGTGCATACAAGTATCGCAAAATAATCTCATTCTCTTAAACAATTCTATATTTTTATTCTATAGTCTTTTATCATATTCCTTTATAGTTATCTTTTAATAAATTTGATAAGATTACAACTAATTTTATTTTGGTAATGAGGTATCGTTTTGGGGAGTTCAAAGGGAATAAAACAAGTTACAGCAAATGAGACTTTGTTTATGATAGGTGTTGTTCTGGCTATTTTGGGCTATTATGTAATTGCAGAATGGCAGATCATAGGTGGTTTGATTATTGTATTTTCGGGATATGCTATATTGGTTATACCTGCGAAGATAGTTAGCCAACTACACTATTTTCTTGTTTTCAGATTCCAAATATTGAAAAAAAGATTTTTCGATATTTCGGTTAATTCTTCCGCTTAACTTTAATAAGAATTTCTAAATGAGAGGAACATGAAATTCAAAAACGTTTTGCGTTTAAACTATATAATGAGATTAAATGTTAATGATTTTATTATTCTAGTGTTTTGGAAATGATTATCCAATTAGTAATTCAGCCAATAAAGACTTTGATCATTGGTTTGAAAAACCTAAATAGTGACAAAGAAAGAATAAATGAAACTTAAATGCCGAAAAACGGTTTTTTTACCTGTAAAACATAAAAAGAAATATTATTCTGATCTCTTTCAATTTATAATGATGTTTTTTAGACTTTTTATGCATGTGGTTTATTAGTTTCTGTGTGACTTTAGGGGTTGTTGTGTGAAGAGTGATTTTTGCACGCGTATTAGTTTAATAGGAGTTGATAATGCGAATGTATAATAATAGAGAGATGCACACGGCTGTTTGCGCTGAATGTAAGCAAGAGTGTCAGGTTCCTTTCAAGCCTGATGGTACTAGGCCTGTGTACTGTCGTGAGTGTTACGCGAAGAAACGTCCACCTAGACGATTTTAGTTAAGGTTAACGTTTTGTGTGTCATCTTTTTTCTTTTCTTTTTTTTGTTATGAGTTCTTCAAAGGGTCCGAATATTTTATGGGAAAAAGTAGCTTAACTTTAAGCTGATTTTTTTTGTTTCACTTAACTAATCATACTTTTTTCTATGATCTCTAAATCTTTTTGTTACCAATATGTTCATATGTGCCCCGGAGGACTTCCAACTAGAAAAGTTTCTTTTATCCTCTAGGTTGAGACTAGTGATTCTGGATTCTTTTCAAATTCAACTAAAATAAACCAAAAAAAATTCTGCGCTCAGAGTGCTATGATATTTAAGGCTTCAGGGGAGACGAAATCACTGATTTCAGTTCGCAGTAATTGACAAGCAAAAAAGAAAAAAATAATTTACCATAAAAGGAGAAAAAGAAAAAAATAGTAAATATTAGTGACCAAATCAAATGTCCAAAATGTAGCAGGATGAGTCGTGTTGTTTGGGTTTCAAAAGATGGAAAAACTGCGGGAGTTCAGTGTTCTGCAACCCATAGTCAAATGAGTCGACCTACTTCAAAATTAGGCTCTAAATCACGTCCTCAGTCAAAGTCTTGCAGAAACATGGTCTTTTTAATATCTATTACATAAGCATTTATTCTTTATAAAATTAAGAAACGTTGTTTGCTAACCTAACTTACGCCTTTTTCTGATAAAAAAATCATTAATTTCTATTTTTTAATAAAGTTTGAATAAACAATAAAATTTAATCATTAAAGTACTAATTTAAGAAGTCTGTATGCTAAACCTCCGATTATTATAGCGGAAATAACATTAGCTACTGAAATTGTTGTTGCAGCTTTCCAACCAAATTCTTTTATCAAAATTATTATTGTCGATAAACATGGAATATAAAGCATTGCAACTAATGCAAGTGTGATAAGCTGAACAGGATTAAAAGGACCTAACAGGTTTGTAGTCCCAAATATCGCTACGGCTCCAAGAAGAATAAACTCTTTTCTAACTATACCTAGTATGAGAAGTATACCTGTAACTGCTGGAAGCCCTAACCACGTGACTGTTAATGGAGACATCGCATTGCTAATGGGTGTGAGTAAATCAAGAGCATAAAGGGCTTGCACTACCGCACTACCAATTATGTAAATTGGGAAAACCATAAAAATAATAGATTTTGTTCTAGTCCAAGTCTGTTTACTAACAACAGAAAATGATGGAACTTTGAAACTATGCATTTCCATTATTAATCCAGTAGTTTTTCCTGGCACTACCTTCATTGCGATTCTACCTAACAACAAGATTAGTATCAAGTCAATGGCATACAATGAGAGAGCCCAAATTGGTCCGAGAAAAACTCCAACAAGTCCTAAAATTACCAAGGTTCTTGCTGCGCATGGTGCAAATGTTATTGCAAAAGCAGCTAACAATCGTTCTCTTCTTGATTCCATTATTTTACATGAATGTATAGCTGGTACACTGCACCCATAACCTAATATTAAAGGAATAAGCGCTTTTCCATGTAATCCAATTTTATGCATCACACTATCCATCATAAAAGCAACTCTAGTAAGTATTCCAGAATCTTCAATCATAGCGAGCAAAAAATAGAATGGAATAACAAAAGGAATAACCAAGGTAACTCCAGCGACAAAACCATTGAAAACTCCATTCCATATTACACTTACAATTGGTCCACTAACTTGAGGGTCTAATGGCTCGATAAAACTAAGTCCTTCTGAAATCAATCCTGAGATAAGATCACCGATAATAAAAGTCCAAAGAAGCAAACCTGTAATAACTCCAATTGCAATTAAATATCCAAATACTTTATGGGTAGTTACCCAGTCTAATTTTTCCGAAAAAGTATTTTTTACTTCATTTTGTTTTATTGCTGAACTTGTAATTATGCTTGCTTGGGCATAACGTTCTGAGGCAACTATTGAAAAACATGGTTCTTTATGTATCGTGGATAGTTCTTGGGATAGAATATACGAAATATCGACAATTTTAGCTGATTTAGATTGAACTAATTTGCTAATTTCTACATCTTCTTCCAGGAGTTTTATTGCTACCCATCTGGAGGGATACTCGAGATCAAGTTTTTCTGTTTCAATCAATCGAGTTAGCTTTTCTATTCTAGTTTCTAAATCATTATGATATTGGATTTTTTTTCCCTTAGAGTCTCCAGTTGCAACCTTAACTGCACTTTCAATTAGTTCGTAGAGACCTTCACCTCTAGTGGCTATGGTTAATACAACGGGAACTCCAAGCGTTTTTTCAAGTTTTTTCTTATCTATTATCATTCCTTTTTTCTTAGCAATGTCAATCTGGTTTAGACAGATAACCAAAGGAACGTTCATTTCAATCAGTTGCAATGTAAAGAACAAGTTTCTTTCAAGAACTGATGCGTCAAGTACATTGATAACGACATCAGGTTTTTCTCTAGCAATATATTCTCTAGAAACAATTTCTTCAAGAGAAAAAGTGGAGAAAGAATATATTCCAGGTAAATCAATTACTGAAATCTCGTAATTTTCAAAACATAAGCTTCCTTCGGCCCGATCTACAGTTTTTCCTGGCCAGTTACCAATAATTTGATTTGAACCAGTGAGTTGGTTAAATATTACGCTTTTTCCGACATTAGCATTTCCGGCTAATGCTACAGTGAGTTTGTCATTGGTTTTTTTGTTATTTGATTTTTCTAATAATTTGGAATGACCTGCCATAAAAATCACCTATTGCTTTTCTACTTCAACAAAAACTTTTTTAGCAATGCCTTTACCAACTGCTAATTTTGAGCTTCTGACTGATAATACGACAGGACCACCCAATGGTGCAACTCTTAATACATTTATTCTTGTACCTGGAGTTAGTCCCATGTCTAAGAGTCTTTGAAGTACTTTGTGGCCACCTCTAATGAAAGATATTTTGCCGAATTGGCCATCTTTTAACTCGTTTATTGGTATCAAGTTTTGTTTATGTTTTCCTACTTCTTCTAATCCTTTTTTATGCAATTGTACACATTCTGCACAGCTGCTTATTTTAAGATCACATGGGGGAATTATTTTTCCATCGTCAGGACAGTTGTCAGGATGTTTAAGAAATCTGCAAAGTGACTCTTCAGCGTCATCTGATAGTGTATGTTCCATTTCACAAGCTTGTTCGTGGACTTTGATTTTCTCAATTTTTAAAACATCATGTAAAAATCTTTCTAGCAACCTATGTTTTCGAGCAGTTTTTTTAGCAATTTTTAGACCTTTTTTTGTTAAGGTTGTTCCATGATATGGAGAATATTTTACATAATCTTTTTCAGCAAGTTTTTTTAGCATTTCAGTGACACTTGCTGGAGCGACTCGTAACGCTTTTGATATTTTTGAAGTGTGTGCTACTTTTTCCTCTCTTGAAATTTCGTATACAATTTTCAGGTAATCTTCAACGCTTCGAGTCATGATTCATCACAAATGTTAGGCTTGCCTAAATATTGTCGTTGGCTTAATAAAGATTTAGGTGCCCCTAAATTTTTTAGTGAGTGTTTTATTCTTTATAAAAATCGTATTATAGAATTACAAAAAAAGAAAAAATTAATAATTATGACCACTTCCTCATAAATGAGAAAGGGGAAAAAATGTTTTATTTTTTCATTCTGACTATATCTATTTTTATGCAGTTTAGGTGTTCATTATAGCTTTCAAATCTTCTTCAGCAGTAGTAATTGGCATTATATTGAATTTTTCAACCAATACGTTTAGTATATTTGGAGTTATGAAAGCTGGTAAGCTTGGTCCTAACCTAATATTTTTTACCCCCAAATGTAACAGGGATAACAAGATAGCAACAGCTTTTTGTTCATACCATGAAAGTACCATGGATAATGGTAACTCATTAATACCAATATTAAACGCATCAGCTAATGCCTGGGCGATCTTAACAGCAGAATAGGCATCATTACATTGTCCAATATCTAAAAGTCTAGGAATCTCTTCAATCGTTCCCAGCTCTTTATCAAAGAATCTAAATTTGCCACATGCAAGTGTTAATATGATTGTATCCTTTGGAGCTTTTTCAACAAAATCGGTGTAGTAACTTCTTCCAGGTTTTGCACCATCACATCCACCTACTAGTAAGAATTTCTTTATTTTTCCACTTTTAACAGCTTCAATCACTTTTTCTGCTACACCTAGAACAGCATTTCTGCCAAATCCAACTGTTACATTTTTTCCATTAGCGTCTGATAAGAAACCAGGAAGTTCTAATGCTCTATTTATAACAGTCGACAACTCATCTTTTGAAACATGAGTTACACCTGGCCATGAAACTGGGCCAGTGCTGAAGATGTTATTCATGTAATTCTCCACAGGTTTTTGAATGCAATTTGTTGTCATCAGTATTGACCCCGGAAATTCCATAAATTCCCGTCTTTGATTTTGCCAAGCTGTACCATAATGACCATAGAAGTGTGGATACTTTTTTAATTCCGGATAAGCATGTGTTGGTAGCATTTCTCCATGGGTGTAAACGTTAATTCCCTTTCCTGCACTAAGTTTTAAAATTTCGGCTAAGTCTGGAAGATTATGTCCAGATACCAAAATTGCTTTCCCTTTTTTCACTCCAAGAGGAACCTTAGTTGGAACTGGATGACCATACGTTTCAGTATTTCCTGCATCTAGAAGTTCCATAGCTCGTATGTTAACCTCGCCACATTTCATTACTAAGCCAATATAATCATTTACACTCAATGAACTGTCTAAAGGAGCTGCAAGACCTTGATAAATAAAGTCAAAAACTTTGTTATCTTTTTTCCCAAGACCATAAGCATGAAAAGTATAAGCTGCTAAACCTTTTAATCCGTATGTTAGTAACCATTGGAGCGAATGTAGATCAGGATCGACAGTCGAATCTGAATTAATTCCAACCAATTTACCTTGTTTAATCAAACCTTCTTTGGTTTGTTCCAGTTCAAAGTTAATGGTTTTATTCTTAAAATCCATTTTTTTACCTGATTCTTTTAATTTATTTTGTAATTGGTTTTTTATTTTAGAAGATTTCTTTATGTATTCAATAATGCTTTCTGGATCAAAATTTGTGTTGGTGAGTGTAGCAAATAGTGCTTCACAAACAAATACGTCTGTTTTTTCATCGGTAACTCCAATTTTTTTAACTTCTATAGATAATTGTGAAACCTCTCTTAGCAAATATATCAATAAATCTTGTAGTGTTGCTACTTCCGGGGTTTTTCCACAAACACCCATAGATGTACAGCCTTTCCCTTTTGCTGTTTGTTCACATTGATAACAAAACATTTGGTTCTCGCTCATTTTTAATGCACATATATTCTATCTCACCCTCACAGATAGACTTTATCCCGAAATTATACGGGATAAATTAATATTATTTGTATGGTCTTTGTTTAATAAACATAAAAACTTCTTTAATCTATTTTTGAAGAAGCCTTTTCTTCAAAATAATTTTCTAATAATCTTCTGGTACCTCTTCTAGTCATTTCTGAGAGGGCCGATGGGCTTGTTCCTATTTTAGTTGAGAGTTCTTTAAGTCCAACTTTGCGTGGATACTCAAAAAAACCCCCTTTTAATAATAACCAAAAAATTTTTTCCTGTTTTTCAGTTAATATTCCTGTCCTTGGTTTAAAACTACCTTTTTTTAATATTTTTACTTTATGACCTGTTTTTTCCAAAGCAATTATTATTTTTCTATAGGCTTCAAAAGTTGGTACTATAAAACTGTACATAATTGTAAAATTCTCAATACTTTTTCCAGAAATTAAAAATGCGTCACGAGACAGAATTGTTTCACAAACTTCACATCCCTTGCTTTCAAACCACAAAGATTGTTTCCCTTTACTTTTGCCTCTGGATGCAACTATTTTTTCGTCTTCTGGAATTTTCTTCACTTGATCGGAGTTTAATTCTATTAAATGCTTTATTGACCCAGTTTTTGGTGCTCTAATATCAGTTACTCTTAAATTTTTTAGCCCTAGTTTAGCACATTTTTTAATTATTCGACAATCTCTGTTTTCCACTTCTATTATAACATGATATGGTTTAGCCCAAATATCTGTCATTTTAATCCCCTTTATTTTTTTAGTATATTTTTTTGTTCTCTTGCTAGGAAATTAAATAGGTGGAGCCGGTCTTGTTCCTAAAATAACTATTAACTCTATTGTTGAACTATCTCTTAATACTGTTAGTACTAATGTTTCTTCTGGCAATGTTTTATCAGAAAGATAACTCGCTAGTTCATCATTATTTCTTATTTTTGTTCCATTTAATTCGGTAATTATATCATTAATTCTTAAAATTCCCTCAGATGGACCTCCAGTTGTCACTGTTTCTATTTTCCACCCAAAAGTTATGCTTGAACCCATCTCTTTAGCTCGATTATAGTTCATATCTTGGCCTGATACCCCTAGATAAGAATGTCCGCCATAGGTTCCAGTATTAATCAAATCTGGAATTTCTCTTAACATAGTATTTGATGGAATAGCAAATCCTAATCCCTGTGATTCTTCAGCGATTGCCGTTGTTATTCCAATTACTTTTCCTACTGCATTCAAAAGTGGACCACCTGAATTTCCAGGGTTAATAGGTGTGCTAGTTTGTATAATATTTGGAATGGAATATCCCCCTGCATACACTTCTGTGAGGGTTCTTCCCAAAGCACTAACTACTCCTGTTGTAAGTGACCCTACCAATCCATACGGGTTCCCGATAGCAATAGCCATTTCTCCCACTCGTAATGAAGATGAACTAACTATTTCAATAGGTTTAAACTCAACACTTAAAGCATCAACCGAAAGAACCGCTAAGTCCACATAAGGATCAATTCCTAATATTGTAGCTTCGTAACCATTTCCATTTGAAAAAGTTACACTTAAACTTGATGTATCATGTACAACATGATAATTTGTAATTACCACCTCTCTGTTTAGATAGGTATACACAAAACCTGAACCTTGAACTCCTCCCTCATTTGTTATACCTTGAACTAGAACTATTGACTCTTTTACATTTTGATATAGCTCTACAAGAGCTGAGGAATTCTGATAAATCGTTATATCTTGGTAGGTAATGTTTTGAACTCCATTTTGGTTAACAATCTGTTCTTCCAAAAAATCTACTTTATCAGTTAATTCAGTGATTTCTTGAAAGGTAATATAGATGCTTAATAGTCCGCCAACCAGCAAACCTGCTATAAAAAGAAGTATGAAAAGACTTGTTGAAGCTTTGTTAATATTGTCTGATCTATTCATTTAGTTTCCTCTAGAATAGAGAGGTAACCTTTTTGAAAGAAAAAGTTTCCTATTTCCTTCTATCGATTATGTCCAACGCGTCTGGACCTGTTCCTATTAAGGTTACAGTGACTTTGGATTTCACTTCAACTTCTTTAACAAACTCAATAGCTTTCTTAGGGAGCTCATCAAAGTTTCTAACACTTCGACACTCTGGAAAAATGCAATCAAGTTTTGTTAGTGCAGCCTGAGTTGCACCATTTATCCGTGCATTTTTTCGAGCTAGATCAAAATCGAATGGAGCTGATCTCCGATCACGTCCTGTCCCAGCTGCAACCTCAAACCATCCTTTTTTGCGAGCTTCTTCTTTTGACATTTCACCAGGTAATGGGCCAGTTCCAACTCTAGTAATAAATGCTTTGAACACAATTATTACATCATCAATTCTTGTTGGCCCAACTCCTGCTTCTGAAGCAATAGCAGAAGCTCCAGTATCTCTCCCAGTTACATATGGGTACGTACCGTGAAACAGAGAAAGCATGAAACCTTGAGTTCCCTCTAATAAAACATTCTTTCCAGCATCTATACCATCGTTAATCTCTTTTGTTACATCAGAAATATACTGTTTTAATTCTGGGATATCTTTTGCAAGTTTAGCTGTTCTTCTAGCCCTCTCTTCCAGTGCAGGACCAACCCCCCATCCTGTAGTACCGAGACCTTTAAGGTGAGCACTAGTTCTATCTTGCAACGAATGTTTTTCCTCGATTATCGAAGAGAACTTATCAATACCAATGCGTCCCTTAACCTTTGTTAATTCAACTTCCTCAAAGAATTTTGCAATGTGCACATTGGCTCCTGGAGCAATTAATAATCTAGTATTTTCATTTATAAACGCGGCAGGGACCATATGTAGTGCATAACGATTTCCTTCCAACCAGACTGTATGAGCCGCATTCACCGATCCTGTTCTTACACAAAAATCGAGTTTATCTTTAAGTGCTAAATAAGAAATTATTTTTCCTTTGCCCTCATCTCCCCAGAAGGCACCTAAAATGACTGTACTTGGCATTATGCTTCACCCTTGAAAGGGTTAAGTTAGAATTATTTAAAACTGTTGGAAAAAATTAAGAAGAACATCTTTGTTTTGCTTCAGAATCAATCTTTTTAAGCAATTTAATTACTTTCTTTCCTCTCTGGTTTTTTCTATTTTCAGTCCATTTGCTATTTGCTGGGCATAGTGTATCTACGATTATTCCTTTCATATCGTCAAATATTATAGGATATAATCGACAACCCAATGGTCTATCTTCATAAATGTTACATTTTTTTTGTTCAGGATCAAAAAAAATACAATGCCCTTTTCGATTTTTAAGGACAATGTATCCTTCATTATTTTGTCGAGAAAAATACTTAGTTTTAAAACCTTTTTTTTCCAATCTATTAATATCTTTTTTGGAAAGTAACATTTCAGTTTCTAGACAGCAATCTCCGCATTCCAAACATTCCATACAAAAGACTATGTTCTGAGATATATTCAGTTTTTGTTGTTTAGATCTCTTTAATTATTAAAAAAAGTTCTATTTTATCCTGCTGCTTGAATAAGATTCAAATTTAACAATTTTGCCCAAGCAATATTTCTTAATGGAATTATGTTTATTTCTCTATTACCATAAACTGAATATTCTACTAATTTTCTTTTTCCATACTCACTATTTTTAATTTTCGTTAATTGAACATTAATTATTACTGCACCATCTTTTAGATGCAAGTTTACGTTTTTTCCGAGAAAAGATTTTGCGCTATTCAAACTAAAATTTTCCAAAATTTAATTTCCCCACTCTTTTTTTTGTTCAGCAATGCCACTCCAACAATGTTTACAAATTGGCAATTTTTCTCCTTCAACTAATATGTATAGCTTAATGTTTTCACTTTGACAGCTATTCTTCCAAGGATTTCTGCAATTTTCCACTATACTTAACTCCTTTTTCCTTTAGTACTCTTTTCCTAAAATTAGCTTTTAAAAACAGCGCAGTACCAACTATTGGAGTATTGAGAGAGATTGATTAAAGTAAACCTGTCTATTTGAGAATAATAAGTTATTCTTTAAATCTGAAATGATGAAAAATTTTTATAGAAAAATAATTTCAGGTTTAATTGTTTTTTTTGTTAGTTTAAGCAAACCCACTGATGGTTTATTTATAAATGGTCTATCAGGATCAGTAGGACTACCTGGATTAATGTATAGTATTTTTCCTTCCCATTTTATTTTAGCATTATGTGTGTGCCCATAAACAAATATGTCAAATCCATTTTGATCCGCAATTTCTCTAATTTTTCGTTTTCCAAACGGCGTATTGGGATCGTGCATTACACCAATTTTCCAATCTAAAACCTTCATAGAATTAATTTTTGGTAATGCACCACTAACTTTTTGTCGATCCATATTTCCCTGAACTGCTAAGACAGGTGCAAGTTCTTCTAGTTTGTCAATTACTGATAAATCTACTAGATCACCAGCATGAATAATAAAATCGGCTTTTTCAAAGATTTTGAAAACTTTCATTGGAATACGTTTTGCTCTGGATGGTACATGAGTATCTGAAATTAAACCAATGATTTTGCTTGGTTCAGAATTAGGAATTCTGGGTGATTTGATAGTTTGTTCAGCAATCATTTTCTTTCCTCAAAAGAACCTCTTTAATTATTTTAGAATATATTGTGTAAAAAGATAATAAACTTTAACTTTTTTTGCAATGTCATTTGGCAAAAAGTTTGATTAAAAAATAGTTGGCTAGATTTTTAAAGACTTGGTTCGATTGACCACGCCTTTTTTAATCTGTTATGTGTGTATTTGTTTATTTCAGTTTTATTTTAGGATTTTTTTTTATCCTTATTTTTCTGATAAATATTCTAAACGGAAGGGTTTTATTGAAATTCCATGCTTCAAATCAGCGTGAAAAGTTTGACTTTCAATTACAAGGTCTGATAATTCAGAATCTTGTTTTCTTGTAAATTCAGAGAAAGACGAAAAACTTTCATGGAATGAAATACAAATAATGTCCCAGCCCATACCTCTTCCATCTTGGACCATTACAACATTTGGTTGTTTTTGATACCATGTTCTAAGTTTTTCTACGGATTCTTCTTGGGTATTGCCATTTTTTCTTTTTAGTTTGCTTTTTAGAAAAGTAAATGATGCGATCTCAAATCCAATTTTTCCAAATTTAGGAATAACCGTATATCCTTCAATGTAATCTTTTTCGAGTATAGCTCTTCTTCGAGTTACAGTAGGTTGAGAAACATTCAACGCTTTAGCTAATTGTCTATCACTACGATGAGAATTTTTCATCAATTCGAATAATAGCTTGTAATCAATTGGTTTTAATTCTTTCATTCACGCCCAACCTGAATAATCTTAAGCTGGAACTTCTTTCATATATAAACTTCATCTTCAATTTTTGATATTTGTATTGTTGATTTAATATTACTTCTATCAGAAAAAACCGAAAAAATCTTTAGTTAAAGATTTACTAAATTCGATGTGAGTGGTTCTTCCTTGTCTTTGAATTTATCTGAAAAACTTGAAAACGAAATAACAATGCTTCTAAGTGATCTAATTCGCATTGATACAACAAATCCACCTGGAGACGAAATTATTGCTGCCAACTATCTTGATAAAAAATTGTCAAATGAAGGTTTTGATTGTGATATTATAGAATCAGCACCTGGCAGAGGCAATATTATCACCAGATTGAATGGAACTGGGGAAAAACCCAGTTTGTTATTACTGTCTCATCTTGATGTTGTTGCAGCAAATAAAAAAAATTGGAGTGTTGATCCTTTTAAAGGAATAGTAAAGGATGGTTTTGTATGGGGTCGAGGAACTTTGGACATGAAAAGTATGACTGCCATAGAAGCAATGGTCATTATACTTTTGAAAAGAAATAATATACCCTTAAAAGGAGATTTAATATTTGCTGCGACTGCTGATGAAGAAAAAGGTGGCATGAAAGGGGCTAATTATCTTTTAGAAAATTATCGAGAAAAAATATTTGCCAATTATGTTATTAATGAAGGTGGTGGAATTGGAATTCCAACTCAAAACAGAACTTTATACACCATCCAAACTGCTGAAAAAGGGATTATCTGGTTTAAAGTTAAAACAAAAGGTATTCCAGGACATGCATCCATGCCTGACAAAGATAGTAATGCAATACTATTAATGAATAAAGTTATAAAAAAACTCAGCAATTACAGTCCTCAAGGTTTATTAGATGACTCTTTACAAGAATTTTTAGTTAAATTAGGGACTGATGATCCTAAGCTTAAAAACGCATTTTCCAGAATTATTAGAGATCCAACACAGATCGATAAAATATTAGATGAACTCGCTAAAGATTATCTTGACCTCGTAACAGAAATACGCCCACGAGTTAAAATGACTATTACACCAACGATAATTAAAGGTGGATTAAAAGAAAATGTTCTTCCATCTGAATGCGAAACAACTTTTGATTGTAGACTTCTTCCAAGCCAGAATGTAGATACCACATTAGACAAAATAAAAGGGCTATTGAGAACTATTAATTCAGAAAATATTTCGATCGAAATTCTGCAAATTCAAGAGCCTTCAGTTTCTCCTATAGATACTAACTTCTATGACATACTTGTATCTGTTTTGAAGGATTTTGAACCTGGATGTGTTATCTCTCCTTTATTAATGACTGGTGGAACAGACTCTCGATTCTTCCGAAAAATCGGAAGTGTGTGTTATGGTTTTCAGCCCAGACTTCCTGAAAAACCATACTATCGAATAGTTAAGGGAGAACATGGAATCGATGAACGTATTTCTGTGAAAAATCTGATTTTTGGTACCAGTGTTCTTTATGAAGCTATTAAAAGATTTTTAAGTTAATCAAAATTTTCTATTCAACAAGTTTTTTTGAAATGATGACTTAATATTCCATATTTTTCCAATTTTTGCATATTTTTTTTAATTTTTTTAAAAAAAAGTTGATTATTTATATTTATAAATTTGTAAAAAAAATCAAGCTTAAATATTTGCATATTGTTGTTTAATTTAGATTTTGACTGGAGACTTATGTAAATGCCTGCGATAGAAGTTGGGAGAATTTGTTTAAAACTGGCTGGACGAGAGGCTGGAAAAAAATGCATAATAATAGAAGTAGTCGATAAGGGGTTTGTATTGATAACCGGACCAAAAAAAGTAACAGGAGTAAAACGAAGACGGGCAAGTATAAAACATATTGCACCCCTAAAAGACAAGATTGTTATTAAACGCGATTCATCAGATGACGAAGTAACCCAAATATTAGAAACTACAGGTAAGTTAGAAGAAATGACCCAACCAATAGTATGTGAACACTAACTTAATCTAAACTCTTAATACCTCAATCTCTTTTTCTATACTTCTAGGAGTGTAAATTCATATAGCAAGAACTAATCCTCCCTGGGTTATAAACCGAGACCATCTAGTAAAAGCAGAGGGAGTAACTGATCCAACATACGGTCATATACCCCTTGAGAGACCATCAGATCAATATTTACGCTATGGAACAATAAATCTTGATAAAACTGCTGGTCCAACTAGCCACGAAGTTGCAGCCTGGGTAAAAAGAATTTTACGGCTAAAAACTATTGGTCATGGCGGGACTCTAGAGACTTATTAATAGTAAGTCAGAGAAATCCTAAAGTGACTGGAGTTTTACCGATTACATTAGGGGACTCTACAAAGGTTGTGCAGGCTCTTCTCAAAAGTGGTAAAGAATACGTTTGTATTATGAAACTCCATGGTGACGCTAAAGAAGAAAGTATAAAAGATCTTATGGTGGAGTTTGAGGACCAGATTTATCAAAAACCACCTTTAAGGTCTGCAGTTAAACGACAACTAAGAACTCGCCGAATTTATTATCTTGATTTTATTGAAAAAGATGGCCGAAATGTTCTTTTCAAGACTGGATGTGAGGCTGGTACTTACATTCGTAAACTCTGTTATGATATGGGGGAAATTTTAGGTTGTGGAGCCCACATGCAAGAATTACGTAGAACTAGAGCAGGTCCATATAGTGAAAATCAAAGTAGTTTTGTCACTTTGCATAAAGTGGCCTATTGGTTTGAAGAATGGATAGAAAAAAAGGATGTTAAGATCTTACAACGTTTTGTTCAACCAATGGAAAGCGCATTAGCTTTAACCCCTAAAATAGTAGTTAGAGATTCCGCAGTTGATGCATTGTGCCATGGTGCCAATTTAACTGCTCCAGGAGTATTATCTGTTGATTCAGGTATTGAAAAAGATAATCTATTGGCAATTTTATCTTTGAAAGGAGAGGCAATCGCATTAGGAAAGTCTCTGCAATCAACAGAAAATATACTAGATATGGATCATGGTTCAGTAGCAACTTTGAATAGGGTTTTGATGCCACGAGGATTGTACCCTAGAGTTTGGAGAAGCGGTAGTTCGAAATGAGTATTGACAAGCAATCTCCTGAACACTATTTTTCTACAGATCCCAAATCAAGATTCATAATTTCTTCATTCTCAACAATATTAAGAGGCCATGATTTCATGTTTTCTACTAGTTCAAGCGTTTTTTCTAAAAAACGAATTGATTCTGGAA
Source organism: Candidatus Bathyarchaeota archaeon (assembly GCA_963848105.1). Taxonomy (GTDB): domain Archaea; phylum Thermoproteota; class Bathyarchaeia; order Bathyarchaeales; family Bathycorpusculaceae; genus AD8-1. The sequence continues at coordinate 202,233 of CAWKCH010000003.1, forward strand.
CCAGACTACTTGTTGAAAAAATGATTCTACCTAAAGAGGGTACACTATTAGATTTAGGATGTGGATATGGCGCTATTGGGATAGTAGCTGCGTCAACTAACCAAAAATTGCAAGTAATTATGACCGATGTTAACTCTCGTGCTGTAGCTCTATCAAGAAAAAATATCAAAAAAAATAGAATAATTAATGCGAAAGTCAGACGGGGATATTTATATGAACCTGTTGAGGGTTTAATTTTTAATTGTGTTTTATTGAATCCTCCAGTTAGTGCAGGAATGGATCTTGTAAAAAAAATGGTGCTAGGGGCACCTAAAGTATTAGCAAATGGAGGTTTATTTCAGATGGTTATTCGATCCAAAATTGGTAAAAAAACTCTTCCTCTAATTTTTAATGAAGCTTTTGGAAATTGTGCTATTATTTCGAGAGGATCTGGCTATCGTATCTTGAAAGGAGAAATAATCTAACTTCTATACTAATTAAATCGCTTTTTCATATGAATAAACTATAATAAAAACCATTAATTATGATTTAGTCCTATGCCGGGGTCTCCTAGTCTGGTAGGGAGCAAGCTTGGAGATGCACTTTATGCACCAATCAGCTTGTGGCCTCTTGGGGCCGCGTGGGTTCAAATCCCCCTCCCGGCGCCATTTTATTTATCTATTTTGGAATTTTGACGTTGGGATTGACTTTTTAGGTGTTGTTTTTTATTTATTCCATTTATGTGTCCCAATATTGTGTGTCATTTTCTAGAATTTAGTGATAAGGTAATCATCATTAAGGTTAATAGTTTTTCAAATGACAGATGTAAGTTCGTCAAACAATCGCAATTCCAAAAAAACCAATGCATAGTTCAATCTTATTTTATGAATTAATTTCTTTATTTCAACCAAAGATTATTTGAATATCCGATAGGATTGTGTTGGATGGAATTGCAAATCCTATTCCTTGTGATTCTTCTACAATAGCTGTTGAGATGCCTACAACTTGTCCATTATAATTCATGAGTGGTCCTCCTGAATTTCCGGGGTTTAATGGTGTTGTTGTTTGAATGATATTGGTCATGACTATTTCATCAATACTAATAGTTCTGTTTAAAGCACTAACAATTCCGTTACTTAAAGAACCCTCAAGTCCATATGGGGTTCCAACAACTATTACCGAATGTCCAACTTTTAGTGTTGATGAGCTTATTATTTCCAAGGGTTTGTATATTTCTTGGGGAGCATTTATTGTAAGAATTGCAAAATCGTTATTTGGATTTGAACCTAAAATAGTCGCGTCGTATGACTCTCCATTTGTAAAGGTGACAGTAATAGTGTCGGTATTTTCTATAACATGATTATTTGTTAAAATAACCATGTTTCCGCTGTGATTGTAAACAAATCCTGATCCTTGAACTAATATTGAACTTGGGATCTGAGGTATTATTCCTTGAATAACAACTACAGATTCTCTTACTTGTTCGAACAGCAAACTAATCGAGATATTTTCACTTGAACTTGAGTAAAAATCTTGAATTGTATTCTCAAATGTAGATTGCAAATTACCTATTTGTTCTAAAAGCAATAATATTTGTACTTCAAGGCTTGATATTTCATTTGAAGTCTCGATTAATTTTTGATCTGAATTGTTAACTTCTCCCTTTAGATCATCGATTTGTTCTTGAATAAGTGCTAGTTTCCCTTGAAGCTCCTCAATTAATTCACTAGTGTTCTCGTTTTTATAGTTGGCTTCAATTTGCATATCATTTATTTGATTTCTTATGTTTGTAAGTTGATTTTTAATATTTTCATTTTCTGATGTGATTAGATAGTATCCAAAAAGGTATCCACTGAAACCTCCGATTAAAATACCGACTGCTAAAATCAATACTAAACTTCGAATTCTAACATTTGGACTTTTTTTTCTATTTGTAGATTCCATTTTTTTGTTTCTTCCATCTGGTTAAAAAGTAGTTAACGTTTTTTGCGATTTTTATCTTTCATCTTTAAAATCGTTTTACTATTATCAAAAAATCTCTTTAATGATTATTTAATGTTTTTCAATTTTCCTCTAAAATTTAAATATTTTCTTTAAACTATTTTTTTTAAATCATTTTTTTATTTATTTTTATGTTAAAATTTAGTTAGAATTTAGTATGAAATGCTTTATAAAGGTTAAAACACTACTATCATTAGTGATAAAATAATGTTACAAGTTGTTGATATGTTATCCGATATGGTTGGAGACATAATTGCTGCGATCCCCGCGATTCTTGGCGCTATTATAGTGATTCTGGTAGCTTACGGTATAGGAACAATTGTTGGAAAAGCTGGAAACAAAGTAGTCGAAAAACTTGGAATAGAAAAAAGTTTTGATAAAACCGTTACAGGTAGAGCTTTTAAAAATTCAGGTTTAGATTTATCAAATCTAGTTGGCGGAATGCTAAAAGCTTTCATTACAATAATTGGGGTAACTCTAGCGATTCAAATTGTAGGTATAGGTGGAACTACAGGTGTTTACCTGTCTACAATAGCTGACTATCTGCCCAGACTTCTAGCTGGAATTCTAATAATAATTTTTGGAACCGTGCTAGTTGACTTTTTAGCTGGTTTAATTGGACAAACTTTGAAACCAATGTTTCCTGCTGAAAAATCTGAAATTGCCGATATGCTAAAAAATCTACTAATGATAGGTTTGATAGCGTTTATTCTTCTGTTAGCTCTTGATACAATGTTGCTTTCAGGTAGTACAGTATATCCTCTGATACTAGGTTTCGTAATAATTGGTGCAGGTGTATCTCTTACTGATGGTCTGATAAAATCAATTACAGACGACTATGCAGAATTCAAAGGTGTTGCCGGATATGCAAAGTTTATTCTTTATAGCATTTTCTTGATTATCGGTGCAGGCGCAATATTTGCTACTTATCCAGGTGTAACTAATGTGATCGCAAACATTTCTTGGGCTTTTGCAATTGCAATGGGAATAATGCTTATTCCTATAGCTTTTACTCTAGCGAAGAAAATGTCTAAAGAAACATAATGCAATTATGCATTTTCACTTTTTTTTTGTTTAAAAAAAATATTTCTAATATATTTCAATAAATTATTGTTTGATGTTTTTATTATCTTTATAAACAGATATGATTTCTCATATTACTTACTTTTTTTAGCTTTCTCTTTCTCCATTTTTTTTGAATGTGCTAACTTGTTCATTTGCTTTTTAAGAAGTAAGTTTTTTTTGACATGCTCTTTTATTTCATCAATGAATTCGCAATCCTCTTCTAGCTTTAAAAAGGCATGTCTTTGATCATCAAAACCGTTAGGTAATTCTATTTTCAAAGTTATAAACGGTTTTCCAATTGCCATTATGAAATCTCTTTTTTCTTGTTCATATTCTTTCTTTGAGGCTGTTTGTTCTTCAAACCACTTTTTAACTTTCCACATATTTTTTATCCCCTACTATATTAAACCAAATCTAAGAATTAGATAGATGCTAGAAAAACTTAATTGAATCAAGGTTGTGATTACCCCCACTTTTATGAAATCAGAAAAGTGAATTTCTATTTTTTCTCTTTTTAATGTTCCCACTGCCATCATCATAACAGCCCCGCTAAATGGTGTAGTAGCTCCACCTAGATTTGTACCTAAGATTAGTGCTGACCAAATGGCCTCTATGTTTAATCCTGAAAGTGCTTGAGCACTAACGATTGGAGTAAAGGTTAAAGCAACAGCTATATTGCTGACAAATGCGCTTGCACCTCCACTAACCCATAATGTCAACTGGGTAGCAATTAGAGAACTGCCTGCAGCAAAATCGAAAAGTTGGGTTGATAGGTCTCCCAAGAATTGTGTTTGTTCTAAACCTCCGACAATAAACATGAATCCAGCTATAAAGAAAACTGTTTCCCAATCTAATTCTCTAAAAATTTCTGCAGGATCAACACGACTAACCAACAGGGCAAGTATGCCACACCCTAAAGCTACTGCTTCAGGCCCTACACCTATCAAATCAACAGAAATGAAAAGAATTACCAATAGTACCAAGATTATTATTGATCTGGAAAAAATTTTCTGATCTTTAACACCTTCCATTGGATCATACTCCGGAAGTTTTTTCTTCTTACCTAACCGTGACCTAAAAATGAAGTAAAGTGCTAAAATTGTTATTCCCCATAACATGAGTTCATTAATACCAAGATAACTTAAGAATTCTAAAAAAGTGATTTCAGCTTCAAGTCCAATGATCATGTTACTAACTGATCCAATAAGCGTACTTGTTCCACCTAGGTTTATCATAATTGCTGCCGAAAGAAAATATGGGGTTGGATCATACTTCAGGAGTTTGGTTATTGTAACAGTAGCAGCAGCTACTAGTAGCATCGCAGTGGGATCACTTAGAAACATTGATACAAGAGCTGAAACAACACAGATTGACACAAAAAGCCTGCCTGGATGACCTCCAGAAATTTTTATTGCATACAACGCAAAAACATTGAATAACCCTCCTCTTTTAGCTACTTCTACAACGATCATAGTGCCTATCAATAGCGCTAAAAGTTGGAAATCAACAAAACCTAATGCTCCTTCATAATCGAATATGCCATATTGTATTCCAAACCACGCGGTAAGAACAGCACCAATTAATGCTGCTACAGACATTGATGTAAGTCCAAGAATGGAAATAAGAATTATCAAAACATAGATAAGAAGCAGAATAATGACTATAGTATCCATTTTAATCCCTTTTCTTGTTATTTTGCGGGTTCTTTGTTAATTGATCAGCAATTGCTTCTGCTTTATTTTCAAGAATTGTGTATAGTATTCTTCCAATATCATAAATGAAGACAATAACTAGTCCAAGCCCAACGTAGATTAGTATTGCATTAAAGTAAACTCCGTAATTCTCCACTGTAGATATTATTGGAGAAATTGCAGTAACCACAAGTACTATGATAATGATGTACACAAATTCGCGAGCTGCCCTTTTAGGTGATCTTTCTTCCTTTATACCCAATTTGCTTACAAATACATCAGTAAGTATATCGCCCAAAATTAGAGCGTCAGACAAAACACGAATTAAGAAAATACCCATAATTAGTATCATGAGAATCCACACAAGAAATGAAGCCTGGGTATCAATACCTGGAATAATTACTTCACTAAGAGTAGGGGGTATGAATACACTCAGCATCCAAAAAATAATTCCCATTATAAGACTCATAACAAGTCGTGGCAATCTGTTTCTGATTTCCTCACCTTTTTCTCTCATGATTCACAAATTCACACCGAACAAGGAAAAACAAGTTTCAAACAATAAACTTCTTTGACCAATATAAAAATATTATCGATTTAATTAGAAGTAATTATTAGTTAAATATTATTAAATTATGATTATTGATTTCGATATATTTTATTTTATACTTTATTTTTAGGGGTTATACTTTCTTAAGAATTATTTTTGATTATTATATCTGAAAAAAAATAATTTTTTTGAAAAGATGTTTTTTGGTTAACGAAACTCGAATAAGTAGGTGATTGTTATAATTTGATTGTTGTTAGATAGCGAGTAATGAATATTGAACCATACTGATCTTGATCTTGATGATGCTTTAATTCAAGCTATGCAAGAAGAGCTTGATAGAATATTGATGAATGAAGTATGTGAATCAATTAAGTTAGAAAAAGGAATTAACAAAGTTTCCCAAAAAGAATTGGACTTAGAATGTGAGAAAAGAAAAAACTCAGTTTTAATGATTCTCAATAAATCTGTTAGAACACAAAGATTGTATTTTGTGCTTCGTTCGCTTTTTATGGGTTTAATAAGTGCTTTAATTACTTTTTCTGTGATTCTTTATCTGGGAACGATTGATTTTGTTCAAGCAGTTTTTTTGGGTATTTTTGTTTTTGTTTTTTCACTTGTGTTTACTCGATTATTTGATGAGCAGATAGTATCAGTTTCCATGAAGATAATTAGTTTTCTAGAAAAACATAGTCGACTAAGAAGTATTGTTCTTAAAACATTTTAAAAAAAAACTATTTTTTGTTTTTTTTGATTTTTTTAGAAATAATAAAAAATGCGTATTTGTATCGTCAATTATCATTTGTTTTGTTAATTATATTGTTAAAAAAGAGAGTTATATTACAACTTTCAATTTTATAACCAGTTCTTTCCAGTCATACTAATATATGATTTCACGCATACTATTGCAACAGTCGGGATTCTTTAGAGAAAAAGCCAAGTTTAACAAATAAGCACACTTTTGCTCTTGATTGTTCTGATTGCATAATATTGAAACATTTATCTTTGTTAACTTGGAATGTGAAAAGAATTGCGGCAAAAAAAATCAGAAGGCGAATATCTAGCTTTCCTTTGCGTAAAATACGAAGTTAATCCAGATGATCTTTTTCATTCATTATTGAAAAGTAGTGGAAAAGGTGAATCAAAATGTGGTAATCTCTTAGTTAGTTGTCGGGCAAAAGCAAAAGGAAAAATTATTTTTCTGATTACTGCTGACTCTGAAGTTGTAGCACAATTTCCAGTATCGGATGGTTTCTTAAAACTCAATGGTAATCCGATTCAGTCATATATGGAAACTGAAGTTGTTAGAAGACGAATGGCAAAAAGAGCAAGATCAAATTCTC